>NZ_AZFA01000014.1 GCF_001434295.1 Companilactobacillus versmoldensis DSM 14857 = KCTC 3814 | reverse complement strand
AGTTTAGACCCAAAAGATTCCCAATTGCACTGATAACAGTGGATTGGGAATCTTTTTTATTTTCGGATCAGTTGTTGTTTTGGCATTACCAATTCTTTAAGGGTACAAAAACCTCAAATAAAATATAAATCCTAATCTAATAGGAATTTGGTTTCTGCACTGTTTAGTATTTGATCACTATAGTCTAGCGACGTCTCGTATCCTAAAATGTCATTTACTATTTTTAATAATACCAAATCCCGAGGATTTAAAGAAACATTTTCTTTATTACCAACATAAGGAATTACTTGGATCAAAGATTGTACTAGTTGTTCCGTTGAATGTGGAAAATCATTGGGATATCTCATTTTGATTGACTTTGATAGATTTTCAATTGGTAACAGCTGATGAAATTCATCAGCCGCAACAACTATCTTTTCCGTTTCAGCTGAAGTTATTGAACAATCAGTTAATGAATTGCCCAAGTAAATGACCTTCAATTCAAATCGATCGGTAAATTCTTTCAGTTTATTCAAAATTGTCTTCTTAGCAGATCTGGAAACAAACGAATCTAGATTATACAATACGATCCAAGTGTCGTTGTTAGCCTTCTTTAAACTTGATTCAATCAAATTTAATAATTCATCGACTAACGATTCCGTTTCCATAAATTCTAAGGGAAAAGTCCGATTACTATCCTCATAACTAACTTTTAAAAAGTATTTTAAAACATCAAAGTAAGTTACATCCTCAAAATCAATTATTAAATTATTTGCATAGTTATTTATATGTTCTTGTACTAGCAGTGATAATTTCGTATTAGTATCGTTAAGCTCTTCTAGAATACGGGTGATCTCAAAACTGTCATTTAAAGTATTTAGATTTTCAAATAATAAGTTACCCTTCTTATAAATCATTTGTTGATAGATCGAGTCACGATTGGAAATAAAATAAGTTTGAGTATTTTTTGTAGATGGACTGACATCGTCCAAACTTATTTCAATATTGTCGTCACCGTATATGTTTGTCGACAACATCGGACTTTTATTAAAGTAATAATATAAACTGCGGTATATCTTCCACATATTTTGATGGTTATACCCAGAAATATAAACGATATCTCCAAAATCTAACTCAAAGAAACTTTGGTCATCAATTTCTATTTTCAATCTCATATGATCACCATTTCTTTACTACCGACCAAAGTTTCTTGATGAGATTTATTTCCGACTAGAATTTTCATATCATCAAATTGTTTTTCACTGACAGAAATCAATCGCACTTCACCATGATTAGGCAAAAATTGTCTGATAGCTGTTTCAAATTTTTTTGCTGCCGAACGATTTGGTACTGATCGATAATAAACGGAATACTGAAGCATTACAAAACCGTTTTTGATCAATTGTTTTCGTAAAATTCGATATTGGCGCCGTTCAACCAAAGTATCTACTGGTAAATCAAACATACAGAGCATTCTCATATTT
Source organism: Companilactobacillus versmoldensis DSM 14857 = KCTC 3814 (assembly GCF_001434295.1). Classification (GTDB taxonomy): domain Bacteria; phylum Bacillota; class Bacilli; order Lactobacillales; family Lactobacillaceae; genus Companilactobacillus; species Companilactobacillus versmoldensis. Next base: position 56,043 of record NZ_AZFA01000014.1, on the reverse strand, counting down.
TGATATTTCAACTTTCTATACCTACTAAATTTTTTAATTCAATCTGAATAACAGATCCTTCTAAATTGCTTTCCATATAAGCTATAAAACTGCTGACTAATTCTTGCATTGAATTTTCAATTGACATCTTCTTACCATCAATGACAATTTTCTCCTGCATAAATTCGATAATTTTTAGCCTTGATTCATAACTCAAGAAATCTTTTTCTGCTTTAATTTTTTGATTAATCCAATAATCCATTAAAGGACGATATGGTTCCATCAAATCGTCAGCTAAGTTAAAACTATTGAATTCGTTCTTATGAAAAATACCCAACATGGTAATCAATCCGTTGCCAACTACTGTTCGCGCCATGCACGATCTTAAAATTGCATATCCAAAATTCATTGCTGCATTAATGAACACTTCATCTTTTCTGGTAAACGAATTGCCGTATAGTGAATCAAAATAAACTTTTGCTAAATGACCTTCTCGATTAGTTTTGTCACCATTTTCTAGACCCCGTAATAAATCATTCATCAAATCGATTCTAGGTTGTTCGACACCAGTAAATTCTGCAAATTTGACTTGATTATTCATCTTTTGGCCAATTATCTCTTTCCAGCCTTTTCCCTTTTGCTCATCAGACCAATTAGCCTGATTGATAACTCGCTTGGCATTATGATGATATTGACCATAGGGTAAGTACATCCCAACTGGTAAATAACTATCATCACTAATAACTAGGGCAATATTGTATTGACTCATTCGTGACATTAATTTAGTTGTAATAGAAGTCCGATTACCCTCCAAAACTATCACAGAGATACCTGCCAGTGGAATATACACTTTCTTATCTAATTTGCGTATCTCAATATTGTCCAATCTAAGACGCAAATAGTCGCCTTCCTTAACATGGACCATTCGCCACGCCATATAACTTTCCTCCTGATTTTGGGTGAAAAAAAACCGCCTATCAAGTAGGCGGTAAATTCGGAATAAATCCTTATTTCTGTAGATCCTTAAAGAATTGGTAATGATAAAACTTTGCGAATGAACGTTCAAACATATAAGGTGTCCCTTACAGGATATATCTTATCATATCTATTAGTTTAGTCAAGCAAATCTTTTGGAAAATCTCCTTCTTTTTCTAAATAGAATGGATTACCTAATATATCGGTATTAACCTTCATTATTTTACAATTTTGAGGAACTAAAGATTTCAGAATTTGTTTTTTTGCTGCGCCATAAATTGGATATTCTCCATCTTCGTTAAAAGATTTAAAAATCGGTTTTAACTCAGCATACCCTTTTTGATTAGTAGATCTGGACCAAAAAAGCATTTCAACGTTTTCTTTTGAGTCTTGACGCTTTACTTTTACCCGGTCTTTTTGATACAGAGTGAACATAAATTCCGATGTATTGGAAACTCCTTCTCTATCTTTGATTTGATTGTAAATATCTTTCTTAATACCATAACCCTCATGAGAATTGAACTTTAAATCGGAATACTTCAATCCCATAATTTCATATTTACCAGATTCATGATTAAAGTAGACATCCGTTCGCCATGGTTTCAATGATTGCAAAATAACGTGTTTATTTTTGGCGGTCTCTGGTGTGATATCGATATGTGATCCAATCTTTTTGTCGAGATATTTAAGTTTCTTAATCACTGGACCTTTATCTTTTGGAGAATATTTAGTAACCAAGCCATTATCCTTTCGATAAAGTTCAAATGGCGATGCGGAAACTTTTTTTACCTTGTCACTACGATCTGTTATTTCAACTTTATCAGGATATGTTTCCATAATCTTTTCTAATTTAGCAAAGCTCTTAGGATCAACTCGATACAATAAAAATTTTGTTTTATCTTTATCAAAGATTTTCTTGAATTTGGCATACTCAACTGCATCATAGATATTTTTAATTTTACCCACGACATACTCAAAATCAGTTTTATCCTTAGCTAGTTGTCCCTGTCTAGTTGAATAAATCGTAGCATTACTTACTTTTCGATTAACCTTTTTATCGACTTGGTGTGAGAACTTGATGCGGTCTTCAGCATTGTCTAATTCAGCTACAAATCCGGCATACGGCTGATCATATAAATCTTTTTTAAAGTCTTTCTCTTCTAAGATCTCGCCGGTTTCGATATCGATGGCTGTCTCTTCGATTTTTCTTGGGAAAATCGTCACGCCTTTTTTCCAGATCCGTAAGAATGGTGTGACAGCAATTACTGAGGCATCAATCGCATGGTGATGAAAGGTGTCACGGGTCTTATTCAGATGCCAATGCTTTCTCATGTTCGAAGTAAACTTACCGCGAATAACGGTAACTTTAGTATCACTTCCTTGATTCTTAAAAAAGTCTTGCAAACTATTTAAGACTACTCGTGAGGCATACCTAGTATCGACTAAGTTACGGGAGATGAATCTCTTCCTAGTTTCGATATCTTCGACATTTTCATCGAATAAGTAATTATTGATCTTATGTTTTAATTTAGGATTTTTCTTGACCATGGCTTTCAACGCTGGGAATCCCTGGCCATGTTCTTCATTCATGAACTGATAAGGTGTCTTTTGACCTTTCACTTGGTTCATTGAAGCATAACAAAGCGTTTTGTTATTAATACTATCGTCGAAAGAAATCGATTGTGGAATAATGTGATCGATTTCAAATTTATTAGGATTGTAAATCAAATCAGCTGCTGAAATGGCCTAACCATTGTATAGATCGATACCATCTTGTTGATACCATAAATGAATTTTGAAGTACAACTTCCCACTGTATCTCGCCAAAGCATCTTCAACAGTCTTTTTACTACCAACTGAACGGGTAAAAGATTCAAGTGCTTTATCTTTTTGAGTCCGATTTTCCTTTTGAAATTGTTCGATTTTTTTCTTGGCTTCATCTTCGTTTTTATCTCGCGGCATCTCAACTACTAAATAATCAATGTGCCCATACTTCTTTAAGACAGCATTGACGATTTTTAAAGCTTCCCTGACTGACTTAGAAGCTACGGGACTAAAAATTTCTTTAGCGATTTGGCGATAAGGGATAAATTTAGTGTTCAACAATTCATTGTCGTCTTTTTTACGAAGTCCCAATTCGTTGATCAAGGTCATTTGTTCAATCGAACGATTGGTCATATCAGGGATCAGTTGGTTCATCAATTTTAGAGAGAAGCGATGCCACTTGTTGTTTGATTTGATATCCATACTAGTCTTGTTGTCGATGATAGCTTGGATCAATTCTTCAGTTAAAAAGTCATAATTCTGACTTTTCTTGAGCAATTGTTTTCTGATCTCATCATTCTCAGTATTTAAGGTCATAGTAAAACTAAGATCATCAATAAATTCATGAGTCAATTTACTGAAATCAATACCTGCATCGATCATACTGCGACGGAACTTTCGATAGACTGCCATTGAGTGCAAGTCTGGTTTGCCTTTATCATCAATCCGGAATCCTTTGATCTCATCATCTGTACAATCAGCTACTTTTTTAATGATTCTCATCATCTGAATTGATTTCTTTTCAGGATCAAGGATTTCTTCAATAATTTTTGCTTTATCTTCAGTCGTTAACCTCTGGTCTTCCCGGGTTGAGATCCGCAAATTGTTCAAGTCATTCAAAAGATTAAAATATTGTGCTGTATAAGAAGCACCTGACGCACGTAGCTCTTCTTCATAGACAGAACATTTACCAATCAATTCTTCAAATAAGTTATCCAGTGTTCGGCCATCTTTTTTATAAATACCATAATCAGTGCGTGACTTCTCACTTCCAGGTCCAACGAAATAATCACGTTTTCTTTGGAGAATCGACAAATAAGAATCAACAAAATCATCGGTTAGGACCTCAGGATAGAACTGACTTTGCTGTTCGATTATTTTCTTGGCTTCTTTGACGTACTCTTTAGTTGGGAAAACGTTCAATAGGACCGTCCGGCTTTCTTCATCTTCAATCGTGATCTGACCTCGGACGGCTTTCAAACGCTCTAGGCGTTCTAACTGAATCTCAGCTGGGAACATTTTCTTCAACTGCAAAGTATTGATTCTCAAGGCATTCCCATAGTCAGAACCTGAATCATCATCTTCTATTTCAGCATCTTGAAGATCATAACTGATACCACGTTTCTTAACAATATAAAATAACGCAATTACTAACTCTTCTGCTGAAAGCTTTTCACTCAAGCCTTTAACTCTGATTTGATAAGGATTTTGATTGCTATCAAGGATTTCACTATATTGTTTTAAATCAGCTTCTCCTAATAAATTATACTTGTGAAAAAGTTTGATCGTATCCTGGCGGCGTTGTTTCTTTCGACCCGTCAATCACCGACTGCCACGCATGTCGCGACGAACGACATTTTCTTCAGCAATCTTGCCATTAAACAGGCGTGAACCTAATTCCAAAATCTTTCCAGCTTCATAATCAATTACACTAAAACCGACTGATGAAACACCGATATTTAAACCTAGACTAATTTTTTGATTCATTTTGGTCTCCTCAAAAAGGGTATTTTTTTCAGTTTATCATAGCTATAAATACCGCCACAGTAGGAAAACGAAGCCACAAAAAAACGAGTAGATTTTAATTAATCTACTCGTTTTATAATATTAAAAATCTAAACTTGGATCGGCGTTGACTGTTAAATCAGCAAAATCTTGCTTTTCGTATTGAATCTGAGCGATTGCTCCAATCATTGCGGCATTATCTCCACATAATCTCAGTGGTGGGAAGATCAACTCAATATCTGAATTGCGTTTAGCAATTTCATCAGCTAAACGTTTTCTTAGTCCTTGATTAGCTGCTACTCCACCGACGACAATCAATTGCTTGACTGGATGAGTCTTGATTGCCCGGAAAGTCTTGTTAGCCAAAATATCTAAAACTGCTCCTTGAAAACTAGCTGCTAAATCCTCTTTGGAAAGTTCTTGGTGAACTTGGTCAGCATGGTGAACAGTATTGATAAAGGCACTCTTCAAACCACTGAAACTGAAGTCCAAATTATCTTCTTGAACCATTGCTCGTGGGAAATTGAAAGTATCCTTACCAATACCAGCTAAACGGTCGACTTCTTTTCCGGCTGGATAGTTGATGCCTAAAACTCGGCCAATCTTGTCATATGCTTCACCGACAGCATCATCCCTAGTATCACCAAGGGTTTCAAATTCACCTGGTGCCTTAACATAAACCAATTCAGTATGACCACCAGAAACTAATAATGCCATAAATGGATATTGTAAATCAGTCACGAAGTTAGCTGAATAAATATGACCAGCCAAGTGATTCGATTTGATCAATGGCAAATTGTGGGCAAAAGCCACTGTCTTCGCTGCCATGATACCAATCAATAATGAACCGACTAATCCGGGACCATAGGTCACAGCTACGGCATCCAAATCGTCATAACTAACTTCTGCCTCATCCATCGCCATTTGAATACACAAAGTGATCTCTTCAACATGGTGACGACTAGCAACTTCGGGAACTACTCCACCGAAACGTTGGTGACTCTTGATCTGTGTGGCAATAATGTTCGATAAGATCTCTTTACCATTTTTGATCACAGCCACACTGGTCTCATCACAGCTACTTTCAAAAGCTAAAATCAATGTATCATTACTCAAAATATTTCCCTCATAACTTGACCACCATCTCTAAAGCATCGTGGTGGTTTCTATAATAGTATTTTTTATGGATCAAACGTGTTTCAAAACCAAAGGCTTCGTACAAGTCGATAGCCTCCTGATTCGTAATGTCCACCTCTAGAGACAGTCGATTGTAACTGTGAAGTCGACTGTAATCAAAAATTTGGTTGAGCAATAAATGCCCGACTCCCAGTTTCTGGTAGGACGGTGAAATCGCCAAATTGGTAATATGCGACTCTTTTCCGAGATTCATTGAAAGGCCGATAAAAGCTATCACTGTAGCATTTTTGGCCACAACTAAATAGAGTGCATTACGATTATGAATCTCACTTTCGACTACATCGCTCGTCCACGGCGTGGGAGTTCCGTAAATCTCTTCTTGAATCTTCATAAAATCGTCAGCATCATCTGGTCTAGCTTTCCGTAACATGAAATTTTGCTCGTTGATCACAACAGGCTTAGTCACGAACGGATATTTTTCTGGCTCATCTTGCGGCCATACGGCCTGCTTAAATTTCTTCCACATAAGAAATATTACCGTCTTCCTTGTGTCCCTTTTTGATCCAATCATGTTCAGCTTGCGTCAAACGGAGGTAAGTTGGTACAAAAGCGTTGATATCGCGCACGGGAGTTTCATTGACAGCAATATTAGCAAGTTTTGCGGCACTTGGCAAACTGTCCTTCGTTAACAAAATCTTTGCTTGGGGATACCTTGCTTTGATCAAGTCAGCCAGATGTTGACTAGCGTTAACAAATTCCATTTGGGCTTGATCATAATTCTCTAGATTATCTAAGAGGTCAGCCATCGCAATGTGATGATCTGGTATGACGTTTACTGACTCATTTGACTTGTTGATATAAGCTCCAGCAAAAGCATTGTCGTTTCTAGCGTCTTCTAAGGGAACTACTAAATCACCGTCATCCCCATTAGCAGCTAATAAACGTAAACTCGAAATACCGACTAATGGTTTATCGAGTGTGAATGCCAAAGTTTTCGCTACTGTCACCGCAATTCTAACACCAGTATATGAACCAGGGCCATCAGAGACGGCAATCCGGTCGATCTGGTCGACTGATAGACCCGATTTTTTGAGTGATTCTTGAATATCTGGCAATAGTGAGATACTGTGGGTCTTTTCTTCGGTTGAATCCATTTGTGCCAAGATCTTACCATCCTCAACGACAGCAACTGTTAAAGGCTTATTTGATGAATCAAAAGCTAATATTTTCATAATTTTCTCATTCCTTAATAAGGGTATTCTACCACAAGTATTGAACCAAAAAAAAATAGGCCTTAACGACCTATTCTGTTGAATCGTGACTTGCTAATCCATTTCAAAATAATGAAGAGGATACCAGTTTGGTAAACCAAGGCAATCGCTTCTTTTGGCAAGCGCGTCATGAGCATTACATGGAATGGTAAGTTAGCCATCATTGATATCCAAAGCGTATTCATTAAAACGTTAACTACCACGGTAAATACTAATATCGTTAAAAACACATTCAAAACTGTGACTTTACGACGATGGAGCATAAAACCAAAGATCAGACCAGCTACGGCTGCCGAAACTGTGAAACCAAAGAAGAATGTCCCACCAGTCGAGAAAACTGTATTAGTGATTATATCTGCAATCACATTTGCCATTGCTGCTTTAATAGGTCCAAAATAATAACCTAATAGTGCAATCGCAATAAAACTGAAACCAACCTTTAGCATATTGCTACCAATTGAAAACTTGGTTAAAACCATTTGCAAGGCGATCAATAAAGCCATCCATGTCAGCTCATGGACATTAATTGCCGTGCTACTTTCTTTACTTCTGTTCATTTTGACATCTCCTAAAGGAGCTGCCACAAAATATAACTAGAGTATGGCGATTAACTATATATGTGGCGAATGCGGAAACAAAACCGCGGTGAAAATCCCCTTTGTCCGGTGTTCACATTCCGTTCCACCAGCACTTTACGCTTTGAATCCTACTCCAAAATTTTTAATACCAATCAATACTAGCACAGCTGATTACTAGAACAAACTGATATGTTCATCGAATTATTTGTTTTCCCAATAAATCTGAGCAATAGCGTTTAATTTATCATCATTTCTGATCCAGTGCGTCGTCATTAGATCATCAGTCTTGACATACATTTCAGGTTTACTATGCAAGTTCAATTCCTTGTCATATTTAATATCCATGCTCTTGATACGATGTTCAGCAATGAAATCAATGTCCAATGAATCGACCATCCAGTCGAAATAATAAGTATTATTGACGTGACGATTGACATCGATATTGTAATATCCGATATGCTGGATCGATTTTGCATCGTATTCCGTTGGTTCCTTCAATCTGGCAAAGAGTTTGATCTTGTTCGTTGCTTGGGAACCAAACATATATTTCAAATTATAGGCAGCTGAAACAATTTTTCTTTCCTTAATATCGATCAGAACAAAGGCACTCTGTAAGGTTACCAAACGGTTACCATCTAAATCATCGATCCAAAAATAACGATAAAAGAAGAACTTATTGTAGCTAGTAGCTCTGGTGCTTACCTTTAGTTTCTGGCCAACTTCAGGCATTTTATCGATGTCCATATGATATTGAGTCACGACCCAGCCTAGACCGTGGTCGACCATCGAAACACTGTCAGCATCCTCTTGTTTCAATTGGTCTTCAGAGGCTAATAACATAACATCCAAAAGCGCCGATATCTTAATATCACCTGTAAAATTAGATAAATAAAATGGGAAGACCGCGTCCTCGGTAAAAATTTCTGCTTTTGATGTCTCATCCATGATTAATTATTCCCCTCAATATTATGATATAAATTATAAACAGTTTGTTTCTTCAAGTCGTTTTGAGCGGCAATCTCTTTAATAGCCTTATTTGGCTTATTACCAGCTTCGATCAACCGATTGATTGCTTCGATTATCTGGTCATCACTCATCGTTTCTGTCTTTGACTCAGGTTTACCAGCAATAATCAAAACGTACTCCCCCTTAGGATCATGTTCTGAATAATAGTCGATAACCTGGGTCAAACTCCCTCGCAAAAAGGCTTCGTGCAATTTAGTTAGCTCTCTAGCTAAGACTATCTGACGGTCATTACCAAAGTTTTCCGCTAAGTCAGCCAAAGTTTTTTGAACTCGGTACGGAGATTCATAAACTATCGTAGTTTCGTTTCGATTAGCCAAATCGATTAAGGCGTCAGTTCTTTCTTTACCTTTTCGAGGTAAAAATCCATAGAAGTAAAATGGCTGTGGACTGATACCTGAGGCAATCAAGGCTGTTGTAGAAGCGGTAGCTCCTGGCAATGGCACGACCGAGATATCTTCTTTGATTGCGGCTTTAACCAATTCCTTACCTGGATCACTGATCGATGGCGTCCCAGCATCACTTACTTGCGCAATATCAAGGCCTGAATTTAATTTTTCAACTAATTCCGGGATCCGAGAGGCAGTATTGTGCTCATGGAAACTGATCAAATCAGTCGTAATTTCAAAGTACTTTAAGAGATTTTTAGTATTTCGTGTGTCTTCAGCTGCGACCAGATCAACGTCTTTTAACGTTTGGACAGCTCGATAAGTCATATCGTTCAAATTACCAATCGGTGTTGGCACTAAAAAAAGGCAGCCCTTCGAATTATCAACAAAACTCTTTTGTTCCTTCATTCAAATAGCTCCCTTACTTTTGATTTTGTGATCGATTACCATATATAACATCCAAGCAAAACATACAAGGTTCATCATGGTGTGAGCCATAAAATTGTTGGCACACGTGGAAGCCTTTTTCGTAGAGCTTTTCTAAATTGAGACGTGAACTTGGTAAATCGCTTTGGTCGAAATCTTTAGTTTCATCATCGACCTTTTCTAAATGCTTGCGGAGATTTTTGTTCTCCATTTTTAATTCTTCATTTTCTTCTAAACTTTTTGACAGTTGTTCCTTTAATGATGACAGCTGTGTACTTAAATCACTAAGTTTATTAGTTATATCTTCAAATTCACTATATAAATCATTTTCTGCCATATTCTTACCCACTAATTCACATATTTTAATGATAAATCTTCGAGAATGGCTTGAAATGCCACATTACTTTTCCACATGGTCTCGGCATGAAAAAGTTCTTCAGAATAATTCACGATCGTTGGCATTGTCTTATTTGAAAGTATATCTTCATTTATCAGCAACGGATCATGAATTTGATACCTAATTGATAACACATCACTAAAAAGTTGATTCATTATATCAAAAAATATTTGTTGCTGATCCTTATTTTCAATCAAGGGCATGATGTCTGTTTGAACATCGATAAAACTATTAAGTTGCCCACTGTTACAACGTTTGAGCCAATTGACGATAGCTGCATGAAGCTTTTGATAGCCTTCGCCATCCATCGTCATCAAAGGTTTTACATCCGAGATCTTTAGAGCTAACTGAGCCGTGTTCTCTTTAAAACCAGACTCGACTAGATCTTTGACCTCGTCACGATTGCTCTTATTAGATAGATGAAAAATTTGCACTCGAGATTGAATAGTTGGCAACATTTGCTTAGCAGAATTGCACAACAAGATGATCATCAAGTTACCTTCTGGTTCCTCGATGGTCTTCAATAAGTTGTTGCTGGCTGCACTAGTCATCTTTTCAGCTTCGTTGATGATCAACACACGGCGATTCCCTTGTGTGGCAGTCATATTAGCTTCTTTTTTGAAATATTTGATATCGTCCACACCAATGCTCTGCTTGTCAGTCTCAACTTGTAAAACATCAGGATTATCGCCTAAAGCAATATTGCGACAACGTTGACATGTTTGGTCAGGCATCCCTGCCTCCAAATGCTCACAAAATTGGCTCTGAGCCAACCAGATCGCCACTTGATTGCGAACTTGTGAAGATGAACCATCAATCAAGTATGCATGACTCAACATTTTCGCCTGAATAATCGTTTGAAATTCAGTGATTACTTTTGGTTGCTCGACTGCAATATCTTCCATTGCTTAAAATCTCACGAATTTGTCCACTGGCAAAATGAAACAAGTTGCTCCACCAACTTGTACTTCGACCGGATCACCGATCCCACTTTCAGGTAGAACAAATGATGATGTGACATATTGTGATCTTGTGTGACATGCTTGTTTGATAACGTTCAAGGCATCATCGATTTTCTCTTCTTCGACACCCATGATAAAAGTTGAGTTACCAGATTTTAAGAACCCACCAGTTGATGGCAAGCGAGTAAATCTAAACCCGTCTTTAACTAATTTTGTTTGTAGTTGTTGACTATCCTTGTCTTGAACAATTGCTAAAATCATTTTCATAATTAATGGCCTCCGTTAAAAACATTTGGAAATCGTTGTTTAATTGCCGCCAATGCATCATCTACGACTTGTTTTGGTGCCTGTTCAGCATCAATCGTAACGATACGCTGGGGATTTTCCTTAACCAGCTTGAGATAAGAGTCATGCACCCGCTGATGGAACTTGATAGATTCTTGCTCGAGTCGATCCATTTGATCAGCATGATCTTTCTTGATCCGAGATAATCCTACTTCAGGCGAAACATCAAAGTAAATAGTCAAATCAGGTAGATGTCCATCAATGGCGAAATCATTGATCGAAGCAACCTCTTTAGTTCCCAGTTGTCTTCCCCCACCTTGATAGGCGATGGAACTATCGACGAAACGATCACTCAACATAACTTTATTAGCTTGCAGAGTTGGTAAAATCACATCGACTAAATGTTGTCTTCGCGCGGCTGCATACAATAATGCCTCAGTCCCAGCGTCCATCGATTCATCGTTGACATCTAAAATGATATTACGAATCTTTTCAGCAATGGGACTGCCACCAGGCTCACGTGACACCACAATCTCCTGATCAGTTGCAGCTTTTAATTGCGGCAATAAATTTTGTAACGCTGTGGTCTTACCAGCACCGTCTGGTCCTTCAAATGATATAAAAATGCCTGTCATAGAATACTCTCCTAGTTAATATAAACTATTTTACTTGAAGATAGGAAAAAAAGACAATCAACAAGCTAATTTTAACAAAGAAATGCTTAACTTACGATATGAAAAAAGCATCTCACCTATTCGTGAAATGCTCAGTTAACTATTTTACCAATGACGCTCAGCTGTGTTTGGTTGACTCAAGAAAGTATCTTCATCACTAAAGATAATATTAGTCGTCTCCCGAGCTTTAGCGTTACGACGACGAGCCTCAAGATACAGGAATTGATACTTCAACATTTCTAAGCGAAGTTTGATCCTAGTTTCATCTGAAACCTCTAATGAGTTATCGACTAGCTTCTGCATATTGTTTGCTCTAGCTTGAATATCGCGGATATCGTCTAATAAACGATCATCTTCGATTTTTTTAATATCTTTCTTTTTTCTTCCAAACATGATCAGATCTCCCTACGTCCTAAAACGGCGGTCTTCAAAGTCATTTCATCGGCATATTCAATATCTGAGCCTACCGCTAAACCTCGAGCTGGACGGGTAACTTTGATACCAGCTGGTTTAACTAGTTTGGCCAAGTATTGAGCAGTGGCTTCTCCTTCTGGAGTAGCATTAGTTGCAATGATCAGCTCTTTGACCGCTTTATTTTCTCGTAACCGATTCAATAATAACTTAATATTCAAATTTTCTGGTCCAACGCCATCGACTGGTGATAGAACACCACCTAAGACATGATAAAGCCCGTCATAAGCATTCATGTCATCGATCGACAAGATATCTTTCGGTTGCTCAACAACTAAAATAGTTGATTGATCCCGATTCTTATCTCGGCAGATCGGACAGATCTCATCAGTAGTTATATTTCCACAGATCTTACATGGATGAAGATCATTTTTAGCTGACATCAAATTATCAGAAAATTCTTTTACATCAGCTTTATCCATCGTCAACGTATAAAATGCCATTCTCGTAGCAGTCTTACGACCGATACCAGGCAACAGCATATAACTATCGATCAATTTAGAAATTGGTTCTGGGTAATTCATTTTACATCATTCCATTCATGCCGCCTAAACCACCGGCATATTGACCAAGTTTATTCTTTTGGTCTTCCATCATTTTATCATTAGCATCGTTCAAAGCCATGATAACCATATCTTGCAATGTGTCGGGGTCGTCGGGATCAATTAATTTTTCAGCAATTTTTAGATCAGTAACTTTTCTTTCACCATTAATTTTAACGGTAACTAAATCGCCAGCAGCTTTTCCTTCGTACTCACTGTTCTTGATTTCGTTTTGGGCTTCTTGGACTTGTTGTTGCATCTTTTGTGCCTGACGCATCAAGTCGGCCATATTGCCACCCATATTTCCAAAGTTAGGTCCTTTACTCATAATCGTTTCCTCCTAGTCATTTTTAACATCAACATTATCTTGACCAAACAATTTCACAGCCTCATCGATCGTCTCGTCAGATTTTGCTGCCTTTGGTTTAGATTTTACATCGTTGTTCTTGCTTAAATCAATATTATTAGAAATATATTCCTTACGAATATTAGGCCATTCTTGTTTTGGCACCATCACGATCTGAACTTGTTTTTTCATCAGCTTGCTGACATCACCAGTCAATGAATCCAAAAGGTCTTGATCCTCTTGGGCTTGTTCGAACCACATTGGATAATCAAAAGCCATCACTAACCCATCCGGACTAGCGGCCACTGGTTCAGATACTTTCATCATAGCTCGTTGGGTGACTGACAACATGTTCATCACGTCCGGCCAGATATCCTTAGCACTATTGAGATCTTGCTTAGTGGCACTGCCAAGCACTCGATAAATCGCCGTCTTATTCAGATGCGACTGCTTATTATTGTTGCGACGAGGTTTTGGTTTCTTTTGGGCTTGAGGTTGATTAGTAGCCAAATTCTTGATCTTCGACTTTAATTGTTGGACCTCTTCACTCAACCGGTCAACTTGAACATTGTCTTGAGGTTGTGACGACTCTGCTGCAGCCGGCGCTTGACTCGTTTGCTCAACCTGAGGCTCACTGATCTTGACCGTCAAGATCTCCATATAAACATCAGTCTGATTGGAGTTTTTTAAATTACGCTGCGTATTGCTGACTTGGTCGACGATATAGAACAGGCGCTGATTATCGAATTTATCAGCTATAGCAAGCATTTCGTTGGTCATAATGGTATTGTCCATCTGATTGGATAAATCGCTGTTAGAGTTGTATAAAATGATATTACGACATACCCGGATGATCATCTCCGTGAAACGAATTGCTGACCGGCCACTGGCCAAAATTTTATAGAGGTTAGTTAATGCATCTGCTGGGTTATTTTCAGCCACAGCAGTCATGTATGAAACTATTTGCTCATTGCTCAAGGCACCAGTGACCTCTTGAGCATTCTTTAGTGTTAGTTGATCATTCCCGAATGACAAAGCTTGATCAAGGATACTCAAGGCATCACGCATCCCACCTTCAGCTGATGTAGCGATGATGTTCAAAGCTTCTTCATCATATTCGATCTCTTTGTCATTTAAGATCAATTCCATTCGATCCAAGATATCTTGACGCGAGATCCGTCGAAAAGTAAAACTCTGAGTCCGCGAGATGATGGTTGCGGGGATCTTCTGTGGTTCCGTCGTTGCCAAGATGAACATGACATTTGCTGGTGGTTCTTCCAAAGTTTTCAACAAAGCATTGAAAGCTCCTTGAGAAAGCATATGAACTTCATCGATGATATAAACTTTGAACTTTGCTTCAGTTGGTGCGTATTTAACTTTATCACGAATATCACGAATCTCTTCGACACCATTATTTGATGCCGCATCGATCTCGATCACATCGTTAAGACGGTTCTCATTGGCCGCCTTACAGATTTCACATTTATTACATGGTTCTCCATCTTGAGGATTTAAACAGTTAACTGCCTTAGCCAAAATTTTGGCACAAGACGTTTTACCAGTCCCTCTTGGGCCACTGAATAAATATGCATGACTAGTCATATTGCTGGCGACGGCATTGCGCAGTGTTTGCGTGATGACCCCCTGACCAACTACGTCGGCAAAGGTTTGGGGACGCCAGACCCGATATAATGCTTGATATGCCATATTTACTCCTAACTTGTGTTTAATACTTAAATTTTACCACAAAACAAACTAACTTTAGTGGCTAAACCGCTTCACAAAAAAATCGGTTTTACTTGATTGAAACAAAAAAAGATAACCCTATTACAAGTCATCTTAGTTGTCTAGTTTCTTTTGTAATTCGAGATCATAATTTCGGGTAGCTGAATTAAAGTAAACAAATAGCGCACAAAAGATCGAACCGATTCCTGAAATTACGAATAACATATTAACACCAATTTTATCGGCCAACGGACCAGCGAAAATCAATCCTACTGGACCAGAAATATTCATTAACGAATTCAAAATTCCCAGCACCTTACCCAATATTTCCGAAGGATAACTTTGCTGGATCATGGCCATCAATAAGGTATTGAAAAATGGAGCTGATAATCCAGCTAAGCCATTCAGGACTGTGAACCACAGAAATCCAGTGTAATTTCCGGGCAAAAAGCCGCTGATGATAAAAGCAATACTTAAGACGATCATCGACAGGATTATCGGGATCATGCGATCCTTCCAATTTCCGAGAAAGCCGATCACCGCCCCACCGACTAACATACCGACTGAGAAGACTACTTCAACGATACCAGCTTGAGCTACTGTCCCATGGAAAAACGACAAGGTCATTAACGGGTACATGCTCATTGCCGGCATAAATAGTAAGGTGAAGACGGTCCCCATCAAAGTGATCCGCCAAAGTCCTTTATTCTGACGTAATTTTGTCAGGCCAAATTTAACATCAGATAAGAAGTGCATTCTCTCGTCGATGACTGGATTTTCTGGGATCTGTACGAATAAGATGATCGAGACACCAACGATTGCACCGACAACGTCTAATAAGATCAATAAGGTTATCGGTACGATCGAAAACAGCAAGGCTCCTAAAGCTGGAGCGATGATCATGTTAGCTGACTGGACCATTCCTAATTGACCATTTACCTTGGTCAACTGATCTTTGGGCACCATGGTTGGCATGATTGACTGAATCGTCGGCATTTGAAAGGTCTGCGCGATCGAACGGATCAGTAACGAGACGAATATCAACCAAATCGGAAAATCCTTATTTATCATTCCCACGACTGATAAAACTATTGCCACTAATGCCGCCACAATATCAGGCACAATCAATAAGACTTTCTTATTAGTCCGATCAACAAACGGACCGATCAACGGACTCAAAAAGACCATCGGCAGCATCCCTAGTAAAGTGGCAAAACTTAAAACGGTGGCAGAGCCGGTCTCTTTAGTCAAATACCAGATAATCGCATACTGAACGACCATGCTGGTGACACCTGATAAAAATTGACCAGTTAAAAACAAATAGATATTCGGACGCCATTTCGACATCATAAAGCCCTTAGTATTCATATTGTTTCCTCAACTAACAATAGATTAGTGTAATATATTATGTTACTTAATTACCCCTTTTGAAGTCAAAAAAAACTCCTAATCGTTAGATTAGGAGG
Organism: Companilactobacillus versmoldensis DSM 14857 = KCTC 3814; assembly: GCF_001434295.1. Classification (GTDB taxonomy): domain Bacteria; phylum Bacillota; class Bacilli; order Lactobacillales; family Lactobacillaceae; genus Companilactobacillus; species Companilactobacillus versmoldensis. Next base: position 39,848 of record NZ_AZFA01000014.1, on the reverse strand, counting down.
CTAATATACATAACAAAAGGCACATGTTGCAACTTACTTAGTGCTGCTTTCTTCCGAACCTGACACGATTCGTAAGAGCACCATTGCCCTAAGGCCTTTCGGCAATAACTATATTACTATAAATTCTTCATTTATGCTACTTTTTCCGACGAATTTCTCGAAAGAAATTTTGAAGCAAGCTAGCTGAATCATCGGCTAACATTCCCCCAAGAAAATCTGGGTGGTGATTGTATCGTTTTTCTTCGAACAAGTTGTTGATTGAACCAACTGAGCCCGCCTTGGGATCATAGGCTCCAAAAATAACTTCTTCGATACGACTATTGATGATTGCCCCAGCACACATCGGGCAAGGTTCAAGTGTTACATATAAGCTCGTATGTTCAAGACGCCAACTACCCACTTTTTGACAAGCTTTTTCGATAGCAATGATCTCGGCGTGCTTGATTGCATCTTGAGTTTGTTCGCGTTCATTAAACCCTGTGGCAATAATCTCGGATGTTTGATTATCAACGATTAAACATCCGATTGGAACCTCACCATCAGCCTGCGCTAATTGAGCTTGATCGAGTGCCATTTGCATAAAACTAAGATTCTTTTCTTCAGAAAACTTCATACCTAACCTTTAACAACATCTGGTAACTTAGAACTGATGGCCTCTGGAAATTTGAAGTTTTGAGCTTTTTGTCCAGTCTTTTCCCAGATCTTAAAAATAACTCGTACTTCAAAGCTAGATAAGCCATCAATAATGTCTAAGACTTTCTGGTTGCCCTTAAAATATTTTTTAGCTAACTTCTTTAATTGCTTGCGTTTACGACGTACTTTAACCTTTCTGACAGTCTTAAAAGCTCCTAAAACGATCAGAGCTGCCCCGCCAGTTGAAACTGCTAATCCGAGTCCAATCAATAATTTTTTATCCATGATAGTTCCTCCTTAACTAGAGTTTGCTTCTAAGAATATAATACCCCTTATCACGCGTAACTATTTCAACATTTCCATAAATTGTCTTCATTAATTTTCTAGCTGAAGGCTCCCCCTGCTTCTTTTGTAGAACGACCCAGAGTTCACCATTGGGCAATAAATGTTTCGAAGCATCAGAAAGAATTGCTGATACTACCTTCTTACCAGCTCTGATTGGTGGATTTGACACGATCAAGGCATACTTCTCAGTAATATTTTCATATACGTCTGATTCGAAAATGTTGGTATTGGTGATTTTGTTGACTTGTGCATTCTTCTTGGCCAGGTCTAATGCTCGCAGATTGACATCGGTCATGGTTACCTGACGACTCGGTTGATCTTTGGCTAGTGCGAGCCCGATTGGTCCGTAGCCACAGCCAACATCTAGGATATTGCCTTGGGGAACTGTCGAAAAATTGACAGCATCGATCAAGACCCTTGAACCAAAGTCGATTGTTTGGCGCGAAAAGACACCACTGTCGGAAGTAAATTTCAAATTGTGATTTTTCAATGTGAAATCAAAAGTTTTTAGTTCGTGTTCGAGATCAGCTGAATTTTCAAAATATTGATTTGCCATCGTTGTCCTCTTCATAAATAAATTTGGGTAAAAAAAAATCCTCTTTCGAGGATTAATTTTAACATAAGTTAATTATTTCAATGTTACTGTAGCGCCAACGCCTTCAAGTTTTTCTTTCATTTCGTCAGCATCTGCTTTAGCAACGCCTTCCTTGATAACCTTAGGTGCGCCATCAACAAGGTCTTTTGAGTCTTTCAAGCCAAGTCCAGTAATTGCACGAACTTCCTTGATAACCTTAACTTTTTCTTGTCCTGATTCTGTCAACTCAACGTCGAATGAATCTTTTTCAGCAGCGTCGTCGCCACCAGCAGCACCTGCAGCAGCAACTGGAGCAGCAGCTGTAACGTCAAATTCGTCTTCGATAGCCTTAACTAAATCGTTTAGTTCAAGGATTGATGCATCTTTTAATTGGTCAATAATTGCTTGTGTATCTAAAGCCATTTTAAAATCCTCCAAATATAATTTTAGTTTTTTATTTATTTAATTAAGCAGCTGGTTCGTCGTCTTTCTTGTCGGCAATTGCCTTAACAGTAAGAGCAAAGTCGCGAACTGGAGCTTGTAATACAGATACCAACATAGATAGTAAGCCGTCTCTTGATGGTAGTGTTGCAAGGTTTTGAATTTCTTCAAGACTAGCAACTTTGCCTTCGATCATTCCACCCTTGATTTCAACGGATTCAACATCTTTGGCATATTTTGCAGCAACTTTTGCTGGAGCAACTGGGTCTTCTTCAGAATAAGCGATAGCAGTAGGACCTACGAATAAGTCTTCAATTCCTTCGATACCAGCAGCGTCAGCAGCACGTCTTAAGATTGTATTCTTAATAACTTGCATTGATGCACCTTGTTCACGTAATTCACTACGCATACTTGTTGCTTCTTCAACAGTTAAACCAAGGTAGTCAATAACTACAACTGATTTTGCACTCTTCAAGCTTTCAACAACGGCATCAACTTCTGCTTGTTTCTTGTTCAATACTTCTTGCTTCATTTTTACGTTTCACCTCCATAATTAATTTAGTCGTCTCTACTAATTTTCGGCTATAAAATAAAATCTCTGCACCCGAATGAGCACAGAGATTATTTAACAATCTTCTGGCCTCGGCAGGATATTAAGACTTTCGTCACCTGAGTCTTCGGTAGAAATCAACTATTGTAATTTATCATCATTTTGGTTATAAGTCAATAAGATTAAGCGTTGATCTTAAGACCAGGGCCAAATGTTGAAGTCATGTTAACACTTGTAACATATGCACCCTTAAGTGATGCAGGACGAGCCTTCAAGATAGCTTCGTAAAATGCATCGAAGTTTTCTGAAAGTTTCTTTGTATCAAATGATGCCTTACCGATAGGTGCATGGATCAAACCATTTGAATCTACACGGTAAGCAACTTGTCCAGCTTTAATGTCGTTAACAGCTTTTGTAACGTCCATTGTAACTGTACCAGTCTTAGGGTTAGGCATTAAACCTTTAGGTCCAAGTACACGACCTAAACGTCCAACTTTAGCCATCATTGGTGGTGTAGCAACGGCAACGTCGAAGTCTAACCAACCATCTTGAATTTTTTCAACAAGATCATCTGAACCAACAACATCAGCACCGGCAGCTTCAGCATCTTTAGCTTGTTGTCCTTCTGCAAAGACAATAACCTTCGATGTCTTACCTGTACCATTTGGTAGCACGATTGCGCCACGAATTTGTTGGTCAGCTTGTTTTGGATCTACGTCCAAGTTAACAGCAACTTCGATTGTTGAATCGAATTTTGCGTAATCAATTTTCTTAAGTAAATCAGCAGCTTCTTCGGCAGAGTAAGTCTTTGACTTATCTAAGCCTTTAACTGCGTCCATATATTTTTTTCCATGCTTAGCCATGCTAAGTTCCTCCTTGCTTTGTGGTCCATTGGGGATTTAGATTTTCCCCTCCCACTTGTTAAGAATGCTTTCACATTCCTGTAAACTGTGAAAAAGTTAAGACTAGTCTTTAACTTCGAAGCCCATACTTCTTGCAGTACCAGCAACCATACGCATTGCAGCTTCAACACTAGCAGCGTTTAGGTCTTTCATCTTGGTTTCAGCAATTTCGCGAACTTGATCTGATGTAACTGTGGCAACCTTGTTTGTGTTAGGTTCGCCAGAGCCACTATCAACACCGGCAGCTTTCTTCAAAAGAACAGCAGCAGGTGGTGTCTTAGTAACGAAATCGAATGAACGATCTTCATAAACTGAGATAACAACAGGAATGATCATTCCTTGTTGATCCTGTGTACGTGCATTAAAATCTTTTGTAAATGCAACGATATTGATACCAGCTTGACCTAAAGCTGGACCAACTGGTGGAGCTGGAGTAGCTTGACCAGCAGGTATTTGTAATTTAACGATATTTGCAACTTTTTTAGCCACGAAAAATTACCTCCTCTTCCGTGATGTGGTCTTGATGAGGATAAAAATTTCCTCTCCCACAGTATGCGAAACATACTTGGATAGTGTAGCATGATGAAATAACTATATCAATAGAGAATTATTGTTTGTCGACATCATCAAAGTTAACTTCGGCGTTAGTCATCCGGCCAAACATGTCAACTTCAACTTTAAGTTTCATGTGTTCACCATCAACTTCAGTGACCTTACCGCTCATTTGAGCAAAGGCACCATCGACGATTGTTACTGTTTCACCGACTTCGAAGTCAGTGTCATGTTGCCGGGCTGAAACACCCATGTCATGTAAAATATTATCAATTTCTTCAGGCAATAATGGTGCTGGTTTTGATCCAGAACCGTGGCTCCCAACAAATCCAGTAACACCTGGAGTATTACGAACGATAAACCAAGATTCATCAGACATGACCATCTCGACTAATACATAGCCAGGGAATGTCTTTTCCATTTCTTTCTTTTCTTTACCGTTCTTCATCTTTGTTTCTTCTTCTTCAGGTACGACAGCACGGAAGATGTAATCTTCCATACCCATTGATTGTGCACGAGATTCTAGATTTTCTTTAACTTTATTTTCATATCCAGAATAAGTGTGTAAAACGTACCATTGTTTTTCGCCAGCTTCAGCCATAATTTCCTCCAAAAAAATATCAAAATAAAAAACCTCGAACAATGTTCGAGATTTTTTTCAGCAATTAAATAATATCAGATTTAACAGTTAGTATCAATTATTTACCCATGAAAACATGTTGTAAGATCTCAACTAGTGCCCAATCAACTACAGCAAAGAAGACAGCATACATTAGAGATGTCATGATAACAGTCCAAGTATCTCTTCTGTTTTCTTTCCATGTTGGCCATACGACCAACTTCATTTCCTTTTTAACGCTGCCAAAAAATCTAAATAGTCTCATTTGATCCTCCAAAATTAACGTGTTTCTTTATGTAATGTATGTTTGCCACAGTGTTTACAGAATTTCTTAACCTCTAAACGTTCTGTTCGGTTAGGATTCTCTGTGATCGTATAATTTCTTGATCCGCAAACGCTACATGCGAGAGCAACTTTTCTTAGTCCCATAATGTTCACCACAATCTTCCGTAAAAGTACGGTTTATGTCCTAAACATTGTACCGTTTTAGTATAAAAAAGTCCACGACAAAATATCTTAATTATACTTTACTCAATTTTTTTCGGAGCTTTGCTTTGCAACGACTGGAAGCTCTCATCAGCTGTTGCTCGTCACATCCATGGATCTGATAAACTTCTTCATCAGTCAAATCACCCAAGATAATTCGAAAGGCAGCTAATTCTAGATCACTCAAATCTTCAATCAGAATTTCAAAATGAGTGACTAAATCGACCACACTAGGAGCCGGTCGCTTGAAAAAATCTAAGACTGAATCACCACTGGCTACCAAGTCCTCATATGAACAAGCACCATTATTAGCCTGTCGTTTAACAGCTCGTTGAGCTCTGATCAAAGAAATGATGTGATTGTTGAACCTCATCTTAAAGAAGTTAGCAAAACGCGAACCATGACTCCCGTCAAAACGTTGACAAGTCTCATAACAGACAATATAAGATTCTTGATACCAATCGTTGCGATCATATCCGTTCAACCAATACATTTTAAACATTCGATCTACCATTGGCTGATATTTTCTGACCAATTGTTGCAGTGCATCAGAATCGTTGTAGTCTCTAACTCGTGTAATCAGATCGTGCTCTATTCTAATGTTCATTGCTAAAATGTACGGTGCGTATTTTCTGTAAAAATACAATATCATGGACTCAAACCAGATTTAAACCGAACGTTTGTTTACAAAAAAACAGTTATCGCTAACGGATAACTGTTAATTTTTTTATATAAATTATTCATTTCTCGAAGCATAAGCTTGGTAAAGCAAAACTCCGGTAGCGACACTAGCATTCAAACTTTGAACGTGTCCGACCATGGGAATACTCAAAGTTTCATCAACTTGTTTTTGAACTAGTGGTGAAACTCCCTTACCTTCGTTACCAATAACTAAAGCAATCGCACCTTTGGCGTTCCATTGACGATAGTTATGACCTTCCATTGCGGTACCAAAGACCCATACGTTTTTCTTCTTCAAATCCTTGATCATGTTGACCAAATTAGTCACACGAACGACCGGGATATGCTCGATTGCACCAGTTGAAGTCTTAGCAACTGTCGAAGTCAATCCAGTTGAACGATGCTTAGGAATAATGATGCCATCAACTCCGACCGCATCAGCTGTCCGCATGATTGAACCTAGATTATGGGGATCTTCGATCTTGTCTAAGATCAAGATAAATGGATCCGTCCCCTTCTTTTCAGCATTCTCAAAAATAGCATCCATTTCAGCATACTGATATGGAGCAATATAAGCCGCCATACCTTGATGGGTCCCATTATTAGTAATGGTATCCAATTTATTTTTGGGAACTTCCTGGACAATGAGACGATCACGTTTAGCAAGTTTGATGACTTCACCAATGTGCTCACTCTTCAAATCCTTTTGAACTAAAACTTTATTCACTCGTTGGTTGGCAGTTGGTGATTTCAATAATTCAACGACTGCATGAGTTCCAAAGACTAATTCAGTTTCCTCCGAATTATTCTGCATCTGTTGCACCTGCCTCTACTTTTTCAATACAAAAATCAATTATTTCTTGAAGCCGTTTCTTATCATCGGTGATGTCTAAGTATCCAATCAAGGCTTCAAAACCGGTCGACATATGGTATGTCACCACACTAGTATTTTTAGCTTTAGTATTTTTCTTGGCATTACGGCCATTTTTGTAGATTCGTTCTTCATCCTCAGTCAAAAAGTTTTCCTCGACCATCAGATTGATCAAAGCTGCTTGCGCCTTAGCAGAAACAAAATGTTTCGCCAGCCGTTGCAACTCATTGACCTTAGTCGTACCGCCAGCTAAAAGATGCTCACGAATGAATACTTCGTAAACAGCATCCCCTAAATATGCTAGTGTAACGCCATTTAATTGTTCTATTTTAACCATCTATGTGCCACCGTGTTCCTTGCGGCGTATCTTCAAGAATAACGCCCATTTCTTTTAATTTGTCACGTAATTTATCACTTGTTGCGAAATCTTTATCTGCTCTGGCTTGATCACGTTGATCAACTAGCTGCTGAATATCGTCTGACAATTTTCCTTGTTGGTCGAACTTGACACCTAATATTCCCGCTAAGTCAGCTAAAGTGTCTAAGATCTTTTGAGTATCGTCTGAATTGATCGTATCTTTTGAACTGTAATTATTAGCTAGATTAACTAGTTCAAAGATCGAAGTCAAAGCATTTTGAACGTTGAAATCATCGTTCATTGCTTCTTTATAATCGGAAACGATCTTATCAACTGCTGGAGCAATTGAGTCGTCACTCTTAGCTGAAGCATCGTTAAGTCGGAATTGTAGATTGCTGTAAGCAGTTTTGATCCGTTCGAGATTATCGCTAGCTTTTTGTAAATTAGCTTGGGAATATTCCAACGGACGACGATAGTGGGTTGATGATAAGAAGAAACGGATCACTTGTGGATCTGTTGTCTTGACTAGATCATGCACAGTCACAAAGTTACCGAGCGACTTACTCATCTTCTCATTATTTTCCACTGTCACAAATCCATTATGCATCCAATAATTGACGAACTTCTCACCAGTTTCTGCTTCTGATTGAGCGATCTCGTTTTCATGATGTGGGAATTCAAGGTCTTGGCCACCACCGTGAATATCAAAGTTATTACCTAAATACTTGGTCGACATGACTGAGCACTCGATGTGCCAGCCTGGACGGCCTTCTCCCCAAGGTGAATCCCATTTGATCTCACCTGGCTTAGCCTTTTTCCAAAGGGCAAAGTCGATTGGGTCTTGTTTCTTATCAAATTCGGCTTCACCTATATGTTCACTAGCACCTTCGACTAATTGATCAATATCCATCCCAGACAATTTGCCATAATTATCAAACCTACGAGCTCGATAAAAGACATCCCCATCAGATTCATAAGCATAACCTTTATCGATCAATACTTTAATGAAATCAATGATCTCGGGGATATTGTCAGTGGCTCGAGGATTGATCGTCGCTTTTTGGACGTTCAATTTGGCAACGTCTTCATAAAAAGCTTTAATAAATTTATCAGCTACTTCGGGTACAGTAATGTTTTCACGAGCAGCTTCTTTGATCATCTTGTTATCAACGTCAGTAAAATTAGAAACAAATTTTACTTGGTAGCCCAAATACTCTAAATAACGTCTGATAGTATCAAAAGCCACGATCGAACGACCATTACCAATATGGATATAGTTATAGACAGTTGGGCCACAGACATACATGTTGACTTGATCAGGATGAATCGGTTTAAATTCTTCTTTTTCACGCGTATATGTATTAAATATTTTTAGCATCTATCTCACCTATATAAAAAAGAGGTTGAGGCAAAACTACGTTTTCCTGCAACCTCTTTTTGTACCCCAAGGTACTCTATTTCATTTCATTTAATGTCTTATCAATATTCTTCAAAGCTTGGTCACGGCCAAACAACTCGATTGTTTCAGCAATAGCTGGACCGTGCATTGTCCGTGTTGTAGCGATTCTAGCTGGCATATAAAGTTTTCTACCTTTGACGCCAGTATCAGCACGAACTCCTTGAATAGCATTCATGATCTGTGTAGCTGAGAATCGGTCGAGTTTTTCAAGCTTACCACGAAGGTCTTCAATAGCAGTTCTTGCATCGTCATCTTTAAGTTCAGCTTGTTCGTCATCAGTTAATACTTCTGGTTGAGTAAAGAAGATATCAGCCAACTTAACGATTTGAGCTGTATAACTCATTTGAGGCATATACAATTCAGTCAAATGTCTGACCCATTGGATCTCGCTTGTGCTTGGGTTCTTTTCAACCTTATCAGCAGCAATCAAGTTTTCTAAGACTAAGTCAGTGATCTCACTCACATCAGCATTTTTAACGTATTGGTTATTGACCCATTCCAATTTCTTTTGGTCAAATTTAGCAGGTGATTTGCTCAAACGATGTTCATCAAAAATCTTGATAAATTGTTTACGAGTGTATAACTCATCTTCACCGACTGGTGACCAACCTAGTAAGGTAATAAAGTTGAACATAGCCTCTGGTAAATAGCCTAATTCACGATATTGTTCGATGAATTGTAAGACTGATTCATCACGCTTACTCAATTTCTTACCAGTTTCAGTATTGATGATCAATGTCATATGACCGAACTTAGGAGCTTCCCAGCCAAGTGCATCGTAAATCATCATTTGTTTAGGAGTGTTGGCAACGTGATCATCACCACGTAAAACATGACTAATCTTCATCAAGTGGTCATCAACAACAACTGCAAAGTTATATGTTGGCATACCATCACGTTTTTGGATGACCCAGTCGCCACCTAGTGTATTAGATTCAATCGAAACTTCACCTTTAACGATGTCGTCCCACTTGTAATCTTTGTCAACAGGTACATGGACACGAACAACTGGTGTAATGCCAGCGTCTTTAGCGGCTTGGATCTTTTGAGCTTTTTCATCTTCGCTCATTCCAGCAAATTCATATTCGTAATGAGGCATTTCACCACGAGCTTCTTGATCTTCACGCATCTTAGCTAATTCATCTTCACTTAAATATGAATAGTAAGCTTCGCCTTTATCTAACATCTCTTGGATGTATTTTTGATAAATCTCTTTACGTTCTGATTGACGATAAGGACCATAGTCTCCACCGATATCAGGACCTTCATCCCAGTCAACACCTAACCATTTAAGGTTTTCAAGTTGGCTTTGTTCACCACCAGCAACATTTCTCTTTGTATCAGTATCTTCGATACGGATCACAAAAGTACCTTTATGACTACGTGCGAAAAGATAGTTAAAAATTGCGGTTCTTGCATTTCCGATATGTAAATGTCCTGTTGGACTAGGTGCATATCTCACTCGAATATCATTATTTGCCTTGTTTGCCACTTTTACGTTCTCCCCTTTTATTTCTTGTATTACTTGGCTTATTGTCTGAAGATTTCTTCGGACCCTTGCCTTGGATACCATTCAATGAATGTTTTGGCTTCGCGAAGATCATTTTACCAGCATCAGTCTGTAAAGCACTAGTAACGATGACTTCCAGTGACTTATTGATGAAGTACATACCTTCTTCAACAACCACCATCGTACCATCTTCAAGGTATGCAACACCTTGTTCACGTTCAGTACCTTCCTTTATAACTTTAACAGTCATTGTTTCTCCTGGCAAAACCATCGGTTTCAAAACTTTCGCCAATTCATTGATATTTAGCACTTTGACATTTTGAAACTCACTAACCTTATTTAAATTATAATCATTTGTCAAAACAGCACCACCAATCTCTTTGGCTAGTTTCAACAATTTATTGTCAACTTCTGGAATATTATCATAGTCACGAGTCGTTGTCTCGTATTTAATGGTCTTGTCCATTTTCAGTTCATTTAAAATATCCAACCCACGACGACCACGCTCACGTTTCTGGTTATCGCTCGAATCAGAGATCAATTGCAATTCATGAACAACGAAGTCCGGGATCATCAACTTACCTTCCAAAAAACCAGTCTGGGCAAGTTGATGAATCCGTCCGTCAATAATAACTGAAGTATCTAAAATCTTATACGGATAAAAATCTTTATCATAGGAGCGCTCGATGATCTCACCATCGGCATCCAATTTTTCATTATTTTTACCATGTTTTGATGAAGCAAAACTTTTCCAATCATTTCGTCTAGTCGTCCCAACACGAAATCCAATAAAACCAAAGATGATCATTAAGATCAACGGGATAATGGTATTGAAAGTCAAACTAGACATCATATAGAACGGGACTGAAACGATGTTTGCCAAGACTAATCCACCAATCAAGAATAATGAACCATAAAAGATCCACCCTGGTGAACGAGAACTTAAATTCCGTTCGATTCGTGTATTTAAATTATTAATAGGTTCGACGAAAGGAAATGAGAAAAAATAAAAAATAAGGCCGCCAGTAAGTCCGTCGACATACCCATTATTAACTAAACGCACATCCGCTAAACCAGTATTGCGCCACAAAGTTGGCAAGATAGTCACACCAACGGCAATACCGACTAGCGCAAAAATAATATTAACAATCGCTTTGCGCATAGATAACCTCCTATTTTAAAAAATTTTGTTCATAGCATCGGACACCGTGCTAACACCGATCACTTGGATCTTTTGTTTCTTGGCCCAATCACCAAGATTGTTTTTCGGCACAAAGATCCGTTTGAAACCAAGTTTCTCAGCTTCATTGACTCGTTGATCGATCCGATTGACTCGCCTGACCTCACCAGTCAGGCCAACTTCACCGACAAAACAATCAGTCGCTGAGATACCCAAGTTTTTATAACTCGAAGCAATCGACATCGCTAAAGCCAGATCAATGGCTGGTTCGTCCAACTTAACGCCACCAGTTGCCTTTAAATAGGCATCTTGATTCTGGAGCATCAAATTTCCTCGTTTTTCTAAAACCGCCATGATGACTGACACACGATTATGATCCAAGCCAGTCGCAGTTCGTTTGGCATTCCCAAAGATAGTCGGCGTGATCAACGACTGGATCTCCACCAAGATTGGGCGAGTTCCTTCCATTGAAACAACGACAGCTGAACCATTAGTATCTTTGAGACGTTCCTCCAAGAAAATCTCTGAAGGATTATCGACTTCAACCAAACCCTTCGTTCGCATCTCAAAAATGCCAATCTCATTAGTCGAACCAAAACGATTTTTGACTGACCGGAGGATCCGATAACTATGATGGGTGTCCCCCTCAAAATATAGCACTGTATCAACCATATGTTCCAGTATCTTTGGACCAGCAATGGCACCGCCTTTAGTCACATGTCCGACCACAAAAATCGTGATGTTTTGTTGTTTAGCGATATTCATCAATTCAGCTGTGACCTCACGGATCTGGGAAACACTCCCGACCGCAGAAGAAATCTCTGGTTCGTCCATCGTTTGCACCGAGTCGATCACTAAGTAGTCAGGCTTCAATTCGTCAATTGTCTGCCGAATATAACTCATATCAGTTTGTGGATAAACCAACAAATTTTTACCATTGATGCCTAACCGATCAGCTCTCATTTTGATCTGAGAAGCACTTTCTTCACCTGACACGTATAAAACTTTACCGTCAAATTTTTGAAGTTGTCCGGAAACTTGTAACAGTAAGGTAGACTTTCCAATTCCCGGATCACCACCTATCAAAATTAGTGATCCTGGCACTATCCCGCCACCTAAAACTCGATTAAGTTCCGATAGATCTGTTTTTACTCGCGGTTCTTTTTCAAAAGCCACGTTATCCAGTTGGACCGGCTTAGTCTCTAAATCACTCGTTCTTCTACTTGGCGTAGCAGCACTGGATTCGACATGGTTGATCTCCTCGACCATCTGATTCCAAGAACCACAATTAGGACAGCGTCCTAAATATTTTGGTGAAACGTAGCCACAATTTTGGCATACAAATTTACTTTTGGATTTTGCCAATCAAATAAACTCCTCTACTTTACTCCTGACGAACCAAAACCACCTTGGCGTTCTTTGAGACCACCTTGGTCGTCATCCGTCGTTAGATATTTAATAAAAATCCCTTGGGCCAAACGATCGCCCTTTTTGATATGAAAATCCTTGGGGAAGAAATTAACCAACTGAATGAACAATTCTCCTTCATTGCCACTATTATTATAGTAATCTGCATCGACCACCCCAATACCATTGGGGATCGACAGACCACGTTTGAGCGGATTGCTAGAACGACTTGAGATGATCAAGACTTCATCTGACTGCATGTAAGCTTTGACACCCGTTGGTACCAAAACAGGTTTGAGAGATTTTTGAAATTCTGAAACTTTTGCGTCATCCATTTTACCCTTATTTAAAAGAAATTTGATAACATTTAATACTCCAAATTTCCACATTGATGGCACGACAAAATCTTCGGCGCTCTCGATGTCATATCCAGCAGCATTCTTCGTCTGTCTGACTGGTAAATTGATACCTTGATCGCGATATTTTTCAACAATTTCAAATCCACGTAGTTTTGACAAAATTTAGTCTCCTTTTTAGTCCTCATTACTTAAAATAATATCATTTTAACCAGTGTTATACACTGACTTTCAGCAGTTATTAAGGTAAGATTAAGATAAATATATTGATATTAGGAGGCTATCTATGGAAATAAGACACGCAGACGGTCGTTTCTATTTAATTGAAGATGATACACATAAAGAAATTGGTGAGATCGTTTATTCAACTGTTGAAGATAACGTTATCTCAATCGACCACACACGGGTCGATCATATTTACCAAGGACACGGTTTAGCAGGTAAATTGCTGAATGCGTTACTTGATTATGCCGATCTGAAGGATTTAAAGATCGTTCCTGTCTGTGAATATGCCAAAACAGCTTTTAAGAAACGTCCTGAGATCAGATTCTTGTTAGCCGACAATTATCAAGAATTACTCAAGAAATTGGACAAGGAGGAAGAATAGTGAATCAAGATGAATTGAAAAAGGCAGTCGGTGAAAGATCCGTTGACTTCATTAAAAGTGATTCAATCGTTGGGCTAGGTACTGGTTCAACTGTTTATTACATGATCGAGGAATTAGGTCGTCGCTATCAAGCTGGTGAAATCAAAAATATCGTTGGAGTCTCGACTTCATCACGCTCACAAAACCAAGCTGAAAAATTGGGCATCCCGATGAAGGATCTCAATGAAGTCGACCATATCGACTTGACGATCGATGGTGCTGACCAGATAGATAAGAACTTCCAAGGAATCAAAGGCGGAGGCGCTGCTCATTTGCTTGAAAAAATGGTCGCAACTAATTCACACAAAAACCTTTGGATCGTCGATCAATCGAAAATGGCAGATCAATTAGGCAGCTTCCCCTTACCAATCGAAGTTATTCCTTTTGGTTGTCAAAAGACTTTTGAGATCTTGGAAAAAGAAAATCTTAAGCCTGAATTCAGACTGGATGACAACGGTGATCGTGTCTTGACTCACAATAAAAATTACATCATCGATCTAAAAAATGGTGTGATCGAACATCCACATATTTTAGCCGACTGGCTCGATCATCAAGTCGGTATTGTTGCACATGGACTATTTCTTGATATAGTAAATACTGTGATTGTTGGTTATGATGACGGTCCTAAAGTCATCGACAACATAAGATAGACCAATAAATAAGGGAGAAATGCAAATATATGACAAAAGAAATCACATCTAAAGAATTAACTGATTTTCAAAAATCACTTGATGCCACACCTGGTTCAGCAGCTATTAAAAATGCTGTCGCCAATAATGGTATCTATAAATCAAGTGAGACCCTAGCTTCAAAAATTGCGATGGATCCCACATTCTCTGTTGAGATCGATACTGGTTCAGTTTCTGATCAAAAACAATCAGGTCTTTGCTGGGCCTTTGCAGCCTTGAACACGATGAGACATCCTATTCAAAACAACTTCAAGATCAAAGGTTTTGAATTATCCGAAGCCTACATGCTTTTCTGGGATAAATTAGAAAAATCTAACTACTTCTATGAAAATGTTATCAACACTGCTGCCCTACCTATCGGTGACAGAAAAGTTGATTTCTTAATGGCTACTCCTCAACAAGACGGTGGCCAATGGGATATGGTCATGGCTTTAGTTGCTAAATACGGTGTCGTTCCTAAGGCCGTTATGCCTGATACAGCTAGCCGGACTAACTCACGTGAATTAAACTCAGTCCTTAATACTAAATTACGTAAAAATGCTGTTACTCTTCGTAAATTAGTTAATGATGGCGAATCAGAGAATGACATTCAACGTCAAAAAGACGAAATGCTCAGTGAGATCTACAAGATCTTAGTTTACTCAGTTGGTGAGCCACCTGAAAAATTCGACTGGGCTTATCGCGACGATGATAAGAAATATCACAAAGAAGTTGGCATCACTCCACAAGACTTTTTCAAGAAGTATGTTGGTTGGGATTTAGACAACTATATCTCAACTATCAATGCCCCTACTGATGACAAACCATATAACCACGTTTATACCGTTGAGTTATTAGGTAACGTTGTTGGTGGACGTCAAGTTAGACATCTTAACCTTGAACTCAAAGATTTCAAGAAACTAGCTGTTGAACAATTACAATCAGGTGAAACTGTTTGGTTCGGTAGCGATGTTGTTAAGAGTTCTGACCGTAAACTCGGTATCATGGATACTAAGATCTACGATCTGAACAGCCTCTTCAACACTGATTTTTCAATGACAAAGGCTGAACGCCTTGATTACGTTGAAAGTATGATGGATCATGCGATGGTCATCACAGGTGTTGAACTTGATGAAAACGGCGATCCAACAAAATGGAAAGTCGAAAATTCTTGGGGTGAAAAAGTTGGCCAAAAAGGTTACTTCGTTATGAGTGACGATTGGTTCAACGAATATGTTTATCAACTAGTTATCAACAAGAACTTGTTGAGTGACCAATTGAAAACAACCTTCGATAAAGAAACAAAGGATCCAAAAGTTCTTGCACCATGGGATCCAATGGGTGATTTAGCTTAAATTTAAATATGTATAACAAAATAGCGAGCCAATTCTAAGTGAATTGGCTCGCTATTTTTATATTTTTTAAACATCTTGTTTAATTGGACGAATCAAAATTTCATTAACGTCCATATTATCTGGTGCATCAATGGCATAGACAATGGCGCTGGCAATATTGTCAGCTGTCAAACCAATCGAATTTTCACCGTTGATCTCATCTTGACAATTCTTTGGATCATTGATCGAATTGTATAGCTCAGTTGCGACTGCTCCGGGAGAAACGATCGATGTCCGAATATTTTTATCATGTTCCTCTTGTCGTAACCCTTCCATGATCGCCCTAACAGCAAATTTAGAGCCATTGTAGACTACATGATCAGGCACGACCACATGTCCGGCAACAGAATCAGTTGCTAAAATATGACCTGATTGTTTTTTTTCCATGATAGGCAAAACAGCGGCGATACCGTTTAAAACGCCCATGACATTGACGTCGAGAATTTGTTTCCATTCATCTCGAGCCAACTTGTTCAAAGCATTGACTGGCATAACACCAGCGTTATTGTACAAAACATCGATCCTTGAGAAATTGTCCATGGCCGTTTTTACAAGTGCTTTAACTTGATCATAGTCGGTCACATCAACTTTTTGAGGAATTATTTCTTCGTCGGGGAATTCATCCTTTAATTCATTCAATCGATCTAACCTGCGTGCCCCGATGACTAACTTAGCATGTTTTTTAGCTAAAGCTCTGACTGTTGCGGCACCGATTCCACTTGATGCACCTGTAATAATGATTACCTTATCTTTAACACTCATTGATTCTTCCTCCTTCGAAGATTGTGTTGGCTGGGATTGAGTCATGTACGACCTCACCGACACGAATCACAGAATTTTCTCCGATCGTGACATTCGGTAAGATCATAGCTTGACTGCCGATTTTGACATTTTGATTGATTTTGATTGATTTTGATTGGTCCCTGACGCTCACAACTAAAGTCATTGGTAAGAAATGTAACACCTGACCCAATCCAAACTCCATCGGCAATTTTGATCTGATAAATATCTGACAACATGGTATTGCTACCAATATTGACATTCTTACCAATCAAAATATTATGACCATAATCTGAATAAAATGGCAGCTTAATCTCAACTGAACTGTCGAGTCTTTGTCCGGTGATCTCAGAAATCAATTGCAATATTTCCAAACGATTATGTCGCTGATCATTAAAATGTTGTATCAATCGCTGATTTTGTTCCATTAATCGTTGGTCGACTTTACTGATCAATTTCATTGCTCCCTCTCGACTTGATGAACCCAGTATAAATACATTTGTCAGCAATGTTAAATACTTATATGATATAAGCAACAATAGCTTTTAACTATGGAAGAAGTGATTAGATGGAATTACGTGTTTTGCGATATTTTCTCGCTGTGGCTCAGGAAAAAAATATCACTCGAGCTGCAAAGCAATTGTTGGTCTCGCAACCGACACTCTCAAATCAATTAGCTGATTTAGAAAATGAGTTGGGAGCAAAACTCTTCATTAGAGGTCATCGACAGATCACCTNTCAAGTTGACACCTCAAGGTGAGTATTTGCAATCGCGTGCCTCAGAAATCGTCAGTCTGGCAGATCGGACGAGCGCAAATATCCAGTCGGACCAAGTGATCAGTGGTGATTTGACCATCGGTGCGGGCGAAAGTATCGGTATGAATCGCCTCATGGAAATACTCGGAGGTATCATCCAGGACTATCCACAAGTTAAGCTCCACCTTTGCAGTGGTGACGCTAATGATACTGAAAAAAAGCTTGCCCGAGGCGTGCTTGATTTTGCGGTCTTGATGGGTGACCGTCCTTTGGATAACTACCATTATTTGCAGCTTCCTGAAACTGACCAATGGGGTTTGATCTTGAAAAAGGAAGATCCATTAAGTCAAAAAGAATTTATTCTACCAGAAGATTTACTGGGACATCCCCTGATTTTGTCCGAACAAGCTTTGCAAGTTCATCGATTCCAAAAATGGTGGGGAAATCTAGGCCCACAGATGAATATAATCGGCTCGACTGACTTGATTTTTAATGCCAGTTTATTGGTCGCTCAAAGTAACGCTTATTTATTATCATTTAATCATTTGATCGATACGCGCGATAGTCAGTTGACATTTCGACCATTGAAGCCGTCTTTGAGCGACCCTATTACTGTTATCTGGAAGAAAAATATTCAACAATCACAAATTGCTAAATTATTTTTGGAACGATTACAGGCTTCCCTTTCAAAATAAAAACCAGTCATATGTGACAATTTGTATTAAAAAAACTATCATTAGAAATGACCAAATAATTAGGAATATTTCGTCAGCAAAATAAGTACGGCAAGGATATAATAAGATGTATAATTCAAGGCTTTTGCTTGAAGATTCATCTCGTTTATCTCAAATCAGAATATGGGGGATTTTTATGCGAAATAATCAATTTGCAATCAAACCAACAGAATTCGCCGATCAACTGAAAGAATTGACCGACATTAAATTTTTAGACGCTGGGAACCAAACCACCACTGAGCCCATCAAACTGTGGAAAAGTTTCCTCCAAAAAAGTTTTTTAACCGCCCAAACTAACGCTACCTTTCAGCAAAAAGCTGCTGCCTTGATGGCGACTGAGAAAATGGATCTGGCGCAATATTTGAATGAGCGTCAGGTTGTTAGTCTACAGGCTTTTTATAATGTGGCTTTACAGCTCTTAGATTTTCAACCTGACTTAGATTTTGAGTTAGCAGACCCGTTGACTGCTTTGAAGAAGATCCAATTAAAAATCGTTGATCATCAAAACGAGGACTTATCAACAGATGAATTAAAATCAGCTTGGTACTGGCTTTTAGCTACTCATAATAAAGATGGCCAAACTTTTATCGATCAGTTAGCAGCCAATGGCTATTTCGTCAGTTTCTATCACGACTCGAATGTTAAAAAGCCACTATTATTTAATGGAAAAACTTTACCAGTTTTTGATCCCCATCAATTGATCCGTGAAGTGGTCTATGTCGAATCTCCACAAGATACTGACCATGATGGTAAGTTAGATCTTTTAAAGGCAGAGATCTTACGGCCCAAAGAATCCGGAAAAGACTTCACCGTTCCAGTTCTTTATACAGCTAGTCCTTATAATCAAGGGACTAATGATGAAACTGGCGATAAGTTGATGCACGATGTCAACGTACCTCTGACCCACAAAGAACCAGATGAAAAAACTTATCAAGATATCGCTTACCATGAACCTGTGGATAAAAATTTACCAAAACCACGTCAAGTCAAAAAGACGACTACCAAAACTGAGGAAACTTTTGCTCGCGAACAATCTTATACCTTAAATGACTATTTCTTAGCTCGTGGTTTCGCAGTGGTCTATGCAGCTGGAATCGGCACAAAAGACTCCGATGGCGTGAGAACCACTGGTGATCCTGAAGAAACTATTTCCACGATTGCAATTATTGAATGGTTAGCTGGCATTCGTCGAGCTTTCACTAATAAGACTGATAACATTGCTATCACGGCCGATTGGTCGAACAAATCTATCGCTATGACTGGTCGTTCCTACTTAGGAACTCTAGCTACTGCCGCAGCCACAACTGGTGTCGAAGGTTTGAAAACCGTCATCAGTGAGGCTGCTATTTCTAGTTGGTATGACTATTATCGTGATAATGGTTTAGTTATCGCTCCTGGAGGTTTCCCTGGTGAAGATGCTGATGTTTTAGCAGAAGAGACTTTCTCTCGTCGCTTGCAAGCAGGAGATTTCCACAAGATCAAACCTACTTGGGACAAAAAATTGGCTGAGATTACTCAAGATCAAGACCGTCAAACTGGTAATTATAATCAGTTCTGGGATGCCCGTAACTACCGTAAGAACCTAAAAAATATCAAGGCAGATCTATTATTGGTCCATGGTTTGAACGACTGGAACGTCAAGCCTAGAAACGTTGCAAAACTTTGGCAAGGTGTTGGCAATGACCAAGTAAACAAGAAGATTATCTTGCACCAAGGTCAACACATTTATATCAATGCCTTTCGTTCAATCGACTTCACTGATATTGCCAATTTATGGTTGACCCATGAATTGCTCGGTGTCGACAATGGTGCACAAGAATTACTTCCTAACGTCATCGTTCAAGACAACGTTAAAGCTGAGACCTGGAATTCTTACGACAACTGGGTTGACCCTGCTGCCCCTACAGAAAAATTTTATTTTTCAGAAAATTTACTATCTCAAGATCAACTGGCAAATCCGAATACGCTTACTTTTTCTGATAAATTACCGGAAAATATTTTCCAAAACTATTGTAAAAATATAGATAAGTGGCAAAATGATTTGGTTACAGAAAAATCGAAGACGATGTCTAATCATCGTCTGATCTTTAAATCTGAACGGTTAGAAAATGACTTATTACTAGATGGGATGCCCCAAGTCAATCTAAGGGTTACTAGCGACTGCAACTTTGGTCTGTTGAGCTTTCAATTGATCGACTATGGTGAACAAAAGCGTCTGCGTGTTTCACCAAGTATTTTGAAAGCTAAGGGACTGGCTGAAACTTTTGATTGGCGTGAAGACGATTTGCGAGAATTTCAGCAGAACAGCCGAAGTTCTGAATACAAGATGATCACTAAGGGACATATTAATTTACAAAACCGCACAAACAGCTATAGTGTGGATGAACTCATTGCTGGCAGATTTTACGAACTGTCAGTCGAGCTCCAACCAACGTTCTATCGACTTTTGGCTGGACATCAACTAGGGTTGATCATTTATGCGACTGATTTTGGAATGACTATCCGGGGAAATCAAGACGTTAAATACAGTCTTGATACTCAACAATCATCTTTGATCGTGCCTATGCATCAAGTTTAATAATAAGTAAATTGCTACATTTATGATTAAAAATTAAATAGTTGAAGCGTGTTTTTGAAATGTTATAATCGCTCTTGAACTGTTCGATTTGGAGAGTATATTTATGGATAAAAAAGATTTGACAATGCTCAAGAAAAATCCGCATGCAAAAATGTCCATGGCTGGTTTTTTGATTGCATTAGGTATTGTTTACGGGGATATTGGTACCTCACCTTTATATGTTATGCACTCTTTGATGGTCGGAAATGGTGGACTCAGTCACATGTCCACCAATTTCATCCTTGGTAGTGTTTCGTTGATCTTTTGGACTTTGACGATCGTTACTACGACCAAATATGTTTTGATTGCTCTAAGAGCAGATAACCGTGGTGAAGGTGGAATCTTTGCCCTTTACACTTTGGTTAGAAAACGTGCTAAGTGGCTGATCATCCCAGCGATGATCGGGGGAGCTACTTTCTTAGCCGATGGAATGATGACCCCAGCTGTTACTGTTACGGCAGCGATTGAAGGTCTGAAAGGTATTGCAATCAACAATACTGTCTTTATCAGGACCCAAACGCAGGTCATCATCATCACCATCATAATTTTATCGACCCTATTCTTCGTTCAAAGATTTGGAACACAGTTGATTGGTCGAGCTTTTGGCCCAATTATGACCGTTTGGTTCGCCTTTTTAGGCTTACTAGGACTTTACAATTTGTCGTTCGATTGGTCCGTCTTAAGAGCTTTGAACCCTTATTACGCTATCGAATTACTGAGAAGTCCCCACAACCTACGAGGGATTTTCATTTTAGGTAGCATTTTCCTAGCTACGACTGGTGCTGAAGCCCTTTATTCAGATATGGGTCACGTCGGTCGTCCGAATATTTATACTAGTTGGCCTTTTGTAAAAATTTGTTTGCTGCTTAGCTATTTAGGCCAGGCGGTATGGATCTTACGTGTCCGCGGCAATGCAGCTGCATTCAATTTGCCCGCCGGATTTAATCCCTTCTATGAATCGATGCCTCCGAAGCTTCGGCTCTTTGGGATCTTCTTAGCTGCTTTAGCCGCTATCATCGCATCGCAAGCTTTGATTTCTGGTTCTTATACCTTAGTTTCTGAAGCTACTAAATTACGTATCTTCCCAAGATTAAAGACTTACTATCCAACGAATTTCAAGGGTCAATTATACATTCCGACCGTTAATTCGATCATCTGGATCATTTGTATTTTCCTAGTCATCTTCTTCCAAAATTCAGAGAACATGTCTAATGCCTATGGTCTGGAAATCACCATCACTATGCTGATGACAACTATTTTGCTACATCAGTGGATGTTGATGAAACGGATCAATCGTTTCTTTACGACCGTTATAATTGGTTTCTTCTTCATTATTGAAAGTATTTTCTTAATTACAAACAGTAGTAAATTCGTCCAAGGTGCTTATATCACTATGATCATTGCCGCTGTCTTGATTGCCATTATGTTCATTTGGAGATATGGTGACCGCTTGATGGATGACAATACTTTCAGAAGTCACTTTGCTTCACTATTGGCCTTCAAGCACCAATTGAATGACTTGAGAAAAGATCCAAGTTATCCACTGACAACAACTAATTTAGTTTATTTGACTAAAGTTCACGACGGCTATCGGATCAAGAAGAATATCCTTTATTCGATCCTTGATAAGCGTCCAAAACGAGCGGAAGTCTACTGGTTCGTAACAGTCAACGTTACCGACGAACCATACACAGCTGCCTACAGTGCTGAGACCTTCGATACTGACTACATGGTCAGTGTCCAACTTTACTTAGGATTCAGAGTCGACCAAAAGGTTAACGTCTACTTACGTCAAATTGTTAACGACTTGATGTCCAATGGTGAGATCAAAACTCAGCCACAAAAGTACACAACCATCCCCGACCGCCAAGTCGGCGATTTCTCCTTTGTCTTGATCAAAGAGGTCCTTTCGCCTGACACCCGGATCAGTGGGATCAAAAAAGGTATCATTCACTTGCGTTTAGTCCTACAAAAATTCATCTCACCTGCTAACTGGTTTGGATTATCATATAGCGATGTAGTTGAAGAGCGTGTTCCATTGGTACTCGGTAAAGTATCGATGAATCGAATCAGATTGGTCAGAAAAGACCGTTCTGCTCTCAAAGATATTCCAATTGACAACCCAGTCGACGATGATGACGATGAAGAATAAGCAAACAAAAGAGGCTATCAACTCAGTTCTGAGTTGATAGCCTCTTTTTTCGAATGATTTTCGTTCTAATCGATCATGATCACAGTTGCACTAATTATGCCTGTCATATATAAAGAACCATCAGAAAAGCTCTCATTTGATTCTATGACCTATTTGGAGACCCGATTGGTTTTGACCAATTTAAAACCTTGGCCATATTGATAGATCAAAGGTTCGCCATTAGCCACTTCGACACCGTCGATATCCTCATCGCTAATATCTTCCAAATATTTGATCATCGCTCTAATGGTACTGCCATGGGCAACGACCAATTGATCTTTCCCATCTAACAATTCAGGGACGATATGATCAACGTAATAAGGAATGATTCGTTGATAAACTGCCGCTAGACTCTCAGAATAAGGCATTGCTCTAGGGTCGACGAATCTATATGGCCCACTTCTAGGATCTGGTTCTGAGAGACGAGGTGGATAAGCATAAAAACTTCGACGCCAAATTTGAACTTGCTCAGCACCAAATTCGCGTCTAGTGGCATCCTTATTTTGCCCCCGCAGAGCTCCGTAATGTCTTTCGTTCAATTGCCAAGCTTTAGTGATCGGCAAATAATTCAGATTAAGATCATCTTGGATGATATATGCTGATGAGATGGCACGTTTAAGGACTGAGGTCCAAACGTGCTTGATATCAACATGAGCCGCTGACAGCTTCTCTGAAGTCTGATGTGTCTGAGCAATACCCTTTTGGGTCAAGCTAACATCATTCCAACCTGTGTAACGATTTTCGGCATTAGCAATGCTTTCACCATGTCTTACTAAAATTAGTTTTACCATTAAAATAATTCCTACTTTGCGAATAGATTGACGTTAACAATATTAACACTAAATTATTCACAATTTAAATCATTCCCTATTTCAAGTCAACTCCGTAATATTGTTCAGCCGCTTCAAGAGCCTTACCGCCGTAAACGATAGCTGGGCCACCGTTCATCATGATAGCAATATTTACTGTCTCAACGACATCATCGATGGTGGCACCTGATTCCTTGGCTGATGCTAAATGGCTGGTGATGCACCCTTCACAACGTGTAGAAATGGCAATTGCCAAAGACATCAATTCCTTAGTCTTTTTTGATAGTGAGCCATCTGCCATTGCATCAGTATGAAGCTTGAAATAATCTGCTCCAACACCTTTAGTTTGCTTTTGTAAACGGGCTGTATTTTCCTTTGCATGCTTTAAAAATTCTTTGTAATCAGTCATTATAGACTCTCCCTTTAATAAATTAGCGGTTCTTTCAATCCCCGTGTACATTCGGCCTGAAGTGTGACGTGAGAAACATTGAACTGCTCTTTTAAAATTTTTTCAATTTGTGCATAAATACTTTCCAATTCAGACATGTTGCAATTCTTGTTGACATTGATGTGGGCATCGAAAATGATGTAATTCTCATCAATCATCCAATCATGGATATGATGGATATTGACCACGTCAGGAACAGTCAAAACGGCCTTTCTAACTGCATTTAAATCAATATCAGGACTAGCCTCCATCAAGATATTAACTGTCTCTTTGAGGACGACAAAGGCCTCTTTGAGCAACCAAAGAGCAATTAAGATAGTAATCAAAGGATCGACCCAATACCATTGGAACAAAGTAACAAAAATCGAGGCAACAAAGACGCCTACGGACGATAAGGTATCAGAGAGCATATGTAAGAACGTGGCTTTGATATTAAGGTTATCTTTCGAGCCTGACCACAAAGCTGCCATAGAAATGAAATTGGCTATCAATCCAATCAAAGCGACGATCATCATCAATCCACCGTTGATATGTTGTGTTTGTTGAAATCGTCTGATTGCTTCGAAGATCATCAAGAAAGTGATCATGATCAAAATACTCGAGTTTACAAAAGCCGCTAAGATCTCAGCTCGTTTGTATCCAAAAGTTTTCTGGGCATCGTTATGTCGGCGACCAATCACGTTAGCAATATACGAGATCATGATCGACAAAGAATCTTCTAAGTTATGGACTGCATCAGACAATAATCCTAAACTGCCAGAAATAATTCCTCCGACAAATTCTGCGACAGTAATGATGACATTCAAAATAGTAACAGCTAAAAATCTTTTTCCGGTAACATTTGTGTGTTCCATACAAATTGCTCCTCTCTACCTGTGTCTATCATAACAAAAGAAGTTCAAAAAAATTTCAAAAAAAAACAGGCTGAAAAAAATCTCAGCCTGCTGGTCTATGGAAAATTTTAATTTACTATCTTGAAGTCGTAGGTCTTGCCACTACTTTAATTGGATGGGCGATATCAATCGATTCAGAGAATTGATTAGTGATATAGTTCATCATACCATCACGTGCTTCTTTTTTAGAAGTGTTATGGCAAATGCGCTTCTTAGCAATGCGCTGGCCTTTCTTATCCAAAAAATTACATGTGACTTCATAGTCGCCATGATTACCAAAAAACAACATCTTCGTTACCCCCTCTTAAAATGATTAAAAACACCCCTGATGTTTCAACCAGATATTTATACCACTTTTAAAAATTACGTTCAATACTTTTTATCTGTTTTCGAGAAAAAAAAACAGTCAACTTTTAGTTAATTATTTTGAACAAAGAAATATGATAATATGGTACTTAAATGAGTTATCATTATTAGGTATACATATCTGATGGGAGAGTAATATGGACAATCAAAAGCCAAATATGACACGAGGGCAATACCGTAAGGAACACAAGCCTTTCTATAAAAAGGCTCCGTTCATCATCATACTTGTGGTCATCCTCATAGCTATTATAGCGGGAATCATTTATTGGAGCGTGGGGAACGCTCATAAAAATAATGCTGACAACGATAATGATCGTGTTGAAAATGTTCAATCTAACAAGAACCAAAACTCCAGCAAGAAGAATTCTAAATCTGCTGACAGTAAATCAGTTAAAAAAGGCGATCAACCTAGCAAGAAAGACAAGAAATCTGACAGAAAAAAACAAGATAAGAAATCTGATAAGACTTTCAATAATCCTGGTTCTTACAAAAATCTTGATTACAAGACTGATGATTTTGAATTTAAGATGTCAAACGACGTCAAATTGGTCAAGGACTCCAACGGCGATCCTGCTTTACTGATCAAGTATACTTATACCAATAAGACCAACAAAGCTCAGATTGCACAAAAGGTCCAAACAAAGAACATGGTCCTCAAACAAGGTGACAAAGTATTAACACCAACAGGTGGCGATGGTGATTACTCTAGTCAAGTAAGTAGTACCAATATGAACGAGGTCAAGCCCAATACTTCATTCGATGGTGCACTGTTGGTCAAAGTCAATGATGCCAACTCTGATGTTAATATGTACTTCATGAATATCAAAACTAATAAATTCCTAGATACGATGCAACCATTCAAATTATCATAAAATCATTCAGATAAACTAAAAGGCTCGGCGAAAAAATTCGTCGAGTCTTTTTTATACTTTATTATGACCAGAAACTAAAACGCTGATCAGGATCGATCCACATACCGTCTCCAGCTTTGAGATGATAAACTTTTGCAAACAAATCGTTGTTCGCTAGATTAGTATTAACTCTCATTGGGAACGGCGCATGAACATCTTTAGCAACTAGTTGTTGATTATTGAACCAATCAACACTGTTTTTAGATTCTGTATAGTAATTATAACGGTTAATTGTGGCATAACTGTCGAAAAATTGTTGCCAATTAGCTCCACCCTTTTGTTGTAAGGCCAATTCATCGACATCGAAGCCAGCACTATCAGCTAAATTCTCATTAACAGTTTGTTCACCACTGATTGGTACGCCTAGGAAGGTCTTGCCATCAAAATCATTGATCATCTGTTGATATTTTTGGTTGAAGGTTTCAAGATCCTGAGCAGTCCACCAACTATCGAATAGTCCATTACTATCATAAAGTGAACCTGTGCCATCGAAAGCGTGGCTTAATTCATGTCCGATAATTGAACCCAGACCACCATAATTTTGGGAATCTGTTTGGTTCACATCGAAGAATGGGCTCTGGATGAATCCTGTCCCGACATAGATAGCGTTACGGGTTGGATAATACTGGGCATTGGCTTTCAAACTGGAAATATTGCCCCACTCTGTGCGATCAACCGGCTTATCATAATCAAGATATGGTTGGTACTCTGCCCCATCTATCAGCTGTTTGAAGACTGAATAGAAGTTACCACTTGATGGCACGGCGATACGGTCATAGTATGAATAACTATCGGTCGGGTAACCAATATTTACTTTGATATTGTTCAATTTGTCGAGTGCTGCTTGCTTACCTTGTGCGCTCAACCAGCTACTCTGCTGTATTTCAGTCTTATATGCTGAGACCAATTGATTGGCCATATCTGTAACGGCATTTTTCGACTCTTTGGTCAGCAAAACATCCCCAAAGTACTTACTGAATTCATTAGCAAAAGCTTTCTTAGTCAAATAGTAAGCAAATCGTTGGTTGAAGTCTGTACTTGTTTCACCTTCAACTGTTGGAAAATCACCTGCCAAATCATTCATGAACGCTGCATTGTCAAGAACATAGTTAGCGACCATCCATGATTTCATTTTCTGGAAATTATCTGGATTGATGATCTTATTGATATTGTTATAAAAACTGGGGGTCATTTCAAAGATGTAGCCAGGTGTTTCACCAACTGTTTGATCGACAAACTTGTCCATATCAACAAAGGCACTTAGGTCCTCAAAATTGAGATAGTTAACTGGCAAATAATCATTCAACCTTCTGATCCCACTGCCGGTATATCCTTGTTGGTATAAGTCGGTCTGGACGTCTGTTGGTGTCTGATATTGAGTCAGTATTTGATCAAACTGTTTAGTATTTTTCATAATTTCTGCAACTGCATCGAAATTGACTCCAGCGCTGGTCAGAAATTTTCCGAGGGTTTCCTGTGACTGTTCATTATATTGATTCAAATCGCCAGCACTGGTCAACAATACCGGTGATCCACCATAAAAATAGAGCGCTCTTAGTTTGGGATTGTTTTGATCGATATCAACTTTCATACCAAATGGCAAGGTCACACCAGCTTGGAATAACTGGTTCAAATGATCACTAAGATCATTGACATCTTGTAAACTATCGATGGTATTGACTGTATCCATGATGTTATCGACAGCATCTTTCGAAAAATCATCCATTGATTGATATTTTTGTGAGAGCATCAAATTGTAAAAATTAAGCGCCTTTTGCATTGTCGGATCGGTTGTGTGTTCCGTACCATTCAAATAATCGTAGAATTTTTGCTGGACTTGCTGATCGACAGAATTTTGAGTTGTCAAAATGGCTCCAGAATTGGCCTTTGTTTTGGAAACATCTGTCGAAGTCTGCCACTTATGATTAACGTAATCATAATAATCATTTTGAGGCTTAAACTGATCAGTACTGTTGTTAGTGGTCGTTGCAGTTTGATCAGTCGTTTGATTTTCATCTTTAGTGACTTGATCCGTAGCCTGAGTCTGGCTGTTATTACTTGCTGTATTATTCTTCTGGCCATCAGTTTGATCATCAGTCTGAATTTGAGACTCTGGCTGATCATTCTTTTGGTCAGTAGTCGTTTCAAATCCGTTATAGACTTTTGTCTTACTAATAGTGGAGGTCGCTGGGTCGTCATCATTCGTCTGATTTGATAGATTATCTGCTTTAGCGTTTTGCGTGGTAATGCTGGCACCTAGCAACATTGCAGCAAACATCGTCGCATTAATTAACTTTTTGTCGATTTTCATGATATCCCCTCCGTTAACCATATTCTCGGCTTATTATAACCATTGCGCAACAGATTACGGAGAAAAATAACAATTAATTTAATATTGAATTATCAGTATCTAAATCATCGCAAAATGACTGCCAAATCAGCTTCTATCCATCTTGATGATCCGTCTTAATAGATCTGCAAAATGTTGGAGTTCTTCATCAGTATAATCAGTTGAGATCTTCTCCAATTCCTGGCGATGACGCTCATCAAGTTTTTGCTTGATCTCTAACAATTGTTCACCATTGTCAGTCAAACTAAGGATCCATTCCTTATTATTCAAACTAGTCTTGTTTTTAGTGACGACACCGAGATCCTCAAGTTTTGTGGCACTTCGAGATGCTGAAGCCTGTGAAACTCCAATAGATTGTGGAAGTTCCTTTAAAGAAACGTCAGTATTGATCTCAAAAAGACCAATGATCCTGACTTCCCGAGTATCTAATTTGGCAATTATATCTTGAAGTTCGGGAGAATCAGTTTGACTGGTTGCCCACTGTTTTTCTTGTTCATTTCGATCATCTTGTGAGAGATACAAATTTAACAGATTCAAAATTTCATTCATCATATTTATTCACCTGAATTTATTTTGACATATTTATTCACATGTGTAAAACGTTTACATCATGTGAAAAATAAAAAGACGCTCAAAGCAATTTTGCCGGCGTCTTTGGTCATTCCATATTAAACTAACGTATCACGAATCAATTCATAAGCCTTATTATTTGGAACTTGTCTGATCATGTATTGACTTGTGATCTGGTCTTGAAGTTGAGTCCTGCGTTTAGAATTTTTTGGTCTCAATGCCAAACGCATATGCTTGTACAACATATCAAAGGCACGCTGTTTGTTAACACTGCTGGAACTTCGACTGTGATAATTATCAACGGCCTCCTTGCAAATATCAAAAGCTTGGTCAGTGACTTGAAGATTATTCACTTTAGCCGAAATAGCTTGATTTAATGAGCGTTCATCGCTAACTTTTAACATTATCATTACTCTAACTCCTAACCTTTTTAATTTTTTGTTTAGAAATTCGCCTGAATTGTATGTAAGAACCAGTTATTTTTGTTCCTTACACATTAAGTATAGATTACTTTTCTGTTACAAACAATCAAAAAGACACCTATGTAAGCGCATTCTTTTAACTATTTTTTATTACAAAATTTATTAGATAATATTATTAGTTTAAAACTAATAATATTAGCGATATCTAATTATCCACAAAGATGATTATAGATTCTTAACCTTAACTAAATCATAAGCCGACTTTGACTGACTTGTTGCGACAACTATATTAAATATTGAAATCATTATATTATTGTTCCTATTTTCGAAAATAATTTTTGCAAAATCGCGTTTTCAAATTTCACAACCCTTTCATAGCACCTTTGATGGCTATTTTTATGAAAATTCAAAACATTGGTAATCAAGAAATAATTGGAGTAAAAATAAGTCAATTTATAAAAGGTGGTGTTATATATGGATCTTTTTCGGAAAAAGGACATTAATGTCCTCCTTAGTCGTGAATCTCCCTTAAAACGAACACTTCATACTTGGGATCTTACATTCCTTGGCGTTGGAGCAATCATCGGAACCGGAATCTTCGTGCTTACCGGTAAGGGAGCTTTGACTACAGGCCCTTCATTGGCATTATCATTCTTGATCGCAGCGATTTGTTGTGGATTTGCGGGACTTTGTTACGCAGAATTTGCTTCGATGGCTCCAGTTGCTGGATCTGCTTATACATACTCATACATCTCGTTTGGTGAGATCATTACATTTATCATTGGTTGGGATCTTATTTTGGAATACGCTTTAGGTTCAGCGACCGTTGCTGCTGGCTGGTCAGGTTACTTTGTCAACTTCGTTGGCAATTTAGGCTGGCACATCCCGAAAGTACTGACAGCTGCCGCTGGGACCACCCCCGGGGTAACCACATACTTTAATTTGCCAGCATTTTGTATCGTTTTATTGATCACAACGATCATCGCTATGGGTATCAATCAAACTAAACACGTCAACGATGTCATGGTCACGATAAAAATTGCCGTTATTTTGCTATTTATAGTTTCAACCGTTTGGTTTATCAAAACTAAGAACTGGCATCCCTTTGCTCCTTACGGTTGGTATTCATTCAACCATGGAACGGCTTCAGGTATCATTCCAGGAGCCTCGATCGTCTTCTTTTCATTTATCGGTTTTGATTCAGTTTCGTCTAGTGCTGAAGAAACCGTCAACCCAAGCAAGACACTTCCTCGAGGCATCCTATTATCTCTTTTGATTGCCACAGTGCTCTACATTGCAATGACATTGACCATGACTGGTGTCGTCAAATATACAGTCTTTGCCAAATACCTCGACGCACCGATCTTAGCGGTCCTTGCCAAAACTGGCCAAGGGTGGCTCTCAATGATAGTCAGCCTTGGTGCGATCCTCGGGATGACAACAGTTATCCTCGTCCAACTATACGGACAATCGCGGATCACTTACTCAATGTCTCGTGACGGATTATTTCCAAAGTTCTTTGGTGAAGTATCATTGAAGCATCAAACACCCTATAAAGGGACATGGTTCTTCGGTATCGTCACGGCCATCACAGCCGGACTGGTCAACCTCAATATCTTAGCCGAACTAGTAAATATTGGTACACTTACAGCATTCATCCTCGTATCCGCTGGAATCCTCTGGATGAGAAAGAAATATCCAGACATCCATCGTGGTTTCATGGCACCATGGGTACCAGTATCACCCATCATCTCAATTGCCTTCTGTCTCCTGCTAGTCGTGGGACTAAACTGGGAAACATGGATCAGGTTCCTAGTATGGTTTGCAATTGGTATGGCAATCTACTTTGGATATGCCCGCAAACACTCAAAAATGAATGAAGAGTAATAAAAAATCTGCCAACTGATCAAAGTTGACAGATTATTTTTTTGCAAAAATTTTATCGAACTTAATTTATTTACGTGACGTCAAACTTAATTATTGAAGAAGTAGGAAATCACCAAAAAGACGATTCCGCCGACAATGACGCCAATGCCAATAATGGCATAATTCCAAAGACCTAATAAACCAAAGACAATTAATAGTATACCAATGATTGGATGACGGAAAATAAAACCGACCGTCTTGAGCAACAACCATAAAATCACAAAGACTGCGACAATGATTGCAATCAACAAAGGAACACTACTAGTTGAATTTGCTTCCAAAAGTGTTAACAATTTTTGACCTCCTTTTAAAAAAATATCATCAAAAATAAAATAATTATACTAAAATCAACCGTCGATACGTCAAACTATAATTGACACAAATCGTGTTCAATGGTAATTTTTTATGAGTTACATTATTGGTTTATACCTATACAAATCTATTTTTACCGGTATAAACATCACTTTGGGGAACCTGTAGGGAGAAACATCAACATGAGTAAAATTGCAATTGTCACTGATAGCACTTCGGGCTTAAGTGACCAAGAATTAGCTGAAATGGGCAACGCATTTCAAGTCCATTTTGAAGTTCAAATGAACGGACATTTTTTCCATGAAGGCATCGATATCACTGATGCTGAGTTTTATCAAGAGTTGGCCTCATCAAAAGAGTTACCAACTACTGCTCCACCAAGTATCCAAGAAATGTTTGATTTTTATGACCAGGTCAAAGCTAAGGGATTTGACGAGATCATCAGTATCCACATCACTAGCGGGATCACTGGCTTTTATAATAATTTACAAGCTGCCTTGAAAGACTATGACCATATCAAAGTCCATGCGGTCGATTCGTTCCTATCGATCCAACCAATGGGTTACTTAGTTAAATATGCCTCTCAGTTAGCTAAAGTAGGTGAATCTAGTTCCGAGATACTTGAAAAAATTGACCAGCAAAAGCGTACTATCGGCGAATACTTCATCGTTGACGATTTGAAAAATCTCGTTCACGGTGGTCGACTAACTAATGCTGCTGCCTTCACAGGTAGTCTTTTACGAATCAAACCAGTCCTGACGATGATGAATGATGAACATAAGATCGTTGCAACTGACAAGATTCGAACCATGAAACGAGCTTTGCACTTCATTGAAGATGAATTTGAAGATGTCCGTCAAAAGACCGATTATCAACTTAGAATCTTCTTGACTGGTACTAACAACTTAGAAGCTATGGAAGCTTGGAAAAAGCGCCTCAGCGTCAAATATCCACAGCTGAATATCGAGATTGGTCAAATAGGTCCTGTCATTGGTGCCCACTTAGGTTCCAATGCTTATGTCCTTGGTTGGTCTAAAGAAGTTATTGATAAATAATAAATTAAGGGCCGTTGATCCAATGAGATCGACGGCCCTTTTATCTTAATTATATTGATCAATCAAATTATTTACTTGATCTTCCACCAGTTGATCATTTTGCTTATCAAAACCTAAATCCAGTTCACCAACTTGTTCACGGTTCTGATATAACTCAGCAATCTTTGGGTCAGCAATGATATAATCCTGCAGATCCATACTCATATGTGAGAAACGATGTAAAAATGCTGGATAGACCGTTAAAAAATTGTTTTTAGTCATTTTCTTCACTTGATCATTATTTGCTCGTTCCATGTTCTCCTCCAATTGCACACTAATTGTGAACATTTTATCATATATAAAAAAATAGCACTAGCCTATTCTTTTCAATACAAACAAAAAGCTCCTACGATTTTGATATCGTAGGAGCCTTTAAGTTCAGTCTTATCTCGCTTTAGTGGTGATATTGGCAATCGCATCTAACAGTTCAGAAATATTTTGGTGATAAACTTCACCAATATTTCCGATTCTAAAAGTAGGAACCATTGAGATCTTACCAGGATAAATCACGAAGCCAGCTTTTTTAAGCTTTTGATAGAAAGCATGAAAATCAAAATCGTCAGAGGGATATCTAAATGACGTAATGATTGGTGACTGCCATTCATCAGAAATCAACTGTTTGAAGCCAAGTTCTGCCATCCCTTTAGTCAATTGTTGTTGATTTTCAGAGTAACGTTGATAACGTTTGTCAACGCCTCCTTCAATCTCCAATTCAGTCAAAGCTTGAGCAAATGCATGAACTACATGAGTTGGTGAAGTAAAACGCCATTTACCATGGTTCTTTTCCATTTCCGCATATTGACCATAAAGATCTAGTGAAAGTGTCCGAGCCTCACCTTTTGAAGCTTCGAGTTGTGACTTTCTAGCAATCACAAAAGCAAAACCAGGTACACCTTGGATACATTTATTAGTCGAACTGATCAAATAATCGATATCTAACTTTTTAACGTCGATGGGAATACCACCAAAACTACTCATAGCATCAACAATTGTTGACACACCTTGTGATTTTACCCAGGGAATGATTTCTTCAATTGGGTTCAAGATCCCAGTAGTTGTTTCACAATGGATCATCGCAAAATGAGTAATATCGGGATGAGCTTCCAATTCAGCTTTGACTAAATCAGCTGTGACTGGTTGTTGTTCGTCAACTTTTAGGTCAACATGGTTGATACCATAAACATCAGCCATTTCAGAGATTCGCTCACCATAGGCCCCATTCATCGCAATCAATAATTTGCAATGTTCAGGAATCACTGAACTAATAACGGATTCTACGCCATATGTTCCGCTTCCTTGGATAGGAACAGCTGTATATTCATTTGGAGTGACTTGGGCAATGCGCAATAACGAACGTCTAATCGATTGAGTGATTTCTTTATACTCGTCGTCCCAAGTACAGTAATCCATTTCCATAGCTTTTTTGACCGTTTTACTAGTCGTCAATGGACCAGGTGTTAATAAAAGATATTCATTTTCCATGATTACATTTCCTTTAGTTGATTTAGACTTCTAATAACTTCCGGTAATTCAGACAAACTGTTGATCACATAATCTGCGTCAACTGAATCAAATTCTCGTTCCACATAAGCCCGAGCATCAGTCTGTTCGTCCTTAGTCATGTTGACAAATTCTTCTTCAGTTAGGCCCATCAAACTACTACCTTCGATGATACCGACTGTTTTCACACCAGCATTTTTACCTTCTTCGATATCAACGATCGTATCGCCGATCTTGATGACCTTAGCAGGATCATCAATCTCAAACTCAGTCATGATCTTATTGATCATATCCGGAGCAGGACGGCCATTGTCATTAACATCTGCTGATGTCAAAATAATTTCTGGACGATAACCTAATTTTTCTGCGCCAACACGTAAGGCTTCCATCATCTCTGGTGTATAGCCAGTAGTCGTTGCCACCCTAATTCCGTTATCC
This sequence comes from Companilactobacillus versmoldensis DSM 14857 = KCTC 3814, assembly GCF_001434295.1. Taxonomy (GTDB): domain Bacteria; phylum Bacillota; class Bacilli; order Lactobacillales; family Lactobacillaceae; genus Companilactobacillus; species Companilactobacillus versmoldensis. The sequence goes on along the minus strand of NZ_AZFA01000014.1, from coordinate 5,099 downwards.
TTCAAAAATTGGATCGTATCTAGTAGGCCTGGTTTCAATTCAGTTGATTTAACCAAATGTGCCATCAAAGCTGATTCAAACATCACGTACAATTCTTTACGATCTTCTTCAGTTGGATCATTGGAATATTCTTGTTGCCACTGTTGTCTAACAGTATCTAAACTCAGAAGCTCTCCAATATGGTCCCACTTAGACATCCCCATGAAACGGCGGATCTCTTCATCAGTTGGGTAAATCTTTTTAGCATTAAAGGCTGTCTTAAATGCTACTACGGGAGCCAAGCTTCCGTAATCGACCGTTGTGCCGGCCCAATCAAAAATAACTGCTTCAATCATTTATATATCCTCTACTTTGCTAAATAATGTTGTCTTAATCTCACAGCAATGAATTCCAAGACGATCGTTACGGCGATAACCATATAAACGATATAGCCTACCTCGTGGAAGTCAAAACTCAAACCACTTGTAACAAACAATTGGTAACCAATTCCACCAGCACCAGCAGCTGCACCAACAGCTACAGCATTAGCAAAGTTGATCTCTAATCGAATGAAAGTCCAAGAAACTAATGAAGGGATGATAGTTGGCCAAATTGCTTGGAAAACAATCGTCCAAAACTTTGCCCCAGTAACTTTCAGTGCATCAATCGTGGCTGGGTCAATTTCTTCAATACTTTCTGAATAAGCTTTAGTTAAATAAGCAACACTATGGAAACTAAGACCTAAGATAGCTGCGGTTGGTCCAAGACCAACGGCAATCGAGAAAATCAACGCCCACAAGATTGTTGGAATAGCCCGGATCATAGCCATCGCTGATCTGATCCCAGCCCCAAAGTAAGCATTAGTTAAATTTCTTGAAGCAAGTACTGCTAAGAAAAAGCCGACTACTGCACCGATAATGGTCGTTAAAATAGCCAACAACACACTGACACCCAGTGCCTCTAATAACACCATAAAACCATCAGAACCTGCATTAGGATGAATGAACATCTGATCTAAAGTCATCATCAGACCTCGGAAAGCGTCAGCCATTTTTACATTCTCAGTATTTAAATGAGTCAACGTGTACAAGGTGATCAGAATCAAACTGATAAAAACACCATTGATCATCCAGGTTGAAGCTGAAGTCTTCCGTAATCTAATTTTTTCAGGTTGAGGATTTTTATTAAACGAAGGTTTTTGGATCAATGGATCTGAACCTTGTTTTGTAATCATAAGATCACCTTCCTAATTTGATTCGAGAGTGTTTCCAAAATAATAACTACAACAATGATCGATAGTACGGTGATCCCTGCAGCGTCGAAACGGAAACTCTTATAGTAAAGGTCGAAAATGAATCCGATCCCTGTCCCAGTCAAAATACCGACCAAGGTAGCATCACGAACATTATTTTCAATCATGTACAAGATCCAACTGATCAAACTCGGGATGATCTGTGGAATAACAGCTTGGAAGATAACTTGGAAGTAACTGGCACCAGTTGCTTTTAAAGCTAACATAGCTTCGCCAGCTTCGTCCTCGATTATTTCCATAAAGGCCCGGATCAAAAAACCAATCGTCATCAAAAGTAAAGCTAGAAAACCAGTGAAATTACTTTGTTTGAAAGAAAATAGTAAGATCATTGCCCATGCTACTAAAGGTATATTACGGAAAAATGAAGCGATTCCTCTTACCAAAATCTGCATGAACTTGTTAATACCAGTAACTTTCGAACCTAAGATTGCAAAAAAGATGGCAATCACGGCTGCGACTACTACTGAAGCAATCGCCATTAAAACTGTTTCGAATAATTTATTAAGAATTTGTGGCAAGTAACTCATCGATTCATGGGTTGGCATAAAATTGATTGCTAACCAGGAGAAAGCCTTTGGAATCGACAATGCGCCTTGGATAGTATCAAATTTCAACAAATAACAACCAACGACATAGATCAAACCTACCAAAAGTAATACACCACTCTGTACTAATCGTTTATGCCCCAAATATTTGGCAGCTGTAAGTTTTGAACCATTCATTAAGCCGGCTCCTTTTCTTCCACAGCAGTACCATACAATTCGGTAATTGCTGCTTGATCAAGTTTATCAGCCACGTCATTAAATACCATTTTCCCATGACGGATACCGATGATCTGGTCTGCATGTTCCTTAGCCAAATCAATTTGATGCAAGTTAGCAATACAAATAATATTTAATTCTTGAATCAAATCTTTCAACATCTTCATGACAACTTGAGATGAAGCTAAATCAAGAGAAGCAATCGGTTCATCACAAAGGATGACCTTAGGATGTTGGATCAACGCACGTGCAATCCCAACCCGTTGCTTTTGACCACCACTGAGTTCTGAACATCTCTGTAAAGCAAATTCAGAAAGACCAACTTTGTCTAGTAGATCTAGAGCTTCACGTTTTTCATCTTCAGTATAGCGTCCCATTACGCCTGCCAAAGTCGACTTATAGCCAAGGCGACCGTGAAGGACATTTTCTAAAACTGTCAATCTTTCAACAAGATTATAGTTTTGGAAAATCATCCCAATTTGACGACGTAATTTCCTTAATTCTGATTTGTTGGCGGAGCGAATGTCCTCGCCATCTAACAAGATCTCACCTGCATCGTCTTTGATCAATTGATTAAGACTTCGTAAGATTGTAGTTTTACCTGCCCCTGAAGGACCAATGATTGCTACGAAATTACCGGGATCAATCTTGAAATTAATGTCTGTCAAAGCAGGTTTATCCTTTTGGTAACTCTTCGCTAAATGTTTAACTTCTAGCATCGTAATGCCTCCTATATACTATTGACCAATCAAATCGTGAGTAGGTTTGTACCAGTTGTCATCAACTTTGAGAAGTTGTGACTTAGCACCCTTCTTGTGGAATAATGCAGCTTGTTTTGAACCATCTTTAGCAAACAATTTAGGATCGTTAGCTACTTCTTTAGATGTGAATAATTTAGCAATAGCGTTACGATCTTTTTCGCTAAGTGTCTTTGTATTAACAGCTAGTGGTCCATTTTGAACAGGTAGAACAGAAATATTTACAACGCTCTTACCATGGAAATCTGTGAATGGTGCAGCAGCGTTGTCACGTACAGTGAACTTAGAACCAGGTTTTGAATAGCTACCTTCAGTAACCTTCATGAATGGTGTCAAATCAATATCATCAAATGCAGCAACGTCAACGTCACCCTTCAACAAGTTAACTGCTGAACCAGGATGTGAGTTACCATAAAGTACTTTAGAGAAGAACTTGCCACTTTCAGCAAATGAGTCTTTATTCTTAAGCTTGAATTCTTTTTGAATTTCGTATGTTGGAACTGCGTAACCAGATGTTGAACTTGCTGAAACGAATGAGATCTTCTTGCCCTTAACGTTTTCGATACTGTACTTACCATCTTTCTTGTAGTTATCAGCATCTTTTTCAGGAACCATCAAGTATGAACGATAGCTTGCACCCTTGAATGTACCATCTGGACCAGATTCAGTTAATAATGGCTCAACAGCCTTATTCAAATGACGAGCTTTGATATATCCATCAGCACCCATGAAAGCCATTTGAGCTTTACCAGATGAGATAGCTTCAATGGCAACGTTGTAATCAGTTGTTGTCTTGATTTCAACTTTCTTACCAGTAGCTTTTTCTAACTTAGCCTTTAATTCATTACGTGAAGCCAAGTAGTCTTTGGCAGATTCGTTAGGATAGAAAACGATTGATAGCTTACCAGAATCACCGTTACTATCAGCCGAACTTCCTTTACTAGAACATCCAGCTAATGTGCCTCCTAGTAAGGCCATAAGCATCACCCCTAAGCAAATCGTTAAAAACCGCCCTTTTTTCATAAATACAACCAACTTTCCTATAACAATTTTTTAGAACATGTTATAGATTAGCAAGTGAATGTATATTCATTGTTTATTATTTGTAAAGATTCCTACACATTGTAAAGATTGACCTATACATAGGCTTTACAATATCTTTACATTAGAAAAAGGACCAACGAAACATGTGCTCTAACACAAGTTTCGTTGGTCCCTCTAATTAAAATCTAAGTCAAAATTAACCTTTATTTACTTACAGATTCAGAAAATAATTGTGGCATCGATGAATTTAAAAAGTCATTGGCAAAGTTATCATCAAAAATCCAAGCATTAATCTGCCTTTTCGTCAAAATCAAAGGCATCCGATCATGAATCTGGATCATCGATTCATTCGGTTCAGTCGTGAACAAAACACTCCGTAATCCATCGGAGAAATTTTTAAAACATCCTCCGATGAATAAAGTATCTGGTTGATCTCGATAGTTGAAACGATATTTATCCTTTGACTGGCTCCATTCGAAAAATCCAGTCGTTGGATAAACACAGCGTGAGGTTGCAAAGGCATTTGCAAACATCTTTTTTGATTGAACTGTTTCAGAACGAGCATTAATGATCGACTGACCCCGTTTAAACCCAGGAAAGCCCCACTTCATGCTAACGACCCTTACTTGTCGATCACCAGGAACGATCAAAGCAGTCTCATCAGTTGGGAATACCTCGCCAACTTTTGGATGGTAGCCACCACCAGTCGCCAAATCATAGATCCGTTTGATTTCTGCATTACTGTCTGGTTCGAACATAAACCGACCACACATATTAAATTCCTCCGTTACCTACGTTATGTCTAAAAGGTAACTGTCTTATCAGCCCAAGTTACCATGTCAACACAATCATTCATAGTAGAAATAGGACAACTAGTCTTATCCTCTAAATGTCTTGATTTAATACAAGTACCGCAAGCCAATATTTGACCACCAGCAGCTTCATAGTCAGACCGCTTGTTTGCGACATCGAATTGATCATCCTTGATATCGTCGATCTCAACAGCCTCACCCATCAAGAAGATCTTAACTTCATTTTGCTTGTTCAAAGACGCAATTGCAAATCTCAAAGCATTCCAAACCTTTTCAGCAGCTTTAGTTTCAATAATAATCCCGATTTTCATAATTTCCTCCATATAATATAAAAAATTCACATAACAATTTAATTGTATGGGTCCATATTTTGCTTGTCAATCAGTTTTGGAAAGCGGTTGCATTTAAAATTAAAAGGGTCTAAACTTTCTGG
>NZ_AZFA01000013.1 GCF_001434295.1 Companilactobacillus versmoldensis DSM 14857 = KCTC 3814 | reverse complement strand
ATTTGACTTAGAGCCATTTTTTTCTGGAAGTCTTTTAGGTAGTTTCTACTATAGAATATGAATGTTGTATTTGGCGCAATCTTTGATGTATTCGTCAGGCCAAACTGATGCTTGGACTTCGCCGACATGGGCTTTGCCTAGTAGCAACATGCAAAGTCTTGATTGTCCGATACCACCACCGATGGTGAAGGGGAGTTCTTCACTCATAATCATCTTGTGGTATGGCAATTCTAGTCTTTGTTCTTCATCTGTGATCTTCAATTGTTCAGCCATTGATTTAGCATCAACTCTGACACCCATTGAAGAAATTTCGATGGCTTGATCCAGTGGCTCGTACCAGAACATGATATCGCCGTTTAGTTTCCAGTCATCGTAGTCGGGGGCACGCAAGTCATGAGGCTTGCCACTCTTTAGAGCGCCACCGATTTGCTCGATGAAGACACAGCCAAGCTCTTTAGTTATGGCATTTTCGCGTTCTCTAGGAGTCTTGTCAGGCCATCTGTCTTCTAGTTCTTGAGAAGTTACGAAGTGGATTTCATCTGGTAAATGGTGAACTGCTTCAGGGAATTTGTACCAAACTTCGTGTTCCATATGCTTGATGACTTTGAAAATTTGTCTAACGGTGGCTTCCAAAGTTTCTTTCGTACGATCTTCTTTTTTGATGACTTTTTCCCAATCCCATTGGTCAACGTAGATTGAGTGAAAGTTGTCGAGATCTTCGTCTTTTCTGATAGCGTTCATGTTAGTGTAAAGACCTTCGCCAAGCTTGAAGTCATAGTGTTTTAAGGCCCAACGTTTCCACTTAGCAAGTGAGTGGACGATTTCGATAGTCTTTCCAGGCATATCTTTCATTTCAAAGGATACAGGTTTTTCAACACCATTAAGGTTATCATTTAAACCGGTGTCCTTTTCTAGAAACATTGGTGCAGAAATACGAGAAAGATTCAATTCCTTACCAAATTCATCTTGGAATGTTTCACGGATAAAGCGGATAGCAGCTTGAGTTTGCTTAGTTGATAATTTTGGTTGATAATCCTTCGGTTTAATAATGTGCATGATAACTCTCCTTTAAAAATTATTGTCGATAAAACGCTGGAAATGGAGGTAATAAAAAAAGCCTTCCATCCCTAATAAAAGGGACGAAAGACTTTTCGCGGTACCACCCAGTTTGCCTATCCGAAGATAGGCCACCTTAATAAGAGTACTAACATACTCCACTGGATGATAACGTCCCAGTCACACGTCTGAACCTAGTTTGATAAAATCATTTCAGTCAGAAACTTGGAAAGTGTTATTCAGATAATTCTCATCTGCTCGGGTTCTCACCATTCCCGATTCACTGTCAGATTGAAAAATCTTACTCCTCTTTCTTCACGTCTTTATCTCGATGTAATTTATACTAGCATTATTTTTTCAGTTGTAAAGTCTAAAATTAAAAAAACTTCTTCAACGATTAATAATCAAACTGAGAATAGGTTGGTAAAACACCTGCTGTATCAGCAATTAATATCTAAAATGATTTCTCAAAAAAGGTGATTCTAATTTTATGAGATAACCAATCCAACTGTTCTAGAAATAAATATGTTTTATATTACAAAAGATAATATACATTTTATTATATATTTAATATAATGTGTTACATATTTTAGTAAGTAGGCGTATACTACATTTAGTTGTTATGCTAGATAAAATGAAGTTAAATGTGCAAGGTAGTTCTGGGTCCTTGCAAACACGTTTCCCGTTCAAGGGCATAAAAAGTTTTGTCTGCAATAACACATGGGATAAGTTTTGAAGTTCAATCCTTTCTAGTAAAAAGACGATGCCTTACTGGGTTTAGACATCGTCTTTTTTGATGCTTTCGATCGGCGAGTAGAATAGCAGATCGATCAATTTTACCATGTCGTTCTCATCCAGAGAATTTTTCGAGAACAGCCAGACACCAGTCAAATGCTCCAAGCCTCGAAAGTAAAATGTTATCAGCCAAGGGGCGATCGAAGTAGCTTTTTCAGGTGAATAGTGGATCGATTCGATCAAGTAATTTTCGAATGCTTTGGCTCTGCGTTTGATGGCCAAGTCAACATAGGGACTGTCGTTGGTCTTCAGCACCGAGATCAATTCACGATTTTCTTTAGCAAAATCCAAAAAATCAATGATGGCTTGGTGACTTTTTTTGTTGTTGCAATTCAGTGGGGGAACGAAAACTTCCTCGAACCTAGATACGACGTTGTTTCGTAGGCAAGAGACCAAGTCGTTGACGTCGGAATAACGATCGTAAAAGGTCTTTCGACTGATCTGAGCAGTCTTAGCCAAGGCCGTTACGGTGATTTTTTCAAGCGGCATCGACTGCGCTAAAAAGACCAAGGCATCTTGGATCGCATCATTTGTTTTGGCTACACGTTTATCCAGTCCCATAACTTATCCCCCCTAATCAAATATAATTTTAGCATAAAAAGCAAAAAAATCACTGGAAAAATGATAATTTTTCTCAGTGATTTTTCTTTTTATTCAGTAACTTGTTTAGCTTGTTTCAATGCATTATTAACGGCTTCTTTGATAGCTTTGCTGGATGCTGAAGCACCAGAAATAGTATCAACGTCAGTCGAATTCTTAGCCACGATCTCATCGGGCAATTCTTTGACTGCTTTGAGTCCGTAGTCGTCTGATTCGCTTTGTTTCAAGACTTCAATATCTTTGATATTTTGATCTTCATCAACGGTCACCCGGACGACGATCTCGTTTCCCATTCCGGCAGTCGAAGTTCCGATGAATTGATTAGGGCCAGTCTTGAAGTCTTCTTCGCCAACGTCGGAACCGATTCCTTGAGTATTTTGACTAGTATTTTCGTTGGATTTTACTTGTGGCTCTTGAACTTGAGCCTTGATCTTAGCAGCTTCTTGACCAGCAATTTGACCAAAGATCAAATTCTCAGCCAGATTGCTACCGCCATTGTACTTACGTCCCATCAAACTGCCTAGTTCACCGACAGCATAAAGATGAGGGATGACGTTGCCGTCAGGATCGAGCACTTCAGTCTTCTGGTTGTGGACCGGACCGCCTTGCGTATTCAACAATCCTTGAACCATTGCCAAAGCATAGTAAGGACCGTCTTCGTTGAAGGCCGTCAAAGTTTTGCCGTCACGATTGAAGGCAAAGTCGCGACCCTTTTTAGCGAAACGATTGAAGACCTTGATCGTATCTTTAAGGACTTTGACGTCAACGTCCATGATCTTGGCCAAATCTTTTACGGTGTCGGCTTTGACAACTTGCTTCATGATTTCAGGGTATGGAGCATCGGAGTCATTGACCAGTGCCTCATATTTCTTTTGATCGAAAATAACGTAAGGGTGGAGCTGTGCGTTAGGAATTCTCCATTCGCCGTGGTTTTGGATATGTCCGTGACGATGCATCTCGTTTTCGTCGAAGTAACGAGTTCCGTCATCGCCGACGACCATCAAGCTTCCTTGATGGAAAGCAGGCCAATCGAAGGGTAGAAATTGCGAACGCTCGCCTTCAGCAGGTTTAGGTGTTAAACCATGGAAGATACCATATGATTCGTAATTAGCCATGTTGTACAATTTTGCGCCAACATCTTCAGCCATTTTGACTCCGGCACCTTTATTGTAGAGAGAACCGATTGGATTCAGACTCGTTTCGCCGAGATAGTTTTCGACCATCTCAGGGTTGTTTTCAAAGCCTCCAGTTGCCATGACGACACCATTGTTGGCTTTGACGTCGAGCAGCTTGCCATCGCGCTTGATCTGCACGCCGATAACTGACTTGATGTATGGATCTTGATAGATATGCTCTGCGGGAGTTTCGTACAAGACGTCGATCTTATCGGAGCGGTCGAGAACTTGTTGACGCAAGTTCTTCCAAAGGGCAGAATCGGCTACTCCTTCGTGAACGGCTACCAAATCGTGCGTTTCTTGACCGCGCAATTCAGGGTATTCGTGGCGCATGAAGAAGAGCGCTTTTGAAACTGGTGAATCGGGATGATCAGCCATGATGAATGGCTTTTCTACGCCGAGATATTTCTTTAAAAAGTTAGGCATGTCGTACAAGCCTTGAACGTAAGTTTCCATAAGATCTTTATCGTAATTCAAGGGCTTGGCCAAATCGTCGTAGTAGTCCCGCAAGTCGTTAAGGCTTGAACCTGTGGAAATAACTTGGCCGGCATAGCGAGTGTTTCCGCCTTCGTGGCCTTCAGGAGCTGAGTCGACGACTAGTACCTTGGCACCATTGTCGGCCGCAAAACGGGCAGCCGTGGCACCGGCACCGCCGAAACCTAGGACGACAACGTCATAAGTTGCGTCCCAATTTGATGTAGTAGATTTAAACATAATTTTCTCTCCTTTTTAACCTCAATGATTAATATAACTCACAAAAAGATGGCTGTGAATGATTATGTGTGAATGTTTGAACAAAAAATTACCTGAAAACTGCTCGTGAATATGTTACCTTATCTATGAAATATATAAAAAAGTATATAGGATGAAAGCCATGGGAATGATAAATAAAAAGTATTACGCACTCGGCACTTTGATCAATCTGTCGGTCGCTGAACCGGCCACGGTCGACGACCTTGATGGAGCCTATGATCTGATCAAGCATTATGAAGACAAGTTGACCGTCAATCGACCAGAATCAGAGATCATGGCGGTCAATCATAACGCTGGTATCAAGCCAGTAGCGGTCCCCAAAGACGACTACGATTTGATCAAAACGGCTGTCGAAGTCAGCCAACGTGATCTCGGCTTCAACGTTGCTATTGGACCTTTGGTCAAGCTGTGGAAGATTGGCTTTAAGGGAGCTAACAAACCGACAGATAGCCAGATTCAGCAACGCTTAGAGCAGATCGATGCTAATAGCATTGAACTAGAGGACGATAAACGAACGGTCTTCTTGAAAAAGTCAGGCATGGAGATCGATCTTGGCGGTATCGCTAAGGGCTGGATCGCTGATCGGATCAAAGAGTTTTGGGAGAAGACTGGTGTCGAGTCGGGCATCATCGACCTCGGGGGAAATATTTTGTTGGTCGGCCGCAGCCTTCGTCCAGACAGTCTTTGGCGCATCGGCATCCAAAACCCAATCAAATCGCGTAACGTTCCCATTGGCATCTTAAAAACACCGGAGAAATCGATCGGTACCTCTGGCATCTATGAGAGGAAGCTGGTAGTCGACGGTCACGAGTATCACCACATGTTCGATTCAAAGACCGGCTATCCGATCGCTAATAATTTGGCCAGCGTAACGATAGTTTCTGACCGTTCTGTTGACGGCGAGATCTGGTCAACGATTGGGTTTTACCAAGGTATCGATCAGGGGATGAAGCTGATCGAACGAGAACCGGGTATCGAAGCAATTTTTATCACCAGAGATTTAGAGATCAGCGTTACGAGTGGTCTAAAAGATGCATTTAATAAAAAATAATTTTTAAATTATGTAAGCGTTAAACATTTTTGGAAACTTTGATTGATTTTTCACATAAATATAACTAAAATATATATTATGGAATAACCCGAAAGGATGGATAGCTAATATGAAGAAGTTTGTCGCTATAGTTGGTTCCAACTCAAAAAGTTCAACAAATCGCAAATTATTACAATATATGCAGAATCATTTTAAAAAAGAAGCTCAAATCGAATTGATCGAGATCAAGGATCTGCCAATTTTTAAGAAGAGCAAGGAAAAGACCGTGCCCGAACGTGCTAAGGAAATGGCTAAAAAAGTCGAAAAGGCTGATGGCGTGATCATCGGAACTCCTGAATACGACCATTCAGTTCCAGCCGTCTTATTGAGCGCCTTAGCTTGGCTCTCATATGGACAGCATCCATTTGTCGACAAGCCAGTGATGATCACTGGTGCTTCATATGGATCATTAGGTTCAAGTCGTGCTCAAGCACAATTGCGTCAGGTCTTGGATTCACCCGAGATCAAGGCTCGTATCATGCCAAGTTCAGAGTTCTTGCTGGCTCACTCGTTGCAAGCCTTCGACGACAATGGCAATTTGAACGACAAAGAAGCGGCTAAACAGCTCGATGGCTTGTTCCAAGACTTCTTAAAGTTCGTTGAGATTTCAGGAAAACTAAATAATGCTACAGCCGCTAATAAGCAAAAAGCCGCTGATTTTAATTGGGAAGACAATAAATAAGGAGGAATAATTATGAAACTAGTTGGTATAGCAGGATCGATTGCTGATGAATCATACAATCGCAAGCTGCTCAAATTCATTGCTACACATTTCAGAAGTCAGGTCGATATCGAATTACTAGACATCAACGATATTCCGATGTTCAACGAAGACGACGACCAATCAGATGGTGACGCCATCCAATATATCGCTCAGAAGATCGAAGCAGCCGATGGTGTCATTATCGCCACGCCAGAGCACAATCATACCGTGCCAGCAGCTTTGAAGAGCTTGATCGAATGGCTGTCTTTCAGCATTCATCCATTAGATGGCAAGCCAGTGATGATCGTTGGAGCTTCATACTATTCACAAGGTTCAAGCCGGGCTCAATTGCACTTGCGTCAGATCCTTGAAGCACCTGGTGTCGGCGCTATTACCTTTCCCGGCAACGAAGTCCTTTTAGGTAATGTTAAAGAGGCCTTTGATGAAAAAGGTAATTTGAAGGATCAAGGTACGATCGACTTCATCCATACGACTTTGAACAAATTCATCAAATTCGTCAAAGTCATCAACCATGTTGACGAAGAAGCTGACGACGCTTTTGAAGCCGAAGACCTCGATGCTACGCATCCAGTCGACACGACCGTAACTAACGTTGAGATGAAAGCTAAAGACTGGGTCGAGCAAGCAGCCGTTAAGACTAACGCCGTTGAAGGCAGCGCCTATGTTAAATTGGATCGCGGGCTTTTGACCGTTGATCAACTTAACTACTTCTTTAACACGATGCCAATGGAATTGACCTTCGTTGACGACAACAACCAATTCATCTATTACAATAAGACCATGGAAGGCAAGGATATGCTCGCTTCACGGACGCCTGATCAAGTTGGTGACCGGATGACTGATGTCCATCCACCACGCGCCATTCCTAACGTAAAACGGGTCATCCACTCATTGAGAACTGGCAAGACGGATCTAGTTTCAATGGCCGTACCTGGCAACAATGAAACTAAGCACATCATGCACTACTACCATGCAATGCACGATGCCGACGGCAACTACCGCGGAGTCAATGAATGGGTCTTGGATCTATATCCAATCGTTGCTTCTTATCTCAAGCAGACCGGTAAAAAACTTGTCGACGACCCTAACAATCAAGTCGACGCAAACGCCGGAGCATCACAAGGTTCAGCCAGCTCAAAAGACGATGCCGACAAGAAGCCAGATGTCGATGCCAATTCAGGAGCATCCGAACACTAATAGATTACGAAAAAAGCCGAGGAATTTTCCTCGACTTTTTGTTTACCGTAAAATATTTTGGATCTGTAGCAAGTCGTCGACTTCATAAGTTGGCTTTTGACTACCTTTGTTGACCGATTTGCTGGGATTGTACCAAACGCTGTCGATCCCCGCACGATTGGCGCCTTGAATGTCGGCAGACAAAGAATCGCCCACGACTAGCATATCTGAGAAATCATTATCGCCGATGACTTGCGACATCGACTGGAAAAATTTAGGATCCGGTTTCTTGTAGCCTAGGTATTCCGATAAAATAACTTTTCTAAAGTAAGAGCCGATGTTAGCGCCTTTTATCTGTTGCTGCTGCTTGAACTTGGTCCCATTAGAGATGACGTACAATTGATGGTCAGACAAGGAATCAAGCAGATCAACGGCATGGGGCATCAATTCATGCTCTTGGGCAAATAATTTTATGAATTGGTCCTGAAAGGGACTAGTGTCGACTTGGACGTCAAAATGCTGAAAGTAGCGCTTGAAACGTTGGTCGAACAATTGATCTTTGGTGATCTGATTGCTTTCGTATTGTTGCCATAAAGAATTGTTCAAGACATGCCAGTAGGCCAGTCGTTCGCTATTGAAAGAAAACTTCTGGGCGATCGGCATCTTTTGAAGAGCTTTTTCCGCATTTAAATTGGTATCCAATAGGGTGCTATCTAAATCGAATAAAATTAATGGATATTTCATAATAAAACCTCATTTGCTTTTGCTATCAAAGAATAGCTCTATGTTATCAAAAAAACGCTCCCACCATTTAAATAATTTTTCAAATGTCATATAATGAATGAAAATAATCATGCAAAATGTATATAAATTTTCATAAAGTAGTGAGGGAGCAACAAATGCAATACAAGAAATTGATCACCGGGGTATTTTTAGTCGCAGTCTTATTCTTAGTGGGTTTCACGGCCAACAATCAAGCCGTTAAGAGCAATGATCCAGATACGTCATTAGTCGCAAAAAACGGCCACCATTCCGTTAATCTAAAGAATGCCCAGCAAGCTAGAAGCTTTCTCGGCGACAGATACGGCAACGCCGGCTGGATGTCGACACGCAGCAGCCAGGACAAAAACAACCATCCATACTGGACTTTCGTCGCCAGTCACAATAGTGACAACGGCCTAGTCAAAGCTGGACAAACATTATATATCCACCAAGACGGTACAGTTGTTTTATAATTGAAAATAATGAAAGAAGACTGAGTTTTCAGTCTTCTTTTTTTGTGGGAAATTATAAATAAAATTAGAGTTTAGTTATTAAAAAACAACTGTAAGATTTTCTAGCTACCAGACTACCAATCGGGTATATTTGAAGTCTATTGAAAGTTTAAACTGGGAGAAAATATGTGAAGAAACTTGTCTTAATAGTAACGCTATTCGTAATAATAGTCGGTTCGATCACCTGGCTGACGGCACACCATCGCAGTAATAATTCAGCTGCCATCAGGCAGTCAAAGACACACAAGCAGCCACCGTTCAAGAAGGGTCTGCCAAAAATCATTCGGGGAACTTACTATCGAGAAGAATTATCGCATGAGCCCCTAGAAGACGATCTCTTTTATCGACTAGTCTTGACCGCCAAGGGGATGTCCCAAGTAGAATTCGCCGAAAAAGACCACTTCATGGACTACACCGAGTACTCCTACCAACAATTGCCCAATAACGCCTTTATCATCGAACAAAACGACACCTGGCTAGATTTCAAACGCTATTACAAGGTCGTTCATTTGAGAAATGGGGATCTCAAACTATCCAAAGATTTTTCCAGCGTCAAGCAAGCCAGTCGTGCTAAAAATTTCCAAAAGTTTTTCCACCATCAACCAGATCCAGGATTTGGTTTATCAGAAATCGACCTGACTGATTCAGATTTTCAATCAACTCAAGACTTCACTAGGTATTATCACTTCCGGTATCAAAAACAGGAAGACGGAGCATCCAGCTATGATCTCCACAAAATAGAAAGCGATGGATATTTAGTCGAACTCAAACACAGCTATAAAGCCATCGCTAAAAAAGACAAATATCTGATTATCGATGGACGCAAACCAAAAGAGTACGTCACCTTATTGAAAATAGATCAAGACACACTAAAAAACGAGCAAACAGGAGAAACGTTTACTCGTTATAAAGACAAGACATTACCAATTTTAAAACAAATCAGAAGAGAGCAAGGCTTTCCCGATGACTACACACCACCGAGCCATATGATAAGTTCACCAATGCCAGCAACGTCAACGAAACTCAAGCCAAAGTACAAGGATAAGTATCACGATCCAAGTTATGACCCAGATAGCGATGATGACTACTTGGATGACTATAATCAGGCAGAGTTTGAGGATGAATTTTAAAATTAATTGTATTCAATCATTTTAATTATCGAACAAATTAAGAATACTTCATGTATTAGATAATATTGTGATAAATACCAATCTAACAGTATTTATTTAACATTGTAACTAAATAATTGTATATCAAAAATATATACAAATAGAAAAACTACTATGGTTTAATCGTTTTATGGGAAACGTTAAATATGAATCAATTCAATCAGATTTGAAAAATAGTGGGATCAATTTTTATTTAGTATCACAAAATAAGACTTGGGAAATTGAGAGAGACAAAAAAATATTATGGTCTCCAAAATTAGCAAAAAACGGAACGAAGAATATTGGATATGAATCCATGAAAAAGGTAAGGCAAGGTGACCTTATTTTTAATGTACATCATCAAACAATTTATTCAGTAAGCCAAGCAGTTTCAAGAGCAAAATCTTGTAAAAAAATTGATAGTGATGGATTTGATGATAAAAATAATTGGAATTCTGATGGATGGGAAATTGCGCTCAATATGGTTGAAGTATCTTTTCCTTTAAAACCACATCTTGGTTTTTTTAAAAATCATTATAGTAAGGCTTTTAATAAAAATGGGAGATTAAATCAACGGTATTTATCACCTTTAGATAATCAAGAAGTTCAATATTTAATAAATCAAAGTACAGAAATTTTTGAAACCGTTCGATCATTCATAAGTAGATCGCAAAGAGTTACGGTTAATTATGATGGAAATCCTAAAGAATTTATTATTGATAAAAAGAATTTTAGCCAATTTAAAACTGAATTCGAAGAAGGGAAATCTTCTGCTGCCAATATTGCGTCACATAAAGACTATTATAAGATTTTTGAGAACAATCAAATTGTTGGTGAAATGGGAGAATTGATAATTTTTGAATATTTACATAATGAATATCCAGATGCCAAAATTATTGGAAGATCACAAAATCTTGATAAAGAAGACGGCAATGATAATTTAGGATATGACATCGAGATAATTTTTTCGAATGGTAAAAAGACATTGATAGATGTAAAGACTTCAACAGTTAAAACGGGAGATTTTTTTGTATCATCAAAGGAAAAAGAGGTAGCAAGACAAGTAGATAATGATCCTAATATATCTTATTTATTTTATTACTTGTCAGAACTTAAAACAGACTATGGCAAAGTATATTTATCAAAAATTAGTTTGACTGATTTAAAATTAGAACCCGCATCATATCGTGCAAGTCCAGTAACAAATATGAATAAAAAAATTATAAATAAATAAAGGATTATTGATTATGAAAGCTGATAGCACTTCACTGTTGGATTTAATTAGCATACCTAATACCATTTTTGACATTCCGGTATATCAAAGAAAATATGAATGGTCTCAAACCCAATGTGAACAATTATTTTCGGATCTTGAAAGTTTGATTGAAAAACAAAATAATACACACTTTTTGGGAACAATTGTATATATAGCAGAACAAAATATTGATGGCAGTTATACAAAACAAGTTATTGATGGTCAACAGAGATTAACAAGTTGTATTTTGCTTTTAAAAGCAATATCCAGTTTGAGTGATGATTTGAATTTGAAAAATAAAATTGAAGATCAATATTTAATGAATAAGTACGTTAGTGAAAATAATCATTATAAATTACATTCAGTAGAAAGTGACTATGATAATTATTTAAAGATAATGAATGGATCATTGAGTGAAGAGGAATTTCCCTCTAAAATGAATTTAAATTATCGATATTTTTTAACACGAATAGAAAATTCAAATATATCGACAAATGAATATTTGGATGCCTTATCAAGAATGAGCATGATTTTTATTGAACTTGAAAATAAGAATTCAGGTGAAAATCCTCAAGTTATTTTTGAAAGTATTAATTCCACGGGAATTTCATTGTTACCAGCAGATTTGATTAGAAATTTTTTACTAATGGGTGTTGATTCTTCGGAACAAATTGAATTGTATGAAGAATATTGGTCGAAAATTCAAACTAAATTTACAAATGATGTTATTACCGAGTTTATTCGACATTATTTGATTTGTAAAACTGGTAAATTAACTAATAAAAAGGATGTTTATGAAACTTATAAGTACTTTTTTAAATCGCAAAAATATAATTCTAGATTTGCTCTTAAAGAACTATACGAATTTTCTATTTTTTATAAGGACTTAAGAGATGTGAATTTTGAAAATAAAGTAGTTAGAAAATCAATTCATAATATAAATGCCATGGAAAGGAGGGCCATTTATCCATACTTGTTAAAATTACTTAAACTTAGAAATCAAGGTAAAATAGACGAATCGCAATTTGGGAGTATTTGTAATGTTCTTGATAGTTATCTATACAGAACACTTATATGTCGTGCAGGTAGCCCAATAAATGGAGTGGTAACAACTTTAATTAAGTCGGATTCAGACGAACAAGAATTGGCTACTGTTGAAAGAATACTTCTTAATAAAAACTTTCCTAAGAATACTGATTTTATAGATTCATTACAAAAGATAGATATTCATAAGAAAAGGAATAATTTGGCAAAAATAACTCTAAGTATGCTAGAAGGAAATTTGACGGGAAAGGAGATAGACATCGAAGAAATTCAGATAGAAAAAATATTGCCTGAAAGGCCAAATAATGAATGGAATATTTCTATCAAGGATGTAGACTTGGTTAACGAAAAGCTTGGAAATACACTTGGAAATCTGACTTTAACAATGGACAATATTGAACTGGAAGAATGTGACTATAAGAAGAAAAAAGCTGAATATTTAAAATCTGATTTCTTAATAACACGGATGATCTCTCATGGGTTTAGTGAATGGGATCGTGTGAGTATTGAAAAGCGTTCTAGAAATTTAAGCGAAGAAGCTGTAAAAGTATGGCGAATTCCTGATGCTAATAATTATGTTGTGAAACAAGATGTTAGTGGGGAGCATTATTTAGATGAAGAATTGATTGTTCGAGGACAGAAACCTACTAAATTAATTATTAATGAAAAAAGTTATAACGTTAGTTCGTGGAAAGCGTTACTTATTAAAATGCTTGATTACATTTGGGATTATAACAGTGAAGATTTTGAATTATTGAAGATGGATAATTCGATGAATGAGATGCTTTTTAAATCAGAAGATGCTATTAGGTCACCAGCAACGTTAAGTAATGGAGAAGTGATAGAAACTAATTTTAGCGCTCATACTATTCTAGCTTTGATAAGAAAGATTTCTGAAATTTTTGATTTGACTGATGCAATAAGTTACAAGTTACAATAAAAAAGAGTATCTAATTACCGTTCAAGACGGACATTAGATACTCTTATTTAGTTGGTGCATCATCAGTTAAACAAATGATATCAACAAGGAATTTTCTACGAGCTTCAATTAATTTTTCTAGTTGATCGATATCATCTAAAGTTGCTGATGCTTTGATAAATTTTTCAGCATCAACTAATTTTTCATTTTTTTGTTTTTCGGTCATTTTTAATAGTTCTCCAGTTTGTGTAATTTTGAGAGAGTACTTACATTATAGTATTAATGATTTCTAAGGGTTAATAAAATGCTTGAAAGTTATTTTTGATTAACATTGACACATTAAATTATAAATGCTTTAATAAACTCAATTACATAACGAAAGGAAATACATTATGACTATTTATTCGCCAGCTAAAACTCAAGCCTTTTTCGGCTTTGCAAACTTTAGGTAGCGTCCGCGTTGATCTTTGATGCGGACGTCTTACACGTTCGTGTCTAAGGTTAGCGAAGTCATTTTGTCTTGGCCGGCTAGACACGTGAAGTCTAGTTGGCGGAGTCCTTTGATTGCTGAACAAATCAAATAAGCCAGCTAGATTTCTAATCTAGCTGGCTTTTTGTTTTCCTTAATTTGATTGAGAGGCAGAGATTATGAAAATTCATACATTAGGACCAAATGCGACCGACAGCTATGCTGCCGCCGTTCAGTATAACCAGGAGGAATGCCTTGGCAAAGCTAAGATCATCGGACATTCCTCCTTCGAAAATATTTTGACCAACTTGAACGCCTATTCCAGAGACTATCTGCTGATCCCCGCAGCCTTCAAATCGCCAAAGCTGCAAGAAAGCTGGGGCGACATTCATTATGAGAAATTGGATCAGATGAAACTTCAAAATTGCTTCATGACCAACTTGGATCCGCTGGTAGTAGTTAAACGGTTAGACGTCTTTGACCACATTGGCTATACGCACGCGGCGACAAAGCAATTGCTCGAACAGTCAGTAATAGACGATATCAATGTGACGACCGCACCAAGCAAATACGATGCCTATCAGCGTTATTTAGCTAACGATGCCGAGTACGTTTTGACTAACGAAAAGAATATTACCCTCCATAAAAATGAACAAATCATTAAAAGACTGACGCCATCAATGGTCTGGTGCCTTTATCATATTTATTAATATTTATTATGACTATATATTTATATAGATACTCAATTTATTGTAATGAATGAATACTGTATCAAGTAAATAAATGCTGTGATAATCTGAATATATCTTTAATAAGAAAAATAAAAAATAGTGTTTAATTAGGTGGATTTTATGGAAAAGAGTATTAATATTGCTGAAATTGCACCAGGGTTATATTCAATAATAAAATCTGGCTCCACTGCTAAAAATAGGAAAGTAATTCGTGACAAAGGACAAAGCCTTTTAGAATTTCCAAGTGATTATACACTTATAGATATTGAAACAACTGGTCTTGATCCAAGGTATGACAGAATAATTGAAATGAGCGCATTGAAGGTACGACAAAATGAAGTTGTTGGCAAGTTTAATTACTTAGTTAAATATCCTGATGATAATTCAGTTCCTTTTGAGATAACCAACATTACAGGAATTTCTGAAGATATGATATTAAATGACGGTGTCATAATGGATGATATTCTAAAAAAATATGTTGATTTTATTGATAAAGATTTGATTGTGGGCTTTAATGTGAATTTTGACATCAACTTTATATACGATCTTTCAATTGAAAAAATAAATCATAAATTCAAAAATGACTTTGTCGATGTAATGAGAATTGCAAGAAAGTATTATCCTCAAGAAAGACATAATAGATTACGTGATTGCATTGAAAGAATTGGTATAAAAAGAGAACAAGCTCATCGTGGATTACGAGATTGTATAGATACAAAGGAAGTCTTGGATTATTTTAATGAAAATAGTTCATTAGATATATTTGAAAAATCTAAAGCAATTCAAAAACAGCATTCGATAAATTTATCCAAATTAAAGCCGGAATATGCACTTGTTGATTCCAGTAATCCATTTTTTCAAACATATGTATGTTTCACTGGTAAATTAGATTCGCTTGTCAGGCGGGAAGCAGCACAACTAGTGACAAATTTAGGGGCAATTGCTCAGAATGGAGTAACTAAAAAAACCAATTTTCTAATTCTAGGTGACACAGCATATAGTTTACATGGAAAAGGTACAACAACGACAAAATTGATTAAAGCAAAAAAAATTATTGCTGCAGGAGAGAATCTTCAGATTATAAGTGAGACAGTTTTTATCGATATGCTAAAAGATTGCATGAAAGAGAGAGATGTAGGGTGATTGAAACAATTCAAACAACAAATGGTAATACATTTGTCATAAATGATGCAGTAATAAATCAATCTATTGGAGCTATTATAGGGGATTTTGTAACGCTAAAAGCAATAAAAGTTATTCGTAAAAGTGATAGTAAAGGCCACTTAATTTCTTATGAATATCCTACGGAGTTTTTTTCTGGAAAAAAGGTTTGTAAAATTTCAAATATTCAATCAAGACGGAAGCCAATGGATTTTGAACGTGAGATATTCCTACGTATTTCAAAAAAAAGATTATTGACTCGTGATTTGAAATCAAAATTACGAGATAACTTTTTAATAGTAAATAAAATCGAATAATAGATAATATACATTCAAATGTATGTTGAAAAAGGAGTTCAATACTGCTAGTATTAAACTCCTTTTTTGAGCTTATTGCTTAAAAGAAAAGACCGCTATCGTAGTATTCCAAGAAACGTTTATTTCGTTCTTCTTCTTCAGCTTCGCGTTTGAGACGTTCCATTTCTTCGTCGTCATCGTCTTCTTCTGCAAACAATTCATCAAGCGCATATTCGTCAGCTTCAAATGAATCATCTAAATCTTCATCAATGTCATCTTCTAGCTCATCGTCTGAGTCCGAATCAAGCTCATCCAGTTCTTCATCGAATTCGTCATCTAATCCAGCATAGTTATCGTCTTCGATAAATTCGTATTTGGCTAATTGATCCAACGCGGATTGAAAGGCGAGATTGAGACTGGTGGTCAGTTCTTCTGGCGTTTGCTTAGATTTATCAGCTTTTTCGTGTTTGGTAGCCTGATATTTTTCTACCGCAGCATTTACTTCGTCTTCGACGTGGATCAAATAATTCAGATGCTCTAAGAAATCTTGTTGGTCGTCGTCTTTTGGGTAAGGCCAAGAACTCTGATTCAAAAAGTAGTCGGGGAGCTTTTGTCCCTGAGGCATTATTTGAACCACGGTTCTATCAAGACCCATGCAGATACCGAGTCGATAGTTCATTTTTTCATCCAGATGAGTAACGTCAGCTATCACGACTGTTGCCAGACTGATCTGATCTTGAGCGTCGAAGGTCTGGTTACCTTCATCGAATACTTCGATATTTACGTCTGGTACCGTCTGCAGGTATTCAATGATTTTTTGCTGGATATCAGTGAGGTGACTGGGATCGTTAGTTAACAGCAAGACAAATTTTTTCATAATTTACCCGTTTTTTGCTTTCATTTTACCAACTGGAATCTAAGATTCATAATTTACTTTTTTATAGAAATTATTTACTTGCTAATCATTTTGACCGTGCTGCGACCGTCGCCGAGTTTCTTGATATAGACTTGCTGGCCGATGTCGTTGGTAATCGATTCGATATGGCTGATGACGCCGACCATCCGGTTTTCGCCGATAGTTTCAAGAGCCGTCATCGCCTTGTTGAGCGTCTCGTGATCGAGCGAACCAAAGCCTTCGTCGACAAACAGGGCATCGATTTGGACGCCATTCGAGCTGGACTGAACGACTTCGCTCAGCGATAGAGCAATCGACAGGGCAGCAATGAACGTTTCGCCACCAGATAGAGTGTCGGACGAACGCGAATCGCCAGTCTCGTTGTCGAAAACGTTGATATCGAGCCCGTGGTCAGTCCGTCGGTCGCTAGCCTCGCTGGAAAGCTCGAA
Organism: Companilactobacillus versmoldensis DSM 14857 = KCTC 3814; assembly: GCF_001434295.1. Taxonomy (GTDB): domain Bacteria; phylum Bacillota; class Bacilli; order Lactobacillales; family Lactobacillaceae; genus Companilactobacillus; species Companilactobacillus versmoldensis. Next base: position 42,064 of record NZ_AZFA01000013.1, on the reverse strand, counting down.
AGTATAGCGATTGTTGGACAATAAATTGATAAAATGTTCGTTCGCATAATTCAGCACGCGCTGGAGATAATTTTGAACGACGTAAGTTTCCAATTTAAGCTTGTTGTCGTTGCCATCTTTACCGGTAACGATATTATACAAGCTGGTGACCTCGCCGAGCTTTTTAGCAAATTGTCCCTGATTCTTGAGGATACTTTCAACTTGTTGCAAGCTTTCCTGAGCGTCATCCAGGACTTTTTTAGCGTAAGTCGTTTGACTGATGATAGTTTCTTTTTGCTGATCGAGTTGATCGAGCTTAGTTTGCAAAACTGATAATTCTGGCTTTTGAGCATCCTTTAGTTCAGTCTCCAGTTGTTCGATCTCTTTTTTCAAGCGAGCTTGTTCATGCTGGTAATTAGCAATGGCAACTTGAAGCTTGGACAATTTGTCGGTATTGATCTCACTGATCCAATTTTTCAGGACATCCATATCGTTAGTTTTAGCTTCTGAAGCTTGCAATGCTTGGCTTAGCTGTTCCTTTAAACTGTCGAGTTGAGTCTTTTGAGTTTGCAGACGCTGCTTGATATCGGTCAGTTTCGTTTGATTATTGGAGTAAGCCAGATTGCTGTCCTGCAAAGCTTTTTGAGCTGACTGGACAGTATTTTGATATTGCTCGACTTGTTGCTCTAAGTCGGTTCGTTCGCTAGACAAATCGTTGGAAGATTTTGTTAGATCGACGTCTTTAGATTTTTGGTCTAATTCCGTCTTATTGCTAGTAATGGCTGATTTTTGCGAAGTCAGTTGGAGATTGATCTGATTGACTTCGTTATTAGCTGTCTGCTGTTTAGTCTCTAAGTCCTTGATCTGGTTATTGACCAAATTAGCTTGTTCCAATTCATTATCGACTGAACTGATCTTTTGGTCGAAGACGGATTTCACTTCTGAGAGAGAAAAGTCAGTAGAGAAGGCTAACTTAGAATCGTTAGTTAGAGTCTGATATTTGTTAGTTAATGTTTGTTGAATGTCAGCTTGCTGACTTTGTTTGTTAGTCCATTCAGCTGTAGCAGTTTTTAGATCTTTTTGGATCGTTTCCACGCTGTTTTTGACTGAGGCTAGGTTGTTTTGCGATTTGTCGACTTGCTCCATGGCTTCTTTTAATTCAGATTCATCAGCTTCGATCGTATGCACCATGTTAGAGTGGTCGGTCGAACCGCAGACCACGCAAGGTTCGCCGTCGACTAGTTCTTTTTGCAATTGAGCGATCATTAAATCTTGACGACGGGATTTTTGATGGTCATATTCGGCTTGAGCATCCTTTAGTTGAGTTTCAGCCATCGTTAATTTGCTTTTCAAGTCGGAAACCTGGGTTTCTGATTGTTTGACTTCCTTATTGGCAGTAGTTAATTGATTGTCCAAAGGAGTTAAGCTATCGACGAAAGTTTCTTTCTGTTTGGTCAAGTCGTTGCGCTGTTGTTGTAAGTCGTCGACTGAAACTAGGTCCTTTTTCAAGGACTCGATTTGTTCAGCCAAAGATTTAACGGTTTGGTTCTTTTCATTATAGCTATCCTGCAAAGTCTGCAATTTTGGTTCAGAGTCAGCGATTTTCCGTTGCAATTCTTCAATTGCAGCTACTTGCGGGATCAAGCTGTTCAAAACCTTGATACGCTGGCTCTTGCTGTCGAAGTCGTCTTTTTTTGCAGTTAATTGAGCAACTTTTTCTTGATCAGCTTGGTACTTGGCTTTAGAGTCAGTCACGTTTTTAGTCAGCGTTGTTTGATTAGCTAAGTTTTGGTCGTACTCAACTTGCTTGTTCTGCTGGTCGCGGACGGGATCTTGCAAGGGTTTGGCCCATTGCAATTCAGCCAAATGCAATTTCTGTTGTGCAAATTCATCCGCTTGGTCGACGATCTCTTGTTGATAAGCAGTTTTGAATTTGTTCAAATCGGAGAACTTATTGTTTAGTTTTTGAGCAGCCTGGAAGTCTTGATTAGCAGCTTTGACTGCTTGATTTATCTTATTCTGCTCAGCTGTCGACTCAGCCAATTTAGTCTGACGTTGTTCGACGAATTGTTTCAGCAAGACTACTTTTCGTTCATCGACTTGTTCGCTTAGAGCTTGTTTTTCTTCGTCAGACCAGACCGATGATTCCAATTGCATGGATAGCTTAGTTTCGAAGTTTTCGCTGTGTTTTTTGGCTTCATCGTATTTTGTTTTCAGCTCAGAAGTAAAATCTGAGAACAATTGGGTGCCAAAAATTTTCTTGAGGATAGCTTCTTTTTGGTCGGTTTTCGACTTCAAGAATTCCGAGAAATCATTTTGTGGCAAGAGGATGATCTTTTTGAATTGGTCGGCCGACAGATTGAGGATCTCGTTGATCTCGTTACCGACGTCGAGCGGTTTGGAAGCAATGCTAGAAATTTCCATGCCGCCGACTTGGTCAACGATAGCCAGTTTAGCTTGGGCCAATTTACGTGCTAAACCTGTGCCGCGTTTTTTGGTCAAATACTGTTCAGGAGTCCTAACGATCCGGTAAAGTTGACTACCTTGTTCGAAGTAAAAGATTACTTCCGTTTTCTCATCGGCTGGTGCGAACTGGCTGCGCAATTCTTTAGGACTGCGGTCGCCGGTGGTGCTGCCGAAGAGGGCGAAGGTCATCGCATCGAAGATGGTCGACTTTCCGGCTCCAGTGTCGCCGCCGATCAGGAAAATCGGAGCTTCTTCAAGCTGACGGAAGTCGATGATGGAATCCTCGTGGGGACCGAAATATTTCATTTCTAAATAAACTGGTTTCAAAATTAATCCTCTTTTCCTAGGTCGACAAAGATGTTATCGACGAGTTCTTTTTGATCGTGTGACAAGTCTTTGCCGGTGATCGACTTGAAGAATTGGTCGACGATATTGTCTGGACTCAGTTCGCTCAAGTTGGCCGCGTTAGCTGGTGCATTGGCGACTTGGACCAAGTTTTCATAATCGAGCTCGACCACTGTCCCGTAGATTTCCTGCAATTTTGCCCGGACGTTGATGTGCTTGCTGCGGTCGAAGTCCTTGACCGTGATGGCGAACCAGTCCGAATGGGTCGGTTGGGTTTGATAAAAATTCGGGTCAGTCAAAGTTGCCCAGTCTTCCTCCAAAACAATCAGGTCAGTCTTAGGAGTTATCTCCTTGAATTCCGTCGTGATCTCATCGCCAGAAAAATCGACGATATCGACACCCTTGCCCTGATTTTTTAGACGGGCTTCCTTGACGTTGAATTTGACCGGGCTACCTGAGTAGCGAACATGTTCATTCGGCGAAGCAAAACGAGTGTGGATGTGGCCTAACATAACGTAGTCAAACTGACTGAATTGGTCGGCGGTTAAAGTTTGCAATCCACCAACTTTCGAAGTCGTCTCTGAGGTCAATTCAATTTCTTCGTCTGCACTAGGGGAAACCGCAAAATGACTGATCAGCAAGTGCTTCTTATTCGGGTCGAACAGTTGATAAATATCGTTTAGGACGAGCTCCATTGCTTGAGAAATGGTATGAATGTTTTTGACGTCGTCTTCATCCATGCCTTGTTGCTGATAGTAGACTCGGGCATCCATTGGATCGAAGAATGGCAGCATGAATATCTGCAGGTCTTCGGTCTCGATTGGCGTGAAGGCTTCTTGCAATAACGTGTTGAGATGAAAGTCGGTCTGTTTCATCCATTGGCGTCCAAAATTGAGGCGCTTGGCCCCGTCGTGATTTCCAGAGATGGCATAAATAGGTAATTTGTCGTCCAAATTTATTTCTTGGAGCATCTTGTCGAGAGTGGTAACGGCGTTGGTGCTAGGGATGGCGCGATCGTATATATCGCCAGCGATGACGATGCCATCGACCTGCTCGTCTTTAGCGATTTGCAATAATTGCTCAAAGGCTTGCTTTTGTTCGTCCAGTAAGGAATAGCCATTGAGAGTCCGACCGATATGCCAGTCGGCAGTGTGTAAGAGTTTCATGCGTGACCTCCGTCTCTTGATTTGAGTAGTTGAACCATGATTTAGAGTTTACACTCATCTGGGTTAAACGTTAAGAATGAAGCCATCAAAAAAGCTGAGGTCATTGAGATCTCAGCTCTTTTGATGCGATAGGATTTATTTATTGTCAGTGCTAGCTGTCTTCCATAGCCAATTGCCATTTTCGGCAATCTCGGCTTCAGCATAGTAGGTTGTTTTTGTGTCTGTTGTGATCATAATCATACCTCCCATTTCATTGAATATGATAACGGTCTAGCCAAGGGAATGAATCCCAGTTTCCGATAAGTTATCTGTTGAGAAGTGGTTTTTAAAGGATTTGCTAGCAAAAGACGAATAATCATGGCAGTAAATACAATTAAAATTTGTGAAGTTTATCTAAAGAAAGTTGCAAACAACATATATGAAGAGAAAAGACACGCCGGAATTATTGCAAATTAAAATAATCATAGCAGGCGGAATAATTGACTAAGTAAAATTTTATATCAGCTGTGTTGCCCAATCCGATAGGATTGGGCTTTTTTAATAAATTTCACTTAAATCAGCTATTAACCAGCGTTACGTAACGCAATGTTTTAATTTAAATGATTGGTCTATATCATTTATTTGGGGGCTGATTAAGTTAATAAAATAGCTATTTTCACTTATAAACAACTATATCAAACCCGAATGGACAGCGGCTGGGGTGAGCGGTTATTATTAGCAAATCATGTGAAACTCTAAACATTAGGGGCATGCAAAATATTATCTTATGTCGGAGGGATGACGTGAATCCGGAACAAACCATTAGTATGGTTCAAATCTTTTCCATACTACGTAAATATATCAAGGTGATTTTGGGGACGGCACTAGTTGTTGGTGCCTTAGCAACCGCGGTGACTTTTCTCTTTATGACTCCTAAATACAGTTCGACCACTGAAATTTTGGTTAATCGTAAACTGCCTTCACAGATGCAGGGAGCTCAGTTCCAACAGTCCCAAGCAGACGTGCAGATGATTAATACCTATAAAGATATCATCACTAGTCCAACTGTTTTGCGAGATGTTAATCGAGAGATTAAGCATTACCCTGCTTATCATGGATCGATGAAGAGTTTGAAAAAATCTATTTCTATTAATAGTTCGCAAAATTCTCAGGTCTTCTCGGTCTCTGCTAAGGCAGGCGACCCGAAAACGGCGGCAGCCACGGCTAATTTGACGGCTAAAGTTTTTAAAAAGAAAATTGGCAAGATCATTAGCATCAATAACGTCTCGATTGTGTCAAAAGCGACCGCTGAACCCGATCCAATCAGCCCACGCAAAAAGCTGAATATACTGGCAGGAGTCATTTTAGGCCTAATGCTAGGTGTAGCGATTGCCTTTATTCTCGAATTGACTGATCGGACCATTCGCGACGAACGTTTCATTACTGATGAGTTGAAACTGACTAGTCTTGGGATAATCAATAAAATCGATCAAAAAGTAATCGATAAAATGGCTATGCGAAAAAAAGAACTTGTCAAAAATAATAGATTATCCAGCGGAAAAGTCAGGAGGGTCTAATGATGCTGAAACTTTTTTCAAAGAAAAATAAGAAGAAACAAAAAGAAAGCTATTCGATGAATTATGGGGTCAGTTTATTAGCTCATGACGACCCGACAAATGTCATATCTGAACAGTTCAATACTATTAGGACCAACATTCAGTTTTCATCAGTCGATACCAAACTGCACTCGATCCTTTTCACTTCGGCAGCACCTTCAGAAGGTAAATCGACGGTCAGTGCAAATTTGGCCGTCAGCTGGGCCAAGCAAGACGAAAAAGTCATTTTGATCGATGCCGACCTGCGAAAGCCGACCATTCACAAGACTTTCAATCAGAGTAATCAATCAGGTTTATCCAACTATCTGCTCGGTAGCGCGAATTTGGACGAGATCGTTAAAGAGACCAAAGTGCCAAATCTCTACGTCATCACCAGTGGCCCGATTCCGCCCAATCCTTCGGAAATCCTGGCTAGCAAAAGGATTGGCAACTTGATGGAAGAATTACAAAATCGCTTTGACTTGCTGATGTTTGATGCTCCACCTGTAAATTCAGTCACGGATGCACAAGTTTTGGCTACTAAAATCGATGGAACTATTTTAGTTACTCCGCAAGGCGTTGCTGAAAAACATTCTGTGGCTCATGCCAAAAAGCTTTTAGATACGGTCCACGCTAATATTTTAGGCGCCATCGTCAATCAAGCAGAAATTGATAAGTCCTCGAATTACTATGGGGGCTACTACGGTATCGAGCAATGAATCTGATCGACTTGCACTGCCACATTTTGCCGGAAGTCGACGATGGCGCTAGCAGTTTAAAAGATGCTTTGCAATTAGGTCAGGCAGCGGTTGACCAAGATATCACGCACATCTTACTGACTCCGCATCATCTGGATAAATCATATGTGAACCACAAACAGGATATCGTCAATAAAACGCAGAAATTTCAAGAAAGCCTGCACGAAAAAGGCATACCACTGACTGTTTTTCCCGGCCAAGAGGTGCACCTAAATGGAGACTTGCTGCAGAAAATTGATGTAGACGATGTGATCTTTATGGATGAATCTCAGCGTTATTTATTGCTGGAACTGCCGCATAACGATTTTCCGGAATACACGGCGAAAGTGATTTTTGATTTGCAGTCGCGTGGCATCATGCCGGTGATTGCTCATCCTGAGCGCAATCGGGCGTTTCAAAAGGATCCGACCAAGCTATACAAGTTGGTCGAACAGGGTTGTTTGACGCAATTGACTGCTGGCAGCTATCTAGGAGTATTTGGGAAAGAAGTTGAGAAATTTACCGAGAAAATTATTGCCGCAAATTTAGGGACGATTTTTGCGTCCGACGCCCACAATTTTAAGGGGCGAAAATTTGCAATGAAAGAGGCCTTTGAAAAACTATCTGACAAAAATTCTGAGACGGCACAACGATTTAATCGAAATGCTAAAAATATTCTTAATGGAGATGAGGTTGAATTTGTGGAATATCATCCTTCACACGAATTTAAGACTAATAAGAAGAAGTTTTGGATATTTTAAATTAACAGAAAGTAGCCGTTGATATGGAAGTACATGAAGAACAGGTAACCTTTGTTCAAAGTAAGGTTTGTTATGAGAATAGTCGATATATGTACCGGGGAATGAAAAGGATTTTTGATATTGTATTCAGCTTGTTGGGATTAATTGCCTTGCTGCCAGTTTTTCTGGTCGTTGCTTCCGCAATTAAACTTGAATCTAAAGGGGGACCTATCTATTATTCTCAAATTAGATTGGGTAAGCGCCAGCAACCTTTTAAGATGCTAAAGTTTCGTTCGATGCAGATCGATGCTGATAAGAAACTAGCTAAATTGATGGATTCTAATGAAGTTTCAGGTGCGATGTTCAAAATGAAAAACGATCCTCGCGTTACTAAAGTGGGAGCTTTCATTCGGAAGCATAGTATTGATGAGCTGCCACAGTTAATTAATGTTTTTCTTGGTGATATGAGTTTAGTGGGTCCCAGACCACCTCTACCAAATGAAGTAGAACAATACAACGATTATGATCACCAAAGATTATTCGTTAAGCCAGGTTGTACAGGCTTATGGCAAATTAGTGGCCGAAATAGCGTTGGCTTTAAAGAAATGGTTGCGCTCGATCTTAAATATATCGAAAAATGCTCCCTCTGGTTTGATTGTTATCTGCTATATCGGACGATATTTGTTTTCATCAAGCCAAATGGAGCGTACTGATGATAGCAAGTGAATCGAAATATAATATGTATTTTTTTAAAAGAACGGGTAAAATAATTTCCCTATTTTGGGCAGTATTATTTTTTATTCAAAGCAATAGTATTTTATTTGTTTCATATGATACCAACATTAAAAGGTATATTTATTTGATATCTATCGTGTTAGCGTCGATATCATTAATAATGACAATGTCACTGTATTTTGTTAATCAACAGAATATTCTTCCAGAAATTGTCCTAATCTTTTTCTTGATTTGTTCTTGTGCTGCTATGTACATAGGAACTGTGCTAAATGGAGGCAAATTTGAATTTAATACTTTCTATACATACTTTGTATTATTGATTGTATTTATTCTCTGGAGTAAATATTTACAAAGTGTCGAAATGAATAATTATTTATTAGTCATTTTTAGAAAGCTTGTGACTGTTTACGCTGGAGTATCGCTGATTATGTGGTTAGTTTGTTCGGTGTTAAAGATCATTCAGCCAACTTCATCAATTTTTATAAGCTGGGGATCAATTCATCCAGTTCCAGTTTATTTACACTTATACGCTCAATCACAAGAGCCAATTACTTTTTTAGGATTTGAAGCTATTCGAAATACTGGGATGTTTGCAGAAGCGCCAATGTATTCGTTCGTTCTTTCCATCGCTTTGTTGGTACATTCATTTGTAGAAAAGAAGATGAATTGTTTTACGATTTTGTTGATGATAACCATTATAACAACTGCATCGACAACTGGAACTTTGGTTGTTTTACTAGTTCTCTTTATAAGATTAAGTGAATTAATGATTAGATCTAAATATCGAAATATGCTAGTGCCCATTACAGTGACTTTATTAGTATCAGGATTTATATTACTAGTTACAGTTGTAATTTTAAAAATATTGCAAAGCGATGGTTCAGTCTCCGTTAGAATGGATGACTTTAATGCAGGCTATATTACGTGGATGCAACATCCTTTGTTTGGTATTGGTCTGTTTAACGATGGACCATTGATATCCAATATGAATCCTGCAAGATGGCCTTATTTAGGCCATGTTGGGAATGTTGGTTTCAGTTCGGGATTTATGAAAATTTTGGCAGGTGGGGGTTTAATTTTCACAATTATATTTTTGATTTGTCCTGTTATGATAAATTTTCTTATATCTATTCGTAGAAAGAATATGTTCTGGGGTGTATCAGTCGGGTTGGTAATGATAATTTCCATATCGCTAGTTCAAAACTTGTATTTATTTATATTTTTAATTGGTTGGATGTGGAGTAATTTTATTAATCCAAAAAATGGGGGAAATTAATATGAAAAAGATTTTAATTATTAATACCAATATTTTCAATAGAAACGGAATGTCTACAGTAGTAATGAACTATTACCAATGCATGGATAGATCTAATAAGAAATTTGACTTTATATCTAATGAGTACATGGAGCCGGATTTTAAAAAATATATTGAAGATCATGAGGACAAAGTTTTTATGTTTAGTAATCGGAAAAAATTTCCGATAAAATATTTTTCTTCGATTCGAAAAATTATAAAAAAGAACCATTATGATGTAATTCATATTCACACCAATAGCAGCACTGTATCTATAGAATTGCTTGCTATTCAATTAAGTAGATCAAATGCAAAAGTAATTCTCCATGCTCATGGCGTCACAACTAATCATCCATATATTCATAAATTTTTTAAAAACTATGTTAATAGAAATATTGATATAGCCCTTGCATCAAGTGATAAAGCAGGTAAATTTCTTTTCACAGATCAAAAAAAATTTAAAGTGATTAAAAATGGAATTAATACAAAAAAATTTGAGTTCAACGAAGCTGATAGGAAATTAATTCGTAAGAAATTAAATATTTCCGATGATACAAAACTTTTAGTTCACGTTGCGGCGTTCAGTAAGAACAAAAATCATGATTTTCTTATTGAATTATGTAATGAAATGAAGACTAAATTACTCGATTTTAAGTTGATTTTGATTGGGACTGGCGAACTAGAAAAAGAAATACAGCAACTGGTAAATGATTATTCATTAATGGATAAGGTGATTTTTTTAGGATCGATCCAAGACATAGAAAAATATTATTCTGCATCTGATATATTCTTGCTGCCTTCTATTCATGAATCGTTTGGAATAGTTGCAATAGAAGCACAAGCTAACGGATTACCATGCTTGGTATCAACAGCGTTGCCTAGAACAGTGAAATTGACAGATAACATAGAATTTTTATCTATAGAAAGAATAAATTTTGAAATTTGGATAGAGAAAATAAAAAAATTGAAACGAAATTCAATAGACAGCGTTAATAATTGGACTACTAAAGAATATGAAATAACTTCGATAGTCGGAGAAATCAGTGAGTTATATGAAAAATAAAGTGTTAATTGTTGCCCCTAATTTAACAGGTAAAGGTGGTACAGAGACGGTTATCTCTCATATTTTAGATAGTAGTATGATTGGGGACAAATTTAAATTCGATCTTCTTTTGACAGGCAAAGTATCGAGTTCTGTATGGATTAAAAATAAAGATAATTTGAATGATGTTGAGTTGATTTGTGATGATTCATCGATTGTAAAATTAATTAAATCTATCAAATTTTATCGTCAAACTAAAGTAGAAAAAATTCTTTCAACTGGACCTGGTCAGACATTGATTGCATCAATAGTTAAAAAGATTTTTCGAAAAAAATATCAAGTTATTTCATGGATTCATTTTTCAATTTTTGAATCTAAAAATATTAAAAGTAATTATTTGAAATTTGCAGATATACACTTAGCAATAAATCAAGAAATGAAAAAGCAACTTATTTCACTAGGTGTAAATAAAGAACGTATTAAAGTAATTGGAAATCCAGTTACTAGGAGTAATAAATACAGTGGTAGATCGAGATCAACGGTAAAAAAATTTGTGTATGTTGGGCGTATTGAATTGGATAGCCACAAAAATTTACGTGAAATGTTAGATGCTCTTAGTAAATTAGAAATTAAATGGCATCTAGATATTTATGGACAAGGAGAAGTAAATGAGTTGATAGATTATGCGGAAAAATTAGGCATTAATGATTCAATTTTGCTGAAAGGCTGGGTTGAAGATCCATGGGCAAAAATGAATCAAGTTGACGCATTATTATTAACCTCAACAAGCGAGGGCTTTGGAATGGTACTGGCTGAGGCTATAGCCATGGTATCCCATGTTTATCTTCTGATTGTCCTAGTGGACCTAGTACGATTATTAAAAATGGACTGAATGGATATTTATATAAGAGCAATGACCAATGTGATTTGCTAGAAAAATTATCACTGATATCCAGTAATAGAGAATTTGTTAATCCAATAAGGATAAGCGCTACTCTTGAAGATTTTTATGATGAAAAATATGACCGTAAATTTAAAACTGCTATTTCAAAATAGTCAGTTAAGGAGTAAATAACATCGAAAATAAAATTGATTTTGTGATCCCCTGGGTGAATGGAAATGACAGCAAGTGGATAACGAAAAAAAATAAGTATGAAGATAACAAAACTACATTGTCAAATTATATAAGTGGTGAATCTAGATATAGAGATTATGGCACCTTAAATTATTTACTTTTATCAATCGAAAAATACGCTTCATGGGTGAATCGAATATTTATCATAACTGATAATCAAGTACCGGAAGGGATATCTGATAATCCCAAAATAGAATTAATCGATCATAGTGACTTTATCGATGATAAGTTTTTACCAACCTTTAATTCAAATGCAATTGAGCTAAATATCCACCACATAGAAAAATTGAGTGAACATTTTGTGTTGTTCAATGACGACATGATTTTAAATAATAAAGTTGAACCAGACGACTTTTTTAAATGTGGATTACCGGTTGATGCAGCAGTATTTAGTCCTATTTTTCCTGAATCGGAATTTGATCGGATTCGAATTAATAACGTGGCAGAAATCAATAAGCATTTTGATAAGCGAACGGTTCAAAAGAAGATATTCACAAAAATTTTTAATTTTAAGTATCACAAATTATTAATTAATAATATATTAGTTTCGCCTTATTCAAGATTTACAGGATTTCACGATTTTCATTTACCAATTTCCTATACTAAAGCAGAATTCAAAGAAGTTTGGAATTATGAATCGGAATTATTGAACGAAACAATTTCTCACAAATTTAGAAAAGATTCAGAAATTAGTCATTGGTTTATTCGTTATTGGAGATTAATGAAGGGTCAATTTGCGACACAGAAATTGCCATTTGGTAGATTTTTCTATTTATTTGAAGATGCTAGTTGGGAAGAAGAAATTATTAATGGGAAATCTAAAGTTATTTGTATTAATGATTGTGACGATCTTTCAAATATTGATAAATATATTCAAAAATTAACTAATGCCTTGGATACCAAATTAGCTCATTAGAAAAGAATAGTAGAGAATAAAAATGAAAAAATATGTATTAGAAGTTTTAGAAGGGCAATCCAATTCAGCTGGTAGTAAAGCTAAGGGAGATGTCAGTTATTTTCTAAATCAAGACGGGTTTCAATCCATTGCAATTAAAATCCCTAAAAATAAAATCAAGCGAATTGTTTTTGGAAAACTTTTAGTTTTCAAAGCATTAAAAAATATTAAAAATGGAATTTTTGTTTTTCAATATCCGATGTATAGTCGAGTTTTTTCGAATTATGTAATAGATTTTCTGAGAAAGCGAAAGAACATCAAATCTATTTTAGTTGTACATGACGTTGAGTCACTAAGATTGAATAAAGATGAGAAGAATGCAGTAAACAAAGAAATATCTTTTTTTAATAAATTCGATAAATTAGTTTCTCATAATAGAAATATGACTGACTGGTTAGTTGAGAATGGCCTTAAAATTCGAGTTGAAAACCTTGAAATTTTCGATTACCAAAATCCGATTGAACTATCTAAAGAATGCTTTGAAAGAAGTTTAACTTTTGCGGGTAATTTGGATAAATCAAAATTTTTGAAACAAATTAAAATCCAATCGGATATTTATTTGATGGGTCCAGTGACTGATAGGGAATTTCCAGAGAATGTTCATTATAAAGGTGTCTATACTCCGGAAGAAGTTCCCACTCAATTGAAAAAAGGTTTTGGATTAGTCTGGGATGGAAATTCTCTTGCAAATTGTGATGGTATCTATGGAGAATATATGCGTTTCAATAATCCTCATAAGGTGTCTTTGTATTTGAGCTCAGGTTTGCCAGTAATAATCTGGAATCAATCGGCTATGGCAGATTTTATTATTAAAAATAAATTAGGTTTAGCTATTGATTCATTGAATGATTTAGATGAGGCACTAGAACAAATAACAAAAGAAAAATATTCAGAATTCAAACGTAATGTTGATCAAATAGCAATCGGATTAAGAAGTGGTAAATATATTAAGAAAGCTGTTTCAAATTAACATAAAGGGAAAATATTATGAACAAAATAACAGCCATTTCACCTGTATATAATGTTGAAAAATATTTGAGAAAAGCTGTTGAAAGCTTAATTGAACAAACCGTTGAAAATTTAGAAATAATTTTAGTAGATGATGGTTCAACAGACAATTCAGGTGAAATTTGCGATGCTTTATCCTTGGAGTTTGCTGATATTCAGGTTATTCATCAACCTAATTCAGGGGCTGCAATTGCTCGAAACACAGGTATTAAAGCCTCAAACGGTAAATATCTTTATTTTATGGATCCTGATGATTGGATGGAGCCAACAATGTTAGAAAATATGTTCATTGAGGCAGAAATTAATTCAGCCGAACTGGTAATCACTGGGTTCACCAATGAATACTTTATCAATGATGAGCATTTTGAGATTAAAAATCTTTCTAAAAATTCCAAATATCTAAATCAAAACGAGTTTAGAGAAAATGCTTATAAATATTTCAATAACACTTATATGGCTGTTCCATGGAATAAATTGTATTTAAGTAAATATATTAAAGAACATAATTTAGAATTTCCAAATGTTGGATGGGATGATCTTCATTTTAATATGGAAGTAATTAAAGATATTTCCAGAGTTTGTATTACTGATGATACTGGTTATCATTTTTTAAGATCCAGGCCGGGATCTGAGACGACAAAAGTGTTTGATAATTCCTTGTTTCATAAAAGAAGGGAACAATTCATACATATACTAGGTATTTATAATTACTGGGGGAATGCTTGATTCAGAGTGTATGGGTCACTTGCATTATTACTATGCTAGTCGTTTAGTTCAAGTAGCTGAAAATATTAGCAATAGTAATTACAGTTATCGTCAAAAAATAAAACTCATTGATAAATTAGTTAATGATGGACTAAGTAAAACTTCTGTTTATAATGCAAAGCCGTTATCAAAAATAATAGGAACTTTGCTGACGCCTTTTAAAGTAAATTCCTCTCTAGGGGTTTATTACAGTACAAAAGTAATTTCTAAATTTCAAAAAAAATATGAAAAAACGTTTTTTCAATTAAAACGTAATATTACTAAAGTCTAAGGATTTTGGAGGACATAATCATTAATTATTTAATCGTAGGATCTGGTTTATTCGGTGCTGTTTTTGCCCATGAAGCTGCTAAGAGAGGGCATTCCGTCAAGGTACTTGAAAAGAAGGACCATATTGGCGGCAATATATATACCAAAGAAGTTGAAGGTATTCAGGTTCATCAGTATGGAGCTCATATTTTCCATACTAAGATGGACGACATTTGGGAATATGTTAATCAATTTGCTGAATTCAATAATTATGTCAATTGCCCGGTGGCCAACTATAATGGCGAAATCTACAGTTTGCCATTCAATATGAATACTTTCAACAAACTCTGGGGTGTTATCACTCCTGAGGAAGCTAAAGCTAAGATTGAGGAGCAGAAAAAAGCTCTCGACCTTGAAGGAAATCCCAAAAATCTTGAGGAACAAGCAATTTCCTTGATTGGTCCGGATGTCTATCAAAAATTAGTTAAGGGTTATACCGAGAAACAATGGGGAAAGTCAGCTAAGGACTTACCTTCTTTCATTATTCGTCGTTTGCCAGTCAGATTTACTTATGACAATAATTATTTTAACGACCCTTATCAAGGAATCCCGGTGGGCGGATATACACAAATCATTGAGAAATTGTTGGACCACGAGTTGATCGACGTTGAAGTAAACTGCGATTTCTTTGATAACCAAGCGCAATATTTACAGTCAGATGCCAAAATAATTTTTACAGGGATGATCGATCAATTTTTCAATTACGAATTGGGCGAATTAGAATATCGAAGTTTGCGGTTTGAAAATGAAGTCCTCGATCATGACAATTATCAAGGCAATGCTGTGGTCAATTATACTGATGCCGAGACACCATTTACACGGATAATTGAGCATAAACATTTTGAAATGGGTAAGGGCAATAAAAATAAGACTGTCATCACTCGTGAATATCCAAAGACCTTCAAACGTGGGGATGATCCTTACTATCCAATCAATGATACTCGTAACAAAAAGCTCTATTCAGATTACGTGAAACTAGCTCGCTCAAACTATCCCAATGTCATATTTGGCGGTCGTCTAGGACAATATCGTTATTACAATATGGACCAAACAATTATGGCAGCATTGCAAACAGTTAAGAAGGAATTCAGCGAGTAATAGACGATGAAAGTTATTAAAAATTATCTCTATAATGCTTTTTTTCAAGTTTTTATTCTGATAATTCCCTTGATAACAATACCTTATCTGGCACGAGTCCTAGGACCAGCTGGGGTAGGCATTAATTCATATACGAATTCAATCGTGCAGTATTTCGTACTATTCGGCAGTATTGGTGTAAATCTGTATGGTAATCGCCAAATTGCCTTTGTGCGCGACGATCCTGAGGAGCTTACTAAGACATTCTACGAAATATTTTTGATGCGGATGATGACGGTGATACTAGCCTGCACAGCGTATGGAATATTCTTAGCCTTCACCAATAAATATCAAATTTACTTTCTGGCCCAATTTTTAACTATTGTCGCCGTCGGATTTGATATTTCCTGGTTCTTTATGGGAATGGAGAATTTTGCCGTAACAGTTTTTCGTGGGTTGCTCGTAAAAGTAATGACCTTGATTTGCATCTTTGCTTTTGTCAGATCTTATCAAGATTTAACAACCTACATCTTGATCTTATCGCTGTCTATTTTGTTAGGTAACTTAGCTTTGTTCCCCAGTTTGAGAAAATATTTGCGGAAACCTAACTTTTCAAAATTGCGGCCATTAGGTCATTTGTGGCCATCGTTACTGCTGTTCTTTCCCCAAATTGCTACGCAAATTTATCTAGTTTTAAATAAGTCGATGCTGGGTGCCATTATTTCGGTAGAATCTGCTGGTTTCTTTGATCAGTCAGACAAGATGGTAAAGATGGTCTTAGCTATTGTAACGGCGACGGGAACAGTTATGTTACCTCGAGTGGCACACGCATTTGCTAAAGGGAATCATAATCGAACCAAAGATTATTTATATGGTAGTTTCAGTTTTGTAACAGCTTTAGCTGTTCCGATGGCTTTTGGTTTGGCAGCAATAACACCGAAATTTGTTCCGTTATTTTTTACCGACAAATTTACCAGTGTCATCCCAGTAATGATGATTGAAGCAATCGTTATTGTCTTAATTGCGTGGACGAACGTGATTGGAACACAGTATTTATTGCCTACTAAGCAGATTAGTTCTTTTACGACATCAGTGGTGTTGGGTGCAATTGTTAATTTGATTGCTAATGTTCCATTGATTATTAAATTTGGTGCTAAAGGCGCAGCCGTGGCGACTGTACTATCTGAACTAGCAGTTACCATTTATCAATTGATAATTGTTCATAAGCAAATCAATTATCGAAGATTGTTCGAGGGCTGCATGAAATATTTATTAGCAGGGGCTTTGATGTTTGGACTGGTCTTTTATCTTGATAAATTGATGGCAAATAATTGGCTTGCTATCATCATAGAAATAACAACTGGAGTTTTGTTCTATGCTCTCTTGCTGATTGTGACAAAAGCTAAAATAATTTCCCAAGTGATACTGCTTTGGAAACGGTAAAGGATATATTTAGAGGAAAAATATGCATAAGAAAAAGAAAAAACATACTTTACGTAACTCGTTTATAATTTTATTTCTGCTCGTTCTGTTCAGTGGTGCAGCTTATGGGATGACGAGTTATCGAGGTGTAAAGAATTCGGTCAATAGTTCTTTTGAACCGTCAGGTTTAGCTAAAGAACGTGACGTTACGAGTGAAGTCCAGAAAAAAAGGCCGATTTCGATTTTGTTGATGGGGACTGATACTGGTGCGCTGGGTCGCGATTATAAAGGTCGGACCGACAGTATGATGATCATCACGTTAAATCCGAAGGACAAAAAGACGACAGTGACAAGTATCCCCCGTGATACTGCTGTTCACGTACCTGGATTTGGAACTAAAAAGCCATCTAAGATCAATGCTGCTTATTCGTTAGGGCAAACCAAGACAGCAATTACGACCGTACAAAAAATGCTCAATGTGCCAATTGATTTTTATGCAATGATCAATATGGGCGGAATGTCAAAAGTTATTGACCAAGCCGGAGGCGTTGATATTAAGCCAAGCTTGAGTTTTGAATATGGCAAATATAATTTTATTGCTGGTAAAAAGACTCATATGGACGGCGAAAAGGCTTTGGCTTACTCACGGATGCGTTACGATGATCCGCAAGGTTATTACGGACGTCAAACCCGTCAACGGGCAATTTTGATGGCCTTGATTGGTAAGAGTGCTTCAATCAAAACTTTATTGAATCAGGATTTCATCAAGTCATTGACCGAGCAAATTCAGACCGATTTGATCTTTGATGACCTGACTGCCATTGCCAAAGACTACAATTCAGTCCATAAAGATACCGACGAAACTCATTTACAAGGTCAAGGAGCAAATATAAATGGCGAGAGTATGGAAATCGTTGATAAAAAGGAACTGCAGCGCGTGACGGACTACATTCGAGACAACCTTGACTTGCCGAGTGCTAAGACAGGTAATATTGAATATTCAGTTGATAAAAAAGCACATGCTTCAAAGCTCAGTAATAATTTGATCGATGAAGTAGAATAAAAAAATCTCCCAAACGGGAGATTTTTTCGTTTATTAATTTTCAAAGCCTTGGTTCAAGTTAGCGATAACCTGTTTAACAGTTGTTATTTCATGTATCATGCTCAATCCTAGTCCAAAGGAAGCGTAACCTTCTTTTAAATCACCTAATAGCATACCGCTTCTCATGCCACTATAACTATTGGCAGCATTCCAAACTTCTTGATTGGTTCTTCCAGCATCGCTTAATTCGACTAAATGTTTTGGTAATTCCCCTGGAATCGAACGGTAGAATTTTGGTAGTGCCTTGAATAATAATTCATCGTAGGCATCGTATTTGATTAATAAATCTTTGATGTTGTCAGCCATAGGAGATTCTTTAGTGGCCAATAAAGCGGTACCTACGAAGAGGCCATCAGCTCCTAAAGCCTTAGCTGCTTTGGCAGTTCTTTTGTCAACGATACCTCCAGCAGCAAATAAAGGGACTCGTTTATCAACGATATCAGCGATATAAGGGATGGCTGAAAATGTTCCTATAGTTTGATCAGGAACAGTACCACCTTCATCAAAGCCAGTTGCTACTAAAATATCGATTCCTTGTTGAATAGCATCTTCAACAGCTTCTTTGGTGGAAGTTGAAGGTCTATAAACAATCTTAATGTCGTTCTCTTTCAATAAATCAAACCACTTGGGGATATATTTACTGCTGTTGATAACTGCCACTGGGACTTGGTCCTTGATCATCAGGTTGATCATTAATTCAGCAAATTTATCCTTATCGGGATCATCGTTCAAAACCAAATTCAATCCAAAAGGCTTGTTAGTTAGTCCATGTGCCTTTTGAATTTGTTGATGCATCTGATCAATCGTTTTGTCAATCGATTTTGTTGGCTCATATTGTCCAGCGTTGATCCCTAAAACACCCAAGCCACCGCTATTTGAGACGGCGGCCACAAATTCAGCGTTAGTCAGCCAAAACATTGGTCCTTGAATAATCGGTTTCTCGATGTTTAAAATTTGTTTGATGCGCTTATCCATAATGTCCTCCATGATAACTAAATCGTTATATTGATTTGCAAATATTGGTTACGAAGTATATTGTAATAGCTAATTAGAAGTAAGTGAAATAGTAAAAAACTCGGTTATTATAACTAAATAGTTATGGAGAGCAATGTGAATGATGTAGATAAATTAATAAATATTTTGGACAATGTAAAATCATCTGACAGTTTGACTGAAGTGGCTGGAAAGCTCTATTTCAGTCAGCCTTATGTCAGTAAGTTGATCAATGAAATGGAAAAACAGTATGGTATTCAATTAGTTAATCGCAAAGAGAACCCTATATCTTTAACTAATGCAGGCGAAGTCGTCACGCAAAATCTAAAAATAATCCAAGATGCTCAGGTAAAACTGAATATTAGTTTAGTTGATTTAAAAAGAACTGAGCAGGGCGTTTTATCGATTGCCATATGTTCGTTAGTAGATGGTCCTTCGATTAGCTACATAGCCCAGAAAGTTCATGAAAAATTTCCATATTTGAGATTCAATTTTATTAATCTATCTGGGGATCTGACCGATCACGATTTGATCAATGGTAAAATCGATATTGCTATTGGTCGAAAATGGAATAATTTGGATTTGCACGTTATTCCTTTACCAGTCAGTGAGTTGGCCTTACTAATCCCTGAAACTTGTCCGTTGTATGATGAGAAGGCTGATTATATTGAGTTTTCTCAAGATAATTTATCAACCTTGAACGATTGTGAATACATTGGCGTCAATGACAGCTCGTTTTTACAACGTAAGGTAGACATTCTACTCAAAGATAACGGAATTCATGTTAACAAAATCATGGAATTACCAGATTCAGGACAAGCGACTTTAATGGCACTCAATTTGCACGCAACAACGATAACTACGGAAAACATCGCCCGCAATTCGCTTGCTGAGTCTGACAAATATAATTTAATGATGATCCCTAAAGAAAATACCAGTCTAGATATGGGCATCACGTACCGAAAACAATCATCCGAAGATATCAAGAAAGTCGCTCATACTATTAATGAACTGATTACTGATAAATAAAAAAAATCTCCCAAACGGGAGATTTTTTCGTTTAATCATTTAAATTATATCTAAGCTTCATGTGTTCGGAACCGAATGTTACCATGTCGCCGAGCAATTTAGTTTGTCGTTTGAGTGAATCGTTGGCCAATTTGTTATTAGCTTCTTCAAGATACTTTTGAACGCCGGCGCTGCTTTGTTTCTTGATGTCAGCGTCTGTGTCGTGTTGGATCTTGCGATATGAGCTCATGGCTTCGAGTTCGAAGGTGTTTCTAAAGTCGACGTACAAGTCATAGTTGGTGTCACCAAGCAGGGCAGTGGTGCAGCTCAACCAGTACATATCGTTCAAGTTGAAGGTCCCATCGGCGTTCTTGTAGCTAGCAGGCGTGTCGTTAACGTTGCTGTAGAAAGGAACGACCGTATTGAAAGTATTAGCGCCGAAAGCTAACCAGTGGATACCGGCGATTTCTGCGGGGACATTATTTCTGATCTGCAAAATATGAACGTCGTGGTTGCGGTTGATACCAATTGGGCGGAATTTTGTCTTATCTGACTCGGCTCCGTCACCATAAACATCATATTTAGTGTTTTCGTAATGAGAACTCAAAACGAATTTAACGTCTTCGATTGAGATCTTGCGATCAGCATGGCAAATGAATGGTAAGTCTTGTTCCATTGGATCATGTTCGGTCTCAGGATTGAAGTACTTTTGACCGAACCAAACACGAGGGTTGTTGTAGACAGTATCTTTGATCGATGCTGAACCGAAGATATGACGCAAGTTTGTACCTTCGAAGTCAGGGTTCAAACCATTGTCTTCGATCATTTCCTGCAAATCTTTAGAACATAATGTATCGTCAGAATCGAAATCGAATTGGTCGATACTCATTCGGTTTGATGCTACTACGTAAGCATCGTCAGGGATGCGAACTGCTGCCCAGTGATGACCACCGATAGTTTCTAACCACCAAACGCTGTCGTTATCAGCAAAAGCAATTCCGTTTGGTTCGTAGGTACCGTAGTCTTTGAGCAATTCTCCTAGACGAAGGACACCTTCTTTGGCGCTATGGATGTAAGGCAAGACCAAAGTTACCAAGTCTTCTTCGCCTAATCCATTGTCAACGTAAGGGTCCAAGCCCAACACGCGAGGATTAGTCGTGATAGTCTCTGTGGCTGACATAGCAACGTTGTCGCTATTGATACCAGCAGCTGCCCAAACACCATTAGTTAAGATCGAATTAGGGATCGAAGTATACCTCATTGGATTGTCAGGCAAGTCAACTTGAACTTGACTGAGAACTGATTGATAATGTTTTGGTTGGTCTTCAGGATTGACCACTACAAAACGTTCTGGGTCTAAAGCTTCATGGCCGTCGTCGTTACGAGAAATAATAGTTGAGCCATCGATTGAGGCCTTTTTACCAACTAAAATAGTCGTACATGAGCCTTTAATTCTTTTTGTCATAAATTAGAATCGCTCCTTTGTAAATATTCAGATATTATTATAACCTTAATAATGATTCGGTTAAAAATCAATGGCTCAGCAATTGATATTTATAAAAACTGACAAGTAATAATATAGGAATCTTCGCAATTGGTTCAACAGAGAAATTTTAATTTTTAAAAAATATTCGTTACCAAAAATGGCTTTTTGTATGCTAAATTTTAAGTAGATAAATCAGAGTAAGAATTTTTAAATCGCTTACAAAAATAAAGGGGAACACGAATGAGCTTTTTTGCAACAATTTTTGGCCACGACACGCTCGCACACGAGCAGACCGATGGCCAGCAGAAATATACTGTCCAACGGATCCACGTTGGCTCGCACCATTTCGACATTTCAACCGAGATCCTAGATCTACTTTGGTTTGGCGATGGTCGTCGCAAGAATACAATGGATTTTGAGGACAGTTCGATCAGTGAACCTTCCGAGATCATGACCCGTGACCAAGTGTACCAAGAGAATCCCGTACCAGTCGGGAATTATCCTAGTTTCAATAACTTGACGCCTGGTCAGAAATATCCATTCCTAACTTGGCTGCAAGACATCGAACAAGATAATGATGTCGGGTATGCTTATTTATTGTTATATGCGCTTGAACGAAGACTCTATATGGGCAGCATGGTCGAACCAGCCGTCAATCTAATCCGCAAATTGCATCGAATCATCAACAATCCCGATTTCGTTCGCCATTCATCTGATACTTTAGTTTGGGCAGCTTATAAATATAAACGGGTCGAGTTTTTAAATTGCCTCAGGATCGATGAAATGCCAGAAGAGACCCAAATACTAGTTAAACTGTATACACGTGGACATTTAGATGGACATGATATCATGCTAGTTTCTGAAAAAATGGGCATGGACAATCAACGATATGTGACCGGGAAGCCGCGGCTATTCGAAAAAATATTAAATGATAAATTAGCCAATAAATATGACGAGGGCTTCTTCTCCATCAGTAATATCGATCATGCTGGTGAAGCCAGTGTCAGCATCTGGCTTTCCAATTTTTCGATACCTAAAAAAGCTCGACGGGTCAAAGTACCAAATCTTTTGGAACATCGCAGTATAAGAAAACCGTTGTTAAAGATCCTTGAGCAAACTAGCGAAGATGTTCGCATCGAACTATTAGGACATTACAAATAAAATATGAAAATTGACACCAAATCAAATATGATTGGTGTCTTTTTTTTAAATTACGCAAAAAACACAAAAAGAGAGCTGGCGGATTATTAATCCGTTAGCTCTCTTTTTGTTTATTTTCGAGAAGGTAATTTCCCGTCAGCGATAACTTTTGAACTGTCGTCAAATTTGAAATTAATGTTTTTTGATCCTGGTTGGAAGTTGCTGACGTCAAAGTGGCTTTTTAGGATGCGGACTTGTGGATTTTCACTAGCGAATACCAAATCTTGGCCATTCATTTGTGAGCCGCTTTTTACTGCTAGATCGTCTTTATTATCAGTCATCGAAGAGTCGACTTTGATATTTTTGAAGAATAAACGAGAATGGCGTCTTAATTCCAGTTTGTGGGTAACTAAAGAGTCCTTGAGATAAACTAACGAGTTTTTCTGGAACAGCAACTGAAAGTATGTATTGTCAGCGAACATCTGGCTATTCTCCAAGGAAATGCCGATAGCTTTGGTTTTTGAACCTGTCATGATCGATGAGTCTTTGAATGAAAAGAAAGAGTTCTGACCATAGATCGTGTCCCAGTAATCACTAGTGTTTCGGTCTATTTTAACGTTGTCGCAATAAATCTCAGCTCCGTCAAAAGCTGAAAGGGTGTTGTCTTCATCAGCAGGGTAATTGACGATCAAATTTCGAAAAATCATCAAGGTATCGGCACCAACGGTAAAACTGCAATATAATGTGACATCATTTTGATTCTCACTTTGACCAACGATTGTAATATTTCTTTCAATATTACAAATGAAGGGATTGTCTTTTGAAAAATAGGTTCCCGGCAATAGTTCTATCACGTCGCCGTCTTGGGCATTGACGAGAAACCTGGTCAATAGCTCGTCTCGCTCATCCTTGTTTGACTGGTTACCAACTATAAATCTCATAAAATCCCTCCTTAAAAGATAGGTTTGTTTAATTAGGTTTCATATATTACCACTTTAATACTAAAAAAAAAACCATGTCCATTTTTGACATGATTCTTATTAAAAAAATCAGCCGAAGGGTGGCTGATTTTTTTGTTATTATCTGAAAATCATTACTGATATATCGGCATATTTAGCCATGTAAGCTGCTTGAGAACCAAAGTGTCTCTTTACACCTTTACGTGCTTCCGAACCGATAACGAGCAGATCTGGGTGAACTGCAGGGATTATTTTCTTGATGATTGTTTCACCAGGTGCTCCCTCGTCAACTACGGCAGTCACATTAGGGACGCCGGCATCTTCTGCAAGTTTTTTATATTCTAAGACGTGCTTTTCAAGATCTTTACGTTCACCGTGAACGTAGTCTTTACTTAAGGCTTCGAAAACGTTCATATCGTCATCTTCTAGGATTGAGGCGATGATTAATTCGGAACCGTCTTCTTTGGCAGTATGGATGGCATATTTCAAAGCTAAAAGTGAATCTTCAGAGTCATCGACACCTACTAATATTCGTTTAAAAACATTATCACTCATAATCTTCTCCTTCAATTGTCTTATGCTTCAGTTTGAGGTTCAGAATCCTCATCGTTTTCTTCTTTGCGAACTTTTTCCAAGTGTTTTTCGAAACGTCTATTACCCTTGTAAAGTTCAACGATTGTCCAAACTAGCAAGGCTAGGACTGCGGCAATCAAGACATAAGCAATGTTATCAGCAAGTTGCAATTGAGATGCTGTAGCGTTGTCTCCGAAGAAGGCTTCGATTGAGTCTGGCAAACCTTTCATATTCAAGAATGTCAAAGCGACAACTGAGAACCAGCCGAGGATCTTGACCCAAAGACTGTTTTTGAATCTTTGACCCATTTCGACTTTACTGTCAGTCATCAATAGCAATGGCAACATGGAGAATGGCAATGCGAAGGCTAGGAAGACCTGTGAATTATTCATTAGGTTATTCAAAGCGATATGCTCAGCCACGGCTGATTCACCACTTGTCAACATAACACAGATCAAAACAGGGATAACTGAGATCAAACGTGTAACTAAACGACGTAGCCATAATGGCATTCTCATGTGAACGAAACCTTCCATGATAACTTGACCAGTTAAAGTACCTGTAATAGTTGAATTTTGACCAGATGCCAAGAGGGCAACGGCAAATAATGTAGCTAGGACACCTGATTTGGCAACGCTGATAAGAATTGGGTTACTCAAAGTTGATGTGTCCTTTAAAGCGTCATAAAGACCAAAGAATGATGGATCTGATACGGCACCGTTCTTAAATACGGCAACACCCATGATCAATAGTAGGGCGTTAACGAAGAAGGCAGCTGTTAATTGGATATTTGAATCCCAAGCTGAGAAACGAACAGCTGTAGCAACATCTTCTTCATCGTTGTGGTCGATAGCTCTTGTTTGTGAGATAGCTGAGTGCAAGTACAAGTTATGAGGCATAACAGTCGCACCAATGATACCAAGGGCACCACTAAGTGGAGTCATACCAGCAATTTTATGACCTTCTGAGAATGTATCCCCAGTTGGTACAAGACCCTTAACAACAGCTCCCCAGTTAGGATCTGATAGAGCGACTTCATATGCGAAGACGAAAATAATAACTAAGATCAAAGCAACAACGATAGCTTCAATTTTTCTAAAACCAATTTTTGTTAATAATAACAGTAATAGAACATCAAATACGGTGATGAAAACAGCGATTACCAACGGTATATCGAACAACAAATATAAGGCAATCGCAGCACCGATAACTTCGGCAATATCTGTCGCCATAATGGCTAACTCGGTTAGGATCCACAGAACAATCCCTAATGACTTACTAGTTCTAGCACGGATGGCTTGCGCTAGATCCATTTGGGTCACAATACCTAGTTTAGCTGCCATATATTGTAATAGCATGGCGACCAAACTAGAGATCAGGATTATAGACATCAATAGATACTGGAAGTTTTGTCCACCAGTGATTGATGTTGACCAGTTACCTGGATCCATGTAACCAACGGCTACGAGGGCGCCGGGACCTGAGTATGCTAGTAGAGTTTTCCAGAATCCCTTACCTTTTGGTACTTTGACAGTACCATTGATTTCTTCCAAAGAAGGACCATTAGCATATTGGATCAGCTTTTTCCCCTTTGGACTCTTATTTTCTGACATGAATATAATTCCCCTTTCTCTTGTCGTTTAGATTTTAACGCAATGATTAGAATAAGGGAACAACAAATTTAGGTCGGACTAACTAAAAAATTATCGAGGGCAAAATGATTGTAAACGTTTAACCAATCAATATAGAAGTGTTTCTTATTGGTGTACTTTTAATTATTTTTAGAATAGAATAATAAAATAAATTAAAAATTGATTGTTTTGGATAGAAAATCAAGTATATTTTGTCAAAAAATTAAAATAAAAGAAGGTAAAATCGAGTGAAAGCTATCATTGCGATGGACCTAGCCGACGTTCCCATCGTCAGCCAAGATGTGACGGTCTATACATTATTAACCAAAGAGAATAAAAAATGGGCTGATCAACACAAAGGGGTAGGCATCCAATTCGTCAAAACGCCGATATACGTTCGAGCAGCTGACAAAGGCATCAATATGTTTGTCAAAGGTATCCTGAAAATCGCCGACGTGCCAGAATATAACGATATGTTGCATTTCGTGTACTTTTCTCATATGGTCGCTTACTATCTTTCACAACGAGATTATCGTCAGATTGCTTTTGAAGATCAGATCCTCTGCGAAAAAGTTTTATTGCAGTTTGGCAACGACGGGAAATATATTGATAAAGTCGAGATACTTTAAGGAGAATATCGTGAAACCAGAACTAGTTTTTAAAACTATCTTCCTATTATTTACCGATGAAGAAGTACCCAGCATGACTTTTTTACAGGAACTGGATATCAGCCATAAAACTTTGGACCAGATCATGGAATTGATCAGGAGTTCAGGAATAAAGGTCCGTGACAACCCACGTGTTGATGCCAGCTATAAAATAGAAACTAGGCAAGTCATGTTTCGGCCGTTTTTGCGGATCGAAGATTTTTTGCGTGTGAATTCAGTCGTTACAGACGAACCAATCATAACCACCAAACGAGATCTTTTGAAATTTTTTGCCAGCTTGAATCTTTGGCATCAGGAACTCCACTTGAGTTTTGGCATCGATGGCGATGATCTCAGTTATGTGCATCACAATTTAACAGAGGTTATTGGGCTAAGTTAAAAAGCCGTCCGATTTCGATTGAATATAGCAATGAAAAATTAGAATGGACCGACCGGATCGTGGAACCCCTGGATATCTTTTATCGTGACGGCAAGTGGTATTTGTGGGCATA
The DNA here is from genome assembly GCF_001434295.1 of Companilactobacillus versmoldensis DSM 14857 = KCTC 3814. Classification (GTDB taxonomy): domain Bacteria; phylum Bacillota; class Bacilli; order Lactobacillales; family Lactobacillaceae; genus Companilactobacillus; species Companilactobacillus versmoldensis. Next base: position 15,264 of record NZ_AZFA01000013.1, on the reverse strand, counting down.
TTGCCGTAAACGCGGAGCTTTGCGCTTGTTTTTGAACACGCATATTTTTAAAACACAACTATTAAACGATCAGACTTATCTACGGAGACCGTTCGTTTTAGAAGATGGCACCGACGACCCACGAGACTTTCGACAACGCTATTGGGTCGATTTCAGTTTTAAAGAAAAATATTTTGAGACTATCTCTGATCAATTTGAAAATGATAAGGTCGTTCATCTGACTGATCGTGTCTTGATCCTTGAAAAAGACCTTTACAATCCTAATTTTGCCAGCAAATATCTCCAGCAATATGGCAAACATGTAAAAATCGAAACATTGCCAAAACTAAAAGCTCAACTCAGTCGCAACTAATGGTAAGTTGCGGCTTTTTTAGTATACTAGGGGGGAATGATAACAAGAGGAAACGAGGTAATCGTTATTTTAACCAAAAAAGTTGTCACTAAAGACCTACCAGAATTCCAAAAAATCAAAGAGCTTTATTTTCAGGCTTTTCCAGCTGAAGAAAGAGTCCCTTGGAGCTGGTTATATCATCAATCAAAAAAGCAGTTCATCGAATTTATTGCCTTCTATGATCAAGATGAATTCGTTGGAATAGCTTATAACGTCACCCAAAAGGACCTGACATACATCTTCTATTTAGCCGTCGATCCACAGATCCGTGGCAGTGGTTATGGAGGAAAGATCCTCGCTGACTTAGCGAAAATGTATCAAGGACAGCGCTTCTGCTTAAGTGCCGAAGCCCCCGATTCAGAAGCTGACAACAACGAAACCAGATTGCGCCGAATCGCTTTTTACCAACGCAATGGCTTTGAACTGTCACATAAGACTGCTTTAGAAAAAGGGGTCAAGTATACGATGATGCATCGGAATGGAAACTTCGAGAATGCGGAGTATCAAAAGATTATTGCCTATTTTGCAGGATTCTTCAAATTCATCTTTAAAGTTGAATTTATCGATGAGAATAAATAATAAAAAAACTATCAAAAGTCTATGAAAATTCTTATTTATAGACTAGAATTTAGTTTTATGAATGTTGCAAAGTTGAGGTATTTACATTGAAACGCTTTTCTATCCAACAAATCAGACATAAATGGATCTTAGTGATCTCGTTAGCAGTTTTTTTTGTGACTTATTTGATTGATCTAATGAGTCCACGCGAGAAACCTGTTACCTTATTTATCGTTGGGGCAATCGTTGCGACCTTGATTGCAGCCGTGTGGGCAATCGTCAATTACGTCACTCACTTGCAAGTAAATCCGTTTTATCACGATGATACCGGGAAGAAGCAGCCCATTTTTCAACCTAAGACGCATCAATATTTATTTTTTTGGGGTTCGATTGCAGTTTTGATCGGGGTGATTTTGTTCATTTTGATATTTTTGAATCAAAATCTAGCCTTGCCTTGGGTAGTTGACCTGAGCGTGACCTTAGTCTGTTATGGAGCAGGATTTTATTTGTCGTTTTTCTTGTACATGCTGCTGGACAATCTATTGTCGAAAAAATGACCAAAAAATTAGGGGATGATTCGTTTTCGAATCTATCTTCTGTTTTTTTGCCTAAATTATAAATAAAATGCTTATTAATAGAATGTTTCCGATACTTCCAGTATTATTTAAGTTGACAATTATCAGAAATGAGGACTTTCAATGACATATCCACAACTAGATTTAGACAATGCAACTGGAACAAAAGTTACAATCGTAACTAATCATGGCGAAATCAAGATTCAATTGTTTGATGACTTAGTGCCAAAGGCAGTTGAAAACTTTTTAGGGTTAGCTAAAAAGGATTACTATAACGGCGTTATTTTTCACCGTGTGATCCCAGACTTCATGATCCAAGGGGGCGACCCGACAGGAACTGGTGCTGGTGGTGAAAGTATTTATGGCGGTCAATTCGAAGACGAATTTACTGACCAATTGTTCAATTTCAACGGGGCACTTTCCATGGCCAATGCTGGGCCAAATACTAACGGCAGCCAATTCTTCATCGTTTCTAACGAAAACATGCAAAAGCGTATCTTGTCGCAAATGTCTGCCGCCGGCTATCCAGAAGAAGTCATCGCTGAATACAAAAACGGTGGAACACCCTGGCTAGACCATCGCCACACAGTCTTTGGCCAAGTCATCTCAGGCATGGACGTCGTTCAAAATATCAGCAAGGTCAAGCGTGATGCTGCCGATAAGCCCAAAGAAGACGTCGTGATTGAAAAAATCGATATCTCAGAAAACTAATAGTTAGTGTCAATCTCAAGCAAAGTAAAACTACCAGCCAATCAAAATTGGCTGGTAGTTTTTTAGTGGCGAAGGATATTTTCCATCTTTTTTCCTTTAGCAACTTCATCGACTAATTTATCCAGATAACGGATCTTCTGCATTAAGGGATCACTGATCTCTTCGACCCGAATGCCGCAAATGACGCCAGTGATCAAAGGAGCATTAGGATTCATCATAGGGACCTGCTGGTAAAACTCTTCCATCGTGATAGGGGTATTTAAACATTGTTGAAGCGATTCTTGATCATGACCGGTAAACCACAGGATGACTTGGTCCAATTCTTGTTTTGAGTGACCCTTACGTTCTACTTTTTTCAAGTAGGCTGAATAAATCTCTCTGAATTCCATTTGAAATATCTTCTGATTAGCCATTTCTTTCACTCCTGATCGAAATTTGTGAACGATTACATATTTATCATGAATATCAGCGCTTTTTGCTGATATAACTGTTATTATAATAACTGTAAAAATTTGATATGGAAATTATTTTGAGAAAAGAGTGATTATATGGGTATTCTTTTAGCACTTATTCCTGCCATTGGTTGGGGTATGCAACCGCTGATTGCCAGAAAAGTCGGTGGTAGCCCTGCTAATCAGATATTTGGTACTGGTTTGGGTGCCCTTATTATAGGTATTTTTATTTATTTCATTGACGGAGCAGTTTCCGGCAAGAATTTTTGGATCAGTTTTGCCGCTGGCCTTTTGTGGTCGATGGGTCAAGTTGGTCAGTACATCACATTCAACCAAATCGGGGTTACTAAGACCATGCCGATCTCAACTGGTTTGCAGATCATTGGTACATCTTTGATTGGTGTTTTGATCTTTGGCGAATGGGCCGGAGCAGCTTCGAAGTGGATCGGAGCTTTCGCCATCCTGCTAGTCATCATCGGTGTCAGCTGCACGTCGATAACTGATCAAAAGTCAGGAGAGTCGACTTCTGGTTCATTGACTAAAGGTCTAGCCGTTTTGATTCCAACGACTATTGGTTAATGGGCTTACAGTGCTTTGCCAAAAGCCGTCGATGCTTCAGGTTTGCACTTGTACTTCCCCGAAATGTTGGGGATCTTCATCGGTGCGGTATTGTTCAATATCTTCAATACCAAAGGTAAAGGCTTCCTTCAAAAAGCTGGCTGGTACAACATCTTAGTTGGTATCGTCTTTGGTATCGGTTCATTAGTTTATATTTATGCCGCCCAAATGGCTGGTGTCGCTTCAGCTTTCGTTATTACCCAATTGAACGTCGTTGTTTCGACCATAGGTGGAATGTTGCTTTTGCACGAATCCAAGACGCCGCGTGAGTTGAAATTCACCATAACCGGCTTAGTTTTAATTGTCGGAGGAAGTTTCATTACAGCCTTTTTATAAAATCAAATTTTTGGCAAGCAGTGTTCAGAGACACTGCTTTTTTTTGTGTCAAAAATTTGAATAGTCTTGATTTCTCAATCAGGTATCCACTTTCATAAAAATGTTATTATAGATACTATATGAGGAGGAGTATAGGTTATGGCTTTTTTATGGACGCATTTAATTACCTGGATCGTGATGACAATCATGGTTTTACTAGCCTTGTTCACTAATTCGTTGACCAAGGTTTATGAAATGATCACAAGATTGGGGTATATCGTGATCATTGTTACGGGGATCTTTTTGTTCCCACATGCTTGGCAGAGTGAACCAACACTTTTGATTATCAAAGTTATTTTAGCTATTTTGTTGATAGCCTTGATCGAAATTGCCTTTGCCAGAAAGAATAGCGGACGCTTGACCGTCCAAGCCGTTTGGGCAGTCATCGTCTTCATTATCGTCGTGGCAATCGTTGGCTTTGCATTAGCCGGCTGGTATCCATTTGTATAAAGAATAAAAAAATATCGACAATTCGTGATGGATTGTCGATATTTTTTAACTATAATTCCGGCAAGATATGCTCTAAAGCATAACCTACACCGTCTTCTTGATTGGATTTTGTTATGAATTTGGCATTTTCCAGCATATCAGGCAAGGCATTCTTCATCACGACTGGGTTGTCGACCATTTGCAGCATCGGCAAATCGTTGTGGCCGTCGCCAAAAGCCATCAAGTCGGATGGTTCCAATTTTTCTTGGTCGATGATGAATTGTATCCCACGTGATTTCAAAGCCTTGTCGCTGGTGATCTCTAAATAAGTGTCGCTCGATTGTTGAATGCTTACGCCCGAGAAAGGTTGGTCAAGCAAATATTGTTTAACTTCCTGCATGGCCGTTTGCTCGAATATAATCAGCATCAACTTATAGACTTCAATATTCGGCTGTGTGAAGAAATCATCTGACGTCACGACTTCAGGATTAAGGTTCGTGTAACTATTTTCCAAATCGATCCCGCGGTCGTGCTTTTCGGTATACCAGTTGTTCAAGCTATACCAGCTGAGACTGATTTGGGGAAATTTGTCTCGGACTTCTTGAATGATTTTTTGAGCAGTAGCTAATTCAATCGATTCAGAGTCGAGGACTTGAATTTCTTGATCGATCTTTTCAAAGATTAGTCCGCCATTGAACCCGATCTGAGGTGTGTTCAAAGCTAGTTTGTCCATTACTTCGGCCATCTCCATTGGTGCACGAGCGGAAACGAGCGTGAAAGGGATATTGGTTTGTTTGATGATTTGGACGTTGCGGTCGGTGATGTCGCCCTCGTCATTTAAGATCGTTCCGTCCATGTCTGAAAAGATGTGTTTAATCATTGTTGATCTCCTAACTGTTTAATTCGAGTATACCAATTATCTTGCTAAAAGAGATTGAGAAAGTTAAAGAACCAACAATTAGACTGATTCTAATGTAACTTTTGACCTTTGAAAAACGAATTTAACTACATATGTAAACGCAACCGTATTGATTTTTATAAAATATATTTACTGAAATAGTCTGAGGCTTAGAGCCATGGGCTATTTTCACGAGTAAAACAATCTAGATTTTGATTTGACCCTACCATCAAAATTAAAATGGTGTTAGACTTATTAAAAATTATTTAATAATAAGTGAATGAGGTGTGAATATGGATAAAGACTATCGAAAACAATTCCATGCCAATGGAAAGATATATTCTTATTACGATATTGCAGGCTATTTGGCTGAGCACCAGCAACAAATTTCTGCAATGCCTTATTCAATTCGAGTGCTGTTAGAATTGACCCTACGCCACAGTCAGAAAAAACCTGCCATGAAGGAGTTCTTGAAAGCCTTCATTGATTGGGACAATCAACACGATCAAGACGTCGCCTACAAACCAGAACGAGTTATCCTGCAGGATTTCACCGGCGTACCGGCACTAGTCGATCTAGCAGCCATGCGCGATGAAGTCAAAAAACGCGGTGGCGATCCAGAAATCATTAATCCGGACGTACCAGTTCATCTGGTGATCGACCATTCAGTTCAGGTGGATATGGCAGCTAATGATGAAGCGTTCGACTTCAATGTTAAGCAAGAATTTAAGCGGAATCACGAGCGTTACACTTTTTTGAAGTGGGCTCAAAATAGTTTTGACAACTTGACGATCATTCCCCCGGATACGGGGATCATTCATCAAGTCAATCTAGAATATTTATCGCAAGTTATCCGTCAAAAAGATATTGATGGAGAAAAAGTCGCTTTTCCTGACACCTTAGTCGGGACCGATTCGCATACGACCATGATCAATGGATTAGGCGTTTTAGGCTGGGGTGTTGGTGGTATCGAAGCCGAGGCTAGCATGCTGGGACAAGAATCGTATTTCCCAATGCCAAAAGTCGTCGGCGTGAAATTGACTGGTAAATTACCCGATACAGCCACGGCGACCGATTTAGCTTTGACTATCACTAATTTATTGAGAAAACACAACGTAGTTGGCAAATTCGTAGAATTTTATGGGCCGGGTTTGCGGACTTTGCCGTTAGCTAATCGAGCTACTATCGCCAATATGGCACCTGAATATGGTGCAACTTGTGGTTTCTTTCCGATCGATGAACAAACGTTAGATTACATGAAGCTGACCGACAGAAGTGCCGAACAGATCGAATTTGTTAGACAATATGCCAAATACAATCACTTTTTCTATGCTGAAGCTGAAGACAATCAACGGCAATACTCAGAAGATAAGATGCTGGATCTTTCCAGCGTCCAAAGCAGTTTGGCTGGGCCGAAACGTCCGCAAGATTTAATTTATTTGAAAGACATGCCGAGCCATTTTAGACAGTACGATCAATTGCCAGATTTTCCAGTCCAAATCGATCAAACGAAATTCCAATTGCGTCCTGGTGATCTAGGAATCGCTGCTATTACTAGCTGTACCAATACTTCTAATCCAGAAGTATTGATTGCTGCTGGTCTCTTAGCTAAAAAGGCCGTTGCCAAAGGCTTAAAGGTCCCAGAATACGTTAAGACCTCCTTTGCTCCTGGTTCTAGAGTAGTTACTAAATATTTGGAGATATCTGATCTACAACAATATCTCGATAAAATTGGCTTCAATATCGTCGGCTATGGTTGTACCACTTGTATCGGTAACTCAGGTAAGTTGAAGGAAGATTTACAGACCAAGTTGGCTGAACAAGATTATCCGATTGCAGCTATCGAAAGTGGTAACCGTAACTTTGAAGGACGGGTCAATCCGTTGACCAAAGATACCTTCCTAGCTTCACCACCGTTAGTCGTTGCCTATGCTTTAGCAGGAACGGTCGATATTGACATAACCAAAGATCCACTTGGACATGACCAAGATGACCAACCAGTTTACTTCAAGGATCTTTGGCCCAGTGTTAACGAGATAAGTGCGGTCATTCATAAGTATTTGAGCCCACAATTGTTCTCGACGAATTACGCTAACATTTTTGATCAGAATAAAACCTGGAATCAATTGACTTCATCTAAGTCAACGACTTATCCTTGGGATGAAAAATCGACTTATATTGCTAATCCGCCATTGTTTGAAAATACTGAGACCAGTGATTTCAAAAACATGCGCGTTCTAGCAAAATTAGGCGATTCAATCACCACCGACCATATCTCCCCCGCTGGTTTTATTGGCAAATCTTCGCCAGCAGGCAAATATTTATTAGCCCATGGGATTCAGCAACGAGACTTTAACTCTTACGGGTCAAGACGTGGCAATCATGAAGTCATGATGCGTGGGACTCTAGGCAACGTTCGCTTGCAGAATTTGTTGACGCCGGATAAACAAGGTGGCTTCACCAAGTCTTGGTTGACCGGTCAAGAAACGACTATCTATGATGCGGCCATGGACTATAAACAAAATCAGGTCGATACAGTTATTTTAGCTGGTAAAGATTACGGAATGGGTTCATCTCGTGATTGGGCGGCTAAGGGCGTTGAACTCTTAGGTGTTAAGGCAGTCATTGCCGAAAGTTTTGAACGGATCCATCGGTCGAATCTAGTTATGATGGGCGTTTTGCCTTTGCAATACTTGCCAGGAGATTCAGCAGATTCACTCGGATTAGTTGGTGACGAGAAGTTCTCCATCATAAGGGATGGAAAAGTTGCCCATGTGACAGCTTCGAACAATGCTCACACGACTAAATTCGACGTTAAGGTAAGGTTCGATGCGCCCATCGATCAAGAATATTTCGATGCACACGGGATTTTACCGATGGTGATTGACAATAAGTTAGGTGTTTAAAAAAATAGTAAGGAGGCATTGAAAATGGATCATCCAAAAGGTTTAGCGGGCATCGTGGTTGACGATACTCACATTAGCTCAACAAAGAACGAAAAATTGACATACGCGGGTTACTTGGTTCAAGAGATGGTGCAAAGACACGCTACATTTGAAGAAGTCGTCTTTTTGTTATGGAACCAGCGATTGCCGAACAAGCGTGAATTGAAGGCTTTTCGAAAAGATTTAGTCAGCAAAATGGTTCTGCCAGCTGAAACAGTCAGGCTTTTGCTGTACATTGCACGTGAGCCTCAGCATCCGATGAGTATTCTGCGGACGACGACGTCTCTGTTAGGTACCACGAATGATGTGGATCACGATGAGCCACCGAAGATTTTGGCGAAAATGTTGACGGCAATCGCAGCAATCATTCGTTTGCGTGATGATGAGCCTTTCTTGGAAGCCGACCCTAAATTGGGTGTGGCTGACAACTTCTTGTTCATGATGACCGGTAAGCGTCCGGATGCTGAATTGTCATATATTTTCAATACAGTCATGATCTTGCACGCTGACCATGAATTCAATGCCTCGACTTTTACGGCACGTGTTGTCGCTTCGACCATGTCCGATTATTATTCATGTATAACGGCTGCTGTCTGTGCTTTGAAGGGTCCGTTGCATGGTGGAGCCAACGAGCGGGTCTTCGATATGTTGACCGAGATCATCGATCACGATGAGGACCCAGTCGAGTTCGTCGAACAGCAAGTTGCTGTCGGCCGGAAGATCATGGGCTTTGGCCATCGGATCTATAAGCATGGCGATCCTCGAGCTGCTATTTTGAAAGGCTTTGCTGAAGAATTGTCTAAGAAAACTGGTAATGAAAAATATTACGATATTCAATTGAAATTGGCTGACTACATGTTGCAAAGGGATGGCCTGCATCCAAATGTCGATTACTACACAGCTTTGATCTATCACTGCTTGGGGCTGGAGAAAGAAACATTTACGCTGGTCTTTGCAGCTTGTCGAACAGCTGGCTGGTTAGCACATGTGATGGAACAACGCGGTGAGAAAACTTTGATCAGGCCTAATTCTGAATATGTGGGGCCAACTGACCGAAATTACGCCAGCGACACATGTATGAAGAAGGTGGTTCACTAGTAACTAGTCAAAAAATTATTATGGAAGACGGAAACCTGAAAACTCCAGATCATCCGACGATCCCTTTTATTGCGGGAGATGGCATTGGTCCAGAAATTTGGTCGGCAGCTAAAGGGGTCTTTGATGCGGCCGTCAATAAGGTTTATCAAGGTAAAAAATCGGTCGATTGGTTGCCACTATTAGCTGGTGAAACTGCTTATAAAAAGACCGGCCAATGGTTGCCAGACGAGACTTTGCAGGCCTTAAAAGATTATTTAGTAGCAATCAAGGGCCCATTAACGACGCCAATTGGCAAAGGCCATCGGTCCATTAATGTTACATTACGTCAAAAACTCGATCTTTACGCTTGTTTTCGACCAGTGAAATATTTTGCCGGCGTTCCGTCACCAGTCAAAAAACCAGAAAATGTCGATATTGCTGTCTTTCGTGAGAACACGGAAGATATTTATGCAGGGATCGATTTCGTCTCGAAAAGTGAAGGAGCCAACCAATTGCTGCAGTTGTTAAAACAAAACCAACAACTGGATAAAGTCCGTTTCCCGGATTCGAGTAACTTTGCCATCAAACCTGTTTCTGAAGCAGGCTCAAAAAGAATTGTCCGAGCGGCAATCGAATATGCCCTGGATCACAATTTGTCCAAAGTGACTTTGGTACACAAAAGCAATATTATGAAAAAGACTGAAGGTAGCTTCAAGACCTGGGGCTATGAGGTGGCTGAATCTTTTGGTGACCGTGTCTTTACGATGAATGAGTTCGAACAGATCAAGTCTAAAAAGGGCTTATCTGCGGCGGATGACGCCGGAACTTTATCGGAATATTCAGGACGTTTGTTTGTTGATGATGTCATTACTGACAACTTTTTCCAGCAATCGTTGTTGCACCCGGAAAACTTCGATGTAGTCGTGACGATGAATTTGAATGGGGACTATATTTCCGATGCTTTGGCTGCTCAAGTTGGTGGTATCGGGATCGCTCCAGGTGGAAATATCAATTATCAGACTGGTCAGGCGATTTTTGAAGCTACTCACGGGACAGCTCCGCAATTTGCTGGCCAGAATAAATTGAATCCGACTTCTTTGATTTTGTCGGGAGCGATGATGTTTGAATACCTCGGCTGGAAAGAAGTCAGTCAGGTGATCGAACGAGCCGTTGCCAGTGCCATCAAAGGCAAGCACGTTACGATGGATTTTGCCCGCCAGATTCATGGTGCTGAAGAACTTAGCACTAGCGAGTTTGGTAGTTTTGTTGAGAAAAACATTCGAAATGGGAAGTAAAATTGTTCAATAAAATAAGCATGTGACTCAAGATTTTTTACTTGAATCGCATGCTTTTTGATTTTTGGGAATATTGCAGTTAGCTTCTAGGATTAGGTTTGCTGGAGATGCTACGTTTTTTTATATTCTGAGGCGTATTGATCGAATATTGTATTAGTACACGCTTTCTATTTTGCGAATGCGACTTGCATTTTTTGTAGAGTCATCATTTTTTCGAGCAGGTTTTCAATGGCGTCGAACCATGGTAGTAGTAGGGCGGCTCCTGAGCCTTCTCCTACTGCTAGGTCTAGGTTGAAGTTGGCCTTTAGGCCTAATGATTTCAGGGCTACTTTGGTGCCGTTTTCGTGCGATGAGTGGGAGGCTATTACGTGCTCTCCGATATCAGGGATGAATTTTTGGGCTAGGATGCAGGCTGAATATGTTAAGAATCCATCTAGGACTAGTGGTACACCGGCGTTAGCGGCGGCGATGATGGCTCCACACATAGCGCCTATTTCGTAGCCACCGACTTGACTTAAAATATCGATCGGGTCACTTGAGTCGATAGTTTTGTTGTCGAGAGCTTCTTGAATCACAGCAAGTTTATGAGCCATCTTCTGGTCAGAAATATTCGAACCACGTCCAACGACCTCAGATGCAGGCAGATTTAAGGCTGCGGCGATGATGGCACTAGCTGAACTTGTATTACCAATACCAATTTCACCAATCAATAAAACGTTATTTCCTTCCTTGATGGCTTGGTTGGCTTGATCAAATCCGACTTGCAAAGCTTGTTTGGCTTGTGAACGAGTCATGGCTGATTGATGGAGGAAGTTGTTAGTTCCCGGAGCAATCTTAGCGTCAATGATCCGTGGGTCACTGAATTGGTGGTCAACGCCAACGTCGATCACTTTCAGATCACAATGAAAGAGGTCAGATAAGACTCCAATCGTTGTCGTATGGTCGAGTGAGTTGATCGATTGTTGAGCAGTCACGCGTTTAGGGGTCGCTGAAACATCTTCTTCAACGATTCCGTGGTCGCCAGCAAATTGAAGACAGCAACGTTGATCGAGTTTTAGATCAGTCGTTCCTTCTATGCCAGCTAGTTTGACTGCCAAAGCCTCTAAATGACCGAGGCCATCGACTGGTTTAGCTAAGTCGTTCAATCTTTGACGCATATCTTTTTGAGCAGTTTGAGAGATCAAATTTGGTGATATATTCACAGTAAGACACCTTTCCGAAAGCGTTTTTATGAAATAATTATAAGACTTTCAGAATTTCTCGAGTGAAATTATTAACAAGACAACAAAATATTGATGAAAAAAGATGATATTTGAAAAACATTATTAAATTGAGCATAAAAAAACTGTCACTCCGAAGAGCGACAGTTTGAATAGTTTTATTCGGATCTTAAAGCTGTAGCAGCATCTTTTTTAGCGGCCATTCGAGCAGGAACGTGTCCACCAATAACTGTCAGCACAGTACTGATAATTATCAAGATGATTGCGTGTATTGGATTAAGTTGAGCAACGTTGCTTAGGTCAGTCATACTCTTCAGGATCGCGTTGATCGGGAAGGTGGCCAGCCAAGCAATGATGACACCTAGTAAACCAGAGGAGACACCAAGGATAACAGTTTCAGCATCGAAGACGCGGGTGATATCTTTCTTACGAGCACCTAAAGCTTTCAAAATACCAATTTCCTTCGTCCGTTCAAGGACTGAAGTGAAGGTAATGATGGCGATCATGATCATACTTGTGACCAATGAAATACCAGCAAAGGCTACTAGGACGTAAGTGATAGCATCCATCAATCCACCAGTTAAGTTAGAAACTTGTCCAGCTAAGTCGGTGTAGATGACCTTATCGGAACTGCTCTTACCTTTGTTGTACTTGTCTAAGTACTTCAAGACCTTATCTTTATTCTTGAAGGTATTTGGATAAATCAAGATACTTGCAGGAGTTGTTGAACCACCAAGATAGCTAACTAAACTCTTCTTAGTAGTACCGTCGACGGATTGTCCTGTTAGGACATTTGAGTCGCTGCTCTTTTGAGCTTTGACGATATCGGAATTCTTGTTGTCTTGGATGATATCTTGAGTCAACTTATCACCATAGGCGATTCCTGAAGAAAGGATGTTTTCAGATGATTTTGACTTAACACGTAAGATACCAGAAATGCGGACTGTGCGGTTGTTGCTATTGTCGTACATTGATGACAAGTCTGAGTTTGGTGTATAAGTACCGCTACCTGTTGACTTGTAGTAATTATCATTAGAAACAATCTTCAATTGAGTACCAACTAATTTGTTGAAGTTCAATTTTTGACCGTCTTTAACGTTCATGCCGATGTTCTTCAAAGCATTGATGTTAGTCGAGTTGTCTCGGTTAACAATCAAGACGATGTCATTTTCATTTTTAGGCATTGAACCGGCTAAGACTGAATAATGCTTCTTCAAGAATCCAGCACCATTATCTGAAGATGAAGGGTAGACTGAGCCACCAACTCCAGAAGAGGACGACATAGCACTCGTCATTTGGCTAGTGGAATCATTTGAAGAAGAATTCGAATTCGAAAATTGGGCTGTCTTGACTTTCCCATTTTGCTTACTCAAAAGATTCATTCCTGTTGAGTAAGTATAAGTAACATTTTTACTCAATTGTGGGTCGAGTTTTTTGATGTAGCTCAAATAATCACTGTCAATTTTGTTAGTGTGAGTAGCTTTCTCAGCTTGACTCAATTTGGCTGTGATCTTGTTCGACTTAGACGTTTTCATTTTCTCGTACGTTTGGGCAGTCGTCTTAGTTGCCGTTTGCGAAATAGTGACCGGGAATTGCGCTAACGTATTGCCTTGAGTCTTGTCGATCTGCTTTTGGAAACCAGATGACAAGGCTAAAACAATTGCGATACTGATAATACCAATACTGGAAGCAAACGCCGTCAAGAAAGTCCGCGCTTTTTTCGTCTTCAAGTTAGTGAAAGACAATTTCAAGGCTGTCCAGAAAGTCATCTTCGTCTTTTTCAATTCGAAGTTGTCTTCAGCTTCATTTTCTTGATAAGGATTGGAATCGTTTAAGATCTTTCCGTCAGCGAAGTTGATGATCCGATCAGCGTATTCATCAGCTAAAGTCGGATTATGGGTAACCATCACAACTAGACGCTCAGCTGAAAGCTCTTTGATCAATTGCATGATCTCTTCACTGGTCTCAGTATCTAGGGCACCAGTTGGCTCATCACACAAGAGGATCTCAGGATCGTTGGCGATAGCTCTAGCAATTGCTACACGTTGCAATTGACCACCAGAAAGTTGGTTAGGCTTCTTGTTCATGTGTGGGCCTAGACCAACACGTTCCAATGCTTCAGTAGCTTTTTCTTTTTTCTCTTGATTAGGCACACCACTCAAGGTCATACCCATTTCAACGTTATCAAGGATACTTAGATGACCGATGATATTGTAGCTTTGGAAGATGAATCCGACTGAATTGTTCCGGTAAGCGTCCCAATCAGCTTCGGAAAAGTCTTTGGTCGACTTACCGTTGATGATCAAGTCACCGGAATCATAAATGTCCAGTCGACCGATACCGTTAAGCAAGGTAGTTTTACCAGATCCACTCGGACCTAAGATAGCAACAAACTCTTGTTGACGGAAGGAAACTGAAACATCGTCTAAAGCTTTAGTGACTGAATCACCGACGTAATAGTACTTTTTAATATGTTTTAATTCCAGCATTGTTTAATTCCTTTTTTTAGATTTTAGTATGGTGAAAAATAATACATCTGTTAAACTGTCATTAATGCAACACCATGTATATATAATAAGAATTTTATATCACATGTGCAACCCACAATTATCAACAATCTGTTGTTAATTCAACAGATTAACGATAAGTGTTGTAAAAGGAGCAATTATGGTTGGAATAAAGAATAATCGTCGTGCTAAGTATACCCAAAGCGTTATCAAAGATACAGTTTTATCTTTATTAGAAGATAAACCTGTCAGTAATATCTCCGTAACGGAAGTATGCAAAATTGCAGATATCAATCGAACCACTTTTTATCGTTATTATGATGATATTTATCAATGCATCGATAGCATAGCAAATGAGTTTCTCAGTTCGCTTAAGGTGCCCGAAACGTTGTCTCCCATTGATTCTATGGAACAATTAATTGAAGTTTTCTATCACAATCGAAAATTGAGCAATTTGGTTTTTGTTGAAGGAAAAACTAAGATATTGAATGAATTCTATAATAAAGTTGATAGTAGCAATGATTATCAAAAAATCTATATTTCACTAGGGATGCAAGGTATTTTGAAGAAATGGGTCAAAGACGGTATGCCTGAAACACCACATCAATTAGCAGCCATCATTGAAAAAATTTTCTACGCTGATGATCTACAAAAATTTCATCCTTAATCGGAAATTCCAGAAGGGTTTTTAATATCTTAATAGAAAAATATTTTTAGCAAAAATTGTTTTTTGATATGAGAACATTTTCGTTGCTATACACTGTTGGAGCTAGTGCTATCCTTGACCTAACAACAGCCGGGGAGGGCAGCTATGAGGAACTTTGGCAATATCTTAACTTTGTTTTTAACAATTTTTGCGCCTGTTATTGTTATCCTAGCAATATTGAACCTACCAGTGATCATCCAAATTGCTTTATCGTTGTTATACCTATATTGTTTATGGAATATTTGTCGAAACTATATCCTGACCAAGATCATGACCTTCAATGGATATTACTACTGGTATTTAAAAGAAATCTTAAAACAGCCAGATTTTTTCGAAATTATTTATAGTTTGAATTATCATGATCATCTGCGTTTGAAACATAGTTTGTCGGCAATGGAGTATGCCAAGGTTCTCCACTTACTGCCAGCTAGTCAGCGTCAAGCAATCATCCAAGAACAGAAAAAAGATTTCCAGAAGGTCTTGTTCAAAAGGGTCTAAACTTTCTGG
>NZ_AZFA01000012.1 GCF_001434295.1 Companilactobacillus versmoldensis DSM 14857 = KCTC 3814 | reverse complement strand
TACGATTTGACTTAGAGCCCATAAAAAGCGATGATCACTTAAGATCAACGCTTAATTTCATTTTTTTACTTTAAATAAGATTCAACAAGCTTCTTGTTGTCTTCGTTAGTTACTGATTCGGTAACTGCGCGTTCAGCCAATTCTTTCAAATCAGCTGTGCTGAGTTTCTTCATCAAGCTTCTAACACGAAGAACAGAAGTTGCACTCATTGAATATTCATCTAGACCCATGCCTAGTAGTACTGGGACCATAATATTATCTCCCGCTGCTTCACCACACATGCCGGCCCATTTGCCTTCTTTGTGAGCGGACTCGATTACGTGTTTGATCAGTCTTAAGATTGAAGGGTTATATGGTTGATAAAGGTATGACACACGATCGTTACCTCTATCGGCAGCCATAGTATATTGAATCAAGTCATTCGTACCAATACTAAAGAAGTCAACTTCCTTAGCAAATTGGTCAGCTAAGACAGCAGCTGCAGGAACTTCCATCATCATACCTAATTGAATGTCGTCAGAAACTTTTACGTTATCTTTGACCAACTTGGCTTTTTCTTCTTCAAATACTTTCTTGGCATCACGAAATTCTTGAAGAGTACCGATCATAGGGAACATGATACGTAAGTTACCAAAAGCTGAAGCTCTTAGTAAAGCACGTAGCTGAGTTCTGAAGATATCTTGACGATCCAAACTAATTCTAATAGCACGATAACCTAAGAATGGGTTCATTTCGTCAGGTAGTGGTAAGTATGGTAAATGCTTATCTCCACCAATATCCATAGTACGAACAACGACAGACTTGCCTTTCATACCTTCAAGAACTTTTTTATATGCCTCAAATTGATCATCTTCACTAGGAAGTTCATCAGATTGCATATACAAGAACTCTGTCCGATACAAACCAACACCTTCGGCACCATTAGCAAGAACACCATCTAAATCATCCGGTGTACCGATATTAGCGGCGATATCAAAGTGTTTGCCATCAGCTGTAACGGTCGACTCATCTTTGAGTTTTTCCCATTCAGCTTTTTCAGCAGCAAAGTCTGAAGCTAATTTTTCATAATGCTTTACATCTTCATCTGAAGGATTTAAGATAGCAGCACCATTTAGGCCATCAACGATAAGTTTGTCACCGTCTTTAGCATCTTTGGTAATTGAATCAGTACCAACAACAGCTGGTAGTTCTAGTGAACGAGCCATGATTGCTGAATGAGCAGTCCGACCACCGATATCAGTTACGAATCCTTTAACATATTTCTTATTAAGTTGTGCAGTATCACTTGGAGTTAAATCATGAGCAACGATCACAACTTCGTGATCTATCAATGAAGGGTTAGGCAATTCTACTCCAAGCAAGTGAGCCATGACACGCTTAGTAACATCTCGAACATCGGCAGCTCTTTCTTGCATATATGCATTGTCTGTCATACCTTCAAAAATTTGGATAAAGTTGTTTGAAACATCGCTCAATGCCTGTTCAGCATTGACGCTTTGATCTTTGATCTGTTGTTCGATAGCTCCTGTGAACTCTGGATCAGCTAGAATCATCTTGTGTGCATCAAAAACTTGAGCTTCCTCGTCACCAAGAGATTTTTTTGCGATATCTCGGATCTTAGTAAGCTCATTGTCTGATTTAGTCAGAGCATCTTTCAAACGATTGATTTCGGCATCAGCGTCTGAAATAGTCTTCTTATCAAAAGATAAATCTGGTTGAACTAAAAGGTATGCTTCCGCAGTGGCAATTCCATCACTGGCTGCGATTCCCTTGATAGTTTGAACCATTATTCAGCAAGTCCTTCCTTTGTCATTGTTTCTCCGATAGCTGAAAGAGCATCTGCTGCATCGTCACCGTCAGCTGAGATAGAAACATCTGAACCTTGGCCAACACCTAGTGACATAACACCCATGATTGACTTAAGGTTAACTGATTTTCCGTTGAATTCAATATTGATATCTGAACTGAATTTGCTAGCTGTTTGAACTAACATTGTTGCTGGACGTGCGTGGATACCTGTTTCTGCGATAATGTGAAAGTCTTTCTTTTCCATAACTAATACCTCTTCATATTCTTAAATTATGTAGATAGTCTACAATCTTCAGTCTTTAATTTACCATTGTATATCAGTTCTCACAAGTGTTTTCTACTTTTTTGAAAGTGCTTATCCCTTTATAGCACGTGTGCTACAACGCTTACAGGGATTCACAACAAATCAGACTTTTTGATACCATTATTTTCATTATTATAGGAAAAAACAAATTTTTTAAATTTCCAAGACTTAGCACTTGCATACTTAGAGTGCTAATCGTATACTACAATTGTATTCTGAAAAAAGGAAAGGTGGGGGTGCAATGCTTTGTCAGAATTGTCACAAAAATGAGGCAACGATCCACTTATATACAAGCGTCAATGGCCAGAGGACTGAGGTCAATCTCTGCCAAGACTGCTATCAGAAACTAAGAAATCAAGCTAGTGAGGGTATGAATAATATGGCAGAAAATCCATACGGTTTTTCTAGTTTTGAAGACTTGTTCAACGCCATGAATGGCGGCGCTCAACCTAATAATGGTTTCGAGCAACAAGGACCTCAAAAACAAGCCGGTGCTGGTGGCGGCAACAATCGTGGCCGTCGTGGCGGTAACGGTGTGCTCGACCAATACGGAGTAGATTTAACCGCTCTTGCAAAGAAAGGCCAAATCGACCCTGTAATCGGCCGTGACAAAGAAATTAGCCGTGTAATCCAAATTTTAAATAGAAGAACTAAAAATAATCCAGTCTTAATTGGTGAAGCTGGTGTTGGTAAAACAGCTGTTGTTGAAGGGTTAGCCCAAAAGATCGTCGATGGTGACGTTCCTGAAAAACTTGCTAACAAACGTGTTGTTCGTCTTGACGTCGTTTCATTAGTTCAAGGTACTGGTGTCAGAGGTCAATTCGAGCAAAGAATGCAACAATTGATCAAAGAACTACAATCAAATCAAAATATTATCCTATTCATCGATGAAATTCATGAAATCGTTGGTGCTGGTAATGCTGAAGGCGGTATGGACGCAGGTAACGTTTTGAAACCTGCCCTAGCCCGTGGCGATCTTCAATTAGTTGGTGCTACAACCTTAAATGAATATCGGACAATTGAAAAGGATTCAGCTCTTGAACGTCGTCTCCAACCAGTTCAAGTTGATGAGCCTTCAGTTGAAGAAACTGTCCAAATCTTGAAGGGTATCCAACCTAAATATGAAGACTATCATCATGTTAAATATTCATCTGAAGCTATCAAAGGTGCCGCTGAGTTATCAGCTCGTTATATCCAAGATAGATTTCTCCCAGACAAGGCTATTGATTTGATCGATGAGTCTGGTTCTCGGAAGAATTTACAAATCAATCATATTGATATGTCAGAAATCGAAAACAAGATCTCAGATGCTGAAGTTCAAAAGCAAGCTGCTTTGAGAAACGAAGATTATGAAAAAGCTGCTTACTATCGTGACCAAGGCAAGAAATATCAAGATATGAAAGACAATGCTAAAAAAGAACCTGAAGAAAATTCATTGGTTACTGAAAAGGATATTGAAAAAATCGTTGAAGAAAAGACTAATATCCCTGTCGGTGAATTAAAGGCTAATGAACAAGCTCAATTACGTAATCTTGAACCTGATCTGAAGGCTCACTTGATTGGACAAGATCAAGCCGTAACAGAAGTTGCAAGATCTATCCGTCGTAATCGTGTCGGATTCAATAAATCTGGACGTCCCATCGGTTCCTTCCTATTCGTTGGACCAACTGGTGTTGGTAAGACTGAATTAGCTAAGCAATTAGCTAAGGAACTATTTGGCTCAGAAGATTCAATGATTAGATTCGATATGTCTGAGTATATGGAAAAATACTCAGTGTCTAAGTTGATCGGTTCACCTCCAGGGTATGTTGGTTACGAAGAAGCTGGTCAATTGACTGAACAAGTTCGTCGTAATCCATATAGCTTGATCTTACTTGATGAAGTTGAAAAGGCTCACCCAGATGTAATGCATATGTTCTTGCAGATCTTGGATGACGGTCGTTTAACTGATTCACAAGGTCGGACTGTCAGTTTCAAGGATACAATCATTATCATGACTTCAAATGCCGGTCAAGGTACTGAAGGAGAAGCTAATGTTGGTTTTGGTGCCGAGAGTTCTGGTAAAACTCACTCAATCATCAATCGTCTATCAGAATACTTCAAACCAGAATTCTTGAATAGATTTGACGGTATCGTTGAATTCAACTCCTTGACTAAGCAAAACTTGGTTAAGATCGTTGATTTGATGCTTGAAGATACTAATGCCATGATTGCTGATCAAGGTCTATCGATTCATGTAACTAAGGATGCCAAAGAAAAATTAGTTGACTTAGGTTACAATCCGAAGATGGGTGCCCGTCCATTGAGACGTGTCATTGAGGAACAAATCGAAGATAAGGTTGCTGATTACTTCTTAAACAACCCACGGGTCGACAAGTTACAAGCAAAAGTTGTTAAGGGTGAAATTGTGATCGATAAAGATGACGATGCGACCGTAACGACAAAATCAACTAAATAATAATTTTGCCCAAAGAATTTTAAGAATTCTTTGGGCTTTTTTTATCTTTCCTTAATGTTCATTACGTTCCCTTACAAACTCGCTTGACAGAAGATTTCCTATGCTAAAATGACCGTAATCTAAAGCTATAGAAGGGATTATTATGGGGCAACATTCTAGAAAGATATTCCCGACTCATAATAGGAAAAAATCTATGGAAAACAATTTATTGAAAAATAGTGTTAAGAAAATCTCTCGTGACGACATAAAAATTGCGGTTCATTACATCGATTCAAATGGTAATAAGTTAGCTGATTCGACTGTCCTAACAGGTCATTATCTTGATAATTTAACTATGCCTTGGAAGACTATCCCTGGCTATGTTCTATCATCAATCAAGAATTTTCAGCAGACTTTCATCCCTAACTCTGATGGTATCTATCTGATTTATTTCACTCAGATAGCAGCACCAGTCATAATTTACCACCGTAATACCATGGGTGAACTAATTGCTGATCCTCAATACATCACTGGTGACTTGAATAAGAGCTACCAAGCTAAGCCTTTACCTGAGGCTCAAAATTTTCTGGTCGACATTCCTGAAAAAGTTACCGGTCGTTTTACTGATAAAGTCCAAGAATATGAGTTCATTTATGACACGATGCAAATGGCTGATTACGATATTCCTGACAATTTATTTATCAAAACAAAAAACAATGTTCCGGTTTACGACCAACCTGCTAGCAAGTCACCATTGAGCGAGCCACTGCCTTACGACACGATCTGGCGTGTTTTTAAGGCAGTCCGTGAAAGTTATAATGATGCAGTTTGGTACAACTTGGGAGGAGACATTTGGATCTCCAACAAGGAGGACATTACGACCTTGATCCTCAGTCAATTCAGCGAAAAACAAAAACTGCTCAATAACCCATTGGCTGCCAACGTCAACAACATCAGTTTCACCTACTCGGTCATCAATAGCATGGATATTGAGCGCAACGTTCAAGTCCCATTCAATAATGACCAAAATATCACCATGTGGGAAACTCCTTACGGTAAGATGTCCGAAGAACGCTACCACGGTGGCCAAGACGTTTATGTGAAAAAGTTGTTACAGCTGGATAATAACAGTGTCTGGGCCCTGTTGGATAACGGCAATTATATTGAAAGTAAGTATTTGAATTTTTAAAATGTTAATAGATTTTTAGGCCTTGGTGGAGTTTTTCTATCAAGACCTTTTTTATTGTTCTGACTGCAGCAAACATTAACTTTTCCGCTTAACCTAAAAATCGACCAATTCAAAAAACGAATTGGTCGATTTTTTTGTTAATGCTCGAAGGCAGAACATGCTCAATTGCGCTCTACTCTAAATTAGCATGGTTCTGGAACATTTCTGCTTCTTCTCTTTTATCTGCTTTCATCAAGTCTAAAATGACGGCGTCCAAATAAACTAGTAATGACTGTTCAAAGAGTGCCCCCATTGGCTGGATGGTCTTATCAGTAGCTGTTTCGTCTTTTCTTTTGCCACCTAACTTCAAAGTTAAATCGGCTTGTTGTTCAATGGTTGAGTCATCTGAGCTGGTCATTAAGGCTATTTGTGCTCCAAAGGACTTGGCCTTTTTGGCCATCAAAACAGCTTGGCCGGTCTCTCCTGAACCTGAGGCGACAATCAATAAGTCATCTTTTCCGATGGGCTTATTGGTTATTTCACCGACTACGTTGACGTCATAACCCATTTGTGAAAGACGCATCGCAAACATTTTAGTTGCTAAACCTGAACGGCCTAAACCGTAGGTAAAGATACTTTTTGCTTGATCGATTTTCTCCAAGAAGGTCTTATCTTCAGGAAATTGGTCAGCAGCATCTTTGATTTCTTGGGCGACTATTTGAAAATTATTCATTGACTTTACCTGCGGCAATCATCTTGTCCTTGATAGTCTTGGCTGCTGCAGCTGGGTCATCAACTGTGGCGATACCACCACCGACGATCAAGAGATCCGGATTTTCTTCAATGATCTGGTCGGCTGTATCAATCTTGATACCTCCGGCTACGGCTGTCTTAGTCTTAGTAGTGTTACTCTTCATTTTGTGGAATGTTTCAAAAGGTGTTTCACCGAGATCTTGTGTGTCATAGCCTGTGTGAGTGCAGACATAGTCAGCACCCATTTGGTCGACTTCCTTTGTTCTCTTTTCGATGTCACGAACGGCAATCATATCAACTAAGATTTCTTTCTTAGCTTCACGTGCACCCTTGATGGCATCTTTGATTGATTGATCTTCAGCTTGAGCAAGAATAGTTGTGATGTCGGCACCATATTTATAAGCTTGAGCAACTTCATATGGAGCCACATCCATGATCTTCAAATCTGCTAACAAAGTGATATCTGGAAAGGCTTTACGAATCTTTTGCAAACCTTCCAAACCAAAATTAATTACTAGTGGAGTTCCATATTCGAATACATCAACATAGTCCTTGGTTTTATCGATCAGCTTGATAGCTCCATCAATATCCTCTAGATCAATTGCTAATTGTAATTTCATAATCTTTCTCCCTCTCAAAAAATAATTTGATAAACGAATTAATTAGGCACGGTGCCATGCGGCATAGCCGATAGTTGGGAATATGCCAACCAAGCGTCCGACTTGTTGGCGGTCCATCTTGAATTCGATTGCTGGTAACAAAGCATTGACGGCATCTTGAGCTTGATCACTGATCTCAGTGACTCCGACTAATTTACCAGAATCATCGTGAATCTCCTTACTGTGAGCGATTGGTTCTTGATCTACTTGATAATACCAATAATTAGCTAAATCATTATCAGTGATCTCATAATTTTTCTTTTCAGCTTCTTCTACTGAAACACCAGCTTTGGCAATCCGTGGTGAAGTGAAGACAACTGATGGAATGACTGGCATATCAATTGGATCAGTCGTTTGCTTAGAAAATAGCCGCATCAAATACTTCGATTCATAATAGGCTGCCGGTGTTACTTTAGGTAGGTCATTCGAAATGACATCTCCTGAAGCATAAATGTTGTCAACGTTAGTTTGCAAATAATCATTGACACTAACACCAGTCTTATCGAACTCAATGCCAACTTTTTCCAAGCCCAAGTTTTCCAGGTTAGGAATCCGACCAGTAGCATCAAGAATCCAATCTGTCTTCAATGATTCATCGTTTCCGTAAGAAACTTTGATCTGTGAACCCGCTTGTTCAAAAGCTTGAACATTAGAATTCTCGACAAAAGTTACTCCACGCTTCTTCAAATCATCGACCACTTGTTGAACGAATGGTTGATAAAACTTCCGTAGAACTTTATCAGAATGAAGCATGACCGTTACCTTTGAGCCAAAGGCATTGGCAATCGTCGCAAACTCCATCCCAATATAACCACTCCCGACAATAACTAAGTTGTCAGGCATAGATTTCAAATTCATGAAGTCCTCACTATCGTGAGCAAGTTCAGTTCCTGGGATATCCAATCTATGTGGCCGTAGTCCCGTGGCGATAACAATTTTCTCAGCAGTGATAGTCTTCTTTTGGTCAACTAAAACTGTATGGGCATCTTCAAAAGTCGCATGACCTTTGATGACGGTAGCACCACCATCCTCTAACCTTTTAGTCAGATTCTCTGGAAGAGGATCAATAATAGCTTGCTTTTGTGCTTCATTTTCGGCCCAATCAACCTGAATATCTCCTTTTAAAATTTTGTTCAGACGTTCAGTCTCACGAGTTACCTTAACTGGTTCATCGAGGGTGATCTTGGCATTACAGCCGCGATTTGGACAGGTACCCCCGACTAATCCACTCTCGATCACGCCGACAGAAACGCCGGTTTTAGCTAAAGGAGCAGCACCATCAAAAGTTGCATGGCCCGCACCAATATAAAGTACATCGTAATCATAATTTGCAGACATCTAGATATCCTCCATTTCGTATACACCTTTAAAGTAAATCATTTTTTATACCATGACAATGATTTTATTATAATTATTTTTTTTATTTTTCGATAACGGTCAAATAAGCTCACAATATTTTGGTTATCTTCATCTGTACCAACCGTTATCCGCAACCAATCCTGGGCTAGGCCAGTTCGGATCAAATAACCATTCTTCAATAAATATTCTGCCAGATCATCAGCCTGGGGATATTTGAAGAAAATAAAATTAGCCTGACTTGGATAATGAAAAATATCGTTTTCATCAAAATATTGTTGCAGGAGTTGGCGTTGTTGACGATTCTTATCTACGACATCTTGGACAAAAGCCTGATCCTTAAAAGCTGCCACCGCGGCGACTTGAGCGACTGAGTTAACATTATAAGGCAATCGTGTTTTTTGGACCTCCTCAGCTATTTCTTTGGAAAATACCGCATAGCCGACCCGAAAATTTGCTAATCCATAAGCTTTAGAAAATGTCCGCATGACCACGATATTAGGATATTTTTTAGTCAGCTTCATTGCTGAAGCACTGTTTCCGTCTGCAAAATCAATATAAGCCTCATCGACTAGGACCATCGTTTCCTTCGGTACTTGAGCCACGAACCTTTCAATATCAGCGACTGATTCAACAGTTCCAGTCGGATTATTAGGATTACAAATCCAGATCAACTTAGTCTTTTGAGTAATCGAAGCCAGCATTTTAGCAAAATCAATCTGTCCCGACTTTAAAATCGGGATTTTTTTTATGACAGCTTCTTCGATTTCCGCATGCAAAGCATATTCTGAAAAAGTTGGCGTCGAGATCATTTCTTCGTCGCCGGGTTCTAAGAAGACCCGCGATAACATGACGATCATCTCATCTAAACCGACACTAAAAACCAATTGCTGTGGATCAAGTGAGAATTTTTCTGAGATCAAAGCTCTTAATTGAGTCGCATCGCTATCGGGGTAACGATTGCTTTGGTTGTAAGCCCAGTCTATGACCGCTTTTTTGACGTCAGGTGAAGTACCGTAGGGATTTTCATTAGCCGAGAGACGAACTAATTTGCTCAAATGCTTTTCTGCCTTCAGCTCTGACAAAGTTTTCTCCGGCACATAAGGCTTCAACTGCGTAATTACTTTCTTCATATGCTTCCTCCTACAAATCTTTGATCTCGGGACGGTCTTTGAATTGACTCATCAAACCTTCACGTTTGGCTAATTCTGCTTTGATTTGATCAAAGGTTACTCCTTGTTGGGCCCATAAAACGCAGAGGTGGTACAACAAATCAGCTGATTCATAAACTAGTTCTCCATCTCCACGTGGTTTACCAGGATTTTTGGCAGCGACGATAACTTCGGTCGATTCTTCACCAACTTTTTTGAGAATCTTATCGAGCCCTTCGGTAAATAAATAATCTGTATAAGAGCCTTTTTTAGGATTTTTTTTTCTATCAACGATCATTGCATATAATTCATCTAAATTTTGCATCTGGAAGTCTCCTTATTGCTTATTTTCTAAAACTGGTTGAAAGAAGCAGCTACGATGTCCGGTATGACATGCTGGCCCCTCTGGATTGACTTTGACTAGCAAAGTGTCTTGATCGCAGTCTAAAGTCAGACTGACAACATTTTGATAGTTACCGCTAGTTGCACCCTTGTGCCATAATTTTTTTCTTGAACGTGACCAAAACCATGTTTGGCCACTGCTAATTGTTTTTTGATAACTTTCTTGATTCATCCAAGCTACCATCAAAACGTCTTTGGTCTTGGCGTCTTGAACGATAGCGATCAGAAGTCCTTTAGAAAAATCTGGTTCGATCATCTGACTGTCACTACTTTTTGTTTGAGATGCTTCTTAACATCTTTAATGGTCAATTCACCATAGTGAAAGACTGAAGCTGCTAAGGCACCATCAACTTTAGCTTTTAAAAAAACCTCGCTAAAGTCTGCTAAATCGCCAGCCCCACCAGAAGCAATGATGGGAACATCAACTGCTTGATCGAGTTTTTGATATAAATCAATATTAAAACCTTTTTTAGTACCGTCAGCGTCCATGCTGGTAACTAATAATTCTCCGGCACCCTTCTCAACGACCGTTTTAGCCCAACTGATAGCTTCCAGATCAGTTTTTTGATGGCCTCCGTGAGTATAGACAAAATATTTATCAGTCTCGGGATCATATTTCACATCAATTGCGACCACAATACATTGGTTACCAAATTTCTCAGCTCCGGCTGTGATCAAGTCTGGATCGCTAACAGCAGCTGAATTAATTGCCACCTTATCAGCCCCAGCCTTGAGCAATTGCTTAATATCATCGACCGAACTAACGCCACCACCGATCGTAAGTGGCATGAATACTTGTTGTGAAACTTGTTCCACCATATCGATCATCGTCTTACGTTTTTGATTAGTCTCCGTGATATCCAAGAAAACCAATTCGTCGGCATCTTGTTTTTGATACTGGGCAGCAATTTCGACCGGATCACCAACATCAGTCAAATGAACGAAGTTGATACCTTTTTTCACTCGTCCATCGTCAACATCCAAACAAGGAATAATCCGTTTAGCTAGCATTACGCTCCACCTCCGCGATATTTTCCAAAGTAATCGTTTTTTCATACAAAGCTTTACCAATGATCACGTCACGAATACCCAGCGCCTTTAAATTATGAAGATCCTTCAAATCACGGACCCCACCACTAGCAACAATATTTGCTTGCGGTAACTTTTGGGTTAGTTTCATCAATAGGTCTAGGTTGGGACCTTCCATCGTGCCATCGCGTTTCACATCAGTCACGATGAAGGATTTAGCACCGTATTTGATCATCTCTTTGATCAACTGCTCCATCGAAACATCTGATTGTTCGAGCCAACCATTAACGGCAACTTTTCCATCCTTACCATCGACTCCAATCACGATCCGTTCAGCACCATATTGTTGGAGCAATTCTTTGACCATATCAGGATCTTCTAAGGCAGCAGAACCAATGATCACTCGATCGATTCCCATATCTAGATAGGTTTTGGCAGTTTTTTGATCACGTATACCACCACCTAATTCCAAGAAGCCTTGAAATTTTTGACGAATCTTTTTAATAATCAAATAATTTTCAACTTGACCACTTTTGGCACCATCGAGATCAACTAAATGTAAATGGTGTACTCCAGTGGCATAAATGTTTTCCGCTTGAATGACAGGGTCTTTATTGATCAAAGTCACTTGCTGATAATCGCCCTGATATAACCGAACACTTTGTCCATTATGTAAATCAATTGCAGGTAAAATCATTTGTCTTCACCATCTTTTGAAAGTTTTTTAAGAGCTCCAAGCCGACTCGACCGCTCTTTTCAGGGTGAAATTGCATACCAATGATATTGTCATTTTGAACAATACTAGGTATCTCAATCCCGTAATCGACACTTGCAACGAGAAATCTTTCTTCACATTCAGCGTAATACGAATGAACAAAATAGGTAAATTGTTGGTCGATTGATTCAAAGAAACTATCTTTTTGGCGGAGCTGATTTTGATTCCAGCCCATTTGAGGGACCTTTAGACCAGCTTGTTTGGGGATTGCCTTGATATGTCCTGGAATCAGTCCAAGACCTTGGTGCAATCCATATTCTTCACTGTCATCAAACAACAGCTGCATCCCAAGACAGATTCCTAAAATGGGCGTTTTATCTTTGGCTACTTTTTGGACTACTGAAACTAGATTTCTTTGACGCAAAGCTTCCATGGCTGCTTCAAAAGCTCCGACTCCCGGTAAAATGACTGCTTGAGCAGCAGTGATTTTCTCCGGATCAGAGGTCAAGATATTTTCGATTCCTAAATAATCGAGAGCTTTCTTTAAATTACGTGTATTTCCCGTATCGTAATCGACAATGGCAAACATTAAATCACGCCCTTTGTCGAGTTGACACCAATGATGTCAGGATTGATAGTGACAGCATCACGCATTGCACGACCGAAAGCCTTAAACAAACTTTCTACTTTATGGTGGGTGTTGCGTCCATAAAGGATCCGCGCATGGAGATTCATTTCAGCAGCAAAGGCTGTTGCTTGAAAGAAGTCTTCAACGGTCTCAGTGTCGAGACCACCAAGCCGAGGGTTGACTAAATCAGCATCAAAGACTAAATATGAGCGTCCACTTAAATCAACGCTGACTTGACCGAGAGTCTCATCCATTGGCACGAATTCTGTCCCATAACGTTCGATACCTTTTTTATCACCAAGAGCTTTCTTGAAACATTCACCCAAGACGATACCAGTATCTTCGGTAGTGTGATGTGGGTCGACGTCGAGGTCTCCATGTGCTTCAACTTCTAAGCCAAAACGACCGTGTTTAGCAAATAAATTCAACATGTGATTCAAAAAACCGATCCCAGTGTCGATTTTGATACCCGTCTGTTCGTCGAGATTCAAGCTTATTTGGATTTGTGTTTCTGCTGTTTTTCTTTCAATCGTTGCTTTTCTCATAATTTTTCCCCTAATCGTAAAATTTGCCAAAACGTGATTCGATTGCTCGTGCATGTCCTTCGAGTCCTTCAACACGTGCCAAAGTTGTGATAGCTTTAGCTTCTTTTTCTAAAGCTGGTTTCGTATATTGAATGAATTGGGTCCGTTTAACGAAGTCATAAACTCCTAGTGGTGAAGAAAATCTAGCTGTCCCACCAGTTGGCAAAATGTGGTTAGGACCAGCAACGTAATCACCTAGTGGTTCAGACGCATATTTACCAAGGAAGACTGAACCGGCATTTTTGATTTGGTCTAAATATTGGATCGGTTCAGCCAACTGAATTTCCAAGTGCTCTGGAGCAACAGTATTCATCAAGGTGAACATGTCATCGGTCTTATCAACGACTGCGATGAAACCTTTGTTATTAGCTGAAGCTGAAGCAATCTCCTCACGTGGTAAGACTTTCAATTGTGAATCAACATTGTCACTGACTGCTTGAGCAAGTTTCAAACTATCAGTCACTAAGATCGGCCGTGCCAATTTATCGTGTTCAACTTGTGATAACAAATCAGCTGCTATTTGACGAGGATCAGCTGAATCATCAGCGATGATACCAATTTCTGAAGGACCAGCGACCATGTCGATAGCGACTTGACCAAAGACTTGTTTTTTAGCTGTTGCAACAAAGATATTGCCGGGTCCAACGATCTTGTCGACTTTGGGGATCGATTCAGTCCCATAAGCCAAAGCAGCAATCGCTTGAGCACCACCAACTTGATAAATAGCGTCAACACCAGCAATTTTAGCCGCTGCTAAAACAGCCTTGGAAATGCCATCTTTTTGTGGCGGTGTCACGATGACAACTTGCTTGACACCGGCGATTTTGGCTGGCAACGCGCTCATCATGATTGTTGAAGGATAAGCAGCTGTCCCACCAGGAACATACAGACCAACCTTTTCGAGTGGCATCAATTTCTGTCCCCGAATAACACCTTTTTGTTCACTGTCGATAAAACCTGTTTCTTTTTCCTTTTCGTGATAACTAGTGATATTCTTTTTAGCTAACAACAAAGCATCTTTGACCTCAGGCTTGATTGTTTCATAAGCCTCATCAATTACACTTTGGGGTAGTTTAAAGTTATCGATCTTCACATCATCAAACTTCTGCTCATATTGTTTGACTGCTGTATCACCATTATCGATGACATCATTGATGATCTTAGTAACACTAGCAATGACCTGAGGATCATTGAGTTGACGAGTCTTTTGTTGAACCATATTAGTTAATTCTGCTAAACTTTTTTGAACGATTTTCATGATATTTCCTCCCAATTACTTACTAATAGTTTTTCCCTTCTTATCAACAACTTGTTTGATTTGATCGACGAAACTGAAGATCTCATCTGGATGCTGTTTCAACGACATCCGGTTAACGACCAATCTGGTCGAGACCTTGTCCAAATAATCAAAGATCTTCAAATTATTTTCTCGGATTGTCGTGCCCGTTTCGGTGATATCGACGATAGCATCGGCTAATCCAGTTAAAGGTGCCAATTCAACTGAACCTTCGATCTTGATTATCTCAACGTCTTGTCCTAATGAATCGAAATAACGTTTAGTAATCAACGGATACTTCGTACCAATGATCTTTCTTTTAGGAGCTTTCGGATCAAAATCCTGAGTCGAAGCGAGAACGAATTGGCATTTCCCAATCCCAAGATCAAGCAATTCATATTGAGAACTCTGATGTTCGGTCAAAATATCGCTACCAACTATACCAATATCAGCCGCACCCCGTTCCAAGAAGGTCGTCACATCAGGGCCCTTGGCTAAAATAAATTCTAACGGCTGCGTCTCTGAATCAAAGATCAAGCGCCGTTTCTTATTCCTGATCTGGTCACAATTGATATTAGCTGCTTCGAGTAAAGGCACCACTTGTTTTTCCACACGCCCCTTAGTCAAAGCTATTTTTAAACGTTTGTTATCCAATGAACTCACCTTCTGTCAAATCAACTAGTTCAGCTCTCAACTGCTGAGCTTCTTTTCGTGCATCATCCAAATTGTCAGACAACGACAAAATACTATTTGGGTTTTGCTGTAAAACTTTTTCTGCTGCTTGCCACTGATCAGGTTTAAAGTACAATAATTTTTTCTGAACAGTTGGCTTTCTTTCGATTAAGTCGGTCAGCAGGTCAATATTGATTCCCATACCAACAGCTGACTCGGTCATATCTTGAAAGTTTGCCAATAATTTGTCATAACGTCCGCCACTGAACAAATATCCTGACCCTGCCTTAGAAAAACCTTTGAAGGTCAATCCAGTGTAATATTGTTGCGGTGCACGACTGCTGAGATCAATTGAAACTGCTTGATCTGGCAAAGTCGTTTGAATCCAGTTAACGACTTGTTTCAACTCGGAAATTCGTTGCTCGATTTCAGGTGACAGATCATCTTCAGCCAATTGTGCAAATATCCGTTCAGGTTTGCCAAACATCCGCGGCCATTTCAGGAGAAATTGATATTCAGGTTGATTGCTGAAACGGTCGATCAATCGCTCATATTTGGGAATCTGCTTGTCGTAGAGTGCTTGAGCAATCTCTTCTTGTAGCTCAGTATCGTCAGTTAGGTCCTTTAAGATCACTGTGGTAAGGTCAGCAATCCCTAATTCAATTTCGATTGGATCAGTCAATAATTTCTGACTCAACTGATTGATCAAAATCAGGCATTCAAATTCAGCTTTGATCGATGAATAACCGACTAATTCGATTCCCGCTTGGGTCAATTCGTTATATGATCCTGACAACTGACGGCTGATCCGAAAAATATCGCCAACGTACCAAAACTTCTGAGGTAAGGAGATATTAGTCGAGCTGAGGAACCTCGCAATCGGTAAAGTCATATCTGGTCTTAACATGATCGTGTCCCCTTCTTGATCAAGTAAGCTATATAACTGATAGTTGCCTAATTTGTATGGTTCAAAAACGGTCTTTTTTTCTAACAATGGTGTCGAGATCTTGGCAAAACCACGGTCGGAAAAAGAATGCTCAATGACTGAGATTATATGTTGTTTATTAACTGCTCTGCTTCCAAATTCGTCGCGTGTCCCTAATGGTAATAAGTTATTGTTCATGTCGATCCCTCCACTTTTCTAACTAATCAAATTTTTGGATAAAAAAAATCCCCTTAGCAAATAAATGCTAAGAGGACGTAATTAACGTGGTTCCACCTCACCTTTGTTTGACCCTTGCGAATCAAACCTCATGTTGGCTGTGTCAACTGGGGTAACGAACCATTTCGTCAAAGCTTACTGATTTCAGCTTTGAAGTTATTCATAGGTGTGTGTTCAAAATCAATTTCCATTCTGTTTCCAGCTACCAGAATTCTCTTGAGGAGTGATTGATCTTTACTTTTCCTATTTCTGACTTTTATTAGAATTTGATTAGTAATATTCAAATGAATATTTAATTTAAAACTAATATTAGTCGCTGACTTACTGGATGTCAAGCTTAAATCAAAGTTTTCAACAAATGGATACCATGCCCCACCGATTTGATGTCATGGGCATCAGAGCCATATATCAAAGGGATTGACAAATTTTGAGTCATTCTCAAAATTTGTTTACCGGGATAAAAATCATTACAAAGCGGTTTATATAATCCGGCTAAGTTCAAATCTAATTCTCGGTCTTGTTTTTTAATCTTTCTTAAAATGTTTTCAACTAATTCTAAATTATTTTCATCCAAATCTTCTGTCAAATGAAAATAATCTTGATACTTACGGACTAAACTCATATGACCAATTCG
This sequence comes from Companilactobacillus versmoldensis DSM 14857 = KCTC 3814, assembly GCF_001434295.1. GTDB lineage: Bacteria > Bacillota > Bacilli > Lactobacillales > Lactobacillaceae > Companilactobacillus > Companilactobacillus versmoldensis. Next base: position 53,867 of record NZ_AZFA01000012.1, on the reverse strand, counting down.
CTGAGGACGGTACTGACCAAGATCACAATCAACTGAAGCAGCAACTGTCTGATAATACTGGCGAAAGACATCTTGTGGGTCATTTAAAAATTGCTGGAAACCACTCTGAAAATTCTCCACGCCATCGTCGACACACCAAAGCTTATCGTCAGTCCCCTTCATGAAATGGACTGATAAAATACTTTCTTGGGTCTCTGGACCATACTCATTTAAGAAATCTTTGGTCCATTCCTCAAACCCTTGTAAGTAGTCAATTTCAAAGCCAATCGAGATCTCGATTTGATCAGCATATTTTTTCTGTAAAGAACGTGTCAGCTTAAAATATTCTGGTAATTCGCTGACTTTGATTGAAGCTTCATCGATGCCATCCACACTGCCGGCGTAACTATCAGCAATATCAGGAGGCAGTGGTGCATGTTCAGTAATACAATATTTTTTCATTCCTAACTGAATCGCCCGTTGAATCATTTTCTCCACTGGTTCGCCACTACCATGGGGACACAATTCCGTGTGCGTATGTCCATCTTCTAACATCCAATCACTCCTTAAAAAAATAATTAGACTAATTGTAATACATTTTCAGTTTGAAGAGATAAAAAAACCAGCATTCAAACAAATGCTGGCAGAGATCAAACAATTCTTTTTTTATAAATAAAACTAAATAGATAGCCTAGAACCATCCCGATAATCGCTGGGACGACCCAACCTAGGCCAAGATTTGAAAGTGGTAAGAGGTTCGCAACTTTAATCGTCTGCTCATACCAAACTTGATGAGCGAACAAAAAGCTTAAAGAATTCAAACCAGAGAAAACCGCTGGAATAAGTGTAAATATCGTGGTCAGCACATAGACCAATTTCGACGAACCAAGTAACGGCGTTAAAACGGCCAAAATGATCAAGGTTATTGCCAGTGGATAAATGAACATCAAAGCTGGTGTTGAATACTGGATCAACTTTGTCAGACCAACATTAGCAAAGATACATGGCAAGACGCTAGCAAAGATAATCAACACTTGATAAGAAATTTTTGGGAACAGCTGATGCATGGCTTCCCCAAATGAAGTGATCAGACCAATTGAAGTTTTCAAACAAGCGACGATCACAATGACGGCCAATAAAATATTCCCAAAGCCTCCGAAATAATAATTGAAGATCTGGGCTAAAGTGACGCCACCATTCGATGCTAATTTCAATTGGCCGAGGCTCATCGAACCAAGCAAAGCTAAGAGCGTATAGATTATCCCCATCAAAACGATACTGATAAAGCCTGATTTGATAGTGTCACTTGCTACAGCTGCTGGTTTTTTGACGCCTAGAGCCTTGATACTGTCGATTACGACTACACCAAAAGCCAGTGATGCCAAAGCATCCATGGTGTTATAGCCTTCCGTGAATCCTGATAAAACTGGTGAATTTGCGTAAGATCCTTGAGCTGGTGCCGTAAGAGAGCCCATTGGATGGATCAGGCCAACAATGATCAAAATAGCTAACAAAATCAAAAAAATTGGTGTCAGCCACTTCCCGACATAATCCATGATCTTACTAGGTTTTCTGGCGAACCACCAAGAAACAGCAAAAAAGATAACTGAAAAAATCAGTAATACCAATTTACCATGACCCTCAGATACAAATGGATCAAGTCCAATTTGAAAAGAAGTGGTTGCTAATCGCGGCGTCGCAAACAGTGGCCCAATGATCAAATAAAGCAAAATAGTGAACACAAAGGCATACTTACGACCAACACGACTGGCCAGATCAAAAACGCTGGCACTCTCCGTCAATCCTAATCCAGCCACACCTAATAATGGCAGACCAATACCCGTGATCAACAAACCAATGATTGCCAGCCAGACATTTTGCCCAGCTTGCTGTCCCAGATAAACTGGAAAAATTAAATTTCCTGCTCCAAAAAATAGCCCGAACAACATTGAACCAATAAAGAGCGACTCTCGCCCGGAAAGTTTAGTTTTCATACTTTTCCCCTTCAAAAAAAAGATGGTCAGTTCCCAATAAATCGAAAACTGACCATGTTTTAACAATCTTTTGTAAAAAATTTTATCTTCGAAAAATTATAATTTAGCTGTCAACTTCACATCAGGATATTTATTGACGAACCAGTTTTCCGCAAAACGATTTTCAAAGAGGAATAATGGTTGTCCATCAAGATCCTTGACCAACATATTTCTAGTTGATGACATACTTTGATCAAGTTGATCAGGATCGATCCAACGGGCGATCCGTGAACCGATTGGTGACATCACAACGTCACAGTTATATTCGTTCTTCATTCTGAATTGGAAAACTTCAAACTGAAGTTGACCAACGGCACCTAGAATATAATCGTTCGTTGTATATTTTTGATACAACTGAACGGCACCTTCTTGAACTAATTGTTGCATCCCTTTATGGAATGATTTTTGTTTCATAACGTTCTTAGCTTGAACTTCCATGAACATTTCAGGTGTAAATTGTGGCAAGTCTTCAAATTGAACAGACTTCTTACCAGTGTAGATGGTATCACCGATCTGGAAATTACCTGTATCATACAATCCAACGATGTCACCGGCCACAGCAGTTTTAACTTGTTCACGCTGATCTGACATGAATTCGGTCGCATTATTCAACCGCATGGCTTTACCAGTTCTAGTCAAGGTAACATCCATCCCCTTGACGAACTCGCCGGAACAGATTCGCACGAAGGCAATCCGATCTCGGTGATTAGGATTCATATTTGCTTGAATCTTAAAAACAAAAGCTGAGAATTCAGGATCATCTGGTTTAACAACTTCGTCACTATCCTTTAATTTGTGCTCAGCTGGAGCTGGTGCCATGTCCAAAAATGTATCCAAAAATACTTGGACTCCAAAGTTAGTCAAAGCAGAACCGAAGAAGACTGGCGTTTGGTCACCTTTTTTGATCTTTTCGAGATCGAATTGATTACCAGCTTCCTTGATCAAATCAACTTCACCAAGGGCTTGTTGATAGACGCCCTCTTCTTCGATCGGATCACTGTTCTTCAATTTCCCGTCGTCACCTAATGCCAAATAACGGTCGTCTCCGTCTTTTCGATACATCTCTAAACGATTGTTGCGGATATCGTAAAGTCCCTTGAGTTCCTTACCCATACCAATAGGCCAATTCATGGCACAGCCTTCGATATCAAGCAATTCTTCAAGTTCAGCAATCAAATCTAATGGATCGCGACCATCACGGTCAAGCTTATTCATGAAGGTAAAAATCGGAATACCACGTTTTTTAACAACTTTAAAAAGTTTCTTAGTCTGTGGCTCGATACCTTTGGCCGAATCAATCACCATGACGGCAGCATCAACAGCCATCAAAGTCCGATAAGTATCTTCTGAAAAGTCCTCATGTCCTGGAGTATCCAAGATATTGACATCTTTATCGTGATAGTGAAATTGCATAACTGAACTAGTAACGGAGATCCCACGTTTCTTTTCGATCTCCATCCAGTCAGATGTAGCAAACTGGCCAGACTTTTTAGCCTTGACCGTTCCGGCTGAACGAATGACTCCACCGAAGTAAAGCATTTGTTCGGTGATAGTCGTTTTACCAGCATCCGGGTGAGAGATGATAGCGAACGTCCGTCGTTTGTTCACTTCATTTTCTAATTGTTTTTGTTCCATAACTAACTCCTAACTCATAAAAAAAGAAATACATTAGTATTTCTTTTCGAACATATTGGTCGTTACGACCTTAATTTTATTCTTAGGAACATTGACGATGACCGTCTTTAATCTTGGTCCTTCAACTTCTCCAGAAGTGATCTTGAGACCATCTTTTAAAGTTATACTCTTAGGACGATTAGCATCCGGTATCTCGCCGACATTCATGATCAAATATCCGGCAATAGTATCAGCATCTTCTTGCTCTTCATCGATATCTTCATTGAACAAGTCATTAAAGTCCTCGATAGAGAAACGGCCAATGACTGAATATTGAGAAGCTGAGATACGTTTATAATTAGTTGTCGTTTGATCATACTCATCATCGATCTCACCAACGATCTCTTCCAAGATATCTTCGATCGTTGCTAGACCAACAACTCCACCATACTCATCCATGACCATGGCGATCTGGGTCTGAGTAGATTGCATTTTCAATAATAATGAATCGATACTGGTTGTCTCTTGGACAAACAGTGGCTCAGTCATAATACTCTTTAAATTGATATTTTCAAAACCGAGTGCCCGAGCCTTTTTCAATAGATCCTTAATGTGGATGATACCGACGATGGTATCTTTATCCCCACCATAGACTGGTACTCGTGAATATGGTTGAGCTAAAACAGCATCGATATTCTTATCCAGTGGATCATTGATATCGATCATAAAAGCATCCATTCTTGGAACCATGATCTCACGGACATTTTTATCACTGAATTTAATGATACCTTGTAACATTTGATACTCATCAGAGTTGATAGTTCCACTCTGACGAGATTTTTGAATCGTTGATAGCATTTCATTTCGTGTGACTTTGTCTTCTTTTTGACTAAAATCGATTGGCGTGATCTTCATCAATCCATCGATTGAAATAGTCAATAACCAAACAAATGGTTTCAAGATCTTGCTAACAAAATTTACGACCGGCTCAGTGAATGAGATCACTTGGAACGGACGATGCAAAGCAATTTGCTTTGGGAAAAGTTCACCTAATACTAAGGTGAAATAAGATAAAATAACTGTGATCACTACGATGGAAATTTCGAAACTTCCCGGAAACTTACCAATAGCCGACTCCAATTTGGTACTTAGGCTAGTGGCCGCACTAGCAGATGATAAGAACCCAGCTAAAGTTATCGCTACTTGAATCGTTGATAAAAAATTAGTTGGATGATTAATTGAATGTAAAATCCGTTCAGCTCGACGGTTTCCCGTTTTGGCTTTCTCCTCGACTGAAGTTTTATTTACAGAAACGATTGCCATTTCACTTGCTGCGAAAAAGGCATTAAGAAGCGTTAAGACGACAATAAGAATTATCTGCCCAATCAACGCGACACCAGTTGGATCATCGCTCATTAATTTTTTCACTCTCTTTCATATATTAAATAAAAATGATGACTTCAATTATAGCAGGTGTTAAACAATTCAACAATAATCCTGCCATTAATGCTAAAATAAGTTTAATACTATATAGGGAGCAAATGAAATTGTCAAACAAAAAAATTGTCGTTATTTACCTATTTTTCTTCTTTATACCTTACATAGTAAGTTTGTTGATTGCTGGTATCGCTTATAACGCTTTAGTCTTACACGCCTTAACTTGGCGGATAATCGTTGGTGGTATCGTTGGTTCATTAGGGATCTTCGCAGTTAAAGTCATCGCCCAACGTCCAGTTCTGATCATGTATCGCAGCTCGACACGAAAAAGTCTGCGGCGTTTTATCCACTTCTTCATTTTGGAGCGAGACAAAGTGATCATTGGTCTAAACCTCTTGATCGACTTTTTGCTTTGTATCGGAAGTATCTATCTAGTTGCCAACGTTTTACCGATCGAACATATCTTAGGTAATTCAATTGGCTGGTTAGTCTTGATAATGATGATATCATTGACTTTAGCCTCATATTTGGAATTCGATTCCTTATCAATTTATACTGAAAAGAAAAAAATTAAAGATTAAATGCTTGACTTACAGATACTCTAATAATATTCTTAAGGCATTGTATGAGAGGGGTAATTTAGACATGATGAACTTAACTAATGTTAAAAAAGAAGCATGTTGCTGTGTAATGACATCAAATCATTACACTTCTTCAACATGTCTAATTACACTCAATTGATAATTTTGTTTATAAAAAAACTATTCAAGAGAGCTGACAATTAGTCAGCTCTCTTTTTTTTATTTCCGAGAGGAGTCCGTCATGGAAAGAGTCAAAATCGGTATTTTAAATTTAATGTATAACAAAATTGAAACTAATCAAAACTTCTATCGTTCACTCACTCGTGAACATAGCAACGTAGAAGCAATCTACTACTATTCAGCTACTCGTTACATCAACCGCAAATTAGATCCTAGTATCACTTCAACGATGCGGCCACTTGATCTAGATGAATTAGACCAGCTTGATGGTTTCATTATTACCGGTAGCCCAATTGAACATTTAGATTTTAATGAAGTTTCCTATAAAGATGAAGTCAACGACCTACTAGATAAATTAAATCAACTCAACATCCCCCAACTTTATGTCTGTTGGGGCGCAATGGTGGCGCTGAATCATTTTTATGGGGTCGAAAAGAAAATTTTACCTCATAAAACTTTTGGTATCTTTCAAAATAAAATTCTTAAATCATCTAGTTTGTTGACTAATATCTCTGATCATTTCCCTGCACCTCATGCAAGGTATGCAGAAATGAATCAGCAACAGATCAACGATAATTCACAATTACGGATCAATTCCGTGAATGATAAGGGCTTATTGTTCTTAGCTGAAGCTATCGATAAGCCTCAAGCGTTTTTATTTTCTCATTTAGAGTATCAAAGAGATGATCTTCAAAAAGAATATGACCGTGAATATGCGGCCCATCCTGAAAATGATCCGATTCATCCAGAAAACTATTACTCACCGATAAACCAAAAGCCGATGTTTGCTTGGAAAGATGTCCAGGCCAAATTCTTTGGTAACTGGATCAACGAGGTCATAAACTCAAAAACTAAGGTGTGTAATTGATGGGAGGGATTACGGCGACAAAAGGCCAGTGAAAGTATTACAATAAATTTGTTTACAGATATTAAATGGAGGAATATAGCTATGTCAAAAATTGCAAATAATATTACCGAATTGATTGGAAATACTCCAATCGTAAAATTGAATAGTGTCGTACCTGACGATGCAGCCAATGTATTCGTTAAATTAGAGTTCTTCAATCCAGGTAGTTCTGTGAAAGATCGGATCGCCTTATCCATGATCGAAGCTGCTGAAAAAGCTGGCAAATTAAAAGCCGGCGATACTATCGTGGAGCCTACTTCAGGTAACACTGGTATCGGTCTATCATTAGTAGCTGCTGCTAAAGGATATCATTTAATCATCATGATGCCCGACACAATGAGTGTTGAACGTCGTAAAATCATGCAAGGTTACGGTACTGAATTAGTCTTAACACCTGGAAGCGAAGGTATGGGCGGTGCTATAAAACGTGCTCAGGACCTTTCTGATGAAAAAGGCTACTTCTTACCAATGCAATTCAGCAACCCTGCTAATCCTGAGATCCATGAAAAGACAACCGGTAAAGAGATCATCGATGCCTTTGATGGCAAAGACGTTGATGCCTTCGTAGCTGGTGTTGGTACTGGTGGTACCCTTTCTGGTGTTAGCCACGCTTTGACCAAGAAATATCCAAATGTGAAGGTTTATGCGCTTGAAGCTGCTGAATCACCACTACTTAAAGAAGGTAAAACTGGTAAACACAAGATCCAAGGTATTTCTGCTGGTATGATCCCTGATACATTGGATCAAGATTCATACTCAGATATCATTGAAGTAACAAGTGATCAAGCTATTCAGATGGCTCAAGAAGTTAGTCGTAAAGAAGGCTTCTTACCTGGTATTTCTGCTGGTGCAAATATCTTTGGCGCTATCGAGATTGCTAAGAAATTAGGTAAAGATAAGAACGTAGTTACTGTTTCACCTGATAACGGTGAAAGATACCTATCAACTGATTTATTTAAATTTTAAAACTAAAAATCAAATGTTTTCTAAATAAAAGCAATTTGTGAGAGAATATTAAACATCAAAATCTATTGGGGGATTTTTCAAACATGAAAAAAAGAATGCTCGTAATTCTTACCATGGTGGCAGCCATGGTACTGGTACTTACAGGTTGCTCTTCAAACAGTTCCAGTGAGACCAAAACTAAGGGGACTTTAACAATTGGTCTAGAAGGAACTTATGCACCATACTCTTACCGTGAAAATGGTAAATTGACCGGATTCGAAGTTGACTTTGCCAAAGCCCTAGCTAAAAAAATGAACTTAAAAGCAAAGTTCGTTCCTACTAAATGGGATTCATTGATTGCCGGCTTAAATTCAAAAACTTTCGATGTGGTTATCAATAATGTCGGTGAAAATGCTAGTCGTAAGAAACATTACATCTTTGCTGAACCTTATGTTCAATCAAAATCTGTTTTAGTTACTAAAGCAAATGATACTAGTATCCAATCAGTCGATGACTTAAAAGGTGTTAAAGTAGCTGAAGGAACAGGTACTGATAACTACAATAAAGCGAAGAAATTCGATGCCAAGATCGTACCTTCATCTGATTTTGCAACGACAATGTCAATGATCAAACAAGGTCGTGTCCAGGCTACGATCAATTTACGTGAGGCTTTCTTGACTTGGGAAAAGGATAATAAAAACAGTGGTTTGAAATACACTGAGATCCCAACAAGCAAACTTCCTAATACTAAGATTGCTCCTTTATTAAACAAGGACAGTACTAAGTTACGTGATAAAATGGTCAAAGCTGAAAAGCAATTAAGAAAAGATGGAACCTTGAAACGCTTAGCTATCAAGTATTTCGGTCAAGATATTAGTAAGTAATTTTTTTCAATTTCGAGAGGAGCGGACTTTATGTGGCATATAATTATTACATCATTGCCAGAAATGCTAGTTGCAATGGTGCAATACACCATTCCGTTAGCTATCATCGCATTTATATTTGGATTGATACTGGCTGTTATCACAGCTTTGATCAAATTTATTGAACCTAGTGGAAACAAATTGGTCAAATATCCTTACATGGTCATTCGAGCTATTTTCAGCTTTTATGTCTGGTTATTCAGATCAACTCCATTACTAGTTCAACTGTTCATCATCTTCTTTGGACTACCTAATATTGGAGTCCAATTAGATCCATTTATCGCTGCGGTAATCGGATTTTCACTTAACACCGGTGCATATGCTTCAGAAACGATCCGTTCTGCTTTGCTTTCTGTTCCACAGGACCAATGGGATGCAGCTTATACTTTAGGCTTTTCAACTCCTCAAACTTTGATGAAGATTGTCTTGCCTCAAGCTGTTAGAATTGCTTTACCACCACTTTCTAATTCATTTATCGGTTTATTCAAAGATACTTCCTTGGCCAGTTCGATTACGATCCTAGAAATGTTTCAGGTCAGTCAACAGATCACAGCTAAAAACTTTCAACCATTGTTGATGTATTCACTGGCTGCTTTCTTATATGCCATCATCTGTACATTACTAAGTTGGCTTCAACATTATCTTGAACGTCGAACTTCACAATACGTTAAAGGGAGTGAAGCTTAATGATCTCACTAAAAAATATCGTCAAAACGTACGACGGCAAAACTGTCTTGCATGATATCTCAGTGGACTTTCCAAGTGGTAAAACAACCGTAATTCTTGGACCATCTGGTTCTGGTAAATCAACTTTGTTACGTTCGATCGACTTATTAGTTCGTCCGGAATCAGGTTCGATTTCTTTTGAAGATTTTAACTATGATTATTCACAACCAATTTCTTCAAAAGAAAGCTTTAAATTGCGTCGTAAAACTAGCATGGTCTTTCAAAATTGGAACTTGTTCCCTAATCTAACTGTTTTAAGGAACATCACTGAAGCTCCAATAAACGTTCTAAAGCTGTCAAAAGACGAAGCCGAAAGTAAAGCTAGGGACTTATTAGACCGTGTTGGTTTAGCAGATCTTGAAGAGAGATATCCGAGTCAATTGTCTGGTGGACAACAGCAACGTATTTCCATCTGTCGTGCTCTGGCAATGAACCCAGAATACATCCTCCTAGATGAGCCAACCAGTGCGCTTGATCCTGAACTAGAAACGCAAGTTTTGCGGATCCTTGAAGAACTTGCAAAAGCTGGTCAGTCAATGATCATTGTGACTCACAACATGGACTTTGCTCGTTTAGTTTCTGATAAAATCGTCTTCATCGAAGATGGTGAAAAAGTCTTCGATAATGATACAAAAGAATTTTTCGAACATCCCACTTCACGGATCAAAGATTTCCTTTCCGGAATATCTATCGACCCAGATGCTGCGGATAACAAAGAATAATAAAATCCATCGAATTAGTTAAAAGCTAACTCGATGGATTTTTTTGTGATTTTTATTCCGATAGTTTCTTAGCTGCAGCATGTATCTTTGTAACACTATTAATGACCAATGGAAAACCCACGTACGGCAATAACTGAATTGCTGACCAGATCAAAGTTGATTCTGAATTACCAGCTTTCAAGCTTCCACGTGCATGCGCATTGATCTGGAAATCCACATTCAACGTGATCAAGGCCATTAATTCATAACGCTCACGTTGGGCAACTTACAACCCTGTTCGGGCATAATAATTTTCAAAAAAGTGTTCCGTCAACCAGGCGGGGATCATTTTGCCTGAGCCAGTTGGCAGATCAGCCAGCATATTTTTGATCTCGGTACCGTATAATTTCGATTGGACATCAATACAACTTTCATCAGTTTGCTTGGCAGGTGTAACTTGAACTTGCTCTTGAAGGTAAACCTGATGGATCTCTTTTAAAGCTGAAACCACTTTCGAAATTCCGATGACTGGTTCCAACTGATAAGCTACTTCAAGGATTTTTTCAGGAGCTACCCCACTTTTTAAGGTCGCTGACACTTGATCTGGCATCGTGAAATAAGTTCCTTGAACGATCATAGCAATCAGTGGAATCAACTGTTCATCACCGTGATCGAGATCAACAGTATTTTGCTGGATTGATTCAACAAATTTATTTTCGATATCTTTTAAATCCGGATCATTTTCCAACCACTTAGTAAATTTTTCTTCACTCATTTGCTTACCTGCTTTCCACATCAAATTAGCAAATTATCTTCTTACATCTCATTTTTTGAGAGAGCACCGACAACGGCATGAGGTTGGTAAGGTTCTTCCAAATAATTGACGTCTTCAGTAGTTAAATTAAGTTTCAAGGCATCGACTGAACTTTGAAGATGATCAGGCTTAGTTGCGCCAATAATCGGTGCAACGACTTGTTTCTTTTGCAATAACCAAGCTAAGGCCACTTGTGCCATGGTTGCATCATACTTTTTAGCAACTTCATCAACTCTTTTGACGATTTCCATATCGTTGGATTCGTCAGCATCATATTTACTTCTTGCCACTTTGTCCGTTTCAGAACGTTTCGTTTTAGCATCCCAGGTTGGACGAGTCAAATGGCCTGAAGCCAAAGGACTATAAGGTGTTACTGCAATATTTTGATTTTCACATAGCGGCATCATTTCTCGTTCTTCTTCACGATACAACAAATTCAAATGATTCTGCATCGAGACAAATTCAGTCCAATTGTGCTCTTTAGCGATTGCTTGAGCTTGTTCGAATTGCCAAGAATACATGGCTGAGGCACCTATATATCTAGCTTTACCAGATTTAACTACATCGTGTAAAGCTTCCATAGTTTCTTCAATTGGTGTGTTGTAATCCCAACGATGAATAATGTAAAGATCAACATAATCCATTTGCAGACGCTGTAAACTTTTATCAATTTGACTCAAAATCGCTTTCCTTGATAAACCAGCTTGATTCGGCTTTTCTGATTTATCAAAGAAAACTTTTGTAGCAACGACTGCTTCATCACGATTGACATACTTTTTCAAAGCTTTACCCAAAAATTCTTCGCTATCACCGTATGAATAAAAATTAGCTGTATCAAAAAAATTGATTCCTAAATCTAGGGCCTTTTTAACGACTGCTTCACTTTTATCGTAATCGACTGCCCAAGGAAACATACCGGTCTCTGGTCAACCAAAGCCCATCGTCCCTATACAAAGTCGTGAAACTTGTAAACCTGTATTGCCAAAATTTTGATATTCCATTTCAAAAACATCCTTTCAAATAAAGTTATTTCAGTGATTGTTCCCATTCACGTGTAGTTTCAACTGCTGTTTCATCACCCAATTTATCTAATTGATTGACTTCGGTGATATTCAATTTTACTTCAGCAGCTTTTGCTGCATCCTCAATATGTTTGACCTTAGTTGCACCAATAATCGGAACTGTTCCCTTAGCCACTGCCCAAGCCGTAGCAATTTGGGCAACATCAACTTTATGTTCTGTGGCGATGACCTTCATCCCATCGATCAAAGAGCCTAATTGAGCAAGTTTGCCGTTATAAACTTTGGCCCGCTCGCTACCTTCTGGGAATGGATGACTTGCGTCATATTTACCTGACAAAGCACCTTGTTCAAGGACCATATAGGAGAAGAAAGTGATGTCATTATCACGGCAATATTCGAGTATCCCTGAAGTTTCAGATGTTCGATCCAAAAGGCTAAAGTGATTTTGAACGGCGGAAATTTTCAGTCCTGCTGAATGAAGGATCTCGTTGGCACGTTTTATCTGAGCTAAATTATGGTTAGAAACACCAATATATTTAACTTTGTCAGTCTTGGTCAGGGAGATGATCTCCTTCGTCCACTTTTCAACATCAGCCGAGTTATGAATCCAATAACTATCTACATAATCAGTCTGCAATCTTTTGATACTGCCATTGAACATATTTTCGATGGCTTTATCTGTATCATCTGCCATTTGTGGGGTAAATTTTGTCGATAACAATAATTTGCTACGGTCAGAATCTTTAACAAATTGTCCTAAAATCTTTTCAGATTGACCATTCGTATATGCCGCAGCCGTATCCCAAAGGTTCAAGCCTAGTTCAGTTGCTTTTTCAAATACCGGCTTGAGATCATCAACGTTAAAACTGTTGCCAAAAACTTGGCCAGCACCGTCAGCTTCACCCCAAGCCCATGTTCCTAGAGCAATTTTAGGCATTTTTAAATCATTTTGCATTTCAGTCATACTGTTAACTCCTTTTTTGACTAATCTTGTAACGTAAATAGTCAATTTTATCGATCTGTTGTTCCCGACAGTGGATCTTCCGTAAAATCTGTTGGCGTTTTGCCGTCAATAATTCCACTTGTTTATTAGTAGCATCAGGTTCTTTAACTAGTATGAGTAGAAATCTTTCCATTTCTAATTTAGAAAATCCCGCCTGCTTCAACACAAAGATAATTTTGGCTATTTTTGACATCTCCTCACCAGACAATCCCTGCAGTAAGTCCAAGGGAAGATGAAACTTTTGACTTATTTCTATTTCATTCATCATAAACTCTTCTTAAAAAAAATAGACATTCCTTTTGGAACATCTACAGTATGTATCACAATTTTTGAAATGTATAATGCTTATTTTTCATCATGAGAAATACCTCTCAAGTATTTCTTAGCAAACTCAATAAAGGCTACCACTGTCCGTGAACTGATTTGATCTGCCTTCCACGCTAAAACTGAATGATATTTCAAGTCAGGGTTTAATGGTACGAAAGTCAAACCATCAAAATGCGATTCCAATTTCAAACATAACAAGATTCCTAGTCCTTGAGTTACTAAAGATGTTGAATTATATAACAAATTATAGCGAGAAACGATATGAACATCTTTGGCTTTGTTTCCTAGCCAATGTGTTATTTCATTGTTCATCGAACTGCTGTCAGACATGATTAACGACTGTCCCTGAAGATTTTCTGGTGATACCTTTGATGATTTTGCTAATGGAGAATCATCTCGAACTAATATCCCCCAAGATTCTTGATCGCTCATTTCTATGAAATCATATTTTTCGGTATTTATTGGTTCAATCAACATCCCTAAATCGAGTATCCCCTGCTCAATCTTTAATTTAATATTATTCGAATTATCACTACGGATCGTAAAAGTAACTAATGGATATTGCTGATGGAATTTAGTCATGATCGCAGCTAATTCATTCATAGCCAGCAATTCTCCACTACCAATAGCAATCTCCCCAGAAAGTTCTGACTTATCTGATGACAATTCACTGATGGTTTTATCAGTCAATTGTTGAATCTCTTCAGCACGTCTTCTCAACAATAAACCTTCTTCAGTCAACGTTATTTGATGGCTTTGACGGGTAAACAATTTAACACCTAGCTCTTGTTCAAGGCCTGCAATTTGACGAGATAATGTGGGTTGGCTAATATGCAATAATTTAGCTGCTCGGGTGATATTTTCCTCTCTGGCAATCATTAAAAAATAATTTAAAACACGTAATTCCATCAGCAAATTCCTCCCTTAACGATTCAATCATACCAAAAAACCGCCAGCCCAAAAGATGAGCTAGCGGTAGATTCATTAATTTTAATGATGAGTCAATTCTTGGTAACGTTTCATCCACAAATCAACATAAGCTTGCGAAAAAGGACCTTTGCCTTTATCGATCCAATCGATCAAGATATCGACATTATAGTGCAAGATCTTGTCGATTTCAGGTGGATAATCCCACAACCGACTGTGCAAAGCATATTCGTCAACATCTAATAAACGTTTTTCTCCATCGGGGAAAACTTTGACATCAAGGTCATAGTCAATGTATTTAATAGCTTCTTTATCTAACGCAAACGGAGTTGCTAAATTACAATAGTATGAAACTCCAGTATCACGGATCATCGCAATAATATTGAACCAATAATGCTTATGGAAATAAACTATTGCTGGTTCTCGAGTGACCCAACGACGACCATCAGATTCAGTAACTAAAGTATTTTCGTTACATCCGATGATCTCATTTTCACTCGTTTTTAACACCATCGTCTCTCTCCAAGTTCGATGAATATTTCCATCGTGCTTATAACTCTGGATCGCTACGTAATCGCCCTCTTTGGGTACTTGCATAACCTTACCAGCTTTCAATTTTATTCAAAAAAAGTATAACAGAGCCTTGATACGATTAAAAGCAAAAGATCACTCGTCATCGTCTTCTAAAGCGTGTTTTATCGCAGTATATGAAAATCCCTTACCCATTAAATAATTAATTAATTTCGAAGTATTATCGTATCGATGTGAAACTTTATCAATCATTTTTCGTAAATTTTCTAATTCAGTATCTTCATCTTTTTCTAAATCTAAACTGGCAATTGCCTGATCGACAACATCACCGGTGAAGCCTTTAGCATATAAAGACTGACGAAGTTTGGTCATTTGTTGCCGAAAAGACGCATGGCTAGTTTTGCGAGCCTGTTTTTGCGCAAATTCGGTCGCATTCTCTAACAAAACATCTTGGTCGATTTGACTGATCTTATCAGCGATGATCGCCTGTGGAACACCCTTTTTGAACATTTTTTGCTCAATCGTTTTGGGACCGTTAGCCGACATGCGCAATTGGGTATTGATAAAACTTTGTGCATAGGCTTCATCATCTAGATAATTCAATTGCTTCAGCCGATCCATCACATCCATGATCGTTGGTGTGGTGTATTCTTTTTTATAGAGATAATCTTTCATTTCTTTTTCGGTTCTTAACTCATAACTCAGATAGTTGACGGCATCGCCATAAGCTTTATTAGTGTTTTCTTTATTTTTGATCAACTCAACTTGGGCATCAGTCAGTTCTTGGCCCTTCATCAATCTGAATTCAATCAAAGTGGATTCGCCAACCGGAAATACATAGCTACCATCTAAATATACGTTGTAACGTCCCTTGCGTTTTTGTGCTTGGATCTTTGTGACTTTTGTCAATTGCCCTACCTCACTGACATGTTATACTTACGTGTAGTTTAACGCTAAAATCAAAGGAAAAAATATGGATAATAAGATAAATCAAGAATTACATGTGGGAGATCGTTTTCCCCTGACAATCAAACGAATCGGTATCAATGGCGAAGGCATCGGCTTTTTCAAGCATGTCATCGTCTTCGTACCTAAAGCAGTCCCAGAAGATGTGATCGTCTGTGAAATCACCGATATCCATCCCCGTTTCTTGAACGGTAAGATCCACAAGATCAGGACCCGCAGTCCTTATCGTAACGAAGATGTCAGTGACTTAGCAAGTGAAGTGGGCGGACTTGAGTTTGCTCATATCAAATATGAGGATCAATTGAAATTTAAAGCTGATATTTTAAGAGAATCATTGGAAAAATATCGTCCTTATGCTTATGAACACTACATCATCCGACCAACGATTGCTTCACCTCAACAGGTCAAATATCGTAACAAAGCCCAATTCCCGATCCAAGAGATCGATGGAGAGATCAAATGTGGTCTTTATCAAAACAGGACTCAAAAATTAGTCGATCTGACTGAAATGCCGACACAAATGGATCTAACGATGGAAGCCATGCGTAAGATCGTTCAGATCATCAAAGATTTAAACTTGCCTGTTTATAATCCACAAGAAAAATCTGGAATCATCAGCATGATCGTGATTCGTCAATCAGTCGAATTCAACAAGCTCCAAGTAACTTTCATTACTCGCTCGAAAAAGTTTTTGAAAGAGCATCAAGTCATTGAAGCTATCCAAAAGGAGATCCCAGAAGTCAACTCGATCTCACAAAACATCAACTTGGAAGATCAAGGTGCTGTTTGGGGTGATGAGACTAAATTATTGTGGGGTGACGAATATCTTCAAGAGGACATCAATGGTTATGTCTTCAACTTATCTCCACGCGCATTCTTGCAATTGAATTCACTACAGACTGATAAGTTATACGACCTAGCTGTGAAAGCTTTGAACCCTGAAGCTGATGACATCCTACTTGACGCTTATTGTGGTGTCGGGACAATTGGTATCACTCTAGCTGAAAAAGTTAAAAGAATCTATGGTATCGAGATCATCCCTGAAGCGATTGCAGATGCCAAAAAGAATGCTGAGCTAAATAATGTCACCAATGCAGAATACTTTGTCAGTTCAGTCGACCAGATCTATCCACAGCTTCTGGAACAAGATATTCACCCCACAGCTTTGATCGTCGATCCACCACGAGTTGGCCTGGATGAAAAATTGATCAAAACTATCTTGCAAAATCGTCCTCAGAAGTTGGTTTATATTTCATGTAACCCTTCGACCTTAGCTAAGGACCTAACTTTATTAACGAAAAAATATCGGGTCGACTATTTACAACCAGTCGATATGTTCCCACAAACACCACATGTGGAAACAGTCGTAAAATTCTCACGACGTTAAATTGATTGACGTTACATAAATATCCTGATAAAATTATATTACTAAATTTACCGCATAAGGAGAATTCGCCGCTGAAGACGAATCAATCATTTTTCATATTAAAGATAAATCCTGTTAAGGAGAACTTTGGTTGGCATTTTATTGAATGCTAAATCCGATTTCTTGGTCTGAAATTTACCATTCAAGATAAATTCCGCAAATTCCATCTAACCGACCGTCCAAAGTTCTCTTTTTTTTTCGAAAATTTCAAAAAAGGATATGAAAATGAAACCCATAAACTACCAAACAAAATTAGAAGATATCAAAGAAGAATACCAGACTGAAGATTTTGAAGAAGGACTAAGTTCCCAAGAGGCAAAAAAGCGCCTCGAAGAGAACGGCCCGAACAAAATTGCCGTCAAACAAACTCCCAAATGGAAGATCTTTTTACGCCAATTCAATAATATGGTCATCTATGTTTTGATTGCTGCCGTTATTTTGACTCTCGTTATGGGAGAGTATTCTGACGCCGTGATCATCGGTTTAGTAGTCGTTATCAACACCTTGATCGGATACTTTCAAGAAACCAGTGCCTCAGACGCAGTTGAAAAAATCAAAGCGATGCTTTCGACCGACGCCACCGTCTACCGCGACGGCCAACGGACCGAAGTCCCTGCTGAACAAATCGTTACCGGCGACTCCATTTTCTTAGAGGCTGGTGATAATGTCCCAGCTGACTTAAGGATCGTTGACGCCGATAATTTAAGTATCCAGGAATCAGCTTTAACAGGTGAAGCCGATTCTGTCGAAAAATCTGAACAAGCTATTTCTGGCCAAAAAGTTGCTTTAGCTGATCAAACTAACATGGCCTTTGCTTCGACTGCCGTTACGAGTGGTAGTGGGATCGGCTTAGTCGTTGCCACTGCTGAAGAAACCGAGATCGGTAAGATCTCGACTGAAGTCAACACCGTCAAGCAACGCAAAACACCGTTGATGCAAGTCATCGACCACTTGGGAACTAGCGTGTCATATTTTATCTTGATCGCTGCCGTGGTCATCTTCGCCATCGGATTCATGTTCGACATCTACTCCTTGCCAGTCCTTGCTATGGCCGTCATTTCAGTGGTCGTAGGTACTATCCCTGAAGGATTACCAGCTACGACATCGGTTATTTTGGCAAAAGGTGTCAGTGATATGGCCAAAAATCAGAATACCATCATCAAAACATTACCATCCGTTGAGACACTGGGATCTGTCGACGTTATTGCCACTGATAAGACTGGTACCTTGACGAAAAACGAAATGACAGTCACCGACCTGATTTTCGCGGATAAAACCTATCAAGTCAGTGGAACTGGTTATACGCCTGAAGGTGAAATCACTGAAAATGGTCAATCAATTCAGCCTGACCAAAATCTAAAACTATTTTTAGAAGCCGGTTATCAGGCTAACGATACTGTCCTCTTAAAAGAAAACGACCAGTGGACGATCAATGGTGAACCGACAGACGGTGCCTTTATCACCTTGTACCACAAAGTTTTCCCCTATGGTGAAAGTGACCATTATCAAGAAGTCGATATTTTACCTTTCGACTCTGAATATCGTTACATTGCTCAACTGGTCAATGATGAAAACAATCAACAGACTTTATTTATCAAGGGTTCACCTGATAAACTGTTGCCAATTTTCAAAAAGAACGACCCTAACTTTGACATCCCTAAATGGACTAAAGTCGTTGAAGACTACTCACAACAAGGAAAACGTGTCATCGCAGTTGGTTATCGAGATGCTCCAAGCGATGCCACTGATGCCACCCATGAATTGATCAATGAAGGGATGAATTTCCTTGGCTTAGCAGCAATCATTGACCCGCCTCGTGAAGAAGTCATCCAAGCTCTTAAGGAAATCCGTTCTGCCAGTGTCGATGTAAAAATGATCACTGGTGATAGTGCCGCAACTGCAAAAGCTATCGGTGAAAAATTAGGCCTCGCCGAGTCGATCTCAGCCATCACTGGGCCAAAGTGGGATGAACTTTCTGAAACAGAAAAGGTCACCGCTGCCGAAAATAACCAAGTCTTCGCCAGAACTACTCCCGGAAATAAAATCGAGATCATCAAGGCTCTGCAAAAGAACAATAAAGTTACCGCTATGACCGGTGATGGTGTCAATGATGCGCCTGCTCTTAAACGGGCCGACATTGGTATCGCCATGGGTATCAAGGGTACAGACGTGGCTAAGGATTCAGCCGATATGATCTTGAGTGACGACAACTTTGCGACTATCTCGAAAGCTATCAAAGAAGGTCGAAGGATCTTCGATAATATCAAGAAGAGTATCCTATATCTCTTGCCGATCTCCTTCGCTGAAGGTCTGATCATCGCCTTTGCTATTTTGATGCAAGATGATATCCCACTTCATCCGACCCAATTACTTTGGATCAACATGGTCTCTGCCATCACTATCCAATTTGCTTTGATCTTTGAACCAGCTGAAAAAGACATCATGCAACGAAAGCCACGAAAAACTGGTGGTAAATTAATGAATCTTCACGATGTCTTCCAAGTTGCTTATATCTCTGTACTAATGGCGATCCTAGGGATGATCATCGACGAGTGGTTCACTCGCAGTGGTGTTTCTTCCGCTGTCACAAGCACCACCATGATCAACGTCTTGATCGTTGGTAAAATTTTCTACATGTTCAACATCAGGACCAAGAACCTTGCGCTATCAAAAGAGATGTTCGTTAACAAAAAAGCTTACATCTTCATTGGCTTGATGCTGATCCTGCAACTGATCCTAACTTATGTACCATTTATGCAATCAGTCTTCCATACTTCCGCCATCGGACCATTCGAATGGCTACTGACAATCATCGGTGGAATCATCGTCTTCTTAGTCGCTGAATTAGACAAATTGATCCGACTAGGATTGAACAAAAAGGCTACCGCTTAATTTCTACACAAAAATTTAATCTAACATCGTTTTCCAATCGCGGTCCCAGAGGATTCCCATAGTCTTTTCACCAGTGTGAACCGAAATGGCTGGTCCCAACTGGCTCCTAGCGATGCGGATGTCTGGAAAAGTTTCCTGCAACTGGTCGACCCAGTTTTGGGCCACCTCTTCATTATTTGCATCGATGACCGTCGCTAAAATTGGATAATCGACCTTTTCAAAATTATTCTGCATCTTTTGTAAGATCATCCGCAAACAACGTTTCATAGTTCTTTCTTTATCGATGGCGACAATTTTACCTTCCGGATCAAAGGTCAAAAGTGGTTTGATATTCAACAAATTACCCACAAAGGCTGATCGATTGCTGAGACGGCCTGTCCGCATCAAATGCTTCAAATCATCCACGGCAAAGTAAACGTCTCTTGTAGAGCGTAATTCTTCCAATTTGGGCATGATTTGTTCAGGTGTCTTACCCTTTTGAACCAAAGCTGCCGCTAATAAGACTAAATCAGCCTCACCAGCACTTGCGACTAATGAATCAAATGGGTAGATCTTAGCTTTGTCATAAGTCTTACAAAACATACGCAAGTTATCCATAAATGAAGTGATCCCACTAGATAAATGAATCGAGATGATACTGTCATAACCTTCAGACGCCAAACGGTCGTAAGCTTGTTCAATTTGTCCCATCGAAACTTGGGAAGTCGTTGGCAGATCTTTTTCCGTTTTCAAATAGTTGTAAAAAGTTGGCAAATCCAGCTCTT
The DNA here is from genome assembly GCF_001434295.1 of Companilactobacillus versmoldensis DSM 14857 = KCTC 3814. Taxonomy (GTDB): domain Bacteria; phylum Bacillota; class Bacilli; order Lactobacillales; family Lactobacillaceae; genus Companilactobacillus; species Companilactobacillus versmoldensis. Next base: position 33,169 of record NZ_AZFA01000012.1, on the reverse strand, counting down.
CAGTCTCCTTATACTGCTGCTCACCCAAAATAACCGTGATCGGCAAAACCGTCACGTGATATTTCTTAATCTGTTCCGGTGTTAAATATGCTGCTGTATCAGTAACGACTGCCGTTGGCATAGACAATTCCCTCTATTCTTAACTAGTTAGTAATGCCTAAATAATACCATATTTATGAATAAAATTACTTGAAAAAATGAGATTTCTCAATTTGGCTAAGTTAATGTCATTCAACTAAGACTTGGCCCATCATCCCATTCTCTTCGTGTTCCAAATTGTGGCAATGATACATATAGAGGCCCTTTTCTTCAAATCTAAAGGATATCTTATATTTATCACCAGGATTCAAAGTGATTGTATCTAAGAAACCTCGTTGAGATTTTGATGGTTTCTTGCCATTGATACTAATGATCCTGAATTGGACACCATGAAGATGGAAAGGATGAATCATGTTCATCATCATTTCCTTTTTGTTTTCAATGGTCCAGATCTGTTGCTGATTTCGTTTAGCATGGATATCGATTCGGTCCGGATTATACTTTTTACCATTTATCCGCACCATATTACTCATCCCGCTAAGAACCAATTTTTCATGATTAACATTTTTCTTAGGAACCTTTAAAGCTTTGCGGTCACTCAACTTGTCAGGCAAGCTGGTCAAATTATCGCGTTGCTGGTTGAGTTTCATCGTTAAGGCCTTCATGCCGCCGGTCTTGAGTTGCAAATTACTACCAACGTTTAATTTATGGGTATCAACGATGACCTCGGCACGCTCACCAGGAGAAAGTTGTAATTTCTTGATTTTGACTGGTTTAGCTAGGAAACTACCGTCACCAGCGATTTTGATCATTTTCTGATGATGATTCAAATAGAAATTATAATTACGGGTGTTGGATCCATTCAACAATCTCAAACGGACGTAACGAGTGGTGACGTTGATATATGGATTAAGTGTTCCATTGACCATGAGATTTTTACCTAAAGTCCTATCAGCGTTGTAATCTTTCTTGTAATTTAATTGGTTGTTCTTATCAAAAGTTCGATCTTGGACTACAACTGGAAAATCATCGACACCATAATTGTCAGGCAAAGATAAACATTTGCTCTTGCGATCATGGATATAGATCAAACCAGCCAGTCCCTTATAGACTTGTTTGCCAGTTGTACCACTTGGATGTGGATGGAACCACAGGGTAGCTGCTGGTTGACGGACTTTAAAACTGATCTTCTTAGTTTTGCCTGGTTTAACTGGCTCATGTGGGCCACCATCAGCTTTGCCAGAAATGATTGCCCCGTGCCAGTGGAAAGTCGTCTTCTCATCTAAGTGATTGACCTCTTTAATATGAACAGTCTGACCACGCTTCAAATTCAAGACCGGCCCTAAATAGCTACCATTATATCCTAATGTCTTAGTTAGTTTGCCACCATCGTGGAAATCTGTCTTACCCTTTTGGGCAATGACAGTGTAATAAACATCATGCTTTGTTTGCTTATCTGGCTTTAAAACTTTGGGAAGATTCAATTCCTGCATCGGCACATCAGCATCTTTTAAATCAACATTGTGTTCCTTCATCATTTTCGAATGCGAATTACTATCACTGTCGTCATCGTCATTCATCATTGAATGGTCTCCCGACATCATTCCAGCCGCCAAAGCGACACCATTAGTTTGTTTGAGTCCTAATACTACTAGCACTATCAAAAATATGAATAATACTACTCGTTTCGTTTTCAAAATATCCCCCATGATATGATTAATTTTCTTTTATTCTAACTGTTTTATTCATAAATTTTTAGTAGTTTGCATGATAAAATATTAATATCAATCAAAAGGAGCTTTTAACCAATGAAAATTTATTTTGCAAACGGATTGTTCTCACAAGCTGATCGGATGTTCAATGCCTATGTCGTTGATAAAATCAGAAAAATGTCTGACGATATCGAGGTTTACTTACCACAAGAAAATGGCGACATCAATGACAAAACTAAATTCGCTGATTCGATCAAGATTGCTGAGGAAGACAATAAAGAGTTGCTCGATTCTGATTTAGTTGTCGCTGTACTTGATGGTGAGATCATCGATATCGGTGTTGCTTCAGAAATCGGCTTAGCTTTTGGTAAGGAGATACCCGTTCTCGGCCTTTATACTGACTTGAGACAACACGGTGCCGAAAATCCAGAAAAGCTTGAAGCAGTGGCTCAAATTGGCGAAAATCCTTTTCAATATGTCAATACTTACACCATCGGTCTGATCAAATTGAACGGTTCAGTTGTTAACAATGTTGACGATTTATTGGCAGGTATTGAAGATTATCTATAAAATATTTTTCAATATTTTGATTTATTAACTTTTCAATAAGATTACATTGCATTTACAGTTAAGTTATATCCCTGAAATTGGTCGATATACGTTATATAGTATTTCTCGTTAGATATTTTTATTTAATTTATTAAATAAATTTAGAATCGCTTAGGGAGAAATTTTATATAATGAAAATGAAAAAAATCGTCACAACTTTGGTTACTGCATCATCATTAGCATTCGTAGGCATTTCTGCCTCAAACGTTGCTGGTACTGCAGCTGTCCAAGCAGCTTCTACTTCAACTGTTGATCTTCAAAGTACAGTTATCTATGTTAATAACGCTTCAGGTGCTCCAGTTTACACAACACCTTCAAATGAAGGCCAAGTTGGCGCTACTGGACAATATTTAGGTCAAGGCACAGCCTGGGCTTCAAACAAAGCTATCAAAGTCGGCAACACAACTTATTACCAAGTCGGTAACGGCCAATGGTTAAGCAGCGCTGATGTTTCCTTTGATGCACCTATCACTAGCATGAACAAGACTATGTACGTTAATGGCAATGGTGGTGGAGTTAATCTCTACTCATCAGCTAAAAATGGTTCATATGTAGGTAGCGTTCAAGATGGTGTTGCTTACCCTGTTTACGCTTCAACTACTGATGCTAATGGTCAAGTTTGGTATGACCTTGGTAACAACTCTTGGATCAACGGACAATACATGACAGATAACAAACCTGCACAAAAAGTCACTATGAGTGCTACTGCTTATGATCCAGCTGTTCTTGGTTCAAGCATGGGCTATTCAGGTGTTGCTGCTAACTTATCTAAGTATCCTAAGGGTACTCAATTAAAGATCACTTTGAGTGATGGTACCGTTCTTAACAGAACTGTTAATGACACAGGTACTTTTGCATACAGCAATCCTAACCAATTGGATATTGCTATGCCTAATTCACAAGCTTTACAATTTGGACGTCAATCAATCTCTGTTCAAGTTGTTGGCTAAGCTTGTTTTAACAAATTAGAATGTTCGAATACCGTTTGATTTAGGAACGCCCCTTTTTGTGGGTGTTCCTATTTTTTTGGTTTGTACTATTTATGGTGGGGGTTCACTGCCGTCGAAGTGGTTCCACAAATATGGGCTGGAACGTGGTGGACGCCACTTGGAGCCTCCCTTTGGGAGTCTTCAAGCTGGGTCTTATTCTAAGCTCGCTTCGCTCACTAAGAATAATTTCACCACTTAGCCCAATTTGTTCCACCACTTCGACTAGATTTGGACTATACTCATTATTTTTCCTTCTACCTATATTTATTCTGATTGTTTGTTATGTAGTTGGTATACAATCAAATATTCTATATTGTTTTTATCAGCAGCTACATATTAATCAAACACCAGAGTGATATAAGCTCGCTACGCTTGCTTACCCAAGAAATTCTAATAATATTTGAAATTTTAATTTAATAGTTTATTTATATAAAAATGCATTTCTGTCAAAATTTTATATGCATTAACCAATTTATCAATTGTTGTTTCTTAATATGTAACCTACCCTTATCTTAATTACTTGATTAGGAGTAGATTTGCATGAAGAAAATATTGGTTTTAAACGGCTCTACTCGAGCTCATGGGAACACTAAAAAATTGATTGACGGATTTACCGATGGTGCAACTGAAGCTGGTAATGTTGTTCATGAGATCAAAACGGATGAATTAAATTTTAGTGGTGAACTTCATTCTAATGATCAAGGTGTTGGCGAGAATCCTTATCATTTGGACGATATCCTTAAAGATGATGGTGATCTTGGTTATTTGTCTCGCGAAGCGCTAGATGCTGATATCATCGTTTTCGCTACACCTGTTTACTGGTGAACTATCTCAGGCAGCCTCAAAACGGCGATGGATTATTTACAGCCAATTCAACAAGCTGTTGGCTACAAAAATTTTGTCAAAAAAAGTCTTCTACTCGTAACTGCTGGAGGAAATGATTTCAGCCAGCCGGTCACGTGGTATCGGGGATTTGAAAAATATTTAAATTGGAAGAACCTTGGTGAAGTTTTAGGTAGCGAAAAGACTGCTGAAGCAAGGAAAATTGGTTTGAGTATTAAATAGCCCTCCGCAATTAGCAATTTAATTGTATATTTGAGCGTTTTTCAATTTCTATACCATCATAAAACGTTTTATCATTAATTTTTCCAATCTGTAACGGAAGAAAAAATCACAGTTGTTATGATTTTAGCGAAAAGCTAAATCATACTACTGTGATTTTTTTAATTAAACAATTGTTCCTGCTACACTGACATTTGCTTGATAAAAAATAAGAATAGAACATTAGTCCATACTAACCCCGTCGAAGTGGTGAACAAATTGGTCTCAGTGGTGAATTTATTCTTAGTGAACGAAGCGAGCTTAGAATAAGACCCAGCTTGAAGACTCCCAGAGGGAGACTCCAAGTGGCGTCCACCACGTTCCAGCCCATATTTGTGGAGCAATTTCGACGGCAGTATCTCCAAATCTAAAAAGTTTTACTCATTTCATCCACTGTCTTCGACAAATGTTTCAAATCAGAAAGTAACGATTGTTTATCTTTTTCTTCCCAAGTACTAAAGGCCGATTTCAAAGCTTCTAATCTAGCTGCATTAATACTTTCAATGATTTGATTACCTTTACAAGACAATCTAATGGACCTAACTCGTGAATCACTATGATCATTTTCAGTCTCAACAATTTCTTTAGATTCAAGCTTATCAATCTGTCGACTGACACTAGAATGGCTCTTACCTAAAATGTTTGCCAGATCACTGACATTTGTTGGTTGCATTCTTCCGATAGTAATGAAAGCTTGAAGTGATGTAGCCTCAAGATCAACTCCAGCGATTCTTATCAATTCCTTGTCTTGATCTGTTCGATTAAAGAAGACCAAAACATTTACCAAAGCTTTGTAAATCTCTTGTTCAATCATTATTTTACCTCAACAACGACACGTGGCTGTGATGGTGCTTGCCAAGCTTCTTCGATATCTTTCAATGGATAAGTTTCTACAGGTATCGTAATATTTTCAGTTGCAGCAAATTCGAAAACCTTTTTGATAGAAGACAATAATTCCGGAATTGAAGCACTCTTAGCACCGCTACCTAAAATCTCAATCGTTGAAGAACGTAGTAACGCTGAGGGCAAACTTAGTTCTCTTTGTCCACTAGCTGATCCAATACTTACATATCGACATTTATTTTGATTCCCAGCTTGTGAAATGGAAGTCATGATGGCAAGAGCACTGTCACCCCATAGATAATCCAGAACTACATCTACACCATCTTTAAAATATGGAATTAGCTTTTGCTCAAATTGTTCAACTCCATTTTCCACGGTCATATCAAACGAAACAAATGCGTCTGCACCTAATTTTGCTAATTTTTCTTCATTACGACCAGTTACGATAACTTTTTTAGCGCCTAAATGGTAAGCAATTTTGACAGCCAAACTACCAGCATTCCCAGTAGCTCCATTAATCAAAACAGTTTGACCAGGCTTAAAATATGCACGATGCTCAAGAGCGACCCACGATGACATACCCGGATTGGCAAGAGCCGCAGCAGTAACAAAGTCTAAACTATCGGGCAATGGAATAACCAAATTCTTATTGACCAAAGCTTTCTCAGCTAAAGATCCAAAAGGTGCAGTAGGTGCTAAAAAGTAAACACGTTTCCCATCATCAGTAGTACCTACTCCATCAGTACCAGCAATAATTGGAAAATCTTGTGTAGAAGAATAGTGATTACCCAAAGCACGCATCTTAGTCAAATTGCTCAAAGCTGAAGCAACAACATTAATTTTGACCTCATCATCAGTAGAATCAGGTTCTTTAAATGTAGAATAAACCGGGTTAATTCCTTTTTCAGTAACAATAGCAGCTTTCATAAAAATTCCTCCTTCAAAAAATTGATATGTGCATTTTGCACATATAATGTAGCATCATCACTTATAAAAATCAATAATTATATTTTTAGAAGATAAACACCCAACAAATCTAAAGTAATACGATTACTTAAACTAATAGCACTAACAAACTCCTAACATACCCAAGCAAAACTAGTCGAAGTGGTGGAACAAATTGGGCTAAGTGGTGAAATTGTTCTTAGTGAGTGAAACGAGCTTAGAACAAGACCCAGCTTGAAGACTCCCAAAGGGAGGCTCCAAGTGGCGTCCACCACGTTCCAGCCCATATTTGTGGAGCCACTTCGACGGCAGTGAACCTACTAAATTCAAGTTACTTGAACTTAAAACATCATCCTCTATCAAATTTATGAATTGACACTCTAGTTTCTTTTCATATGAATCGCCACATCCTTTGGATGTGCCGTAATGGACAGTAAGCGCCGTAGGCGCAACTGGCCATTAAAAAAAGACCCCCAAGAAAGGGAGCCCGTTTAAATATACGTGGTAAGATGAAATTTACTGTAGATTGATAAACGTTAAGTGAATCGAACTACTCGAAAACATATCTTACTATGTATAACTTGTTCAACTAATGAATCCTAGCGAATCTCATGTAATTGTTGTGCGACTAACTAATTAGGTCGATGTTATGTTAACTTGTGTCGCTAGTTTCAAAAATGTCGTTGAACTGTAAAAAACCAAACTTGATGCGAAAATCGATCTACCATTTACGAGAAACAATAAAACTATTTAAACCATGAAGCATTAGGTCTACAGTTCCTGAGGCACTTCATCTTTACCACGACTTAAATATATCACTTGATGTAATCGCTTGCAATACCCAATTACTTTTTGCTATAAATTCTTTCATTTTCCTTGATCTCACTCAAGTAGAAATGGCCACTGACTGTTGTTGGATCAACGCTTTCACCATCACTGATCGACTGCTGGAAAACATCTTCATAGTCGGCGATACTAATCTTATTTCGGTCAGATAATAATGCCTTAATCTCTGCTACTGGAATATTAGCTTTGAAATCATCCCCAACGATACCACTGTAAAGTTCACCCACGGCGCCAGAGCCATAACTGAACAGCAGCAATTGGTCGGCCGACTTAACGTCAGAGTTGATCAAATATGATAACAGACCAAGGTATAAAGAACCGGTGTACAAATTACCAACTTGACGACCAAATAAAATACTTGCTTGATATTCTTTTTCTAACTGAGCATATTTGGCGTCACTGATTTTACCTTGCAACGTCCGCATCGCCTTTTTACCCATCTTCGTGTAAGGAATATGGAACAACATTGCCTTAAAATCGTCAGCTGAGACAGAAAATTCAGCTTGATATTGCTTCCAGAGCGTTTCAAAAAATTCAATATAAATTTGATTTGAGTACTTACCACGGGCGAAAGCAGTTTTGGAGAAAGTAGGACGCCAGAAGTCACCGACATTTCGGCTCATAAAACTGGATTTTCCTTCGAGTTTCAACACTTGAGGATTGGCGCTGACTACCATTGCCACGCTCCCTGCCCCTTGAGTAACTTCGCCAGGTGTATTGATCCCATATCTGGCAATATCACTGGCGATAACTAAAGCTTTTTTATCCGGATGAGCGGCAATATAATCTGTAGCCATTTGTAATCCTGCAGTAGCACCATAACAGGCTTCCTTGATTTCAAAAGCACGGATGTTCTCTGGAAGATCCAATAAATCAATCAAAAACAATGCGGCAGCTTTTGATTCGTCGACACTACTTTCTGATCCAACAATCAATAGACCAAGATTTTTTTTATCATCATCAGTCAATATTTGATGACTAGCTTCAGCAGCCATGGTAACAGCATCTTCATAGACAGCTGGAACAGCCTGCTTATCTTGGCCGATACCAATTGTAAATTTATCTGGTTCTTGGTTTCTAGCCTTGGCTAATTCAACGATATCTATATAATTTTTAGGCGTATAAAAGCCAATTTTCTCAATTCCGATATCCATATTATTTATTCCTCAATTTTTTCAAAAGTTTTTGAGCAGCTTCTAAAGTGTATGTTTTTTCATTATTCAGTTGTTCAGATATTTTTGTTATCTCTGACCCAGTTGCTCCAGCTGACACTGCTAAAGATTTACTCTGAAGGCTCATATGTCCAGCTTGTAGACCTGTCGTAACCAAGGCTCTGATTGCCGACAAGTTATTGGCCAAGCCAACAGCACCGATGACTGCCTGTAATTCCTGGCTATTCTTGATATTCATTATCGCTAGACTTAACTGAGCCATTGGCAAAGCCTTGATTGCCCCGCCAACAGTCCCAATTTCAATCGGCATTTGCAGATGACCAACCAATTGATCGTTTTCAATCTCCCAAGAACTAAAAGGCCGGTAGCCTGACTCGTCAGCAAAGAAACTGTGGGCTGCCGCTTCTTGAGCCCGAAAGTCATTCCCAGTAGCAATCAAAACTGCATCGATACCGTTCATAATGCCCTTGTTATGAGTCACTGCCCGCATTTTTGAATTTCGTGCAAATTCACTTAAGTGAACGATCCGTTGAGCGACCTCTTCACCAGTCATTTGTTTGGTCTTTAATTTATCAAACGATACATGAGCATCTACATTAACAATCTGTTCTTCACCACTATTGGAAAGGATACAGCATAAAATCTTACTATCAACTAACTTGGAAATGCTTGGAGCGATTTGTTCCAGCATTGAATTGACGATATTAGCTCCCATTGCATCAACTGTATTGACGCCAATCAAAATTTCTAGACAATCAGAAACTTTCTGGACAGTCAATGAAACGACTCCACCGCCACGCTTTAATAAGCTGGGCCGTGCAGCTTCAGCTAATTTAATGATCTCAGCTTGATGTTTTTCAATATTGAACACCTTATCATCAGTGCCATCTTCTAAAACAATCTGACCGTACATGACATGTTGACTAGTTTTCACCTCAAAACCACCGCTAGCCTTGACGCGCATTGCACCATTGGATGCTGCCGCAATCACTGATGGTTCTTCGATAGACATTGGCACTAAATATTCCTTGCCATTAATTAGAAAATCCGTAGCGAACCCATAAGGCAATCCAAAAATCCCAATTTGGTTTTCACTCAGACTATTAGCGATATCTTGGCTGAGTGGTTCTTCGTTTTGCAAAAATTTTACTTGCTCAGGATTTAAACAGCCGTGAGATTGTAAATAATCGATCCGTTGCTGATTAGTCATTTGATATATTTTCATGATAGTTTGAGTCCTAAAGCCATGGCCATTCCTCCACCAATACATAGTGAAGCTAGACCAGTTTGCTTGTTTTCCTGTTGAAGTGAGTTGATCAGTGAAACGATCAATCTTGCACCTGTGGCACCTAATGGATGGCCAAGGGCAATTGCCCCACCATAAATATTCATTTTTTCATCAGGGATATTTAAGTCACGTCCTAAGGCAACTGAAGGCGCAGCAAAGGCTTCATTGATTTCAAAGAGATCAAAATCAGTTTGAGTAGTTTGATATTTTTGATAATACTTCTTAATAGCATAATAAGGGGCATAACCCATAATACTTGGGTCGATCCCAGCTTCGACGTAGCCCGTCAATTCAGCAATATAAACTAGACCCATTTTCTCAGCCGTTGACTTACGCATCATGATCAAGGCGGCTGCACCATCATTTAATGGTGATGAGTTACCGGCAGTAACTGTCCCATCTTCTTTAAAGGCTGGCTTTAGTTGCGCCATTTTTTCTAAATTAGAGTTGCCACGGATCGATTGGTCGCTGACGACTTGGTCCCCGGCCACTTCGATCGGCAGGATCTCTTTAGCCATCATATCAGTGGCCGCAAAAGCTTTTTGTTGCGAACGTAAAGCAAATTCATCTTGCATTTGTCGCGTGACCTGATATTTTTTGGCGACGTTCTCGGCAGTGATCCCCATAGGATAATTTCCGAATGCATCGACTAAACCATCACAAAATAAGGTATCGCCCTGCTCGTCTGAAGGTTCTAATTTCCCGACGCGATGTGAATAAAAAGCCGCATTCGACATACTTTCAACCCCACCTGCAACGATCACATCAGCGTCATTTAGTAATAGTGCATTAGTGGCTTCATGAACAGCTTTCATCCCTGAACCACAAACTTGATTTACCGTCATCGCAGTCGATTCAACGCGTCCACCTGCATTTAGACCAATTTGCCTGGCGACATTTTGGCCCATCCCTGCTTGATACACATTGCCAAAGATAAATTGATCAACAATTTCTGGGTCAACTTGATTGTTACTCAGTAACTGTTTGACCAATCTGGTGCCTAGTTGTACCGACGTCAATTCAGCAAATTGCCCACGAAATTTGCCAATTGCGGTCCTTTTAGCATCAATAATAACGACTGAATCCATAAATTCATTACCTCTTTAATTTTTGGTAGAATAACCCTAAGTTTAAATAATAATTTATTTAGCAAATAAAAACAACGCTGGTGTCTTGATGAGAGTTATTGATCTGATTTTTATGTTAAATGATTTCAAAAAAAACAATCGCATATTTGTCGAACAATCAGAGCTTAATCTAGCTGTGGTCGACATCGAAGTTCATGATGGAGCTGTTTATTTACAGACTTCATCCAATTTGCGTGGCTTAAAAAATTGGGAATTTTTACTTTTGTTAAATAAAAAGGAACTTTATCGCCTACCGGTCTTCTATAAAGACACAAAAAAACATCAGCAACTCTTTGGTTTCAGAGTCGCTGATGATCGCATACTTTTAGGTTAACTATTTTTTCGTAGTTTTTTTATCTTCAGCTTCTAACTCTTTGGCTAATTGAATCAAGTATGGTTTCAGTTCATCCTTTACTTCTGGGTGTGTCAAACCATATTCGATATTTGTTTTTACGTAACCAAATTTATTACCGACATCAAAACGTTGGCCAGTAAATTCATGGGCAAAGACCCGTTGAGTCTTGTTCATACGGTCGATTGCATCAGTCAGTTGAATCTCATGACCGGCACCGGGTTTTTGAGTATCAAGCAAATCAAAAATTTCTGGTGTCAATAAATACCGACCAATGATTGCCAAATTACTTGGCGCATCTTCCACCTTAGGCTTTTCAACGAAACGTTTAACATTGTATAGTCCTGGACGTTGTTGACCCTCTGGATCGATGACACCATATTTTGATACATCCGACTTAGGGACCTGCATAACAGCCAAGGTAGAAGCATGTGTTTGTTCATAATCTTCGATCAATTGCTTTGTCAAAGGAACCTTATCTTTCATCAAATCATCACCAAGCATGACTACAAAGGGTTCGTCAGCAATAAATGAACGAGCTTGAGCTACTGCATCGCCTAACCCATTTGGATGAGCTTGACGACTATAATACAAATTGATTCCTAGATCAGTCGTCTTTTGAACGACATTCAACAGTTCAGTCTTGTTCTTGGCCTTAAGATTTTGCTCTAGTTCGGGAACAGAATCAAAATGATCCTCGATCGAGCGCTTATTCTTACCAGTAATGATCAAAATATCTTCGATACCAGAAGCTTTAGCTTCTTCGACAATAAATTGAATCGTTGGTTTATCAACAATTGGCAACATTTCCTTAGCCAATGCCTTAGTTGCTGGCAAAAATCTTGTTCCTAAACCTGCTGCAGGGATAATAGCTTTTCTGACTTTCATCTGTTATTCTTCCTTTTCATGTGACTTTAAAATATTGGTTAGTTTGCTTGTTTTTTCATGTAGGAAAGGACCACGACTAGCCTCTGCGAAACCTACATTGACCGCATTTCCAAACAGAAAAATAATTACAGTCATGTTCATCCATAAGAGAAAAATAATGATAGCACCAATTGTTCCATAGTTATTCCAAGATGTTCCAAAATAATTTAAATAATAGGTAAAAAGTTGCGACAAAATCAAAATTCCCAAAGATGCTATCACTGTACCAAGCAAAACGTAATGAATTTTCAAACGTACATTAGGTAAAAAATAGAATAAAGCAAAAACAATCAAGAACATTATAACAATAGCAACTGGCCATTTCCAACGTGAAAATTCATCCAAAAAGCTCGGATTCAAGCCCATCTTAGGTAAAATCAACTCTAAAATCGACTGGCCAAAGGTGAAGACACTGACGACTGCAACACCAGCAATCAGCATAGTGAAGGTCATCAAAAATGCCACTGAACGACGAATGATGAAATTAAAGAACGTCGTATCAGCGTATAAACTATCAACATCAAACCCGTAGGCTTGATTCATCGTCATTTGAGCCACGTTAATACCACGTGAAATTGCCCAAATGGCCAAAATAATACCAACAGATAAGATTCCCTTATTAGAATCTGACAAAACCTGAATGATAGTTGGCATTAAATAATTGTGAAGATCTTGAGGCAAAATAAATTCGATGTAAGAAATAACTGTTGGCCGGTTCAAGTGCAACAAAGGAATCAAATTACCAATAATGATCACAGCTGGAAACAAAGCCAATAAAATATAGTAAGTTATGGCTTTAGAGGACATCCCGATATTTGATTTGCTCATTGCATCTGCAACTTCTTTTGCAAATCCTAAAAATTTTTGCCGTTTAGAAATATTTTGTTTGAAGATCGGCACTTCACTTTGTTGTATATCTTTCATTTAATTGCCCATTATTTTAAACGATATTTTGCATCATATTCTGGATCTTGTGAAGTTAAAATTTTTGGACCGTCTTTAGTTATCGCAATCGTATGTTCATATTGAGCTGATTTAGTGCCATCAGCTGAGACAAAATATTCCCAACCGTCTTCTTTAACGAACTTGTCCCTGATTTCCCAAGTTCCTAAATTTACCATTGGCTCAATTGTAATCGTCATACCTTCACGTAACCTTAAACCAGTCCCGGCTTCACCATAATGTGGTACATTTGGTAATTCATGCATAGTTGGTTGGATACCATGTCCAATCAAATCACGGACATCTCCCATATGATTCTCTGTTTCAACGTATTCTTGAATGGCATGGCCAATATCACCGATACGATTACCGATGACAGCTTGATCGATTCCCAAATATAGAGCTTTATGAGTCACATCCATCAATCGTTGATCTTCTTCAGAAATCTCGCCGACCGCATAAGTCCAGCATGAATCACTTTCATAGCCATCTAAGTTAACAGTCATATCAACTTTGACGACGTCACCTGTTTTTAAAATCAGATTTTTCCGAGGAATACCATGTGCTATCTCATCATTGACACAGACACATGTAGCAAATTTATATCCCTCGAAACCTTTTTCAGATGGTGTCCCACCATGTTCAGTGATATAGTTATCAGCAAATTTCTCAATTTCCCATGATGAAATACCTGGCTTTATAATATCCCTTAAACCAATATGAGTATTAGCTAAAAGCTCTCCAGACTTTCTCATTCCTTCGATTTCGCGTGGTGATTTTAATGTTATCATCGTTATAATTGCCCCTCAAAATAAATATTACTTTCAGTATAACATTATCAATAATTTCTACTTAGTAATTCTTGTTTAGATGGTGGTAACGCTTAATTTTTGCTATAATGTTTCAAGATATTTTAAAATGAGGCGACTAATAATTATGACAAAAGTAAAAATCGTATATGCTAGCATAACTGGTAATGATGAAGATATTGCCTATGTATTAACAGAAAAGTTTGAAGAACTCAATGCAGATGTCGAAATGAGTGAAGTTTCTCAAACCGATCCTAGTGACTTTGAGGACGCAGATATTTGCATCATCGCTAGTTACACATACGATCAAGGTATCGTTCCCGAAGAAGCCCTTGATTTTTATGAAGATATGGAAGATCTTGATTTAACAGGTAAGGTCTATGGGACTTGTGGTTCCGGTGACACATTTTACGAGGATTTTTGTAGTGCTGTCGATGAATTTGCCAAAACCTTCGATGAGACCGGAGCTACCAAAGGTGCTGAATCAGTCAAAATTGAACTCGAACCAGAACAAGACGATATCGATAATTTAGATAAATTTGCCGAACAACTTTATAAGACTGCCAAAGAAATGGGCCTGTAAATTATGAAAATGCTTAAACAGCATCGGGAATTCTTAGTATATTGTCTCTTTGGTTTCTTAGCCTCGGTTCTAAACATTGCCATTTTTAACCTTGCTCACAATAATCTAGCCATGCAGCTTTGGCTAGCAAATACGATTGCATGGTTTATTTCCAATCTATTTTCGTTTTTTGTGACCAAATACTATGTCTTTCAAACCGAGATGACCGATTACAAAAAATTATTCCACGAAGGTGGCTACTTCTTACTGTCACGGATCTTTTCTCTGGTCATAGATGATTTGTTCATGATTGTTGCCGTCCTGATCTTGCCGTGGAATAATTTGATCATCAAAGCTATCGACCAAATTATTGTTGGCCTATTCAATTATTATTCTTCCAAATGGATCTTCGATTACAACAACCGTCATTTAATGGAAAGATTTAAAAATTTACGCACAAAACGTCAAAAAGAACGCCAAGTATAAAAAAACGCACCTGATCAGTAATTTCATTTCTTGAAATTATCGATCAGATGCGTTTTTTATTCATACTTATTTAAATTCGTTTGGTTTAGTCTCAGTTTGGCCAAAATAATAACTGATCGAATCAAGGATTCGTTCAGATGCGTGACCATCACCATAGGGGTTTTTAGCATTAGCCATACGTTGATATTCAGCGTCATCTTCGATCAGACGGCTCATTTCCTTTTCAACGACTTTTGCGTCAGTCCCCACTAACTTCAAGGTACCAGCATCGACACCTTCAGGTCTTTCAGTGGTATCACGTAAAACTAGTACCGGCTTACCTAGTGATGGTGCTTCTTCTTGCACGCCACCAGAATCAGTCATGATGAAATAACTCTTAGAAGCCATGTTGTGGAAATCTAGGACATCTAATGGTTCTATCAGGTGAACACGATCGACATCTCCCAAGATTTCTTTCGCCGTTTCCTGAACAACGGGATTAAGGTGAACTGGATAGATCAACTCAATATCATCATGTTTTTCGACAACATTTTTCATCGCTGTGAAGACGTGTTTCATTGGTTCGCCCTGATTCTCACGACGGTGCATCGTTACTAAGATCATCTTCTTATCTGGATCGATAATATCTAAGACATCGTGATGATATTCTTTTTGTACAGTGCTTTGTAAAGCATCGATAGCTGTATTACCAGTTACGAAGATGCCTTTCTCATGATGATTTTCCTTCAAAAGATTTGCTTTACTCTTGTTAGTTGGAGCAAAATATAAATCTGCTAGGTCATCGGTCATTTGCCGATTCATTTCTTCTGGCCATGGAGAATATTTATTCCAAGTTCTTAAGCCTGCTTCAACGTGTCCGATCGTTGTTTGGTGATAAAAGGCTGACAAACTAGCACTAAAGGTTGTAGTTGTGTCACCATGGACAAGGATAATGTCTGGTTGTTCCTTCTCGATGATCGTATCTAACATCTTGAGTACCAATCCTGTAATACCACTAAGTGTTTGGCGTTCTTTCATGATGTTGAGATCGTAATCAGGTTTGATTTTAAAGATCTCTAAAACTGAATCTAGCATTTCTCGATGTTGAGCTGTCACGACAGTCACGGTCTCAAATCGATCAGCATTTTGTTTTAGTTTTAAAACTAATGGAGCCATTTTTATTGCCTCTGGTCGAGTACCAAAGACGGTCATAACTTTTACTTTTTTCAACAATATTCACCTCAGATGATGATTATATTAGAAGTATATCAGAAATGGGTCCACCATTACTAATTGACAGACCGTTTTAAGTTTACTTTAAATTACACTTGATACAATTCAATATGGATACAAATATATATGAATGAGGATTTTTTTATGACAAATATTATCTGGCTTATTTGCGTGGGGATCTTATTGACCTTAACGTCTTTTTTCTTAGTTATGGCCATCTACAATACAATTACCAAAACAGATGGATTTAAATATTGGTGGTATATTTTTATTTGCCTCTTTATACTGGTTGCGTTTTCATTTTATCCCTACTACAGTTTTTAATCACAAACTCAATCAGCACTAATCAGACGGTTGTGCTAATCTACACTGTCCCTTAGGATTATTTCACGAATTAGACTATTTCTATATTAGTGAATACTTTGAGAAACATATATAAATTACTTAGATTTTGCGTTAAAATAGGTCATGTATTCTAAAGATGAATTTATTGGAGGACTTTTTCAATGGCTTTAACAAATGGAAATGAAATTTTCAATGCAGCCCGTAAAGGTGGCTATGCTGTTGGTGCTTTTAACATCAATGACTTGGAGTGGACACGTTCAATCTTGGCCGCTGCTCAAGAAACACAAACACCAGTATTGGTACAAACATCAATGGGTGCTGCTAAATATATGGGTGGATATGAATTATGTCTACACCTTGTACAAGACACAGTTAAATCAATGGGTATTACAGTTCCAGTTGTAATGCACTTGGATCATGGTAACTATGAAGCTGCCAAAGAATGTATCGAAGTTGGTTACAACTCAGTTATGTTCGATGGTCATGACTTACCATTCGACGAAAACCTTGAAAAGACAAAAGAAATCGTTAAATTAGCACATGCTAAGGGTATCTCAGTTGAAGCAGAAGTTGGTTCAATTGGTGGTACAGAAGATGGTATCGTTGGTCTTGGTGAATTAGCTGATGTTGAAGAAGCTAAGACACTTAATGCTACAGGCGTTGACTACCTTGCTGTTGGTATTGGTAACATTCATGGTGTTTACCCTGACAACTGGAAAGGCTTAAGCTTTGACCGTCTTAAGGAATTAGCTGACGTTATTGATACACCACTTGTATTGCATGGTGGCTCAGGTATTCCTAAGGACCAAATCATCAAGGCTGTTTCAATGGGTATCTCAAAAGTTAACGTTAATACTGAATTACAACTTTCATTCGCTAAAGCAACACGTAAATATATCGAAGACAAGAAAGACTTGGACATTGATGAAAAGGGTTATGACCCACGTAAGTTGCTTGCACCTGGTGCAAAGGCTATTACAGATACTACTAAAGAACGTATCCAATGGTTCGGTACACCATCTATCAAATAATAGATATCTTCTAATATTAAAGCAGACCTTTGGGTCTGTTTTTTTTTGTGTTTTTTTTTAAAAAAGAATTATAATTAAATCATTATTCTATTTTAGAAGGTGCTCAAATGAACAAAATCAAATCATCAACTGACTTGAATTCTCAAATCTACCAAGATGGTCTTCTGATCCGCAAAGCTGTTTTTGTTAAAGACCAAAATGTCCCTCAAGAATTGAAGGTTGCTGGTGAACAAGATTGCACTTATTTTGTACTCTATCGAAATGACCAAGCTGCCGGTGTCGCTCGCTACTACCCAACTGATGACAACGGCGTCCACGTTCAACGAGTAGCAATTTTGAAAGAGTTCCGTCACCAAGGACTGGCATCTGAATTGTTGAATTTTATTTCTAAACAAGCAAAAAGCCAAGGATATCAATATATTATCCTTGGCGCTCAAGATCAAGCCCATAAGTTTTATGAATCACTTGGCTTCCAGACGATTGGCGACCAATTTGAAGAAGCTGGCATTTTGCATCATGAAATGAGAAAAGATTTATAATCAGTTCTTTCCTACTTTGTAAGCTAGATTGAAGGAAAAATTCAAAACGAGCAACATAATCAGTGGTGCTAGGCAGTACAAATAAATTGGCAAACTACTTTGTTGTTTATAAAGCAGGAACCAGAAAAACAAAAATATCGTCCCACCAATGGCTACAATGATCGACATTATTTGACCAGGTTGAGATTTCTTTTCTCCACCCTCTGGATTATTGCCGGGATTAGGTTCACTATCTTTCATTTTGGTATCAGCTCCATAAAAATATTTATATATGTATTGTAGCACCGTCACGACTGATTTTTAAATTTTTTGCGATTACGTTCCGATTACAAATTTCAAAAACGCGCACCTTTTCATAACTTTTTCCGCTTAACTACAAAATCTCGCTAATCCAAACTGCGGATTACCGAGATTTCTTCGTTAATACTCGAAAGCTGACCATGAAAAGGTGCGCTCTTTTTTTTTAATTTGTTTTTCCGATTCTTAAATGATGTTTAAGTGATGGGACGATCAATTTATCTGACCAGCCGATGATCACTCCTTGAATAAACATGGCTAAAATCGTTCCGATACCGACTGATTGAATTGAACCGGTTATCATGAAACAGATAATCATGATAACTACTGGTGGTGTGTAACTCACTAGTTGTCCCCACCCAGCTGAACCGTGTAAGTATTTGAATCTCAACAGATATGCTAATTCATCATTTGGGTGTTGAATCAAATTACAACGTTGATAAATCGATGTTCCGGCTGAAACTCCGATCAATCCTAAGATGTCTAATAGTAATCGCCAAAACATGTTCAAGTCGGCTAAATTTAACATCCCGAAAACATTGGTAAAAAATCCAACTAAATAACTAAACGGTAGTGAAAATAGTAAATTGGAGATCAAAATGTGTGCATCAAATTTCCTCAATAAAATTTGATTTGTAATTGAAACCAATATTGCGTATACAAACAATGTATTACCGTATGAAACGTGGATCAGACTGGATATATTGACACCTGACGCCATCCAAACGGCGCTTCCCATATTACTTGCGATCATCAATCCATTTGCCGCAGCATCCAAAATAATGGCAAATATCAAATAACCCAGTCGTCTTTTTAGATCTCCATTCATTTTTAAAATGTCATCTCCCTCTAGATAAACATCATACCCGTCTAAAAAATAAAAAAACCGCCAAGCGGCTTTTTTTAAGAATTATTTAGCGAACATGTGAAAAGACTGTAACTTGGCTCGCATCAACGTAGTAAACGTTATCTTTACCAAACTGCAATAAAACGGTGCCATCGCTCATAGTTACCTTAACCTTCGAATTTCTAATTATGCCATCCGGATTAATTAGCATCAATGGGCTGATTCCGTCTAAGGTTTGGAAACCGATTGGTTTATTGATCTGATAATAAAAATTTCCCGTTTCAATCTTAACAACATGTGGCAATTGGTATTGTGACTCAGTTGTTGTCTCTGTTGTAGCAGCTTGAGTTACAGGAGCTAAAGCACCAACTGATGAACCTAACAAACCAAGTGCAAGCACACTACTGATAACAGCTGTTTTAATTGACTTTTTAATTATTTTCACCTCAAATCAATTTTAATATACTTCTGGGTGCTTGTCAGCTGTATATGAATTAATATTTGTAAGCGATAACTTTCCCATTGATGTAATTGGCTAAAAATACTTCTGAAACCTTTAGACCTTTCTCGTCTAATTTTTTCTCGACCCAATCTTCATCTTTATCCAAGATCTCTAATTCTTCCTCATTGATCTTTCCGTCCAGAACGATTGGATATTTGATGTTCTCTTCATTTTTCATAACGATCGTCAGTTGACCGTTTTGCTCAAAAATTGCCCGTTTGACTTCTCGGATATCATAAACGCCTGCTTGTCTGAGTTTAAAAGCTAAATCTGAAGCTGTCAGACCATTTTTCAAAGCCAGGTCAACATCGATTTTCCCCTTAGTAACGATAACTGAGGGTGTACCATCAATGATTTTTTTCATGATATTGCTGTGACTAGTCAAAAATTTAGCGATGAAGACGATCAATGTCCAAATCACTAAGACCATGGTAAATTGCAGCAAGGTGATTGACTGATTGTAGATCATCCCACCAACGATGCCACCTAAAACATAGTTTTGTAGTTGGTCGATGGCATTGGTCGGTGCCAAATTACTTTTTCCAAATAAATTGATCTGGATGACCATGAAAAGAAATCCGACGGTGAATTTTAGTGCTAAATCTCCATATGATAAATCCATAGCTTACCCTCTACTTTTGTATTTTTACATCATCTTTGTTGACTAAGCCAACCTTGGTCAATGTATAACTGTTTTGATTATCATCAAACGATACTCGATAAATCGTCTTGCCATTTTTAATCAGCATTCCTTCAGCTAAAGTGGAACTATTTGAATACAGTTTTTTAGCTGAGACATCCTTGTTTTTGGCGATTGACTCCATCAGTTCGATGGTTTGATTAGTTTTATTATTAACATCCAAATCTTTTTCGTAATTGTTGTAATTGATCCCAACGACTAAAACCATTGCGAAAAGAAAAATTATCAACAGATCACGATACTTGTTGTCATTGCGATTTTTATAATAACGGTAGGCCGTGAATAGTAAGGCTATCGCTAAAATGATCGTCGCAATGATGAAAATAAAATTCGGTGTTTTATTTTGATCGACCAAATAAGCATACGAATAAAATGTCATATCTATCCCCCATATCTGTTCATATGTCTACATTTTAAACCAAATGAACTATTATGTATTCAAAATATATAACTTGCTTTTTAGATCTACGACAAATTATATTATTCATAGGTTCACTTGAAGGGAGATTTATTATGCCATCAGATGTTGAATTAAATGAGCAATACTATCAACACATCGTCAGAAATTTAAGTAAACGCGGTGTGGAAATGAAAGATATCGCTGAAATCGTGATGTTCCTGGAAAAAGAATATGTTCACGGTCTCGATGAAAAATTAGCGATTTACGCTATCAATAAAGTTTTACACAAACGTGAAGCCCAAAATGCAATTATGACTGGAATAGAATTAGATATTTTAGCTGAAAAAGACCTGCTATCGGCTCCTATGGAGAGAATCATGCGAACTGATGAATCTACCTATGGTGTCGATGAAAATCTAGCCATCACCTTATCCAGCCTCTATGGATCAGTCTCCGTAACTAACTACGGTTACGTTGATAAGTTAAAACATGGTATCTTAGGTAAACTAAATGACAAATCAACTGGCAAGATCAACGTCTTCTTAGATGATCTAGTCGGCGCTATCGCCGCAGCAGCCTGCGGTTGGTTAGCACATAACGAAACTCAAATAGCCGACTATTTTGCTACTGGAAAACTTGAATAAAATAAAGAGCAGTCAATCAAGAATCAAAATCTTGAATTGACTGCTCTTTTTAATTTAAATTGCTAAATAATTATTTTTGATTACGCTTATTGAGCCACTTGGTGGAAACATCCATGGCTGCTCGTGTGGCTTTTGAGCTATCTAACATATTGACCATGACGAAGTCATGGACCATTCCTTGAAAACGCATGTGAGTCACTTCTACACCGGCATCACGTAGTTTTTTTGCATAGGCCTCACCTTCGTCTCGTAAAACGTCGGCTTCACCATTCAAGATCATTGCTGCAGGTAAGTCTTTTAAATCTTCTAAACTAGCTCGTAATGGTGATGCAGTGATCTCTGCTCGTTGGTCAGGATCATTCGTGTATTTGTCCCAAAACCATTGCATCCCTTCTTTAGTTAAAAAGTAGCCTTCCGCAAATTCATTATAAGAGCCTGTTTCAAAATTGGCGTCAGTTACTGGATAATAAAGTAGTTGTTGACTAATTTTTGGACCTTTGCGCTGTTTGGACATGATCGTCATAACTGTTGCCATATTACCACCGACACTGTCACCAGAGACTGTTAAACGACTGGCATCAATTTTCAATTCAGAAGCATGTTCAACTAACCAGTTCATCACTGCATAATTTTGTTCAATTGCTGTTGGATATTTTGCTTCAGGTGATAATGAATATTCTGGGAAAACGATCACTGAGTGTGTCCTGACTGCCAATTCACGGATCAGTTTGTCATGGGTATGAGCACCGCCAAAGACCCAACCGGCACCGTGAAGATAAAGGATCACTGGTAAAACATCATAATTTGCTTCTGGGCGCATGATGCGGACATTGATATCTCCCCATTGCCCCGTGGAAACCTGACGATCTTCAATATCTACATTAGCCTTTTTAATTGGGCTGCTTTGCACCTCATCCAACAAAGCACGGCCTTCAGCTTCTGGCAGCTCGTAAATCCGTGGATGAGTCTCATTGGCGATACTGAATGCCAAAGCCTCTTTTTCTAGTGAAATACGGTCTGTTGTTACTTGTGATTCATCAATCATATTAATAGCTCCCTTCAATTTGTAAGTAAAAGATTATACAAACAATTAGCTATTATCAAAATTAACGCTCATAAAAAATTCAAAATGTCATACAATTTTATTTATTTTTATGTCGTGAGTGCTAACAAATCAACGGTCATCGCTATTTTTAAAACAAAAAAAAGACTAACAATTCATTCAATTATGAATTGTTAGTCTCAAATTATGTTTCTGGTGCATCAGTGATCGTCCAAACTAAGTCAGAACTATAACTACCAGGCCTGAAATTACCTGGATTAACGTAGAGACGTAAACCTTGGTCCAAATCATTACCAACTGAATCGAGCTTAGCTCCTGATGAACTGCTCGAAATCAAAGTATCATTTTCATTCAATAATCGATACTGCCCTTGATAATAATAGCGTAGCTCAGCTGGTAAAGTGGTCTCCCCATCCTTAAATGGGTTCTTCTGAGAAAGGTATATCTGTGTCGCCACCTTATTCCGACGGTTATCCTGGACACTTAAAAGATTTTTGTCAGTATTATTCGTTCCATTGACATTCCCATTGATATCTTTACCTACATCTTGGAACTTCAATGTCCCATAACTAATATCGTTTGCTTGTGCAGTCAATTT
Organism: Companilactobacillus versmoldensis DSM 14857 = KCTC 3814; assembly: GCF_001434295.1. GTDB lineage: Bacteria > Bacillota > Bacilli > Lactobacillales > Lactobacillaceae > Companilactobacillus > Companilactobacillus versmoldensis. Next base: position 10,242 of record NZ_AZFA01000012.1, on the reverse strand, counting down.
ATCATCGGAGAAGTCCATCGACAACGGATTGCCAGAATAAGTCCCATCGGTATCCTTGGCATTAGACTTTTGCCAATCCAGACTGGGCGTTGTGACAAACTGTAAATTGTCATTGCTTGCTGCAGGAACTTGGATCTCAAAATCGTGACTCCTATTTTGACTAAAATCAATATTATGGATCCGAAGATCCCGAACGTTTGCATCAGTCGGATCAGCTACTAAAGAATAATCATCATATGCTTGTCCATCCAACAAAACTGTTGTTGGGGTCATGTTCGCTGGTAATTTAACTTTAATCAGACCATCAGTCATTTCCGAATACTGATTTTCATCTTTGACTGAACCTTTGATGACTATTTCATCTTGAGCAATGACACCATGGATACCAGTATCATCACTGTTATGATCATCATTAGTTAAATTATAAATATTGCTTTTGAAAGATATTTTTGGCAAAGTACTCGGTATAACGGTCAATTTAGCTTTATTAGTAGTAATAGTAGTAATTTGAGGTTTACCGTTAGCATCATCTTGGCTGATTTTTATCACTGCATAATACTGACTGCCATCATCACTCATGCTTGTTGCCGGAGTTTTGTAAGACAAATCACTGGCATCACTGATGGTGGTGTCTTTTCCATTGGCCACTTTATGCCAAACGATCGATTCAGGTTTTTCATCCCACTGTCCGAGGATCTTAAAGGTTGCCGAATCGCCTTCATTAGCTGTTTGGTCATTTAGTCCGCCACCAATCGTGATTTTTTCACTGTCTTCAACGATTGAATCATCACTATTGGTCAACGTCCCAGTAACATGGACTACCCCGGATTTACCAGAATTGTTAGCTGTTACCAAACCAGTTTTTGAGTCGATCGTAGCTAAACTAGTGTCATCAATCGACCAGCTCAGCTTGGCAGTCGAGTCGTATGGATCTGGTTTGGCACGTGCATAAGTAGTTGCCGGTTCTTCAAGTGAATTGTACAGATAGTCATCATCAACTGTCACATCAACTGCTGTGGCATCTTTAGGCTCTGGGTAAGTCGTGATCGAAGCCACTTTTGAGTAGTAACCGGATCGATCACCTAAGATAACATTTCTGGTATAAGTTTGTTGATAATAGACCGTGCCGACTTCAGTCGGGTCAATCGTGACGTCCTTCTTGGTTGCCGAATTAGTCTCACCCCAATTTAAGCCATCGGCTGAGTCATACCATTGATATTTGTAACGGTACAGTCCTGTCACTGAATCCAATAAAGTTATGACCGTATCAGTATTTAAAGTCACCGGTTGGCCAACATAAGTATATTGGCTCGTTGGTTGAAGGGTAAAGCCTGAAGTCCAGTAGACAAATAAAATCTTCACTGGATCAGGACTAGGTTTGAAAAGTGGTGTTACTTCAGTATCATCTGCTCGAGCTATATCTGCTGAGTCCTTTGTAGTACTGAAAAAACTAAGGATCATAATCATACTCAGCAGCATAACCATTAAAAGTTTCCTTTTCTTATGCCGCATGGTAGGTCTTCCTCCTTAAATATTTTTTGCAAAAATCATTGTGGAGTTTTGAACATATTTTCAATTAATTATAACCAATTTCGTTATGTAACTGTACTTTATTGACTAGAAAAAGGCGCCGATATTTAGAGCAATATTGACGTTTTTTTTAGCCTTTTGACCTCAGTATTCGACCTCTATCCTAACAACTTAAATACTAATTAATATATTTATATATTAATATGTTTCGGTACCGAATGGCAACTGTTGTCGAAATCAAAAAACGCCTACAAATAAGGATTTGTAGACGTTCATCAATTTCATATTTCGATATTATTTTTGTTCTAAATTGGAATTTATTTTAATTTAGAAACGGCTTCTTCAATTGTCTTACCGTTTGCAAAAGAATTCTTGTTATTCTTGTCGACTACGGTAAACAATTGAGTATCAGTATTTAACATTACACGATATTTCATAATTATTTACCTCCTTTATTAATACTTAGACAACATTCTAATCATTTTGACAAGGAAGTCAATCATTTTAGCTTAATACTCGTTTTCATCTTCGATGATATGTTCCTTGGTTTGATTAAAAATGGTAATGATATGTTGGTCGCTCAAGCGATAATGGATGTTTCGTCCTCGTCTAGCATTTGAGACCAAATTGAGTTGCTTCAAAATACTTAATTGATGCGAGATCGATGACTGACTCATATCTAACGTATCAGCAATTTCCCCAACACTCAAAGGCGTTTTTGATAAAGCTAAGATGATTTTAACTCTGGTCATATCACCGAAAGCCTTAAAAATATTGACCATTGCTTCTAGATCCCCATCACTAGGAATGTTCCGTTTCAAATTGTGCAGTGCTTTTTGATGTTCAATCTCAAAATTTTCGTTTTCCATAAATTATCCTCTGGTTGAAATTCACTAGGTTTTATTATATTATAATCAATACATGAATGATTGTTCATATATTCAAATGTGCATGTAAACGATTTCCGAGGAGGCCCACCAATGAAATCCTATGATATTCAATCTAATTATAAATCAAAGAAGAAAACACCCAAACTCTTAACCAACCTTGATAATAGCGCAAAGTTGACTGTCGTCCGGCTTTTAATTGCTTCAATTTTATTATTGATTGGAGTTAGTTCGCTGTTGCCTGGCCCACTATCGACGCTCGTCTTTATCGTTGCATATTTAGTGATTGGTTCGCGGATCGTTTTTAAAGCTATCAACAATATTTTTCACGGCGAGATCTTCGATGAAAACTTTTTGATGAGTATCGCCACTATCGGTGCAATTGCCCTAGGGGAATATCCTGAGGCCATCGCAGTCATGCTATTTTATGAACTTGGGAATGTCTTTGAAGATGTTGCCGTCAATAAATCAAAAAAATCAATTTCAGCACTACTGAAAGTAAAACCCACATTTGCCACTTTAAAAGTTGCCGACCAAACAAAACAAGTTGACCCCTCTCAAGTTACCATCGGTCAAATAATTTTGGTCAAGCCTGGAGAAAAGATCCCCCTTGATGGCGAGATTATTAAAGGCATTTCTTCAGTTGATACATCAGCTCTGACAGGTGAATCAATGCCCCAAGAAGTCACGACTGGTGATCAAGCTTTAAGTGGTTCGATCAATCAAAACGGCACTTTGGAGATTCGTGTTGCCAAAGCTTACAGTGATTCAACTGTTGCTAAGATTTTAGACTTAGTTGAAAATGCTAGCAACAAAAAAGCTAACACAGAAAAATTTATTACTAAGTTTGCGAAAATCTATACACCAATCGTCGTTTTCCTTGCGGTTGCTTTAGCCATTGTCCCACCGCTGTTATTTTCCGGTGAGTGGAACACTTGGGTCTATCGGGCCCTGATTTTTCTAGTCATCTCCTGTCCTTGTGCTTTAGTTATCTCGGTCCCATTAAGTTTCTTCGGCGGGATCGGAGCTGCTTCCAAGCAAGGTATCTTAGTTAAGGGCAGTAATTATTTGGAAGCCTTGAATTTCGTTGATACAGTGGCTTTCGATAAAACTGGAACTTTGACCAAAGGTAAATTTGAAGTTGTCGAAGTTGCACCTGCAAAAAGCATCGATGCCAATAAATTATTACAAGTCGCTGCTAGTGTTGAACAAAATTCGACTCATCCGATTGCCCTTTCGATTCAAAAGGGTTTCTCAGGAAAGATTTTCCCAGTGACCAACGCTTCTGAACAAGCTGGGCACGGTCTACAAGCTGACATCGGTGACAAACATATCATTTTAGGTAACAGTAAAGCAATGAAAGACGCTGGAATCAATTTCTCAAAATCAAAAACTTTGGGAACTGTCATTTATTTAGCTGTTGACCGTCAATTCTGGGGCAGTATCGTCATTGCTGATGAAGCTAAAGCCGATTCGGCTTCAGCTATCCAATTGCTGAAGAATCACGGCATTAAACGAACAGCTATGTTGACTGGTGACAATGAAAAAATCGGTAATTCGATTGGCAAAAAGCTCAAATTAGACTCAGTCTACAGTAACTTGATGCCGGAAAATAAGGTCGAGATCGTCAAAGATCTACTTAGTGATTCACATCAAAACAATAAGAAAGTTGCCTTCGTTGGCGATGGGATCAACGATACACCTGTCTTAGCCAACGCTGATATTGGCTTCGCAATGGGTGGACTTGGTTCTGATGCCGCTATTGAGGCTGCTGATGTTGTCATCATGGGTGATGAACCATCAAAAGTTTTCAAAGCTATCAAGATTGCCAAACGGACACGCGGTATCGTTATACAAAATATCTCATTTGCTTTAATCATCAAAGTCTTATTCCTGTTATTCGGTGCTTTAGGTATGGTCGGTATGTGGGAAGCCGTCTTTGCTGACGTTGGTGTGACAGTTATCGCCGTCTTGAACGCCATGCGTTTGCAATTCATTAATTTTAAAAAGTAATCTGTAAAAACAGTAAAACGGATAATCTATAAGAGATGACCTCTTGTAGATTATCCGTTTTTTTATTTGATGCTGTCGACTGCTTGCCATACTAAAGGAATTGACTATTGACCCGCCTTAGAGTCTTCTGAATTAAATTGCAGTCCCAGCGACTCGCCATCATCCCAAACGATTGATTTAGCATTTTGATTTTGAAGTGACTGTTCCAATGTTACTGGTCCTTGTTTAAGATCATGTTTTGTTTCATGATCATCAATAAACATTAGGTCAACTGGTAATTGAAAACGATATTCTGGATCAACCTCCAGCGTAATAGCTAACCTGTCTTTTTGACGTCGACTATCATTTACCTTCAAAATTTCCTCGTTTGTTCCCATACGCAAAGCCGAATATATTTTATCGACTTGGGGTGAAACGATTCGCCCAAAACTAAAATCAACTGGCTGCAAACTTAATTGATTTTGCACAAAATCGGCCAATAAATAATTACCTCTAAAACTATTTGCCATCGTTGAACCATTGGAATCATTGATCACTAATTCAGGATCGATTTTGAAGTTTAAATCTTTGATCATCGAATTGACCTTAAAATTTAGTTGATAAGTTTGCGATGGACCTTGATGCAGGTCTTGATAAGGAACACTCCAAACGGTATTTCCACCAGATGATTTTGAAGTTAATTTGATTGGAGTCTCATTATCGACCATTGATTTTTCTGAATCCGCTTCTACGAAATCAGGTAAGGTAAATTTAATGATGCCCTGCTTATCTTTGATATCTGTATTGTCATTGGTGATGGTAATTCCCAGTTTTAATTTGTCCCCAGCGAATACATTTTTAGCGTGGGTCTTCCCAATTTGCTGTTCAGGATTTGAAATATCAAAAATTTGATTTTTCAAACTATAATTGATCCGACCATCATAGTTAACCTTCAATTTGGCTTTATTGGTGTGTAAAATAAATTCTTTATCCTGTTCATTTTGTTTCTTAAAATGTATATCCGCATAAAATAATGAATTGTCATCTGAAGAATCAACTTTATCTTTTTTATACTCCAATTGACTAGTCCCTGAATCAGTCAATCTTATTTTCTTGCCATTCTTTAACTGATACCAATCAATTGACGTGAATTGATCAGTGTTTTCAGCACCTTTAAGCCTAAATGTAGCACTTTGTCCTGAATCCACACTTTGATCATCCAATTCACCACCAATCGTTATAGGAATCTCATTACTAGGAACTATGTCTGTTGAATCATTTGTAGCTGTTGCATAAACCAAGGTTTCGCCAGAAATCCCATCATTATTAGCAGTCACGACACCAGTGTCCGGATCGATTTTAGCAATGTCCGGCTGGTCAACTGGATTCTTTAACTTCCAAACCAGTTTGGTTGTCGTATCTGACGGGTCAGTTACAGCCGTTAGCTGCGTGGAATCACCATCTTTCATATTGTTGTATAAATACGAATCTGAAGAACTGATATGAATCTTTTTAGTTGGGACCTTATCTTTATGGATGTTGACTGTAATAACATTTGAATAAAAAGAAATACTTGGCCTTGTGATACCTAAAATTATCCGCCTGGCCTCGTAGCCTAACTGATAATATTTTTTGCCCACCTTTTGGTTTGTCCCAACAAAGGTCGTGGTTGCCCTGAGTTTGAATGAGCCTTGTTTTTCCCAATGTTTCCCATCATTTGAAACATACCATTGATAAAAATAAATTAAGCCCACACCATTTGCTACCGCTCCATCTGCAAAAGTAACTTTACACTTAGGATTAATGGTTGACGCTTGTCCAACATATAAATTTTGATCTTTAGGTTGGGTTGTAAAACCTGATGTGATAGAAACTCCTAAAATTTTTACTGGAGGTTTGCTTACCGGATGAGCTGGTGTAATTTGAGAATCACTAGTGGCAGAACGTGTCGTGGCTTCATCATCACTTTGAGTATTCGAAGAACGACTCTCAATCTTGTCTGAATTATCCTGAGCCTTAGAAGAAGAATCCTTGCTGGAATCTATTCGTGTTTTATTTGAATCCTGAGATAGATTATTAGCTGGTGTGGTGATTTGTCCCTGATTATTTTGTGGAGCTATTGAAGCTTTATTAGAGTCTGTTGCCTGTTGTACTTGTGACATTTTATCGGCATCAACTTTGGCAGAAATCGCCAAAAATAATTTCACTGGAAATGTCGTTAAGATCAAAATCGCCATGGATAGATATATTAATTTTGACTTTTCCATAAATGTTCCCTCCCTTGAAACATTTACTGCTGTGAATACGGGTACATAATATGCCCATCAAGATTATTTTATCAACCATTATTTATTCATATTTCAAATCATTTAAAGTCGACTTTTTCATTTTGATATCTCAATATTTTTCTATTGATTATTTGAAACGTTAAAAATCATATATAAAAATAAATTTCCCTCAAATCATCTTCATATGTGAATGATTATCAAATTTTATCAAATTAATTTATATATAGTTGCTAATCGTAGATACTTTCCGTAAAATTGTTATTTATGATAGGTTTTTCACAAAAAAATTGTGGATAGTATTTTAAATATAAATATTTCAAATTAAATTTAAAATTATCATCTTCTTATATAATTAGACAAAAAAAACAGCAAGATTTAAAAATCTTACTGTTTTTCATTTATTGATTACTACTGTCATATCGGACTATGAATATACCGTTTTAGAATCTCTTATCCATGAATGCAATATCTATAACATTGAATTACCACTTTCTATTCAGGACATGGAAATCAACAAATAATTTTCAATATTAAATAATATATAACATTCAAATTTTCAAAGATATTAAAAACCGTCCAAAATCTGATTGACGTTAAAAGCTGAACAACTTGGGGGATTAATAATGAATAAAAAGACTACCACTCTGTTCTCACTTATTGGAGTTCTAATCTTTGCAATATTTTTAACAGGCTGTTCTAAAAACATAGATCGTCACAATGTGTTGATTGATGACGTGAAATTTGATGTACAAAAAACCAAAGTGATTAAGCCTTACACAAATGGTAATGAGACGTCTGGTAAACATGCCATTGCTATTTTATATGAGGTAACAAACAAGGGTTCTGAATCAATTGACCCTGATCGAATTATCGATTCTACAATATACCCATATCAAAAGTTAAAGGATTCAAATGATCAATTAACTGAAAATTTGGGAGATGATTTATACAAAACATTGAATAAAGGTCAATCAGCAAAAGTAACAAGAATTTATCAATTGGAAAATAAAAAATCACCAGTTCTTTTACAATTTAGAGGATCAGGGGATAATCAAGATTTAACATTAAATATCAGAAAATAGAAAATGAAGTGCTCATTTGGTGAGCACTTCATTTTCTGTTTTTGATATTCAAACTTTCTGGTATTGATGAAAGCTAATATCATTTTTTTATTCCGTTCTTTTTGGCATACAAAAAGGACCTCACAGTCCATTGTTATGATTTAAGCAACCAAACCAAATCGTACAAAGGAAATACTGTGATGCCCCAACTAAATTCTATCCTAAATCTTCTAAATATAACATACACAAATTTCAATATTTCGAATTCAAAAGATAAAATCATTTTTCGAGATGACCAAAAGCTACATACAAAAGTCGTTGAAGGAAGATTATCGTATCGTTTAAAGAAATCTTAGATTGCTTGATCAAGAACAGAGCTTGAGAAACGCCATCTTCTTCTGAAAGTGAATGCACAGAATGATTCTTCTCATGATTCATTTTTACAATGTTTTCTTTAAATACATTGGTATATCGTTTCATAAAAAAAGCTCCTATTCTAATTGATTCAGTTATGACACATCTATCTTGAATCAGATGTAGCAAATACTAGGATGAGAGCACAATCAAGCTTAGCCTTTATTGAAAGCTCCGAAAGATTTTAATCTATCTTTTATTAAAATAAGAATGATAAATACTAAGCAGGTTGTTCCTGTGATTAACATGGATTTTGAATATTCGAAACTGACTCCCAAGGACACTAATGTTCCCAATGGTATTTTGACATTAATTCCACTAATGAGCTTTTCTCGTGTAATTGCAGCAATTTGATACCCTGGCCAAATATTCAAAAAATTTTGCATAAATTTGGGAAGCTCACCATAGATAATATAAGTGCCTGAAAAAAATCCAGCTAAAGTACCAACAATCGCGGATAAAGAAGAAAAACTGGAGGTTGTTTTTAAAAAATCAGTTATAAAAGAAAAGATTAAACTTGAGACAATTACTAAGAAACTATTAAATAAGAGAACCTCAATTATTCTTATATCAAAAACGTTGAATTGGTACTTAATTAAAAGATATGTAAAACATACAATTGAAAAAACCATTGTTGAAAGTGTACCCTCGATAATTGATGTTAAAGTATATAATTTATCTATTTTATTAGCCTGTAAGTTATCATTCACTATAAAATCATCAAGTCTATTCGTTGCCATGTCTTCAAGCTTTTGCACAAACGCATTCAATGGACTAGTCACTGCAACAATTGAAATTAATCCCGCTACCATCCATGTATCAATGAACTTGGAAATATTGGCAATGTCTTTAAATTCACCAATCAGATTGGAACGTAAAAAAAATATGTATATGAACAAACTAATAAACATACCCAAAAATGAAAAGAATATTCCTAATCGATCTTTGGTATAAAGTAAAAGATTTCTCCAAATAAATCTTTTGTACATATCAAATTTTCCTTTCCCAATTTTCAAGTAAATCAGAGTAATTTACTTTTTTTATTTCAAAATACTCATCAGATACTTTGTGATCAATTGTGAATTTAATAGCGTCATTAGATGTATTGAAATATTTAACGTTGTTATTAAACGTTAATTTAACTTTCGGGGTACTTTTCATAAAGTTTTCCACATTTCCTATGTATCTAATTGTTCCGCTTGATATAAATATAATTTTATTTGCATTGTTTAGCTCATCAAGCAAATGTGTTGTGTATAGGATACAATTCTCTGAATGATTATCTAGATAATCATTAATGTTTCTCCAAATAATCTGACGTGTTTCTAAATCGATGCCGGCAGTAAGCTCATCTAGAATCAAACAATTTGGGTTTGCTGCAATTGCTCGTAAAAAATTAACAATTCTTTTTTGCCCTCCAGATAGTTTTGAATATTGTAGATGAGAATCTATGCGTAAAAGTTTCATTTTTTCCATCATATATGATATGGCAACTGGATCTTTGATTCTGCAAAATATGTTTTGGTATACAGTTAAATCGTTATCAAGTATATTATTTTGAAAAACTGCCGACATTTTTATATTTTCTTTTGTTACGTATCCAGAGGAGGGTGACATTAAATCCATAATAATATTAAGAATCGTAGTTTTCCCTGATCCATTCGGACCAATCAAGGCTATTCGATCACCATCAACGATTGAGAAAGAAATCTCATGCAATACCTTCTTTTTTGATATTTCATTTACTGATAATTTCATTTTTTCCCCTTAAGTAGGTTATATCATTGTTGCTATATTATAAAAATACACAAAAACATTAAACATCATGTGACACAGAAAAAAATAAATGCACGATAAGGTTACACTCATATAATGGTCCAAATTTAAATATAATCTCACTCATAATATGTAAATATATTTACCATAATTTAATAACCTTTTTGTTAAATTATTTATTAATCATATATTATTTTTTATGTGCCTTTTTAGTTTATACAACTACTACAAACCGATTCAAAGAACCTCAAATGATTACCCTGTTGCCCAATTGTCTTTCAATGAAGATAATCG
>NZ_AZFA01000011.1 GCF_001434295.1 Companilactobacillus versmoldensis DSM 14857 = KCTC 3814 | reverse complement strand
TCGAGTCTGACATCCGGAGTTTTCAAATTACCTTATATTGTCAGTAAAATTACGGAGAATTGTCCGAGTGGCTGAAGGAGCATGATTGGAAATCATGTATACGGGTTTTAACCTGTATCAAGGGTTCAAATCCCTTATTCTCCGCTTAGAATTCGACATTTTAAAGTAATTTTTCCCAATTTAGCTTCATTAGACATATGTCTGATGAAGCTTTTTTGTTATCATTTATTTGATCCAATACTTAGCTTTGGCCAAATAAAAGACGCCTAATTCAAATTTTGAATTAGGCGTTGTTGATAATATTAAGTTATAAAATTAAAAAAATTTAACTCATACTTGCTTGGCTTTTTCCACTAACCGCACCATCACTAATGGTTACATTAAAGTTAGCTCCTAAATCTCCAGATATATTGGAGGTATATGAAAGAATTTTAGTTGAAGTACCCATAATTGAACTTTCATTCAAACTATTTGGTTTTCCTAGTATGTTGATTACATCATCCTCTGATTGGCCATTTTGGATGGAATTGAAATCTGCCAAAGAGATTTTTTTGCGATCAACTTTTAGTCCGGAGATACTTTTGCTGCTGGCAAGATTATTTATAAAAGACACGGAAACGTTAGAAACAACACCTCCACCGGCAACATCATTCCATATATAAAGTTCAGAACTGGTGTTACCGATTGATGAATTAGAAGTTGAGTCTGCAGAACCAAACATTGATGTTATTTTTTCTTTAGAATCACCATTATCACCAATTTGAATAGAATTATATTGATCCTCGGTAATTCCAGCTTCTTTATCAGATTTTGTTTCTTTTTTTTCAGTGACCGTTTTAGAATTAGATGCACGTTCATTGTTGCCGCTTGTAGATTCTGGTGCCAAATTCCCTAGTACAAATATTATTGCAAATACAGCTATTACCCAGAACCACCATCTCTTAAGTAACGGCTTCTTTGCTTTATATTGTCTTCCCATGTGTATACACTCCCTATATTTAAGCTTTTACAGTCTTCAGGATCTGGACTAGGAAAACAATATAGGTTTTATTAATCACTATCTTATCGATGTTGTATTTTTTTTGTTATTTCTAAGAAATATGTAGTACAGTATTTTACTGTTAGCATTATGTTTAGGAATATTAGTTATTAAAATATAGCAGGATATTAGTTATTTTTTAAAACCAATTAAAACTAGAGTAGAAATCCATCTTTATTAATATAAAATATGGATAAATATTATTATACATGAAAATTAAAGTTAAACAAAAGTAAAAAAATAGCGCCTAATTCATTTTCTGAATTAGGCGCTATTTTAGTTATTTAACTACTTGTTTAACAAATTCTTGATAATCGTTTTCTTCACCGGTATCTTCGACTTTGATATCATCGAAGTTCAACTGATGAAGATCTTTTTCTTCGAGTTCTATGGTATGGGTAAAGGTTGCATTACCGATCAAATGTATCTGACTTGTTTCTTTCGGGTCATTTAAAGTTATTTTTGTTTTGACCATACCACCGGGATTGCGGACGTTGATTTCTTTATTTTCATCAAAATCAGCTGGGTGAAGTAATGCGAATGCTAGGGAAGTGGCGGACATGCCCGTTCCACAAGCATTGGTGAATCCTACGCCACGCTCATATGTTTGGACAAACAGTTTGTTGTTATCGAGAATTGATGCAAAACTGACGTTTACTCCTTCGGGGAAGTAAGGATTCGGATCATTTAAGTACTTACCTAGACTACCAAGATCTTCAGGATCAACTTCGTCAACAAAGCTGATCAAATGAGGATTCGGTACAGCAATGGCAGTAAAAGTGTAACCAGGTAAAAATTCGGGGATCTTTTGATTGATCATTTCTGACATATCGTTATATTTGAACGGAAGATCTTCAGCTTTGAAAGAAATTGGAGATATTTCAACACTAAAAGCTGGGACGTTATTGGCTAAATCTGGATACTTTTCGACATGCAGGTTTGTTTCTATCGTTTCAACAGAGAATGAGTCTTGTTGGAATTTCTCTGATAAATAACGACTGACAGTTCTTAATCCATTGCCACACATCTTGGCCTCAGAACCATCGGCATTGATGACTCTCATTTGTCCTAAGCAATTTTTATCCTTAGGGTCGTTAATTACTAAGACCCCATCGGCACCGTTTAAGATACCAGTATTTTCGTCGCAGATCTCAATTGCTAAAGAGCTGAGTTCTGCATCAGTCAGTTGTGTTTTTAATTGTGTTTGGTCGAGAATAAAGAATCTGTTCTCAGAACCGTGAACTTGTAATAATTGGACCATTTATTCCACCTCATCACTATTATTGAAAAATGTATCGTAGATATGACGAACGGCTTTATCGGCATCTTTCATCCGGGTACCGATCATGATCGAGATACGTGATGCACCTTGGTTGATCATATGGATTGCGATATTGTTTTCTGTTAAGGAATCGATGATTTTACCCATTGTATCAACTGTATGGGCAATTCCTTCACCTACGACCATTATAATAGCATAATCGTCGATCCATTCAATATAATCAGGGTCGAGTGTTTCTTTGATATCATTGCAAAGATCCTTGATCATTGATTTAGAAAGCTTACTCCGATCGAAGATGATTGTTAAATCATCAATACCAGAAGGCATGTGTTCATAGGAAATACCATACCGATAAAAAATCTTTAGTAGTTGTAGAGTAAAACCGACTTCCTTATTCAGTAAGTAACGGTGTAAGTATAAGGCGGAAAAACGTTTTGAACTAGCAATACCAGTAATTGGATTGGCTGGATTGAATAAAAATTGCTCCGGTACGATCAAAGTCCCGGGAGCACTCGGGTTGTTGGTATTTTTAACATTGACCGGAACTTGACCCTGAACCGCGGGAATGATGGCCTCATCCTGAAAGACAGAAAAACCAGCATAAGATAGTTCCCGCATCTCACGATAGGACATCTTCGTGATTGCTGCCGGATGATCGACCACGTGATTATTGGCCACGTAGATAGCATCGACATCGGTAAAGTTTTCATAAAGATCAGCTTTAAAACCACGGCTCAAGATGGCACCGGTGATATCTGAACCACCACGAGTGAAAGTGTAGATCGAACCGTCCTCACTGTAACCAAAGAACCCGGGAAAGACCACTCGTTGCTCGTCAAATTTATATTTACTCAAATTCAAATAAGTATCTTCCAGGACGTCAGCATTATTAGGTTCGCCACCGACGAGGAAACCAGCATCCTTAGGGTCCAAGAATTTGGCGGGAATTCCTTTTTTGTTCAAAATTGCTGCCAGCATAATAGCGTTCATGTATTCACCATGTGCTTTGAAGGCAGCCATGAGGTGGTCATCGTCGGAAAACTTTTCGGTAGCAAGCGACGATAATTTTTGCTTAATGGTATCGATGGTGCTATTTTCTAGTTCAAAGTAATCACTGATTTCCTGATAACGTTGGATCAAGGAATCCAATGTTGCATGGTGATCTTTTTTTTGTAAGACTTTTTGAGCGTAATCGATCAACAGATCGGTCACTTTGATGTCGCCATCAAAACGTTTTCCTGGAGCAGAGGTTACGATCACCTTTCTATCTGAGTCATCAGAAATGATATCGATAACTTTATTAAATTGCTCCCCTGTGGCGAGTGAACTACCACCAAACTTAACTACTTTCACTAAAATCACCTCATAAATATCCTGAAAATTAATATGTTTTTAATGAAAACTTTAGCATCTTTGCGTGGTAAATCAAGTAGTTTATATTGAAAGTTAGAAAATTACTCTAATTTACTCAAATAGACTTGACGAATTATTAGACTTGTTATAATGTTTAAATCAACAAATGAATAGAGGTTGCAACAGACATGAGTACGCAAGGGAGTTCCTGTATGAACGAAGAACTTGTTTAAAGGGGATGTTGCCGAAGCGCTAGGTTGTACAGAACTTAGTGTGCTGGGACTTATCAATAATATGATATGGACTGTCGTAGCAAAAATGTCGGCTACGGTGCGCTTACGACAAATATGATGCAGAATAAATTTCGATTCTTGGATCTCTTTGTTTAGTGTAAGCAAAGAGGTCTTTTTTTATCTCACTATTCATTGAGTCCAAAAAAAGGTAGATTAAATTTATGATTAGCAGTGAACTAAAGACAAATGATCAAAACCATTTAATTATTGGTGGAGTTGATTCAGTAAAATTGGCTCATAAGTATGGCACGCCATTAGTCGTATATGACGTAGAAAAGATTCGCCAACAGATCAAACGATTTAAATCTAGCTTTGATGAAAGCGGCTTGAAGTATGAAATCAGTTATGCTAGCAAAGCCTTCGCCGCTATCGGGATGTACCAAGTCCTTAAACAAGAAGGCCTGCACACTGATGTCGTTTCTGGCGGTGAGTTATACACCGCATTAAAGGCAGGTTTTCCAGCTGACAAGATCAGCTTTCACGGTAATAACAAATCTTATCAGGAATTGGAAATGGCAGTTGACAATCACATTGGCGTCGTCATTCTCGATAACTTTCTAGAAATTGAATTATTAAAGAAAGTCCTTCAAGAAAAACATACTTCAATCAATGTCATGTTGCGGTTGACCCCAGGAATTTCCGCTCATACTCATAAGTATGATCAGACCGGACAAGTCGACAGCAAATTTGGTTTCGACGTTGAATCAGGACAGGATAAAAAAGCTTTAAAGCAAGTTCTTGCCATTCCAGAAATGAAGTTGATTGGTATCCACGCTCACATAGGTTCACAAATTTTTGGGGTTCAAGGATTTGAAATGTTAGCCCAGAAAATGGTCGATATCTCAGCTGAATGGAAAAAAGAATTTGAATATAAACCAGAAATATTGAATCTCGGTGGTGGCTTTGGAATTAGCTATACCGATGAAGATGAACCAATCGGACCAGATATATTTATTAATAAAATTATTACTACTTTAAAGGAAGCAACACAAAAAGCTGATTTAGTTTTACCAGAAGTTTGGATCGAACCTGGACGTTCAATCGTTGGACCGGCTGGTTTTAATCTTTATACAGTTGGATCAAGAAAAGATATCCCGGGAATGACTTCTTACATCAACGTTGACGGAGGGATGGGTGACAATATTCGCCCAGCACTTTATCAAGCTAAATATGAAGCAGTCGTTACTAATAAAATGAAGGCTGAATTGACGGAAGTCGATCACTTAGCCGGTAAGTATTGTGAGTCTGGTGATATCTTAATCGATAAACAGAAATTTCCAGCACTCGTGCCAGGAGATATCGTTGCAATGCTCGATACTGGAGCCTACGGATATTCAATGGCATCGAATTATAATTTGAATCCTAGACCTGCAGTGGTCTTCGCTGAAAATGGACAAGATAAGTTAGTAATAGAGAGAGAAAGCTTTGCTGACTTGATCAAATTAGATAAAAGTTACCTATAATTTTGGAGGAATATTGATGACAAAAATGGATGCACAAGAAATTATTGATTTTATTGGTAATTCGCAGAAAGCTACACCAGTTAAGGCCTATATTAAAGGAGATCTTTCCAAATTAGATATTCCTAAAGATGTTCAAGATTTTTCAACGAAAGCTTTCGGGATCCTTTTCGGAGATTATAAAGAAATCGAACCATTATTAAAAAATTCCGCAGTCGAAGATTATTACTTGGAAACTGCCGCACAAAATTCAGCTGTACCATTGCTGGACATTAAAAAAATTAATGCGCGAATTGAACCAGGCGCAATCATCCGTGACCAAGTTGAGATTGGTGATAATGCAGTTGTCATGATGGGAGCTGTTATCAATATTGGAGCTGAGATTGGCAAGGGAACAATGATCGATATGGGGGCTGTCCTAGGTGGTCGTGCGATTGTTGGAGAGAATTCTCACATTGGTGCAAACGCCGTTTTAGCTGGAGTTATTGAACCAGCTTCAGCTGATCCAGTCAGAATTGGTAATAACGTAACTGTTGGTGCAAATGCAGTCGTCCTTGAAGGGGTTCAAGTCGGTGATAATGCGGTCGTTGGTGCTGGAGCAGTTGTAACTAAAGATGTTGCAGCTAATGAAGTTGTTGCTGGCGTTCCAGCTAAACTTCTCAAAGTAAAAGATCAAAAGACTACCGATAAAACACATATTGAAAACACATTGAGGAAGCTGTAAAAAATGAGTTTAACAGGTGAAGATTTAATAAATATCAGGCGTGACCTCCACAAGATACCGGAATTAGCGTTAAAAGAAGTTCAGACCCATGAGTATTTAAAAAATAAAATTTCTGAATTTCCACAAGACTTTTTAGAAATCAAAGAGTTTTCAGAGTTACCAACAGCACTTTTTGTTAGGATAATTGGGAGTGCACCAAAAAGAACGATTGGTTATCGAGCAGATATGGATGCTCTACCAGTAATGGAAACAAATGATTTATATTATCGTTCAGTCAATCCAGGCATCATGCATGCTTGTGGTCATGATCTTCATATGACAGTGGCTTTAGGTTTGATCAGTTATTTTGCTGAAAACCAACCTAGTGATAATTTATTGTTTTTCTTTCAACCAGCTGAAGAAGCTGAGAGTGGTGGTAAACAAGCCTATGATTTAGGATTGTTCAGTGGAAAATATCGACCAGATGAATTTTATGGTTTACATGATAATGCCGATTTGACAACCGGAATCATCGGATGCCGCAATGGTACCTTATTCGCTGGAACCACTGAAGTTAATGTCACTATTCATGGGATGAGTGGTCATGCCGCTTATCCTCATAAGGCAAATGATGCAGTTGTGATTGCCGCGAATTTCATCGAACAAGTTCAAACGATTATTTCACGAAGCATCGATCCAGTTAAATGTGGGGTGATCACCTTCGGTAAATTAGAAGCTGGTACGATCCGAAATATCATCGCTGGAAAGGCTCGAATTGAAGGTACAATTCGGGGTTTGAATCAAGAAATGATCTTATATATCCGCCAACGGATCATGGATGTTGCCAAAGGACTAGAATCTTCATTCAATTGTCAGATCGAAGTTGAATTCAATCAAGGTGGTTATTATCCAGTTGAAAATGACCCAGCATTGACGAAGAATTTTATTGATTATATGCAAAATAATGAAAATGTTAAATTTCAGGAGACTGCACCAGCCATGACAGGTGAGGATTTTGGTTACTTATTATCGAAATTCCCTGGAACGATGTTTTGGTTAGGAGTTGCCAGTCCGGGTGCCTTACATTCAACAGATTTCTTGCCACATGAAGAGGCAATAATTGATGGTGTTGAAGCCTTCAAAGGATTCTTAAAATATCGAATGAATATGTAAAGGAGAATATTATGTTTGAAAATGTAGATTTAATGACAGCTATTATTACTCCGTTTAATGACGAAGGGACCGAGATCAATTTCGATGCATTGGAAAATTTGACCAATCATCTATTGGAGACAGGCTCAAAAGGCTTTGTCATCGGCGGTACTACAGGTGAAACACCTACTTTGAGTGAAGCCGAAAAACTGGAACTTTATACTAAGTTTGCTGAGATTGTTAATGGTCGTGTACCAATTATTGCTGGTGCTGGTAGTAACGATACTCAAGGTACGATCGACTTTGTTAACAAACTTTCAAAAATTGAAGGTATCGATATGGCTTTGGTAGTGGTTCCTTATTACAACAAGCCTAATCAAAGAGGGATGAAGGCACACTTCCAAGCTGTTGCTGACGCTTCAGGTATCCCTATCATTATCTACAACATTCCTGGCCGGACAGGTGTCCTGATGGCTAAGGAAACTGTTGTTGAATTATCACAATATCCAAATATCGCTGGCGTAAAGCAATGCAATACTATGGAAGACTTGCAATATATCGTTGAGAATTCGGCTGACAATTTTCTTGTCTACAGTGGTGAGGATGCCCAAGCCCTATTTGCAAAAGTTATTGGAGCCAACGGTGTTATCTCGGTTGCAGCTCATATTTATGGCAATGAGATGTCTACGATGTATCAGAAGCTTGAAGATGGCGACTATTTAGGTGCTGGCAAATTACAAAGATTTCTCACCCCAAAGATGGCAGCATTATTTATGTATCCATCACCATCACCTGTTAAGGCAGTTTTGAACGATCGAGGTTATAATGTAGGTACTTGTCGTTTACCAATTCTGCCACTGAACGATGAGGAAAAGAACAAGTTGTATCAAGCATTAGATTTGGAGGAGGCAAAGTCGTGATAAAAGTTATTGTTTCAGGATTTACAGGTTCTATGGGTCAAAAAGTTTTGGCCATGATCAACGGGGAGAATGACCTACAATTAGTCGCTGTTTTTAACCCCGTTGCCAAAAGTCAAGATCCAGCTGATTATGATTTGGATAGTTCAGTCAAAGTTTATAATGACTATTCACAAATTGATGTCGATGCCGATATTTGGATCGATTTCAGTATTCCATCAGCGGTCTTTGACAATACAAAATTTGCAATTGAGCACAATATTAAACCAGTCATCGGTACTAGTGGGATGAGTGAAGACCAAATTGCTGAGTTGAAAAAGCTTGCTGATGATAAAAAGCTTGGTGGCATCATTGCCTCAAACTTTGGCGTCTCAGCTGTGTTGATGATGAAATTTGCTCAAGTTGCTGCCAAGTATTTTGATCATTCGGAGATCCTGGAATTTCATCACGAAGATAAATTGGATGCTCCTTCAGGAACAGCTATGAATACCGCTAAATTGATCCATGATGTTCAACAAAAGGATCAAGTTAACAATAAAAACGAGCAGGACAAGATTGGTGCTCGTGGCGGCGATTACCACGGGATCAAGATCCATGCGGTCCGTTTACCAGGTTTTGTAGCTGATGAAGAAGTGGTCTTTGGTGGACAAGGTGAAACACTTACGATTAAACAGAGTACGACCGATCGCAATTCGTTTATGAAGGGCGTTCGCATTGCCATCACCGAAGTCATGAAACGAGATGAACTGGTGGTTGGCCTAGAAAAAATCATATAATAAGTAGGTGGAGCCAAATGCCAGAACTAGCAAAGAGTTTACAAAACGTTGAGAATAAATTTTTAAAAACCATAGGAAATAACAAGATCCGTTTATTTAATCAGGAGTTTTCAAAGTACCCCGGTACGATCAAATTAGTTGTCGGAGAACCAGATTTCAATACACCTGAGCATGTTAAACAAGCTGCCATCAAGAGTATTCAAGACAATTATTCCCATTATTCACCACAAAAGGGATTCGATAGTTTAAGACAAGCCATCAGTAATTACTTGAATTCACGCTATGACCTAACTTATGATCCCGAATCAGAGATCATTGTTACAGTCGGTGCTACAGAAGCTATTTATCTTTCCGTAGCTTCGATCATCAATGTCGGCGACAAGGTCATCATTCCCACACCAGCTTTTTCTTTTTACGCTTCTACTGTCAAAGCTTTAGGCGGGGTACCTGTCGAAGTAGACGTGACTGACAATGATTTTAAGTTGAACAGTCAGAGATTGCGTGACGTGATTGCTTCAGAAGGTGAGGATAATATTAAAGCAGTGATCCTAAACTTCCCAAGTAATCCTACAGGAGTAGCTTATGATCAGGCTGAAATCGAAGATTTGGCTTCAGTTATTCGTGGTAAGAGCATCTACGTGATCTGCGATGAAATTTATAGTGAGTTAGTTTATGACGTTAAACACGTTCCCTTTGCCAGCGTCTTACCAGAGCAAACTATTTTGATCAATGGAGTCTCAAAATCTCATTCAATGACTGGTTATCGAATTGGATATATTGCAGCTCCTGCTTCCTTTGTAGCTGAAACAGATAAACTACATGCGTTCACGACTACTGCTGCTACTAATGCGGCTCAGTTTGGTGCCGAGGAAGCTTTAAAGAATGGCCTCGATGATCCAATTCAAACCCGTAAGATCTACAAGCAGCGTCGTGATTATTTGGTCAAAGAATTGAATGATTTAGGTTATCCGACTTTGAATCCGCAAGGTGCCTTTTACGTCTTTCCTAAGATACCTAAGGAATTTGGACTCAATTCGGAGAGCTTTGCCAGAAAATTGGCAAAAGATGCTCGTGTTGGAGTGATTCCTGGTAGTATTTTTGGTAAGGGTGGCGATAGCTACTTTAGGATCTCATATGCGGTTCCTTTGGATGATTTGAAGGAAGCTATTAAACGGATCAAAAAATTTACGGAAGATTTTGAACATGAATTAGCATAGAAAATTGAGGGGTGATCAGTAATGCCAGAATTATCAAAAAGTGTTGCAAGTATTGAAAATAAATTAGTTAAACCTATCGAAGATGACAAGATTTTGATGTTCAACTCTGATATCGCGGGAATTCCTGGTATCGTTAAATTGACTTTGGGTGAACCAGATTTTAATGTACCTGAACATGTCAAAGATGCTGCGGTCAAGAGTATTGAGGATAATGAATCTCACTACACACCTCAAAAAGGTATCCCGGGTCTAAGAAAAGCTATCAGTAATTATTTAGCCACCGATTATGATGTTAAATATGATCCTGATACAGAGGTTATCGTCACGATTGGTGCTACTGAAGCAATTTATACCTCACTTTATACGATTTTAAATCCTGGCGACAAAGTCATCGTACCAACACCAACTTTCTCGATCTACATGGACGATATTGCTATTTTAGGCGGCCAAGCAGTCGAAGTTGATACCTCAAAAGACGATTTCAAGATCACGCCTGACAGATTGAAGGAAGTTTTAGCTAACGAAGGGAAAGGTGCCAAAGCGATGATCATCAATTATCCAGGCAATCCGACCGGTGTTGTTTATACCAAAGCCGAATTGGAAGCTTTAGCTGATGTCATCCGTGATACACCACTATTGGTCATTTCTGATGAGATTTATAGTCAATTAGTTTATGGTGAAAAACATACTTCTTTTGCAAAAGTTTTACCCGGTCAAACTATCTTGATCAATGGACTATCTAAATCCCATGCGATGATAGGTTATCGGATCGGATATATCGCAGCTCCGAAAGGATTCGTTGACGAAGCTGCAAAGGTCCACTCCTTTACGGTAACCTGTCCTTCGAACCCAGCTCAATATGCTGCACAAGAGGCTTTAGAGAATGGGTTGGATGATCCAATCGAAATGCGGAAAGTTTATCAAAAACGCCGTGACTATATCGTTGAACAACTCAACAATTTGGGTTACGACACGGTTGAACCAGACGGGGCTTTTTATGTTTTCCCAAAGATTCCGGCTAAATTCAATTTGTCTTCAGAAACATTCTGTCGTCGTCTTGCTAAAGAAGCTCTCGTAGGAGTTGTTCCTGGGGATGCTTTTGGTGATGCAGGTGAGGGTTACTTTGGAATTTCATATGCCACTTCAATGGATGACATTAAAGAGGGTATTAGTCGCTTAGCTAAATTCACTGATTCATTATTAGAAACAATTGATTAATTAAAGAAAAATTCTAGGAGATAAAATCAATGCCAAAATTAGATTCAACTGTTAAAAATGTTGTTAATCAAACACTTGCACCAATGGGAATTTCTCAAATCAGATATTTTGCTCAAAAGTTTTCGAAGATCCCTGGGATCATTAAATTGACTTTAGGTGAACCAGACTTCAATGTTCCCGAACATGTTAAACAAGCTGCCATCAAGAGTATCGAAGATAATGATTCTCATTACTCAGAGCAACGGGGAACTTTAAGCCTTAGAAAGGCTGTTTCAGGTTATATCAATACTCGCTATAATGTTAAATACGATCCTGAAAACGAAGTTATCGTTACTATCGGTGGAACAGAAGCTATCTTTGTTTCACTTGCAGCCATAATTAACCCTGGTTACAAGATTTTGGTGCCAACACCAACTTTTGCGCTTTATATTCCGATCATTAAGGTTTTAGGCGGTATTCCTGTTCAGATCGATACCACACCAGATAATTTCCGTTTGACTGGTAAAAAATTACAAGAAGTTATCGATCGTGAAGGTGAGGATCAAGTCAAAGCCTTGATCTTGAACTTCCCTGGTAATCCAACTGGATTTGAATACAGTAAGGAACAATTGGAAGAAATCGTTGATGTCATCAAAGGTAAATCAATGTATGTTT
Source organism: Companilactobacillus versmoldensis DSM 14857 = KCTC 3814 (assembly GCF_001434295.1). Lineage (GTDB taxonomy): Bacteria > Bacillota > Bacilli > Lactobacillales > Lactobacillaceae > Companilactobacillus > Companilactobacillus versmoldensis. Next base: position 60,689 of record NZ_AZFA01000011.1, on the reverse strand, counting down.
TAACAGATGAAATCTATTCAGAATTGACATATGGAGTCAAACATACTTCAATGGTCGAATTGTTACCTGGAAAGACTATTTTAGTTAATGGTTTATCCAAGTCACATGCGATGACTGGTTACCGGATCGGTTATGTTGCCGCTCCTGCTGATTTTGTGGAAAATGCCGGTAAGATGCATGCATATACAGTAACTTGTCCATCTAATCCTGCTCAATATGCTGCTGAAGAAGCTTTGACTAATGGGATGGATGACCCTAAAGAAATGCGTGATATTTATAAACAACGTCGTGATTATATTGTTGAACAATTAAATGAGATTGGTTACAAGACATTGCTTCCAGAAGGAGCATTTTATACCTTCTCCCAAATTCCTAAGGAATTTGGATTGAGCTCAGTTGAATTCGCTGAAAAATTGGCTGAAGAAGGTAAAGTGGGGGTAACTCCTGGTATCGCCTTTGGTGAAGGTGGGGAAGGTCATTTCCGGATGTCCTATGCCTCATCAATGGATGATATTAAAGAAGCTATGAAACGCTTGAAAGTATTTACTGATAATTTAAAGCAAAACGCATAAATTTTAAACAAAATACGAGGGATGAAAACTATGAGTGAAGGTTTTGAAGTCGCAATTTTAGGTGCCACAGGTGCCGTGGGAACAAGATTGATCCAACAATTGGAACAATCATCGATTCCTGTTTCAAAAGTCAGATTATTAGCATCAAGCCGTTCCGCTGGAAAGACTTTACAATTCAAGGGTCAAGATGTCACCGTTGAAGAAGCTAAACCAGAATCATTTGAAGGTGTTGACATTGTTTTAGCATCAGCTGGTGGTAGTGTTTCAAAGAAATTATTGCCAGAAGCTGTTAAACGCGGAGCTGTTTGTGTCGATAATACTAGTGCTTTTAGAATGGAACCTGATGTTCCGTTAGTTGTTCCGGAAGTTAACGAAAAAGCACTTTACAACCATCACGGGATTATTGCCAACCCAAATTGTTCAACTATTCAAATGATGGTTGCCTTGGAACCGATCAGAAGGGCGTTTGGTTTGAAACAAATCATCGTTTCGACTTACCAAGCTGCTTCTGGTGCTGGTCAATCAGCCCTCAATGAATTAAAACAAGAGGCTCAAGACTTTCTAGATGATAAAGAAATGAAGGCTGAAATTTTCCCAACTAAGGGAGATAAGAAACATTATCCATTAGCTTTCAATTTGCTTCCACAAATCGATGTCTTGGAAGACAATTTGTACTCACATGAAGAGTGGAAGATGATCCATGAGACTAAGAAAATCATGTTAGACGACATGGATTCCCCTGATATTAAGGTCACAGCAACTTGTGTCCGTGTACCTGTTCCTATCAGTCATGGTGAATCAATTTGGATCGACACTGTTGATCATGAAAATGCTTCAGTTGAGAAAATCCGTCAAGCAGTCAGTGATTTTCCTGGAGCTGTCTTACAAGATGATCCAGCTAACCAGATTTACCCACAACCAATCAATGCTACTGGCAAACGTGAGACTTTTGTTGGCCGGATCCGTCCCGACTTGGAAAACAAGGGTGCTTTCAACTTGTGGGTCGTTTCTGACAACTTACTAAAGGGTGCAGCATGGAATACAGTTCAAATTGCTGAGCGTTTAGTAGCTGATGATTTAGTACATGTGAATTAGTGATTTCTTGTATAAAAATTTAATACAATAAATAAGTTTGATTGCAGACCTTTCAAGACGTTCTTGAAGGGTCTGTTTTTATTTTGCCAAGGATTTTCAAAATCACTTTTGATATCGCCAATAAGCTAAGACTGATATAATTATTTGTATAGGTACCAAACAATTATTTTAAAGAGGTCAGTTATGAAAGAATCAGAATTTTTTAAAGTTACTGAAGTAAATAATCTCGATGATGACATTCAAATGGATCCATATATGGCAATGAATTTTGAATTCACTTTTGGAGTTGTCGAGACTAATCAACGTTATCAATCATATTTAACTGAATACAATCGAGTTGATGACGCACGTTTCAAGGGGTTGGTTGAAAGTGCTACTACTGTTCCTTTAAGTTCCTTAAATGTTGATCAAGCTTTTGGAGATCAGAGGATCTCTTTCAAAGATCAAGCTACCTTAGATAACTTTTCTGATAATATTAAACAGATTCAAAGTTCCGATTATGATGCCCAAACCAAGTATATTGGTGAAAAATTAATGGTTGCGATTGTTGAAGGCCTGCCAAGAAATGCTCATGATGATTTCTTGAAAACTCAAAACGGTATGGCTCAACAAAATATCGATAAGGTCTATGCAGTTCATGGAATCGGGACTAAATCATTTTATTTTGATGATTTGGATTTAGCAGTTGATGTTGCTGACGAGATGTATAAAAAGGCTTGTCAAAAAATCAATGCAAATGGTCCACAATTGGATGTGGAACCGGATATTTTAATGAATTACACTTCGTGTATTGTTACTTATCAATTGGGTGAGAAGGGTGTTTATCAAGGAACAACGCCAATTTACCAAATGACTCCAACTAAAAAACCTAGTTCCATTGCTAAATAGCTAATAAAAGCTGATGACTATAATCAAGGTCACCAGCTTTTTTTGATTTTCTAAAATTGATAAAATAGTTAATATTGAGAAATATTTCACTTAAACATTTCTTTTTGATTGTAAGATTGGTAATCTGAATTCAGAAGGGGGCATCGATATGAATACTGATAAAATAAAGTTATTCACGACTTTGGGGATCGGAATCGTTGCTTTTATTTTGCAATTTCTGTTTCATCAGACTTTCTTTGCTCAAGTTATCATTAGTGTTTTAGGGATAATTTTAGCTTTGATAATGTTCATTGATATGATCAAAGTTTTGAAGACGGGAAATTTTGGTGTCGACCTATTAGCCATCACTGCTATTGTTGCCACGATTGCTTTAGGTGAATATTGGGCTGGTTGGATCGTTCTGTTGATGCTGACAGGCGGAGATACCCTGGAAGAATACGCTGCTAATAAGGCGAAAAGTGAGTTGAGAACGTTACTGGATAACTCGCCATCAACCGCTCATGTATTCAAAAATGACGAGATGGTTGATGTCGACGTCGATGAAGTTCAGGTCGGGGATGAATTGTTAGTCCGTCCTAAAGAGCAGGTGCCAGTGGATGCCGTGGTTATCTCTGGTGATTCTGAAGTCGACGAATCAACTTTGACCGGTGAATCAGTGCCAGTTCAAATATCTGCCGGTTCACATGTTATGTCAGGTTCGATCAATGGGGAAACACCATTCAGAATCGAAGCAGAGAAGGTCGCCTCTGAAAGTGAGTATCAGGCAATCGTTAAATTAGTTAAAGAGTCAGAAACTCATCCAGCACATTTTGTTCGTCTTGCTGACCGTTATGCGCTACCGTTCACGATCATTGCATATGTTATTGCAGCCATTGCTTGGTATGTTTCAAAAGATCCCATCAGAATTGCTCAAGTGTTAGTAGTTGCTTCTCCATGTCCACTGATTTTGGCGGCACCAATTGCCTTTGTTTCAGGGATGAGTCGCAGTAGTCGTAATGGGATCATTGTAAAATCAGGAACGGCACTGGAAAAAATCTCCTCTGCTAAAACGATGGCTTTTGATAAGACGGGTACGATCACCAGAGGAAAGTTGGTTATTCAAGCAGTCAAAGTGGTTACTGGTTTTGACCCTAAAAAGATTTATGCTTATGCGGCTGCCGTTGAACAAAATTCGAGTCATATCATGGCTCAAACGATTGTCAATTTTGCTGAGGATCAGAAGTTGACGCTCCCTGAGGTGACTAACGTCAAAGAATTTACCGCACAAGGAATCGTTGGAGAAATTGATGGTCAAATTATTAAAGTGGGTACGGCTGAATTTGTCACTGACCAAGTGGTTGAAAAGGTTCCTGGATCAGCGGTCTATTTGTCAGTTGATGATAAGTACGCTGGTGTCTACAGTTTAATTGACCAGATTCGTCCTGAGGCTAAGGAGACGGTAACAAGACTTCGGAAACTAGGATTCAATGATATTTTGATGATTTCTGGAGATAAAAAAGAGACAACCTCTGCGGTTGCCTCTGAAGTTGGCATAAATAAAACATATCCGTCAAGTTTGCCTGCTGATAAGGTGAAGATCATTCAGCAATTTCCGAAAGCTAAATTGCCAATCATTATGGTCGGTGACGGTGTTAATGATGCTCCGGCTTTAGCTTTAGCTGATGTTGGTATTGCGATGGGTTACAAGGGTGCTAATGCAGCTAGTGAATCAGCTGACGCAGTCGTTTTAAAAGATGATCTCAGCAAGGTTGCTGATGTAGCGAAAATTTCTGATGATACCTTGCGTGTTGCCAAGCAAGCAGTTTTGATTGGTATCATAATTTGTATCGTCTTGATGGTTATCGCTGCTTTTGGTCTAATACCAACGATCATTGGTGCCTTATTACAAGAAGTGGTTGACACGGTGACGATTTTATATGCGCTACGGGCAAAGAGTGATCGCTAACGATTATTTCCAACCAAGTGTTTTTAAATTCATGTCGCGTTTATACATTTTAGAAACGTAAGGATTGCCGGAAACAATGAAACGCATTTTCTTTTCGGCCCATTCTTCCTTATTGGCAACTCCGATTCTTGGAGTTGCCTCTATTTTTTCTGGTGTTTTAGAGTGGGTTAAGTCAAAATTGAATTTTCCAGCGTTGAGCATCGTACCAGAAAGTTCTTTATCCATGATCCCGAAAGCTCTGATCCATTTAGCAGGGCCATTTGTAACGTCATAGCCAGTTTTCTTACGATTCTCTTCCATGATATCTAATCCTTCTAAGGGCTGGACACCGCGGATAAGAACGCCGTTTGGAAGACCTGCTTCTTGAAGACTGATATCCATGTCCAACCAACTGTGGATGGAGTAGATATAAATCGTTCCGCCTTTTTGAAAAAGTGGGTCATTAGCTTTTGAGCGACGGCCACCGTAACTGTGTGCAGCTTTGTCAACAGGTCCTAAGTAGGCTTCGGTCTCAACGATCATTCCAGAGACTTTACCTTTAGGAGAGTCATAAGTTAAAATGTGACCTAACATCTCTTGGGCTGTTTCGATAGTTGATCGAGTTTGAAAAAACTCGTTTGTTTTCGTTACTAAATCCGTCAAATTTATTACCTCAAACTTTTTTGAATAAATTATAAAAATTACTTGCCTTTGCTATTCCACTTAATATATAATACTCCTTGTGCTTACGAAAGAAAGCAGAAATGACCCCTTGGTCAAGTGGTTAAGACACCGCCCTTTCACGGCGGTAACATGGGTTCAAATCCCGTAGGGGTCACTATTTGGAGGATTAGCTCAGCTGGGAGAGCATCTGCCTTACAAGCAGGAGGTCACAGGTTCGATCCCTGTATCCTCCACTAAATAGAAAAAAGAGATATTTCATTAAATGAAATATCTCTTTTTATTTATCCAATTTTAGATGATCAACAATATGTTACCGATAAAACGATAGACAACATTGTTGGTAGCAAATTTGTTGAAAATTTTCAACAGGACCGTGATCAACGTGAAAGCAATTACGGCAATCGTCGAAAAGATATTTAAATATCCAAGTAAAAATAAGATGAGTGTTGCGACTGCAGTTACGATGATCTGAATATATGAATTCATTTCGCCATCAAAATAGGTGATCATTATGGCTATGATGTTGACCAAAAGTAACGGTACGACGAAATGGATCGAAATAAAATGAGCGTAATAAAACAAGATGGCAATCGAAACGAAACAAGGGACGACAAAATCTTTGATGACTATCGAAGCTAAGTTGTATTTTTGCGGAATATATTTAGTAACGAACAAAAAGAAAAGCTGCGCAAAGATCAGGATACTCACGTAAGGATTCATTGATTTATAGCCAAATGCAGCAATTAAAATGAAAATCAGTGAATAAAAGCCACTGAAGAATTGATTAGGCTTCAATGGCAACATGAATTCTTTATATAAGGCGATCATTGCAATCAGTACCAATAAATAATAATTGATTGCAGTACTTGGTAAATGGTGAGTTAATACAAAGCCAACTGCAAAAATATGGAAACTAATTAGTTCAATTAATGATTTAATTAAATTCTTAACTCTAGTTTGGTCCATTGGTTGCTCCTTTACATATGAACTTATAGTAATTGAGTCGACAACAATCGTCAATTCAATCTTTTTATGAAAATAATGTTTTTTTGTGGTAATCTAATAAAAGGTTCCTGATGGGATCCTTTTGCAATTTGCAAAGGAGAAGCCCTGTAACCGAAAGGTGGAAAAAATTAATGTCAAAGAATTACTTATTTACATCCGAGTCCGTTTCTGAAGGCCATCCAGATAAAATTGCTGATCAAATCAGTGATTCAATTTTAGATGCACTTTTAGAACAAGATAAGAATGCTCGTGTTGCCTGCGAAACTACTGTTACAACTGGATTAGTTTTAGTTGTTGGTGAAATATCAACAACTGCTTACGTTGATATCCAAAGTGTAGTTCGTAATACTATTAAAGAAATTGGTTATGATGGGGCCAACCCCGGATTTGATGGTGGAAGCTGTGCTGTCTTAGTTGCACTTGATGAACAATCACCTGATATTGCTCAAGGTGTCAATGACGCTCTTGAAAAGAGAGAGTCAGACCAAGACATCGATCCATTAGATCAAATCGGTGCTGGGGATCAAGGCTTTGTTTTTGGTTTTGCAACTGATGAAACTAAAGAATATATGCCTTTACCAATCTCACTAGCACATAAATTAATGCGCAAAACTGCTGAAGTTAGAAAGAATGGAACAATCGATTATTTGATGCCTGATGCTAAGTCACAAGTTACCGTTGAATACGATGAGAATGACAAGCCAGTTCGTATCGATACGATTGTTTTAAGTACTCAGCACAAAGAAGAAGCAACTCTTGATCAAATCAAGAAAGATATTAAAAAGTATGTTATCGACCAAGTTGTTCCAGCTAATATGATTGATGAAAATACTAAATATTTGATCAACCCAACTGGTCGTTTCGTAATTGGTGGACCAGAAGGGGATTCCGGTCTAACTGGACGGAAAGTCATCGTTGATACATATGGTGGTTTTGCTCGTCATGGTGGTGGTGCCTTCTCAGGTAAGGATGCCACAAAGGTCGACCGTTCAGCAAGTTATGCTGCTCGTTACATTGCTAAAAACTTAGTAGCAGCTGGTATTGCTAAAAAAGCTGAAATTCAAATCGCTTATGCGATCGGTGTTGCACGTCCTGTTTCAATTCATGTTGATACATTTGGTACAAGTGAATATTCAGAAGAAGAAATCGTTAAGTGCATCAACCACAATTTCGATTTGAGACCATTAGGTATCATCGAAATGTTAGATCTGCAAAGACCTATTTACAAACAAACAGCGGCTTATGGCCACTTTGGACGTACAGATATTGACTTACCTTGGGAACATTTAGATAAAGTAGATTCAATCAAAGAATTTTTATCAAAGGTTAAAGATTAGTTAACGAGTACAGAGGCGTTCTTTAAAGTTCATACTTTAAAGGACGCTTTTTTTTATGGAGGAAATATGAAAGAGAAACAAAATCAGTCACACGTGGTTATTGTGACGGTCGCCGTTTTTATCGCGACATTTATGACGGCTGTTGAGGGGACAATCGTTTCAACCGCCATGCCGACTATCATTGGTAGTTTACACGGAGTGAGTTTAATGAACTGGGTCTTCTCAATTTATTTACTGATGACTGCTGTATCAACACCAATTTACGGAAAACTTTCCGATATCATCGGAAGGAAACCAGTCTTTTTGTTCGGACTAGGTCTGTTTGTAGTCGGATCAGTTTTATGTAGTTTATCCAACTCAATGTTGACCTTGATCCTCTCTCGGGTAGTTCAAGGATTAGGTTCTGGGGCCATCCAACCATTAACATTTACGATTATTGCTGATATTTATCCCTTAGAGAAACGGGCCAAGATATTAGGCCTGAACGGATCAGCTTGGGGAGTAGCTGCCGTTATTGCACCATTATTAGGTGGATTCATCGTTGAACAATTAAGTTGGCATTGGGTCTTCTTGATCAACTTACCAGTTGGCTTGATCACAATGTTCTTAATTTGGTACTTCTTTAAAGAAAAAGTCGAAAAAGCCGATCGAGTCAAAATCGATTACGTTGGGACTGTCTTATTGATCCTAGTCCTCTTGCCAATCATGTTGGCTCTACAATATATCGGCACAGGTTCACCACTATTACCGATTGGACTTGTCTTAGTCTCGATCATCGCCGTTTTCATCTTCATCCATTTCGAACGGCGCGTAGCTGATCCGATCTTGCCACTCGAGCTCTTTAAAAATAAGACTTTCGTTATCCAAAACGTCATTGCCTTATTGATCAGTGGATTTTTGATTGGCTTTGAAGCTTACATTCCCACTTGGATGCAGGTAATTTTAGGCTTAAGCCCATCAATGGGGGGATTTGCTGTTACACCAAGTTCCGTCGTTTGGATTTTTGGTTCATTTTGGGCCGGGACACTTTTGAAAAAATTTGCTCCCAATCGAATCATCTATATTAGTTTGATCTTTTTAGCAATTGCTAACACTGCTTTATTGATGGCTCACGTTGGCACTTCGTTTACCTATTTCCTATTACTGGCAGCCGTAGCTGGATTAGGATTTGGCTTGACGATCACCACGACCACGGTGACTGCCCAAACAGTCGTACCACCAGAAAACGTCGGTGTCGCTACCAGTTTCAATACTTTACTAAGAACGATTGGTCAATCAATGATGGTTTCTGTTTATGGAATCGTCTTGAATATGGCACTAGCTAATGGGGCAGCACAAAACAAACACATCACTGTCGACATGATGAATAAATTGATCGACCCACAAACGGCCAATCAGTTACCAACTGATTTGTTGCCAAAGATGCGACAGATCTTATTCAGTGGGTTGCACAATATCTACGTAGCATCAGCTATTTTGCTGGTGATTGCTTTGCTGTTGAATGCCCTTGAGATCAAGAACAAAGATATTCTTCATTCTAAATAAATAAATCGTTGTAATTAAAATAAACGCAGCTAATAAATAGGCACCGATGATATCACTGGGATAATGTACACCCAGGTATATTCGACTGTAACCGATGATGATTGCCATCAAGACAGCCAGAGTAGAGATGATTATCTTGGTACCTATTTTTTTGACGATAAATATCCCGATGACCAGTAGTGGGATGTAAAGACTAAAAGCTGACGAGGCATGACCGCTCGGGTAGCTGTAAGTTGATTCCAGCATGAAATGATGCTGATCAGGACGTGGCCTTTGAATCAAATGTTTGATTAACGTATTTACTATCACCATTGACAGCTTATTAGTTAATAGGAAAGCAGCCGCGTAGTAATACTTTTTTACTGAGAGTATGGCTAAGAAAATTAGCGTAATTATGATTGTCATGATCGTTCCACCGACCTGAGTTAGCGAGCGAAAGAACAATAATAATGAATTGCTATGATTTTGATAGATCAGACTGATTCCAAGATCGTCAAAATCATTGATAAATTGGGAATTGTTGGCAACAAGTAATGTCCAGATAATAAATATTATTATCAAAAATATATCTGATGAAATTAAAAAGTGGCTTTTTTTCATTTTTTTAACCTTCTAATATTGTTTAAAATTTCTTTAAGAAATATAATAGTGTCATGAGTATTTAAAGGGGTGTTGTTTATATGAAAGTTTCACGTTTCCAACGTAAAGCAGAAGAGCAACAAATGATTCACTCGAATGCTAAAAAATTAGCAAATACTAATTTGAAGAAAAACGTTACTGTTTTAGGGGCAGGATTATTTTTTGGTGGAGTAGCCGCTCAGGCAAGTACCGCATTGACCACTCAACCAGTTTTCGCTGATACCACTGACAGTGATGATCAAACAGCCACAACGAATGATACGACAGATTCCGGAGTAGGGATGATCACCCCACGGGGTGTCGGTGACCAAGCTTTTGTCACTTACTTAGGTAATACAGCTCGTAAATTGGCTGAAAATAATGACTTGTATGCATCAGTCATGATTGCTCAAGCTTTGATCGAAAGTGGCTGGGGTACTAGTGGCTTAGCTAGTTCACCAAATTATAATTTGTTTGGTATCAAAGGTTCTTACAAAGGGACCGCTGTTAATATGGCGACTCAAGAAGATGATGGAACTGGTAGTTTGTATTCCATCAATTCTGATTTCAAGAAATATCCTTCATATAAGGAGTCTCTCGAAGACTATGTTTCTTTGCTACGTGGTGGGGTGTCTGGTAATCCACAGATCTATGCCGGTACTTGGAAGAGCAATACTAGTTCCTACAAAGATGCCACAGCATTTTTGACAGGCCGTTACGCTACCGATACGACTTATGCGGATAAATTAAATAATATCATAGAGAAATATAATCTAACTCGTTTTGATGAACCACTTGATGAAGACTCAAATAGTCAGACTTATATTTATGCCCAAGGAGATACTTTGCAATCAGTTGCTGATAAATTTAATATCTCTTTGCAAACTTTGATGGATCTGAATGGCTTGAAGACGTCAAGTTATGTCTATCCAGGTAAAACTTTAATAGTTAATAAAGTTATTGGCGACGATGACGATAATAATAGTGAGACTTCCGCTGTCCAAGCAGTTGATCTCAGCACAAATGCTACAACTAATGATAGTTCAACGGTCGATGATAACGACGATATGTATCAAGGTAAACAAGCACCTGTGATTGTCCAAGATGAAACTAATGGTGTTAAGAAGTATGATAAGTCTGATTCATCAGCAAATGTTGCTGTCAGTGTCAATAACTCGACTGGTTCAACAACTGCCACATCACCAAACTTCTCGTCTGAGACTAATTATCCAGCTACAGCAAGTAATTCATCCAGTTCTTCAGATGCAACTAATAATTCAGCTGTGACTGAAGTATCGACGCCAAGTTATTCAACTGGTTCAACGACAAGTACAACCACTACTACAACAACGCCAGATTATTCATCGTCGAATGATTCAACGGCTACAAATAATAACGATAGTAGTGCAAGTGCAGCTAATAGTAATGCTTCTACAAGTTCACAAACTGAAAGTTCAACTACACCGGTAGCTGCCCAGACTACTAATGACAGCCAAACTCAAACTACCAAGACAGAAGCTACTGCTAAAAGTGATAGTGTCACGGTCAAAGATGGTGATTCGATTCAAAGTCTTGCTGCTCAAGCAGGTATTACTGTCGAACAGTTGAAGCAAATTAATAATTTAAAGTCAGATTTATTGGTTGTCGGACAACTGATAAAGTTGTAATATGTAATTCAAAGGAAATAGTAAGTTGTTTCTGATTTTTCAGAAAGTGCATGGTTGTTGTGAATGCATAAATTAGTTCAACTGAACTCGTCCACTAAGTTTGATTGCTGAACTCATAGTAAGTGATCACGTCTAGTCCATGTTACGGATTTTGAGAGTCATATGTTAAATACATATGGAACTTAGGTGGTACCGCGATAATTCGTCCTATGATTAATTTTTAATCATAGGACTTTTTTTATGGAGGAAAACATATGTCATACAATCACAATGTCGTTGAGAAAAAATGGCAAAAGTATTGGAAAGAACACCAAACATTCAAGACTGGAACTGACAAGAACAAAAAGAATTTTTACGCTCTCGATATGTTCCCATATCCATCTGGACAAGGTTTGCACGTAGGACATCCAGAAGGCTACACAGCAACTGATATCGTTGCTAGAATGAAGCGGATGCAAGGATTCAATGTTTTACATCCGATGGGGTTCGATGCGTTTGGATTGCCTGCTGAACAATATGCTTTGGATACAGGTCACAATCCTGCAGAATTCACTGAAAAGAACATCAATAACTTCAAGCGTCAGATCAATTCACTTGGTTTCTCATATGACTGGGACCGTGAAGTTCAAACGACTGATCCTAAGTTTTATAAATGGACTCAGTGGATCTTTGAACAAATGTACAAAAAGGGTCTAGCTTATGAAGCTAAGGTACCGGTCAACTGGAGTCCTGATTTAGGAACAGTTGTTGCTAATGAAGAGGTCATTGATGGAAAGACTGAACGTGGTGGCTACCCAGTTGTTAGAAAGCCTATGCGTCAATGGATGTTGAAGATCACAGCTTACGCTGATCGTTTATTAGATGACTTAGACTTGATCGACTGGCCTGAATCTATCAAGGAAATGCAACGTAACTGGATTGGTCGTTCAGTTGGTGCTGAGATCGATTTCAAGTTGGAAAATTCTGACCAAACAATCGATGTTTTCACTACTCGGCCAGATACTGCTTTTGGTGTAACTTACGTTGTTTTAGCTCCAGAACATGAATTAGTTGAAAAAATCGTCACACCTGAACAAAAAGATGCCGTTGAAGCATATAAAGAAGAAGTTTCTCATAAGTCTGACCTTGATCGGACTGATTTAAACAAGGATAAGACAGGTGCTTTCACCGGTGCATATGCTATTAACCCTATCAATGGTAAGAGAATCCCTATTTGGATCTCAGATTATGTTTTAGTAACTTATGGTTCAGGTGCTGTTATGGCCGTGCCTGCTCATGATGATCGTGACTATGCTTTTGCTAAGAAATTTGGTTTACCAATGGAACAAGTTATTGAAGGTAATATTGAGAACCAAGCTGTTACTGGTGAAGGTAAACATATCAATTCTGATTTCTTGAATGGCCTTCAAAAAGACGCTGCCATCGACAAGATGGTCGATTACCTTGAGGAAAAGGGCATTGGTAAAAAGAAAGTTAACTATAAGCTTCGTGATTGGTTGTTCTCAAGACAAAGATATTGGGGTGAACCAATTCCTGTTATTCATTGGGAAGATGGCGAAACTACTTTAGTACCAGAAGATGAATTACCTTTAGAATTACCAGCTGATAGTGATATTGCTCCATCGGGAACTCCTGAGAGTCCATTGGCCAACCTAACTGACTGGGTCAATGTTGTTGACAAGAATGGTCGTAAAGGTCGCCGTGAGACTAATACAATGCCACAGTGGGCCGGTAGTTCATGGTATTACTTGAGATATATTGATCCACATAATGATGAAAAATTGGCTGACTATGACTTATTGAAACAATGGTTGCCAGTTGACCTTTATATCGGTGGTGCAGAGCATGCTGTCTTGCATTTACTTTATGCACGTTTCTGGCATAAGGTCCTTTATGATTTAGGCGTCGTACCAACGAAAGAGCCATTCCAAAAGTTGTTCAACCAAGGGATGATCTTAGGTGATAACCACGAAAAGATGTCTAAATCAAAGGGGAATGTCGTTAACCCTGATGATGTTGTTGAATCATATGGTGCCGATACTCTCAGGCTTTATGAAATGTTCATGGGACCATTGGATGCTTCGATTTCCTGGTCAGAAGATGGATTGGCTGGAGCTAACAAGTTCTTGGAACGTGTTTGGAGATTGTTCATCAATAATGATGACGATAATACAGTACGTGATGACTTCTTGACTGATAAGAATGATGGTAAGCTATATAAGGTCTACAATGAAACAGTCAAAAAAGTAACTGAAGACTTTGAGGTCTTACATTTCAATACAGCGATTTCTCAAATGATGGTCTTTACTAATGAAGCCAACAAAGCTGACAGCCTTCCTAAAGAATATGCCGAAGGATTGGTTAAGATGTTGGCACCAATTGCACCACATATGATGGAAGAATTATGGAGCAAATTTGGTCATGACGAATCGATCACTTATGCCAAATGGCCTGAATTTGATGAATCTAAGTTAGTTTCTGATACAGTTGAAATGATCATCCAGGTCAATGGTCGTCTACGTGACAAGTTGAGTTTACCTGTGGATACTGACAAAGAGAAGATCAAAGAATTAGCTCTTAGTGATGAAAAGATCCAAAAATTCATCGACGGCAAAGATGTTGCTAAAGTAATCGTTATTCCTAACAAGATTGTCAACATCGTTGTAAAATAATTTTAGACAAGTTTTGAGTAATGATTTATGCTTAAGAAGTTCGATAGTTGTCGAACTTCTTTTTTATATCAAGAATCAAATGTGAAGTTGACGCCAATAAGCCAGTTTTAGCAATGATTGATTTTTTCAATAATTAAGAGAATTTAAGGTTTCCCTGATTACAAATTTGCTATAATTAAAGGGTTAGTTTTTTTAAGGTGGTGCAGGTATTGAGCGCAAACGACAAGCAATCTGTGGAAGAAGCTATTCCCAAATTGAATCCTGAGTCATCGAGTCAAGATACCATGTTAAAAGGTTCTGTCTGGATGACTGCGGGAAGTATTTTTTCACGTGTTTTAGGTGCTATTTATATTATTCCTTGGATGGCTTGGATGGGTTCGTCGTATTCATCTGCCAATGCCTTATTTGCCAAGGGATATAACATCTATAGTTTATTTCTGATTATTTCTACTGCCGGGATACCGGGAGCCATTTCCAAACAGATTTCCCATTACAATGCTTTAGACGAGTATGCGACCGGAAATCGATTGTTTAAGCAAGGCCTGAAGATCATGGCCTTGATGGGGATAATTTTTGGAGCCATTATGTTTTTTGGCGCCTCAATCATTGCCTTTTTCTTTACCGACAGTGATCCTAATAGTATTCCTGTTATCAAATCACTAGGTATTGCCGTGTTAGTGATCCCTATCTTGAGTATTCTGCGTGGATACATGCAAGGATATTCAGATATGGCTCCATCTGCTATCTCGCAATTTATTGAGCAAGTAGTCCGAGTGATCTACATGTTGGCCGCTACTTATTTGATCATGCAAGTTCAAAAGGGTAGTTACGTCGATGCAGTTACCCAATCGACATTTGCAGCCTTTATTGGGGCAATATTTGCGATTGGACTGTTGGTTTATTATATTTTCAAGAAATTACCGAAATTACGAGCTTTGTCTCGTGATGGTAAGCCGGTTTCAGCAATCAACAAGAATTTTGCTAAAGAAATTTTTGCTCAAGCTTTCCCATTCATTATCATGGATGCCGGGATAACATTCTTTAATCTTTATGATCAATCGACTTTCCAGCAGTACATGTTGATGTTCGTCAATGCTTCAAAAGAGCAACTAGATAATTATTATTCACTGTTCGGTTTCCAGGCCAACAAGTTGATCATGATAATCGTTTCTTTATCAACTGCCATGGCCGTCACAGCCGTTCCAATCTTGTCCGGACTATTCGCCAAGGGTGATAAAAAAGACATCCAGAAGCAAATCAGCAACACTCTCGAGCTATTCTTTTTCATTATGATCCCATCAGCTCTAGGGATGTATGCCGTCTCACAACCATTGTGGACAACCTTTTATCGTTATGATGCCTTAGGTGTGTCAATGCTCCAGTTCTCATCATTGATGTCGATCTTGTTGGGCTTGTTCACTGTCTTATCAGCAGTTTTGCAGGCATTGTATCGAAACCGTCTGGCAATCAAGTATTTGGTGATCGGCTTTATTGTTAAAATCGTTATCCAAATACCAATGATCGGGATGTTCCATGAGTTTGGCCCATTAGTGGCAACCAGTGTCAGCATGGCCTTGATCTGTTATTTGATGTTAAGAAAATTACATGAGCTTTATCCCTTCAATATTGAGCGGACTGAAAATAGGATCAGTGGTATCATCATTTTCTCAGTTGTTATGTTCGTTATCGTTATTTTGATCAATTGGATCGTCTACCGTTTCGTCGGTAATTCTGATCGAATCCTAAGTTTAGTGTTTCTATTAGTTGAAGCGGTAGTAGGTGCAGGTGTCTTTGGTTACTTAGTATTGAAGACTAAATTAGCTGATAAAATTTTAGGTGCCAGAGTGGCTAGGATTCGTCGACTAGTTAAAATTAAATAAAACAAAAAGATGTTGAAATCAATTGATTTCAACATCTTTTTTTAGCCTTTTGCAGTATTATTAGCTATTTTTTTCATAACTTTCGGCAAATTTTTGATTAACATCTCTGGTAAAACTACATAATTCTTTTCAAAAATTTTGTCAGCAACAAAACTGTGTAAGAATAAAGCTGCCTCTACAGTCTTTAAAGAGAAATCAAATTGGCCGACTAAAGCTGCAATAATACCGGTCAAAGTATCACCCATACCACCAGTAGCCATCCCAGCATTACCAGCTGTAATTTGAGAAACTTGATCTTGATAATAGATTTCTGAATGATGTTTTTTGACGATCAAAAGGGCATTTGGGGCTATTTTGTTGATGGCTGTTTGATTATTTTGCTCAGTCTGTTGATCGATATCTAAACCTGAGAGCCTCCGCCACTCACCTTGATGAGGCGTTAGAATCAGATTAGCGCTAGTTTGACTAAGTGATAATTTTTGCTGAGCAATAATCGTTAGTGCCGAGGCGTCAAGTACTAGCGTCTGTTCTGCTTTCGCATTGTCTAGGACCAGGTGAACAAGTGATTTGGCGTATTCATCAGTCCCTAGACCGGGTCCGATGACGATCACGTTTGCCTTATTGATAGCGTCTGAGGTTTCAATGATGTTGTGATAATCGACTGTCATTGCTTCCGGTATCTTGGTATTTATCGCTGTGAACTTTTCCTGAACGGTGGCAACAGTCACTAATCCGGCCCCAGCATGGACTGCAGCTGAAGAAGACATGATCGCAGCTCCGCCAAAGGGCAGAGAACCAGCAATGATTAAGATCTTGCCATAATTACCTTTATATGAGTTTGGGTTGCGAGGGGCAATGATTTGAGATAAAATTGATTTATTGATTTTTTTCATAACATATCCTCGATTTTGTGGTATCGTTTTAAGGTAAGCTTATCACAAAATGAATCAAGCCGTTGTGGCGGAATTGGCAGACGCGCAGTGTTCAGGTCGCTGTATGGTTATCCATGTGCGAGTTCGACTCTCGCCAACGGCATTTTTACCGGTGTTATAGGCTTTATAGAAAAGATCAGCAAAGCCCCAAAACGTTGTTATATCAATGTTCTGGGGCTTTTTGTATTCTATAGGTTTTATATAAAAATAAAAAATGTGCGCACTTCTTGCGCACTTCTTTGTGAAAATCAAGGATACACATGTGATTTTAAGCAATTGGATTTAGACCCTATGTTGATCGATTATATAATATTGAAAATGGTGTGTTTTATTGTAAACGATAATGTGTGGATTTATTTTTTGTATCCTACAAATTAGGGAATTAAATATTGTTAGATACTTTTATCTTTTGTAGGGAGAAAATTTTAAATGATTTTACGTGTTGATCATTTAAACTAAAAAATTAATATGAATTATTTTGGTGTTGTTTGGGTGAGTAGAAATGATAATGGAATATATCTGGGAGTATTAATCGTAGTATCCATTATAATGATTATTTCATATAATGATTATTTCATTTTTCTTTAGTAAAACAAATTGGTTAAAAAATATTTTTACTAGATTCAGCAAGGAAAAAGATAAAGTTGAGGGACCAATTAGTTTTGGACCCGATATTTTTGAATTTATTACAATGTGTGTGAAAGTTATTCTCAATATTTTTAGAAGATAATCAACTTTTAATGCATTAATTTATATGCCAAGACTACTATTAGTAACGATACTCTATAAAATTTGATTCTGTTGTGGGATAGATCAATGCTAACAATTAAATTATTAAAGTTTATCTTATTCGTTACATGG
Organism: Companilactobacillus versmoldensis DSM 14857 = KCTC 3814; assembly: GCF_001434295.1. GTDB lineage: Bacteria > Bacillota > Bacilli > Lactobacillales > Lactobacillaceae > Companilactobacillus > Companilactobacillus versmoldensis. Next base: position 43,009 of record NZ_AZFA01000011.1, on the reverse strand, counting down.
CTTATCAACATTGGTATCTCAGTGTTGATAAGCTCTTTTTGTTTAGTAACTTAATATTTATTAAGTAATTTTAGCGTATTATTTGTCTTATAATCCTTAATACCATAGACTTGAAGTGTTAAATATATTTCAAGGAGGGATTTTATGCATTGGTTATGGGTTTTAATCGTCGGTGCAATTATTGGTATGATTGCTGGTGCGCTTACAAAAAATGGTAAATCAATGGGCTGGATCAGCAATATTGTAGCTGGAATCGTTGGTTCTGCTTTAGGTGAAGGTCTATTGGGATCATGGGGTCCACAAATGGCTGGTATGGCTATAATCCCATCATTGATTGGAGCTATTATTTTAGTTGTGATCGTATCCTTTGTCATTCAAAAGATGTCCTAAATATTTAGGACAAAAAATAAAATATCTAAATAAAAGACGCTAATTATCCGAGGAAAATAATTAGCGTCTTTTATTTTTTAAAGTTCTCTTGGCAGAAGAGAACTTAAGATACATAGGGGGGAGATTCATGTTAAATCCCATAAACCATAAAATTATGAAGGGAAATCATTCTGAGTCTTCATAAGTAATAAACAATGTAGGGGGTTGTTCATTACTTACTCTTCAGAACACCATCATAATATTACATATCTGACCTTAGTTGCGATTACATTTGACAAGAAAAATTTTTATATTGTGGAACGTCATTTCGAAATTAATGTTATCAAGGAAAAATTAATTAGATATCAAAAAAAGCCTCGATCGATGGCATGATTACCATTGATTGAGACTAATTATTTTGAATTATTCAGTTTGTAGGATATCGTCCAAGTTCATCTTTAAACCTGCAGCGACCCGTGAACCATAATCTTTATCAGCACCATACATTTGTCTGATTTCAAGTGTCTTGATCTCATCGTTATCGAAACTACCCATAGCATCGACGACTGTATTGATCAAACGATCTTGTTCTTCCTTACTCATTAACCGATATAAGTCACCAGCTTGAGTTGTATAGTCAGGGGAATAATTATATGGTTGATTACCAGTATGTCCTTCAACTTCATCAGGTTTGATTGAGGCCTTTGGATCCTCTTTAGGACCATCAAAACCATTAGGTTCATAGTTGACATCTCCACCTGGGTTAGTGGTATTCATAGCACCATCACGAGCGTAATTGTGAACTTCATTCAATGGTCTATTGACAGGTAAGTCCTCAAAGTTAGCACCTAATCTGTATCTTTCGGCATCTTTATATGAGAATAATCTACCTTGCAAAAGTTTATCAGGTGAGGCTTCGATTCCTGGGACTAAGTTTGCAGGTGACATAGCTGCTTCTTCAACGTCAGTAAAGTTGTTGCTTGGATTTTCATTCAAGGTCATTTTGCCGACCTTGATCAGTGGGTAATCTTTATGAGAAATTGTCTTTGTGACATCAAAGATATCCCACTTATAGTTGAGTCCTTCTTCATAAGGTAAAATATGAACATATAACGTCCATGATGGATAATCTTTCTTTTCAATCGCATCAAAGAGATCATCTTGAAGATAATCAGTATCTTCTCCGGCCAATTTAGTAGCAGCATCATTAGTCATGTTGTGAACACCTTGGTCTGAGATGAAGTGATACTTGATCCAGAATTGTTCGCCATCTTTATTGACCCACTTGAAAGTATGTGAGCCATAACCGTTCATTTCACGGTATGAAGCTGGAAGTCCACGGTCACCCATCAAATAAGTTACTTGGTGTAATGATTCTGGTGAATGTGACCAGAAGTCCCATTGCATTTCTTGAGTTCTACGATTTGTTCTGGGATCACGTTTTTGAGAATGAATGAAATCGGGGAACTTCAATGGATCATTGACGAAGAATACTGGGGTGTTATTTCCAACAAGGTCATAATTTCCCTCTTGAGTGTAAAATTTAATTGAGAATCCTCTGACATCACGAACAGTATCTGGGTAACCTTTCTCACCAGCTACTTGTGAAAATCTAACGATCAGTGGAGTTTTCTTGCCAGCTTCGTTGAACATATCAGCTTTCGTATATTTACTCATGTCATTTTCAAGGACGAATTCACCCTTGGCACCTGCACCTTTAGCATGAACAACACGTTCGGGGATCCGTTCACGATCGAAATGAGCCAATTTTTCCAAGAGTTGATAGTCTTGCATTAAAACAGGTCCACGTGAACCTGCAGTTTGAGAATGTTGATTATCTGCCCAAGGTTGTCCACTTTCTGTTGTAAGTTTTTTTGCCATGTTACCCTCTCCAATCAATTAAATTATTAAGTGATAAGTGAATGATACAGGTACATCATTAGGTATTTTTGATGGAATGTCAACCGCCTATATTAAAAAAAATAAACATTATTATGTAACATAATAAGAAAACTCAGAACATAAAAATTATAATTTTAAAATTATGATAATTTGTTTATTTGAAAAGTTCTACCTATATATAACTTCAAATTCATCTATCATTTACAAAAATAAATTAAGCAGATATAATTGAATCGAAATTTAGTTAGGCTATATTTAAAGTACTTTCAAAATTATTTGAAAGAAAATTCAACTACCACGTTTGGTCCAAGCTCCTCGGGGAAAATTGTTTTTGATAGAGTGATTTTTTCATTCATTAAAATCTTTGTTTTATTATTACTTTTGTTCTAAATTAAACATAGTAAATAGATTGCAGGAGGAAGTTTTTCATGTCAGATAAGTATGATTACGACGTTCTATATATTGGAGCTGGACACGGGACCTTTGATGGAGCAATTCCTTTAGCAGCCACAGGCTGTAAAGTAGCAGTTATTGAAAGCGGTTTGATTGGTGGAACTTGCCCAAACCGAGGATGCAATGCGAAGATCACTTTGGATGAACCAGTAAAAGCTAGTCGTGAATTAGAACGACTGAATGGTATTTTAACTGGTGATGTCAAGATTGATTGGACGAAAAATGTTGAACATAAGCAAGATGTCATCGATTCTTTGCCAGACATGATCAGCGGACTGATGAAGAGTGTAGGGATCGACATTATCTCTGGTCATGGTGAGTTTTCTGACCCGCATACTGTGGTTGTTAATGATAAAGAAGTAACGGCTGATAAGATCGTTATTTCAACTGGGTTGAGACCACATAAGTTAGACATCCAGGGAACTGATTTAACGCATGACAGCGAAGATTTTATGAATATGAAGTCATTGCCTAAAAATGTTGTTATTATCGGCTCTGGTTACATTGGGATGGAATTTGCGACGATTGCTAATGCCGCAGGTGCTAAGGTAACAGTTATGTTGCATGCTGATAAAGCCTTAAGGCGTTTCCATCAACCATTCGTAGAAAAGGTCATTGCTGACCTTGAAAAGCGAGGAGTAACATTTGTCCGTGATTCTAAGGTTTCAGCAATCATGGAAAATAGTAGTAATTTGACTGTTGAATATGGTGACGATCAGAGCATTGACACCGATTGGGTCTTAGATGCTACTGGTCGGATCCCTAATGTTGAAAATGTTGGCTTAGATAAAGCTGGTGTTAAATATGATCAACACGGTGTGACCGTGAATGATCATTTACAAACTAATGTTGAAAATATTTATGCATCAGGTGATGTTATTGCCAGTGAACAACCAAAATTAACACCGACAGCACTCTTTGAATCAACATATTTAATGGAGTTATTCTCTGGTAAAACCAAAGATGCCATTAAGTTTCCAGTCATCCCATCAGTTGTCTTTACCTCTCCAAGAATTGCTGAAGCCGGCGTTTCAGTGGAAGACGCAGAGGCTCAAGGTCTTTCAGTTACAGATACCGACTTGTCACAAGATTGGTACTATCAAGTCGACAAAGAACAATTGGCTGAAAGCAAACAAGTTCATGATAAGGATGGTAAATTAGTTGGAATCACTGAAATGAGTGATCATGCTGAAGATGTCATTAATAGCTTGTTACCAATCATCGAATTGAAACTCGATAGTGATCAAATCGGTCGAATCGTTAGTTTGTTCCCATCTATCGGTGCTGCATCATTTGGTCGACTTTAAAATAATTATAAATTTAGATAAGAGCTTTAATGCTTGTACTAATAATTGAATGAGCATATTATAAAAACAGATAAAAACTTCGGTGATGACGTTCGCCGTAAGAATTCGTAAGAATTGATGACGCCTGCCCAATAGGGTAGGTGTCTTTTTTTGTCGACATTTATCTTTTATAAAAAATATAAAGGAAGTGCTGATATGTTTAATAGCTTATTGTTCAAAAACAAAGATGAACCAAAGACGATCATCGTTCAAAATGATCCCATCTTACAAGATCTAAATTTAGACGAACTATTTCAACAGGTCGATGAATTTTCAGGATATTCAACCAAAAATTTTGATTATCAATTACCACAAAATTTGGATGATGTAAATTATCGCCAAGCAATTTTTGATGATTTGATTGATCCTGATATTTATCAAGCTTTGGTCAACTTTACCGACAAAATGATTGATTGCCTGAATCAAAAATCTCAATTAGAGCGACTTGATCCTTTGGCATATCGTCAACACGTTTTAGTCAGTCTTTGGGACCAACAATTGAAAGCTATCAACGAATTAGTTGAAGAATTAGCTGATCAGTCAATTACGTCTGAAGGGCTCAGATCATTTTTGCAGTATCTGAATGATTTTCAAAAAAGTTCCGAGATTGAACAGTTACGTGAAGTCATAGCTGACATCAATCAAAAATTTTCGAAAATTTATTACCGTTTATATTTGAGTGGAAGAAATGTCACGGTCGAATCCGATCCTCAACCACGAGAGAGCTTTGATGAAAGATTCAAAAAGTTGTTCGGTGGTTTGTTTGAAGACACTGACAAAATGCTTGCACCAATCAAAATAAAGCACACTCCCGCACCATTCAATATGAATAACTTACAAACATCGATCATCAGCCAGTTGATCAAGTTATATCCTGATCAATTTGCGCAATTGAATGAATTTTATGGAAAATATCGTAGTTTTCATAATGATCGTATCCAACTAGCTGTTCAAGAATTAACTTTTTACGTTGGTTGGGCCAAGGTGGAAAAAATGATTAGCCAAGAATTTGGTTTGGATTTCACATTGCCTAAAGTTACGGTCGATGGTGAACAGTCAATCAGCGATTCTTTTGATTTTTCGATGGCCGTCAAAAATTTGTCGGACAAAGATAGTGACTCTATTGTTACTAATGACTATCATCTGTTACCAGACCGACCATTTTTGATTATTTCCGGACCTAATCAGGGTGGAAAAACAACTTATGCTCGAATGGTCGGTCAAGCATATTATTTGCTACGGTTGGGGATGCCGATTCCAGGAAGCCAAGCTATCTTACAACTTAAAAACAAAATATTTACTCATTTTGATCGCCAGGAGTCGAGCAATAAATTAAGTGGACTATTAGAGATCGATGTCCAGCGGATCCACGATATCATCGATCAAGTAGATGACCACAGTTTTGTCGTATTAAATGAATTATTTTCGTCGACTTCGGAAGAAGATGCAACTGAGTTAGGTAAGCGGGTCCTGACAGCATTAATGAAGAAAAATGTCTGCGGTATTTATGTGACTTTCTTGGAGGCCTTAGGTGATCATCCTGGAGTTCAAACACTGATGAGCCAAGTGGATGATCAAGCTCAACGGACTTTCAAAATTGTCCCCGCAGACCTTAATGGTAAGGCTTACACTTCAATTTTATTGGCCAATTACCATTTGACGACTGATGATATTGAAGGAAGGTTTCAAAAATGAGAGTAAATTTGATCGATCACAATAATATTGCTGTCAAAAAATTTGAATTGTCTTCACAGCAAAATGATGTTTTTGAAGATCTCGAGCTAGAACCCATCGTGTCTGAAATGACAGGTGACGATAAATTTTTACGACAAGTGGTCTTGAGTGTTTTATTTGCACCAATGCAAACTTCTGAAGAAATTTATTTCCGGCAAGCGGCAGTTAAGGATTCATTGACTCATCGCGATGAATTGACGGAATTGTATACCATCGTTTCTCAAGGTTTGGATGAAGCCAAGAATGAGTATTGGTCCCTAGATTCTGGTTCAGCATCATATAAGTTGCACAGTAATGCGCGTCAAATCGATATCTTTTTGAATTATTTAGAAAAATTAACACCGTTGGGTAAGGTTGGTTGGCGTTCAACTAATTTCAAAAGTTTTTTTCAAAGGCTAAAAGATGTTTTCAAAGTGGATGATCTGACAGCTATGCATGGGGTGATTCAAGCAATTTTAGCTAATTCGACACACAGCTATCCGGTTAAACTGACAGCTGATTTTGGCAGTCAGATAGCTGACTTAGATTTTTCTGAGAAAAAGGGGAGTCGGCTAACGAATATTTTTGGTTCCATGAAAACCCGTTTCGAAAAAAATGAGGCACAATTCGTTATTCCTGATCGGGATGATAATAGTAGCAATGCCTTAGGTAGTTATGATAATCAAGCTGATTACCATTTGGCTATTAAAGTAGTCAATACAGAAAAAGAACTAGAAAATTTCTTCATTGAATTACAGTATCAATTAGGATTTTTGATTGCCATAGGGCGACTAACACATCATTTTGCGGATGATTTAAAGGTTACTTATCCTACTATTGGAGAGGCCACTTCAATTTCTGATTTAAAAAATGTTGTTTTACTCTTACATACAGATCAAGTTTCTCAAGTGGTTGGTAATGACTTGTCTGCTGACAAACTGACCTTAGTGGTCATTTCTGGCGTTAATCAAGGCGGTAAAACGACGACATTGCGGAGCCTGGGCCAGGCACAAATGATGATGCAAGCAGGGATGTATGTTTTTGCCCAAAATTATCAGGCACCGATTTATCATGATATCTATACTCATTTCAAACGAGAGGAAGATAGTCAGCTGAATTCTGGCAAATTGGATCTAGAATTGCAAAGAATGTCTGAGATCATTGATGAGTTAAAGGCACCTAGTTTAGTATTAATGAATGAGTCTTTTTCATCGACTAACGAGCATGAAGGATCCCAAATCAATGCCCAGGTGGTTTCTGGTTTGGTCAATAGTCGAATCGCAGTCATCTCTGTTACTCATCAATTCGAGTTTGTCAGGATGCTTAAATTGAACGATACTAATGCTCCAGTTTTTCTCCGTCCAGAACGTTTGTCTGATGGAAGTCGCAGTTTTAAATTGATTCTTGGTAAACCATTGAAGACTAGTTTTGGGGTCGATATATATGATCGAGTGTTTAATTTGCATAAAAATAACTGGAGCGTTTTTTCTCACGACTTTCTTGTTCTAATTCTTCAGTATCGATGTCAACTAGAGTTACTATATCTGCTTGGGGTGCGGTTGGTAATTCTGGATTTGATGGAGGGATTTTTTTGCCATCCTGATCAAGAATATCTATTTCATCCTGGATACGCCTTCTTGCATGTTGCATACCGGATACAGGATCCTCAGCATGGATTGCACAATCCAAGTCTGGTATATCAACATAATATGGATAATAATCTCGCTGACTTTTTATCATTGTGATCGGATATACTGCTTTCATATTAAGACCTTCCTTGAGTCAGACTTCTTTATTGATACTGTTATCATAAATGAAAAAATTTATCTTATCGTATTTATTTTTAAAAGTAGTTTTTTGATAATCTGACATTATTTGTAATGAAATTCCGCTATAATTTAATGTGACAATCGACTTAATTTTAGGAAAATGAAGGTAAGATCAATGGATGATCCGACAAAGATTTATTTTATTCGTCATGGTCAGACTTATTTTAATTATTTGCAAGTAATGCAGGGCTGGTCCGATACGCCATTGACTGAAAGTGGCCATGAACAAGCTTTTGCATTAGGTAAAAAGATTTCTCAATTAGGAGAATTTTCCAATACGATTTATTGCAGCGATATGAATCGTTCAATTCAAACTTGTAGTGAGATCAATCAAGGATTGACTGAAGTAGGGCAAAAGACTTTGACAATCAAGCCGATGCCGGAATTACGGGAGCAATTTTATGGATCATTTGAAGGCCAACCGAAAAAGAAAATTTTTAAATTAGTCGAAGATGCAATGGATGAACCAGAAAAAATGACTCCAAACGATTTTCAAGATAACTTGGCAAGTTTGGATAAATCAAAATTAGCGGAGACTAGTGCTAAATTTTGGGAAAGGTTTTCCGATGTGATCAAGGAGATCATTATTTCTAAAGAGAGCCATAAACCAATCTTGGTCGTTACTCACAGTGCAATATTGACTGCCCTAGTGGGGACGTATGCTCCTGAATTATTGGACCCAATTCAACCGGATAATCTTTCTATCACCACGGTGGAATTCGCAAAGTTTGGTTTCAATCCTAGAGTTATCGAATATAATCGAATTTTATAGAATAAATAAGCGACGTAATCGGGTAAGATTGCGTCGCTTTTAAAAATTATTCTACAGTTGATTTTGTTATTTGATCCATATCTTCAATCAAGTGGTCGACCGATTTGTAATCATGGAGAAAAACTCCACTGGCAAGAGGATGCCCACCACCGCCATATTTAACAGCAATTTGGTTGATCGACACAGCTTTCGATCGTAGATTGACTCGAAATTTTTCTGGCTCAGGTTCACTGATGACTGCCCAAGTTTTGACTGAATTGATTTTACCAATCAAAGGTACAGCATAATCTAATTCACCGGGATTGAGATTGAAGATCCTCAGGTTACGATGGTCGATCACTATGTAGCCACAGCCATTTTCAGTCAACGTGAAATTTTCCAAGATATAGGCTTCGAGACGAGAGATTTCCAATGACATGCTATCTTCATGCTGGCTGATCTCGGAAACGTTGATGCCAGTTTTGACTAGTTTTGCAGCTATCTCCAGTGTTTGGGCGTTAGTTTCAGGATATAAGAAACGGTTCGTGTCACCGATGAGACCAGCATATAGCAAGCGACCCGCGTCTGCATTGACAGGTAAATCAGTTTTTTCGGCAAAGGTGAAAATCATTTCTGCACAACTAGAAAAATTTTCATCGACCCAATTTATTTTTCCAAAAGGATCATCATTAGGATGGTGATCTATCTTGATAATTTGCTCTTGGTCAGTAAAGTGGTGTTCAACATCAATGCGAATTTTATTGGCGGTATCGACTGCGATGATCAAAGCACCTTTATAGGCTGAGTCAGTGATCGATTGCATTTTGCCTAGCCAATCGAATACTTCTAGTTCAGTACCAGGAGTATAAATTTTCTTGTCAGGAAATTTATTTCTTAAGACAGTTGCTAAACCTAACTGGGAGCCAATGGCGTCTGGATCAGGATTTTGATGCCGGATGATAATGATTTTGTGATGGTTATTTATTTCTTGGATGATTTGTTCAAACATATGCCACCTCTATAAAAATTATTTAGGTAATTGATTTAAGAAATTTTCAGCTTTTTCTTTGTAGTGATTTTGACGATTGATTTTTTGTAAGACATCTTTATCATGGGTCGATGGTTGACCAGTCATTAATAATTTCTTATATAAGTCTAAGTAGGGATGTCCTAGATTCTTCGCATGCGCTAATTCTTCATCAATGCTATAAGGGATACGACGGAAGTCTACTCCTTCAATTTTTGAGTCAGACAAGGAGAGCACCAGGTAACTTGCATCACGATTGTGCATCAATTTTTTCCTAGAGTACCATGGTTGACCGACTGAACCGGGAGTCAAAATCATTTGACCATCAGTAGTGTAACGCCAGACTGGCGTGTGCGTGTGGGCATATATGGCAACGTCCATCTTTTTGTCGATTTCAAGTTTATCAAAATTACTTTCTTTTTTGTCGGGGAACAATGAATGCCCACGATTTTTATTGGGCAGATTATGTGTCAATGAAAAGACTGTTCCTAAGATTTCTTTTTCATTATTCATAGGAAGATCCCTGATTTGTTGGCTGCGGGTAGCACTGAAATATTGTTGTTCATAACGTACTAAGGATATGAAATAGATGTCACTTGGGTCACTTAAATCGACTGATTTATTATCTATCACGTCCAAGTAGGCAGATTCCCAATTGCCCATTAAATATTGGGTGGTGTTCACTTCATTGAGCATCTCAAAACAATCTTCTGAAGATGAGCCACCGAAGGCGATATCTCCTAAGGACCAGTATTCTTGGACTCCTAACTTTTTGGCATCCTCGATAACTGCTTTTAAGGCGGTAGCATTTCCGTGGCTATCAGCTATAACAGCAATTTTTGTATTCACAATGATCGCTTCTTTCAACTAACATAGTCAATATTTTTTAATTGGTGTACTTTAACTCAAGTTTATTCCAAAAGATACAAAAATAATAGTTGCATTTATATAAAAATCCTTACCGAAAATAAGTTGATAAATTATGTTGCGATTGAAAAAAGTAGTACCTTTTCTGTGTCATTTTTAATAAATAGACTTATAATGATGTTGTAAATTCTAAGGAGGCTGTTTGACATGACAGATTCAAATATTGCAACTGAACCACAGGTTCTTAATATGAAAATGAGCGATGCTTTTGACTGGAGCGATGATAAAACTATCGTTCGTGACGCAATTTGGAATCATATGATGGAAAACGACGATCGTAGTACCGATAAGACTATCGAGACTATGAAGCCATTTTTAAGCATGAGTGAAGACGATGTAAAAGATTACGTCGAGAAGAACTTAAAAGCTTAAGCCTAAGAATCTTACAACTTAAACTTGACTCTAAAACTGAGAAAGTTTTAGAGTTTTTTTTATGGCTGATTTTTACGAAAATTATACAAAGTAGGGCATATTTGATAAGAAAAAATGCTTTTAAACCGACAAAAATAGAATTAAATTAAATAAATAGTTCAAATCGGTATCTATTTCCGAAAAATTCATGTATACTCACATTATTGTATTACGAGTTGGTTAGAGATTTAATTTTTCTTCACGAATGGTTACTTTCTGGATTAGCTTAACAATGCAAAAAAAATGCGCAACAAGCGCTGGAGGTTCTCATTCATGGAACAAGGAACAGTTAAATGGTTTAACCCTGATAAAGGTTTTGGTTTTATTACTCGCGAAGATGGCAGTGACGTATTTGCTCACTTCTCAGCTATCCAAGGTGAAGGATTCAAGACTTTAGACGAAGGCCAACACGTTACTTTTGACGTTGAAGAAGGCGACCGTGGACCACAAGCTGCTAACATCGTTAAAGACTAATTAGTAGTTTAATACATGATCGAATCATGTAGGAGAGCTCAAATTCCTGGTATACAGGAATCTGAGCTCTTTTTTTGTGACCAATTTTTGAAATTTTTTAGATAATTCTTGAAAAAGCGAACGTACGTTCGTATAATGTCTTTATAAAGGTTGGTGATTCAGATGGAAAATATTGTTCCACGTGAGAAGTGGCTATATAACGATCGTGGCATGATGAAATGGATGGGCTGGCTACTGTCTGATCATAGTGCCTATATGGACGAAGAAAAAATAAAAGAACGCAAGCAACCGCAGCACACGCAGATGAAATCCGGGCAGATCAGTGAACGATTGAATAACTCCAGGTTACATGCGAATGAAGTATTGATTCAAGTTAATGTCTTAGAGGATGATTATTTGATCCCCGAATTTAAAGGAATCGTAGCAGGTTTTGGCTCAGGACAAATTTATCTACAATTGGACAATAGTGAATTCAAAATTCTTCAAGTTGAGCAGATTCGTTGGATCGGTTCAGTAAAAGATGGAAAGTGGTGGGATGATGAGTACACCCTTTGACGACCCCAGCCGGTTACCTGTGAGAGATATTATGTGCATTGACTGTAAGTCATTCTATGCCAGCACTGAAGCTATTAGACGGGCAGAATATCCCTTAGCAGCTAAGATTGCGGTTTTGTCTCGTGCTGAATCTAATGGTGGATTGATCCTAGCCGCTTCACCAGATACTAAAAAAGATTATGGTGTCAAATTAGGGACTCGTAAATTTGAATTGCGTTCGGATATGGATATTCAATTGGTAGCTCCGCATATGAGTGACTACATCAAACTAAACTATCGGATCAACCAAATTTTTCGCCAATTCACTGATGATCAACATTGGTTCATTTACAGTATCGATGAAGCTTTTATTGATGTCAGTCACAGTCATAAATTATTTGGGACTAATGATGAAATAGCGGCTAAAATTCAAAAAAAGGTTTTTCAAGAGACTGGTATCGTCACGACGGTTGGTATTGGTCCTAATCCTTTGATGGCTAAACTAGCTTTGGATAATGCAGCTAAGACAGAAGCACCTTGGCGTGCTCAATGGAATTATCAAGATGTTCCAAAAACGATTTGGAAGATACCATCCTTGACCGACTTTTGGTCGATTGGAAGTAAAACTGCCGATAAATTAGAGCGGATGGGAATTCATACTCTTTATGATCTGGCTCATACAAATCGAAAAAAATTGCAAAAAAAATTTGGAGTTCTAGGAGATGCCTTATATTTTCACAGCTGGGGAATCGATTATTCAGATCTTACCAAGCGTTATGTGCCTAGATCTGATAATAAAGGTTATGGTAATAGCCAAGTTTTGATGCGGGATTATTTAACAAAAGATGATATTGAAACGGTCTTATTTGAAATAGCCGATCAAGTTGGGACACGGTTACGTAAACACCAAGTGCTAGGTGAAGTGGTCGGCATCCAGATTGGCTTTTCAGAACCTAATCAGGCTAATCAACGTGGGTTCAGTGCCCAAACAAAGGTTGATCCAACTAATCAAACTGATGATCTTATTCGAGCAGTCAAATATTTGTTCGAAAAGAAATGGCAAGGTGAGGCTTTGAGAAATCTCGGTGAACGCGTCAATCGGATCAGTAAGCCTAATTCTTTGCAATTGTCATTATTTGAAGATGTTCGTAAAGCCGATGCTAATCTTCGTTTGGAACATACGATCGATCAGATCAGAGATCGCTATGGCTATAAATTGATTGTCCGTGGTTATAGTAAGAAGAGTGCTGGTACAGCTATTGACCGTTCTAAATTGGTCGGCGGGCATCAAGCTTAAGCAGATGAAAATTAATTGTTGAAAGAGTCAAAAGAATTGATCAGGAATTATGATAAGCATTTTTTGCGTAAATATCGCTGGCGCTATCATTTGTTGATCGTGGATAATCATCTTTTTGACTGTTATAGTTTTTTTCTTCAGGCACATCGAGAGAAGGATAAACTACTACATAGTTATGACCTATTAGAGATTCCCCATAAAGAAGAATTATATCGACAAGTTTTGATTGATCTGAAAAAACATACTCAAATGTCAATTGAGTATCGAGATACTAAGCATTTGGTTCATCCAGGAAGCGATATTGTTCATGATCTTTCACATGGACATTATGGCAGTTCCAAATATCACCACGGACATATTGAAAAATAAATGAATTTATTGAAAAATAAAAAAAGGACTTTCAACCTAAATTGAAAGTCCTTTTTTCACAAACTATTGCAACCGTAACCATTCCCATGGTTATGGGGAAGAAAACAATTGAAAAAAATTGCATGTTTTGTTTGACAAATTAATCACAAACACATAAAATAAAATGTATTCGCTACCAGAATAATAATAATGAAGATGGAGGTAAACAATGATTATGAAATATCGCGTATATTTAAACACAGATTCGCAATTGTTTACTGTCGTAGATAAAAATAACGAAAACATTTTTGCTACTGGTAAAACAATTGAAGAAGCCATTGGCAATCTAAAATCAAAAGTCGCCTAATAAAATTTAAAAGCTATCTTAACTGAAAAATCATCACAATTCAAACTCTATTGAATTGTGATGATTTTTTTGTTCAAAACAATAATGATAAAAATATACAAGAAATATACATAGAAAGTTTACGATGATTTTGTAAAAAGTGGGGAGGGGATAAAATGTTTTCACGGAAAAATTATCAAAAAATTTTATTGGTGATCTTAGCAGTTGCTATTTCCATCATTTCGTTTCTATCAATCAAAACAATCGCTAGTGCCGATGAATTGTCGACTGATACAGGAGTGTTTTTATCACAACCACACAACACGCGTGACTTAGGTGGAGTAATAACTACTTCAGGACGACATGTTAAAAATAACGAGCTAGTCAGGTCCGATTCTTTGAATCAGACAACAGCTAATGATGCGATGGTATTAAGGGAAAACCATCACGTCACTAATATCATTGATTTCCGTTCTAATGCTGAAGTGACCGTGGCACCAGATAAAAATTTAGCTTGGTTTTTCTATCAACATCAAGCTATTTCGCCCCAGTTGTCTTACTTGGATGGAACTCATAGCATTAAATCAATTGTCAAAAAGGTCAGACAAGGGCATCAGACAGGAGATCAAATAATGCTTGATATGTATGATTACATTGCCGATTCACAACAATCAGTCACCGCTTATAAAACTTTGTTCAAAACTCTACTGACTAATGATAATGCGACCTTATACCATTGCACTTCAGGAAAAGACCGAACAGGAGTAGCGACAGCCTTGATCCTCACCGCATTGGGTTCTGATAAACAAACAATCGACTTAAATTATTTGGAATCGAATAGTTATCGCCAAATTAAGGTCAACAATGACCTGCAAAGGGCTCGCAAGTATACCAAGAGTCAAAGAATATTGGATGTGATCCAAGATATGGAAAGTGTCAAACAACCATATTTGGATGAATATTTCAATGAGCTAACGAGTAGGTATGGCGGAGTCACACAATACTTACATAACCAGTTAGGACTTACTGATCAAGACATTCAACAGCTACAAAGTAAGTATTTAGCAGCTTAAATCAAACTAACGAAAAGAGCTCAATTCAAAAGAATTGGGCTCTTATTTTGAGATTCTATTTATCATCAAGGATTTAGTCTTAAGTGGTTAGCGTAAATGACACCCCAGATGCCAGGGATGAGGTAAAGCGTATAACCGCAAAAGCCTAAGACAATCAAGATGATCGGATAAATATAAGAATTATCCCGATGTAGATATTTGATCATGAAATAAGCTAGCAATTGAATAATAACTAAGAAGAACAACATGAACATCCAAACGATAAAGGTAAATGCTTTATCTTGTGGTGAAAATTGGGTGTTAGGAATGTGGTAAATAAAGAAAATAGTTAGAATTAATGTCAGAACCGAAATGACGGTATTGATCCACCAAACGATCCAGCCTGACTTTTGAACTGCAGTACTAGATTTCAATGTAATGATCCCCCCTAATGGAATTATAAGTAAATTGTACCATGACATAATAGTTAACAATTATTGAGATATGAAAATATTAAATCATTTTTGAATGAATATTGTAAAATCCTTAATTCGGGTAAGATTTGTTGAAAAAACACCTCCGAACATTGCATAATCGGGGTAAGCGTATATCAGTCAAATTTGCAAAAAGGAACTGTTTGTACGAACTAAAATGCGAATGGAGTATTAGATATGCTAAAAGAATTTAAAGAATTTATCAGTCGTGGCAATGTTATTGATTTGGCCGTTGGTGTCATTATGGGGGCTGCTTTCACGTCAATCGTGACTTCTTTAGTTTCAAATTTGATCAATCCATTGATTGGTCTAGTGTTAGGTAAAATCGATCTATCAAAGATGGTCGTACAGGTGGCGGGAGCTAATTTTAAATATGGTAGTTTTGTCGAATCGATCATTAATTTTTTGATTATCGCTATTGTAGTTTTCTTTATTGTTAAGGTCGTTAACAAGATGGTTAGAAAATCCAAGAAGGAAGAGGAAACTGAAGAATCTGATAATGAAGCTGAGATGCTCAAGTATTTGAAGAAAATCTCAGAATCACTCGATAAAGATAAAGCAGAAAACTAGTTTGTCCTTTTCTGAAAATTAGAGAGCGATATACATTTAATTAAAATAATCTAAGAACCGACAATCCACTATTTTCACGGATAGACTTGAATTAAGTGAAAGAACGCGTTACTATTATTAACACAAAATTAATTTTTTCTAATCAGTGGAGGGAACATAATGACAGATACAAAAAAAGTAGTACTAGCTTATTCAGGAGGTTTGGATACATCAGTAGCCATTCCTTGGTTAAAAAATAAAGGATACGATGTAATTGCATGCTGTATCGATGTTGGAGAAGGAAAAGATCTTGACTTCATCGAAAAGAAAGCCATTAACGCAGGTGCTGTTGATGCCGAGACAATCGACGCCAAAGAAGAATTTGCCGATGGTTATGCTTTAGTTTCATTGCAAGGTAATACCCTTTATGAGGGAAGTTACCCATTGCTTTCTGCCTTATCCCGACCACTGATAGTTAAAAAATTAGTTGAAGTTGCTGAAAAAAATAATGCCGTAGCCATTGCTCACGGATGTACTGGTAAAGGAAATGATCAAGTTCGTTTCGAAGTTGGCATCCATGCATTGGCACCAGATTTGGAAGTACTAAGTCCAGTTAGAGATTGGCACTGGTCACGTGAAAAAGAAATCGACTTCGCTAAAAAACATAATATCCCTGTTCCAATCAATCTAGATTCACCATACTCAATTGACGCCAATATTTGGGGCCGTGCTAATGAAGCCGGTGTCCTTGAGGATCCATGGGTCGAAGCTCCAGAGGATGCTTTTGGAATCACCAATCCAATCGAAAAAACACCTGATGAGCCAACCACTATGACTATCAAATTCAACAAAGGTGTACCAGTTTCAATCAACGATGAAGAAATGAGTTTCGCTACGATGATTGAAAAGTTGAATAAGATCGCCGGTGAAAATGGTGTTGGTAGGATCGACCATATCGAAAATAGATTGGTCGGTATCAAATCACGTGAAATTTACGAATGTCCAGCAGCTATGGTCTTGATCAAAGCTCATCAAGAGCTTGAAGATTTGACTACTGAACGGGACTTAGGACATTTCAAACCAGTTATTGAAAAAGAATTGACAGAAATTATTTACAATGGTCTTTGGTTCTCACCATTGATGGAATCATTGTTAGCCTTCTTGAAGGAAAGTCAAAAGAACGTTACTGGCGAAATCAGATTACAATTATTTAAAGGCAATGTTTGGATCTTAGGACGTCGTGCTAAGACATCACTTTATGATAAAGACTTAGCCACATACACATCATCTGATTCGTTCGATCAAGAAGCAGCCAAGGGATTCATCAAACTTTGGGGCTTACCAACACAAGTTCAAGCACAAGTTAATGCTAAGAATGATCAGAAACCTGTTAATGAGGCTAAATAATGAGTACGCATAAGTTATGGGGTGGACGTTTTCAAGCTCAAGCAGAAACTTGGGTCGACGAATTCGGGGCATCCATAAGTTTTGATCAACTAATGGCTGATGAAGATATCGAAGGCTCATTAGCGCATGTAAAAATGCTCAAGGAAACCAAGATCTTGAATGGGTCCGATAGTGATCAAATTATTGCCGGTCTCGAAAATATTCAAAGAGAGCTTCACGCCGGAAAATTGCATTTTACGGTCGAAAATGAAGATATCCATATGAATATCGAAAGTATCCTGACTGACGAGATTGGTCCCGTAGCTGGTAAATTGCACACTGGTCGTTCAAGAAATGATCAGGTGGCTACCGACTTTCATTTGTATGTCAAAAACCGTCTGCCGAAAATCATTGATGAGATCCAGACTATCCAAAAAACATTGGTCAATCTGGCTGAGGATAATGTTGAAACAATTATGCCTGGCTATACTCATTTGCAGCATGCCCAACCGATTTCGTATGGACATTATTTGATGGCATATTATTCAATGTTAAAAAGGGATGTCGAACGATTCCAATTCAATATGAAACATGCCGATATCAGTCCTTTGGGGGCAGCCGCACTGGCTGGAACAACTTTCCCGATCGACCGTGAATTCACTGCTAAAGAGTTAGGTTTCAATGACATTTACCAGAACTCCTTGGATGCCGTATCTGACCGTGATTTTGCCCTAGAATTTCTGAGTAATGCTTCAATTTTGATGATGCACTTGTCACGGTTATGCGAAGAAATCAGTATGTGGGTCAGCTATGAATTCAATTATTTAGAATTGAGCGACAAATATACCACCGGAAGTTCCATCATGCCTCAGAAAAAAAATCCAGATATGGCGGAATTGATTCGTGGTAAGAGTGGCCGAGTATTCGGACATTTAATAGGACTGCTATCGACTATGAAGTCGTTGCCTCTAGCGTATAATAAGGATCTGC
Organism: Companilactobacillus versmoldensis DSM 14857 = KCTC 3814; assembly: GCF_001434295.1. Taxonomy (GTDB): domain Bacteria; phylum Bacillota; class Bacilli; order Lactobacillales; family Lactobacillaceae; genus Companilactobacillus; species Companilactobacillus versmoldensis. The sequence goes on along the minus strand of NZ_AZFA01000011.1, from coordinate 24,811 downwards.
AAGAGGATAAAGAAGGGACCTTTGATACTGTCAAGACTTTATTACCAGCACTCAAAGTCTTTAATGGCATGATTTCGACCATCAAAGTCAATAAAGATAAAATGCGTCATGCAACTGAAAATGATTTTTCGAATGCCACTGAGTTAGCTGATTATTTAGCTACTAAGGGAATCCCATTTAGAGAAGCCCATGGTATTGTTGGTCAGTTGGTTTTGAAGGGATTGCAAAATCATCAAAATCTCCAAGATATCAGCTTAGACGAATATCAAAAGATTTCGCCTTTGATTGATAAAGATGTCTATGAGGTCTTAAAACCAGAGGTTGCAGTTGAACGTCGCAATTCTTTAGGTGGGACTGGGTTTGCGTCCGTGAAAAAGCAAATCCAAATTGCTAAAGAAGAATTATCTGAAACGTCAAAAATAGATAATTGATCATTGAACTAGTATTCCAAACGAATACTAGTTTTTTTTTGCACTCATCAAAAAGTTGTGTTTAAATATTATTTCAATGAATTGATTTAATGATAATTTTCATAAAAAATTGCAACTTTCAATTATTTTCAAAAATTAGAAAAGGCTCTAATTGGCTCTAAAACACAATATATGGTATGTTACTAATTTGTTTATCACCATATATATGTAAAAATGGTAGATTCACTATTATGAAAATGATATACTAATAAACGTTGTTTCAAAAACAAACGTTTAGAGGGTGTATTTATATGATGGTCATTAATGACTTTAAAGGATGGAGCAAGGCAAGTTATGGTTTGCTAGCGCTAGGAATTTTGATGCAAGCAATCATATTGGTCAGTGCAGGTAATTACTCACCAATGACTCTAATTACCACGTTAGGTGCCGTTTTAGGTGTAATTTGTGTGTTAATGATCAGTAATCAAAAGGCAAGTAATGGTTTTCGGAATTATTTCGGCCGTTATTATTATTTTTAATGCTTTCGTAAGTAAGGTATATGCGGATGCATTGCTACAATTTGCTTATATTTTTGTTTTGGATATCCCAGTTTTATTAGCATGGACAAAACATGAAGATGGTACTGGTGGTGCCGAAGTTTCTAAACCACTAAAGGGTTTTTTCCAATGGGCTTTGGCAATCGTTGGCATGTTAGTAATATGGGGAGTTTCCTATTTTGCTCTTAAGCAACTTGGTGATTCTCAACCAATCCTTGATGCTTTAGGTTTCTCGATTGGCATGATCGCATCGATTTTATGTGTTAAAAGAATCAAGACACAATTTATTTTCTGGTTCTTTCAAGGAGTTGTTTCAATGTTCCTTTGGATTAGAGCCTCAATGCTCAATGGAACAGGTTTCTTGAGCCCACTTGGATTCATGTATGTAATTTATATGTTGAATGATTTAGTTGGTTGGATCACATGGTCCAGAGCTGAACACAAGGCAAAAGTTAATGCAACTGTAGAAGAAGTTGTTGAATAAAGATAATAAGTTTAAAAAATGACCGCTAGTTCAAATGAATTAGCGGTCATTTTTTATAGTGCATCAGTTGCAGTCCAAGTCCAATGGCTGACATAACTACCAGGATTTTTAGATGCTTCTTTAGGTATTTTCAATACAAGATTATTTTTTAAAATATTAGTTAAATCTTCGGAATTATCCCAAATATCCTTATTTGGCGATGTTTGGTAAATCTCAACCTTGGTAACGTTTTGTTCTGTGTCTTTAGGGATGAGTTGATCTTTCCAAATAACAGAAGGAACAAAAGTTTTGGTTGAATCAATCGAACCATCATCAGAATCATCGGGACTTAAATTGGGATTATCACCATGTTCAGGCACTTCCTCTGAATCTAAAAATGGTTTTTCAAATTCAAAACCTCGTACCTCCAAATTAATACGCAATGGGGTGGCTTGTTCTCCGCGTTGATCTTTTAAATAGATATGATCATTATTTACTCTTGGTTTGACGTATCGATCCGTATTTGACGGGAGATTGATGGTTCCAAAATGAATATTTGCCGGGCTGAATATTTCTACATTGCCAACGCCATGTTTAAAATAGAATATTTCAGTGCCATTTTTAGTGGAATCTTCTTCATCGATCAATCTAAAGGTGATCTGGTGAGTTTTTAGATCATTGAATTGTTCAAGTAGGATTTTTATAGCCCAACGATGATTCTTTTCAGGTTTGGAATTCACTTTGTTTGTAAAAATATTGTTTGTTTTTTCATCATCAATTTGGTACTCAAGATGGACACTTTTTGATTTTAAGGAATGCCAAGTGCCATTAAAAATTAGAGTACTATTTTGTAAATCAAAGGGATTTTCCATTGAAGTTAGTTGGCTAGGAGAGTCGATCGTAACTTGTGGCATCATATCTTCTGGTGAAAGTATCTTAAAATGATAATGAATGGTTTTTGATTGGATTTTCCTATCATTTTTAAGATATAACTCCAGGTCATGGGGACCAGGTTGTAATTTTTCAATTGGGACGTTGATTTCTAAAAAGTTAAATTTGTCTTTGTTAGTATTAGTAACCTTTGATTTTAATTTCAGAAATTCGGTCGATCTATCAATTGAGTAATAAATGTCTTCATTATCTCCTGATTTATCTTTCCAGGAGATTTTAAGAGGGATATCTTTTTCGCCATTATGGATGATGGCTGGTCTAGTTTCGGCAGTGTCATGGTCAAGATTAAAAACAATTTGGTGCTTCAATTCTCGTACGAGAGAAATTCCATAGGTCATTGAAACCGATTTATCTTTTGGTAAAACGTGATTTTTGGTATGCATTGTCAGACCAGCATCAAATTTCGTGTCATCTGGATCATTTGCTCCTTTTTGGAAAAAATGTGTACCAATAGGTAAGTTATTTCCTTTAAGGCCAACATCATTTAAGTCAGTAAATGAGGCTGCATATAAAGTGGCCAAATTGGGATATTTAATTTTGTTACCCCAAGGATAATCATAAGGTTCGTTAACATGGCTTGATTCTGTAACGGTTCCTAAGCCCCAAGCGTAAGGTGCACGTGGAAAACCATTTAAATTAAATTCAATGTGATTCTGGAAATTTTTACTAAAAGCAATGACACCACGTGAAGCCCCCATGGATCTCATTACTGGGTCTTCCATGGCGGGGTTAGAATTATCGCTATTTTTTTTGTCAATATGGAAGGTTATATCACGAAAATTGTAACCACTGAAACTTGGAATATCCAATTCGCCAGTGTTTTTAAATGAGGTTGAAACAACGATTTTATTGTCGTTATCAAACCTCTGGGTAGTTGTTATTTCAACTTCATACTTTTCATATGATTGACGATATGTCAGGCGCTGCATAGTTTTATGCGTAAGGGGATCTTCTTTTTTATAAAGATGATAATCATAAGTTTTGACAGGATTATCCGATAGATTATTTCCAAGGCTGGATAACCTAGGCTTATTTTCTATTTTGTCCTTTGAGGAGTAATCAAATAAATTTGTTGTACTAAAGTTTTCATGGCTACCTTTTCGACCAGATTGAGTCAATTCGGAATCACCATAAGTATTAGTGTAGTGATAGATTAAATCGCTCTCTTTACGTCGTTCAACCAGAATCTCGAGTGCCGAATTGGGAGCAGTCAAATTATCAGATGGTTTTTTCATTTGGGCCTGTTGAAGTGATAAATCTTGTTGAGCATATTCTAGGGCACCAAAATACAAAATGGGAGTGACTTTTTCGTGTAATCCATCAGTATCGTAATTGATAGTTTTACCTTTCGAAATAGTAAGTCTATCGATTTCTTCCCATTCTTGATTATCCTGTTCTTGTGGATCGTCATAAAAATGATCGTCAGAATTTTCATCGATTTCTGTTTCTTCATCGTCATCATCATCATCATCGCGAACATTGAAACTATTATCAGCCAATAAATCACCGGTAATATCAGTCACGTTCAGACTGAAGGGAACTTTTGAAGTAATATCGATCGTAAAGCTATCATCATCGCTAGTTTTCGAAAAATCACTCAGATTCAAAGTAAGCTTATTCTCGTCCCAATTGATCCCAATATTTTTTTGCCCAATAAGTTTCTCAAGATGGTCAATGTTGATGCATTTAAGTTGGTCACTGTTCAATATCATGATCGGATCATTTTTTTTAAAATCATATTTGATCTTAAGCTGCAGTTCCTGCTCAGAAGAATCAACTTGACTAACTTCAACAAAATTTTTGTCATCGATAGGATCATTCAAATTTTTTTGCTCAGTAAATCCAGACAAGATACTAATAAAGGCAATACAAATTACTAGTAAAAAAGATTTTACAGCCACATTTTTATGCATAGGTCATCTCCCTCAGTTAGACGTAATGCTGTATCTTATCATGAGAAGATAGCTATTTTAGTTTGATAATGATAAGAGTTCCTTACTCAAAAAAGACAGGTTCTCATAATTATTAAAGTAAAAAGTTGAACTTATAAAAATTTTTGGATATAAAAAAATCGCCTAATCAACTGATTAGACGATTTGAAATCAAATAGTATCAGAAGCAGTCCAAAACCATTGACTACTGAAATCACCATTGGAATCGTGGTTATTCCCATGGATTTTTAATTTTATTTTATCGTTTATTTTATGAGATAAAACGGTGGTCTTTTTCCAAACACCATCCTCGGTATACAGATCAGGTCCAATCTGTACTGGGGTATTGAATGGTATCTTTTGGCCATCTAGTGAAAGGGAACTGGTTAACGTTTTGGTATTATCTTTACCACTATCTTCATCAAAGGTAGATTGATTGAAATGTTTGACCTGCAAACTTATTTTTAAAGCTTTGTTGGAGACACCTCTAAAATCATTGACCCTTAGAGGTCCACTGACATCAGCAGTAACAACTTGATCTTTATTAGGAATAATATGATTTGAGCCAAAATTGATGTTTGCTGGGACCTCTAGGATAGGTGCACCATTTCGTTTTTGGAAGTAGAACGTTTCGATTACAGTATCGTTACCATCATTTATTTTAATATCGATTTTGTGAACCTTTACGTCGTTGATATGCATGATGGATAAATTATTGATATGCCAAGGCATTGGTACACCAAGAATATTTTTATGTGTTTTGTTTTCGCCGATTGGCATTTCTTGGCCATCGTCTAATTGATAAGTTAAGTCAACATTTTTACTGTCAGCATCAGACCAAGATCCTTTGAGGTTAAGGCCATCATTATATTCTGGGTCGAACGGATCATCCTTAGATGAGGATTCGACAGGAGAATCAATTTCAATTTGTGGTTTTTTCGTAGCGTGTCGGGGAATTTTGATGACGACTTTTTTGATAGGGGATGTCTTTGTTTTTCCAACTTCATCTTTAGCCGCAAAATAAATTGTATGTATTCCAGCGGATAAATTCGAAATATCTATCTCGTGTTTCCAAGGTTTCCTGATTCCTTTTGACTGTTCATAGTCGCTTTGTCTATAATCAGCGATTTTATTTATTGGCTCCATTATTTGATGTTTCAATTTTTCGGGATCAGTTTCTTTGGCATCAACTAAGCAATTGATTGAGATCCTAGTGCTTCCTAGGTAGAACCAACTTCCATTCAGTTTTAATTTTTTAGATGGGTCAACCATGATGGGATCTTTCACCGTTCCTTTTTGATGGACATCAATCATGGGGTCAGAACTAATAGGAACCACTGAAGTTGAATAAGTCATTGAAACGGTTTTTCCAACGCCTAATGATTGGTTTTCAGTGTGCATTGAAATACCCGATTCCCAACTTACACCCTTTCCGGCAAAGGCTTTGCCTAATCCAGGATCGCGACCATTGTCTCCTTTATCATAGATATCATTAAACGAATCTGATTTGCCAAAGATTTCTTTTGATCTGGTATTGAATGGAAAACGATGCTCGTTAGAGGATTGAAAATATGATGATTTGGTGCCTCTAGCTGACCAAGCATACGGTGAATCTTCAAAATTGGTGAGGTGAAATTCGATACTACCGTTATGGGATTGTCTAGTAGCATAGACACCTCGATTGTCTCCCAATGAGCGTAATACATTTTTACTTTCACGGGTTTCATAACGATGATCTTTCATGAAGGTAACATCTCGGAAGGTATACCCAGTGAATTCAGGAATCCGTTCTTTACCGACATTTTTAAATTCAGTCGTGATAATGATCGATCCATCTAGTCCAAATCTTTGTGTTGTGGATATCTTGATGGATTTTTTAGAATGTGATTGTTTAAAAACGATTCGTTGCTCAGTCAAAGTGGTTACTGGATCTTTTTTCCAATAAAATTTGAATGAACTAGTATCCATACCCATCTTTTTTTTGTTTTTGTCGATATTTCCTGGTCCGAAAAGGTCTGGCCGTTTGACACTATTTACTCCTGGTAAATCCCTTTCAGCGTAATAGTTTAAATTAGTAGTAGTGAAATTTCTTTGGGAACCAAACTCGGTTTGCTTTTGATTATCATTATCGATGATCGATTTATCATAAGTCATTAATCCATCACCATAAGTACTAGTATACCAACGGTTTCTTTGAGTCGCTTTTTTATCGTTATAATCTGTATCGCGTTGGATATCGTTGGGATCACCATCAGGCTTAGTTAGTATTATTGCTGAATTAGCAGCGGTAATATTGTTTTTTCGACCATGTCCACTTCGATCGGTCGATAGGGAATCTGAAATTTTGATCCCGCCACCCAGTGCATAGTTTAAAGCACCAAAATAAATCACGGGGTAGGCGATTTTCTTCTCACCTGAATCAGGATCCAAAGTTTCAACTGGCTTTCCGGTCGAAATCCCTAACCGATCAGATTGGTTCCAACCAGAATTTACATCTTCTTCGTCGTCATTTAAGACTTGATCGTCCTCAATTTCGGAATCTTCATCATCTGGTTTAGAATCTTCAGGATTATCACTGTCAGGATCTTCACGTTTAGAGATATCAGTCACTGTCTCAGAATCAGTTGCGGTTTCTTTTACAGGTTCTTCGTTTGCAGTTTCATCTTCTGGATTTGTTGATTGGTTTGATTCTTGTTCATTTGGCGTATCTTCATCAGGCTCAGTATTATTTGAACTAGTATCCGTAACTTTTGTTTTTTCCGGATTGATTGCTTTTTCAGCTAATTTATTATTATCGATATCTTTGAATTGGAGCACCGTTGGCGCTTTAGATAGTATTTCTAAATTTAATTCGCCGCTACTTTGAGGTGAGATATGATTTTTTAAATTTAAATATACATTTTGTTCATCGGAATTGAGACCTACGTTATCAGCTCCGATGTCTTTTTTTAATTTGTCAGTGTCAAGGTTGTTTATTTGCGGACAATTAATAATTAAAATTGGTTGTTTAGCAGATAAATGATATTTGATCTTTACGGAAGTTTTTTGATTGGTTTTTTCAACTTCCAAGAATTCAATTTTATTATTTGGAGAATTATCGGTCGCAATCGTTGGGGATTGATGCGTTGTGATTGCTATGATGATCAAGCCTATCAAGCCAAATAGAAATATCGATAAAGTCAGTAATTTTTTTATATGCACAAATAGTCTCCTTTATTCACGAATGGTTATTACAAACTTGCATAATATCATTGATGAATAGGTTTCAGGCTTTAATTTAGATAGTAAAATGCTTTTGGAATTGGACATTTTTGGAAAATATATTTAATTAAAAACATAAAAAAAACATTACTTACGAAAAGTAATGTTTTTATGATAAAAATCACTAGATAGCATCTTTGACCGTCCAAACCCAAGTACTATTGAATGTCCCTTGGCGGACTCCATTTGGCATGGTGATGTTCATCTTTAAGCCTTTTTCAAATTCATGTGTTAGGTCGATGGAAGTTTGCCATTTACCAGCCTGTGGTTTGAGCTGTTCTTTGATTTTAAACGATGAATGACCGTTAATAGGCGTTTCTGAAACTTGATTGTTCCAAAAAACTTGGTTGTCGAGAGTTACTGATGGTGTCGGATTATTTTCATCAATACTATTATCGATCTGATTAAATCTTTGATTTTGAACAAAATTATTTGTCGTTAAATTAATATCTAGTCCTGGTGCATTTTCCGGACGATAATCTTTGAAGATAAGATTACCGGAAACTTTTGGCTTAGCAGTTACTTTTTGATTCGGTAGTAAATGGAAGGTACCAAAATCGATCGTATCAGGGACGATAATTTGATAATCTCCATGGACATGCTGGAAATAAAGGATATCTTTGGCATTTTCTGTTTTTGGATCATGATCGTCGATTTCAAAAGTAAGATGATGTATTTTCGTATCGTTGAGATCTTGAATTGAATAATTATCAAACTCCCAAGGCATCGTTTCTCCCTTGTCGTTTTTGGCATTTTTAAATAGATGTTTTTTACTTCCACAATCGTCTAATTCATAGGTGATGTCCACATACTCGTTGTCATTATCAGACCAGAAACCACTGATGTTCATAGCCTGGTTAGCTGGATGAAAAGGTGTGTTTTCTTGATGGATTGCAGGGGAAAGGATTTTTATTTGCGGTTCTTTAGTGGCATTTTTGGGGATCTCAATTACCAATGTTCTGATCGAAGAACTACGAGGTGGATCGTTTTTATCTGTCGCCAAAAAGCTGATCGTATGTTTACCTGGTCTTAGATTTTCGATTGGTATTTTAGAGCCCCACGCCTGTCTTTCAGCAACTTTTTGCTGAGATGGCGTTTGTGTCTTGTTAAATATCAAAGTCCCATGATTGATTATTTCAGATTTATCTTTGTTATTTTTAGCATCGATCAAGTACCGCATTGATATTTCTGATTCACCTAAATGGGCCCAGCCACCATCGACATTTATATTTTTTGAATCAGAATCGACGACATAAGGATTATTTGAAGTTCCTTTTTGATTTATCCCAATCATTGGGTTAGAGCTCATTGCTGCATACACAATTTCATAACTCATAGAAACTGATTCACCGTAAGCTAAAGGTTGACCTTCAGTGTGCATTGAAATTCCCGAGTCCCATCCAGAAGCCCCATTTTCACCGACGAATCGTTTTCCTAATGGGAGGGCAAGTTCTTTATCTCCATGATCATAGATGTTATACCATTCATCATTTTTTCCCGACATTTCAGATGAGTAATGTCGCCACGGAAAGTCAGTTTGAGTAGTGCTGAAAAAAGTTGAACTAGTGCCACGTGCTGACCAAGCATAGGGAGAATCTTCAAATTCATTTAAACGGAATCTGATACTACCATTCAGGTCTTTTCGTGATGCATAAACTCCGCGGTTTTGTCCCAGTGATCTTAAAACGGTATTTTTATCAAAATTATTGACGCTGTGATTTCTCATAAAAGTAATATCTCTAAAGGCATAACCTGTGAAATGTGGGATTCTAGTATTACCAATATTTTTAAAATTGATGTGAACATAGATCGATCCATCGGCTTGAAATCCCTGGGTGATCGAAATTTTTATTTTTTCGTATCGACCATTTGCTTGGTCAAAAGTTATCCGTTGTTGGGGAAGCTTAGTTACAGGATCATCCCTAGTATAAAATCTTTCGGAACCCTCATCTAACGCAATGCGGTGGTCACCTTTACCAGTTTTATTATCAACACCTAATAAATTGGGTTGAGACCAAGTACCACTAGGACTGACAAGATTATAAAGGTTGGTCGTGACATGATTTCTTTGAGAACCTAAAAAGTTAGTAATGACATGGCCACCACCAGTTAATAAACCGTCCCCAAAGGTATTAGTCAGCCATTCATTTTTATTGCCGTCAAAGGTTTTGGTTTGTTTATCAAAAACATTGCCACCTTTAGGGACAATGATTACTGCAGTGTTGGCTGCGGTGATATTATTTTTACGACCTTCACCTTTATTGATGGAGAGTTGTCCATCAGCTCCTGGAATCGAAACAAGGTCGCCAAATGATTCTGAAGAAGGTCGGTCACCAATTGATTCGTGAATATTAATATTCTCTAGTGCGTAATTTAAAGCACCAAAATAAATTACCGGAACTACCTGCCTACCATCAGTTAATTTTTGTGCCGGACCTGGAGAGATTTTTAATTTTCTTGAGGAGATCCACTGCGATTCTGGATCTGTTTCGTCGTCTGATATCGGATCACCACCAGTGTCGGTAAAGGTAGCACTTTTTGACAAATCAGATGAGTCGTAATTATTTTTAGATTCAGATGTTGGTTGATTTGTCGTACTGGATGATTGACTAGATTGACTTGTTTCAGGGGATGACGAAATAGCTGAATCAATAGTGTGATCTGCTGATTGATTGTCATTTAATACTTTTTTCGTAAGGATACTTGCTTTCGAATCAGTAAAAGTCAAATCTGTCTTATTTTGATTTAACGTTTCCAGCAAAAATTCGCCATTTCCTCTTGGATCAATATTGTTTTTTAAATTAATAAAAATTTTTTTATCATCTTCTTTAATACTAATATTCTTATCGCCAATTTTCTTTTTCAACTTTGTGATATCGATATTTTTGAATTGCGGAGAGTTAAGGACGATGACTGGATTATCAGATGGTAAAGTGTATTTGATTCTCAGTACGGAAGTATCTTTACGATTTTTTATTTCAACAATATCTAATTTTTTAGTAATGTTAAGATTCTCTTCTGCGTTAGAGGCTGATTTATTAGTAAAAAAATAAATAGACTTATTACACTGATTAAAATTGCTGTTAGTGAAATCAAAAGATGTGTTTTAGATTTCATAGTTTCTCCCAGAAATAAATATATTATTCGCAAATCTGTATCTTAGCATGTATTTATTAGGGAAAAGTCTGCAAAATCATAACGAATGATTGTCTAAAACGGCGCTTGATCTAACATTATTTTTATTTTTTAAACAAAATTAAGTATTTTAAAAGCATAGAAAAAGTCCAGATGATGTATTCATCTGGACTTTTTTTATGATTTCAATTGTTTATGTCTAACTGGTAACTCAACAGTAAAGATACTACCAGTAGGGTGGTTATCTTTGACAAAGATTTTACCATGGTGTATCCCGACAATTTGTTTAGCGATTGCCAAACCTAATCCGTTGCCACCAGTGGGTTTAGTTCTGGATTTATCAACTCGATAAAAGCGGCCAAAAATCTTTTGTTTGTCCGCATCAGATATTCCCACACCTGTATCAGAAACGGCAAAATAATATTTACCATTGTCCAGATAATCATAGATCTTGATAGTTCCACCCTCGGGAGTATATTTGGTGGCATTATCTAAAAGGATGATCAGTAATTGCTTGATCTTATCCTTATCAACACGCAAAGTAATTTTTTCATGGATATCGATTTCGAAATGTTTATTTTGCGATTCGATAATATCCTTGAATGGTTTGATAGGGTCCGGCAAAAAATGTTCTGGCTCCGTGAGTCGCATTGAAACTTTGGTAGTGGCTTGGTCAGCTCTAGCAAGTTCCAAAAGACTATTTGTCAGTGAATTCAAACGGTTGACTTCATCAAGTGAAACAGAAATGGATTCAGCTTCATCGATAATAGTTTTGTTGGGCTTAGTAAACATATATTCCAGTTTACCCTGAATAATTGCCAAAGGAGTCCTCAACTCATGAGCCGCATCATTCACAAATTCACTTTGTTTCTTCCAAGAAGTGATAATCGGCCGCATAGTCAGGCGAGTCAAGAAATACGATAGGATCAACGATATCAGCCAAAAGGTGACAAAGGAAATAATAACGATTCGTTCGAAATCTTGTAGTGATTGCATTTGATTATCAATATTTTGTACGACCATCACGTATTGTCCCGCATAAATCGGGCTATTGTTTGATTTTGAAACTTTAACTAATTCCGTCCGGAAACTCATATCTTTCACGACTAAAGTTTGTCGCTTATTAACGGTTGATTTTTTCAAAGGCAAATTTTTCAACAAATTATAACGATTTCCCAAGCTAGATTTGTTCAGTAATTTACCTTCAGGGCTGTAAATCAAAATTGAAGTTTGAAAAGGTGCCTTTGGTTGTGGTGTCTTGTTTGCCGCATCATGAAGGTCGTTTGGCCCATGAGGCTGATTTTTAGGAGAAAATTTTATTGAATTTACTTGGTCTTTGACACCTTTATCGATTCCATTGTAAGTGGAATTATAAAAAGAGTTGACCAAGATAAATCCCAAGGTGATGAAAAGGATGGCAAAGGTAGCCATGACTAAGAAGAATAACTGTAGTTGTTGTCGACGAATGATTTTTGTTAATTTAGTTTTTCGCTGTTTCTTCATTTTGGAAGATATACCCAACATTTCTGATTGTCTTGATTAGATAATCGTTTTTAGATGGTCGTAATTTTTTTCTTAAATTACTCATATAAACTTCGACAACGGTAATGGAAGTGTCTGAGTCAAATCCCCAGATTCTTTCAAAAATCTGATCTTTAGTCAAAATAGTATTTTTATTTTGGACCAGATAAACTAACAAGTCATATTCCTTACCATTCAAAGAAATCGGTTGATCTTCGATATTTACCTCATGATTATTTAAATTGATCTCAATATCATTGATCTTCAAAATTGAATCATCAGCTAAGGCACCGCTTCTTTTTAAAAGTGATTTGACCCGAACTAGTAATTCTTCCCGATGGAATGGCTTAGTCAAATAATCATCGGCTCCTAAATCAAAGCCTCGTAATTTATCGTCTAATTCAGCTTTGGCTGTCAAAATCAACACAGGGGTGTTGATTTTTTCAGTTCGGATATTTTTTAAGACGTCATAGCCGTTCATACCTGGAAGCATTAGGTCCAGGATAATCAGGTCATAAACACCTTCTTCAGCATCGAATTTACCTGAAAGGCCATCATTTTCGATATCGATTTTGGCAAAGTCAGATAAGAAAGACTCGATGTTGTTAGCCAAATCAACATCGTCTTCGACTACTAAGATTTTAATATTGTTATCCATAAAAGTTCCGCTCTCCTTTTTTCGATGTGTCTATTATAAATGATTGTTTTGAATGTTATTTCATTTTTTATCAAAAATCAAATCTTTTTAAATTGAGATAATTATTTAAGTTTGGTTTAAGTTGAGTCGATTATTCTGTATTCAGCGTTGAAAAAGGGAGTGAAACAAATGAAAAGACATTTAACAAAAACAATGCCAATTTACCTGTCCGTATTGTTGTATGCGGGGATTTGTTTCCTAATCAATATGGCCCTTTAAGATTGGAGAATAATAATAAATGGAATCAAAAGAACCGCGTAACACAAGGAGGCAACATGGCTTTATTGCCCGCTTGAGAACTGCTAAGTGGGATTATTGGTTAATCGCCATTTTGATTTTAGCGGCATTTTTATATGCCTGGAATATTTGGGAAGCTGGTGAAGCTAATAGTTTCTACACGGCTGCGGTAGAAAGTATGACCCAGAGTTTTAAAAATTTCTGGTATGCTAGCTTTGATCCTGCCGGATACATTACTGTTGATAAACCACCTGTTGCTTTATGGTTTATGGCTATATCAGCTAAAATTTTTGGAGTTCATGGTTGGAGTGTCGTTCTACCATCGATCCTTTTCGGGATTGCTTCGGTATATTTGATCTACAACATGATTGGTAAAAGATTCGGACGTATTCCTGCCCGGTTATCAGCTCTTATTATGACATTGACACCGATCGTTGTTGCAGATTCAAGAACCAACAACATGGATGCAACATTGATTTTCTTCTTGTTACTATCAATATTTTTTGTTCAAAAAGCTGTTTTCAAATCTAAACAATTTTATCTTTGGATCGGCTTTGCCATCATGGGGGTAGCATTTAACGTTAAAATGTTGCAAGCCTTCATGTTACTTCCAGCTCTTTACTTCTATTATTGGATCGCAACGAAGATCAATTGGAAGAAAAAATTATTACATCTAGGTATTGCTACGATATTTTTAGCAGTATTCACATTGATCTGGCCATTATCAGTTGATATGACTAATGCCAATGATCGTCCTTATGAGGGTGGTTCTGAAACTAATTCGGCTTTGGAATTAGCTTTTGGTTACAATGGTGCTCAAAGATTATTAGGTCAATCGACTGGTACTGGTGGTGCTTTCCCAGGAATGGGCAATAGTAAAAAAGGTGGCTCAAAAGAAGGCATGACCCCACCGACTGGCTCAAAGAAGGGTTCTAAAGAAGGCAATCCTCCCGCAAAACCAAGTGGTTCAAAAGGTAAGACTGGTCAACCAGGCGGTCAAGGCAGTCAAGGAGGACCTGGCCAAGGTGGTCAAGGCGGACCCGGACAGAGTAGTAAAAAAGGTAACAAGCAAATGGCTGGTGGAGGCGGTGGTGCCTTCAATATTGGTACCGCTGGTCCATTAAGACTCTTCCAGCAAGAATTAGGACCACAGATCAGTTGGTTATTGATCGTGGCGATCCTTGGATTCTTTTCAAGTTTCTTCTATTATAGAGGCTCGAAGATGAAACACTGGTGGTCTTTGAATCCACAAAGAAAAGAATTATGGCTTTGGGCAGCTTGGTTAGTACCCGTATTTGGATTTTTCTCAGTTGCCAGTTTCTTCCATCCTTATTACATGATTATGTTGGCACCTGCTATTGCCACTCTAGGTGGAGTAGGACTTTATACAATGATCAAGCAATGGCTTCACAAGTCAGGCTGGTCGTTGATGCTACCAACAGCTATTTTAAGTACCAGTTTATTACAGGCTTGGTATGTTTGTGATAATTATTCAACTTTAGCTTGGATCTTAGCTGGATTAGGCATCTTGGTTTCAATCGTGCTCTACATCTTGCCTTGGATCTCGAAGAAAGCAAAACGTGCTTATACTTGGCCAATCATTGGATCTATTTTGATCATGATTGCTCCAACATGGTGGTCTCTCACACCGACGATTGCTGGTTCTAGTGACGGTATTCCAAGTGCTGGACCATCATTGCTTCAATCCGCCGGTATGGGCGGCGGTGGAGGTGGCATGGGCAATTCCCAAGTCAACTCTGAACTATTGAAATATGTTGAAAAACATCAAGGAAATGCCAAATATTTATTTGCTACTGATGATTCAAGTACCGCTTCACCATACATTATCAAGACAGGTAAAGCTGTTATGGCAATGGGTGGATTTAATGGTACTGAACCAGCGATTACTTTGGCTCAATTTAAGAAGTTAGTTAAATCCGGTCAAGTTAAGTATTACTACTCTGGTGGTAAGACTGGTAGTGGTAATTCTGAAATTGTTAGCTGGATCAAAAAGCACGCAAAGAAGATTACTTTGAAGAGTAGTTCTTCAACTACAAATTCTGGCATCCCAACCTCGGCTACAACTGAGAAATCTTAAAGTGCAGCAAATAGTCAACAACCTGGTGGTCAAGGTGCTCCTGGCCAAGGTGGTAATGGTACACCTAGCGGTGCTCCAAGTGGTAATCAAGCCCCAAGTGGCAGCAAAAAGCCTTCTGGAAGTAAACCATCTAAAAAGCCATCTGGAAAGAAACCAGCTGGTATCAAAGCTGGAAGTAAACCATCTGGTACTAAAGCTCCAGGCTCATCATCGAAGAAATCAGGTCAAACTGGTACACCTGGTGGTGGCGGTATGGGTGGTCCTGGTCAATCGGGAACACTTTATGACCTTTCGAGCATTTACAAATAATGATTAGGTAAAAACTTAGACTGAATAATTGAGAAAGGAAGTCTAATAATGACAGAAACAATTTCAGTTGTTTTGCCGGTTTTCAATGAAGAAGCTGGTATTAAGACGACCATTGATACACTTGAAAAATTTGTATCAAAACAACCAGAACACTATGAATTGATTTTCGTCGACGATGGTTCAAAAGATCGGTCAGTCGAAATTATCAATGCAGAAGTTAAACTACATGATAATATCAAAATCGTTGAATTTTCACGTAACTTTGGACATCAAATAGCTATTACCGCTGGATTGCAGTACACCTCAGGTGACGCAGTCGTCGTAATGGACGCTGACCTTCAAGATCCACCTGAAGTGATCCCCAGAATGATTGAAAAATGGCATCAAGGATATGACATCGTATACGGCAAAAGAGAAAAGCGTGATGGCGAAACAATTTTTAAAAAATTCACAGCTGCAATGTTTTATCGGACATTTCAAAAGTTGGCAACAATCAATATGCCGTTGGATACTGGCGATTTTCGTTTGATGAATCGTAAGGTGGTCAATCAGATGCAACGTCTTCATGAACATGATCCATTTGTCCGTGGACAGGTCACCTGGATCGGTTTCAAGCAAACGAGTGTTGAGTATCACCGTCATGAAAGGATTGCTGGTGAAACGAAGTATCCTTTATCTAAAATGATCAAATTATCATTGGATGGTATTACGTCATTTTCAATGAAGCCATTGCAACTAGTCAATCTTTTTTCAGGATTGCCATTGCTCGGCGGTCTGATTTATCTGATTTACTTGATTGCTACTGGCGGATTTACAGCGATGACGACTGGAATAACTTTACTTTTGTTTAGTCTTGGTTTGATCTTCTTGTCATTAGGCATTTTTGGAAGTTATTTAGGAAGGGTCTTGGATCAAGTCAATAACCGTCCGCGGTTCATTGTTAGGAATACTGTCGGTTTTGATGAAAGAGCTAGTAGTATTCACCATCTTGAAACGAGACAACAGGTTACACGCTAATAGTGCATCTATTCATGATCATTTTTAGTTTCTTTATCTTAATTGGTCTACTGCTTTTACCTAATGATAAAAAAGTTCCAAAACATTCAGAAAAACAGTCTTCACTAAAAAAAAGATTCATGTAAGGAGGTGAAGTTTGGTTCTCCCCTGAAATTTGTAAGAACCGTTGGAACATGGTAGGATATGTTTCTAATAAAAACCTCATAGAGATAGGAAAAAATAATAAAATAATGAGCGAATTTACTATTTAATTCTGCTAGATTATGTTACAGTAATGTTAAATTTGATAGGAGGGGTATTCAGTCTGCTAAGCTACGATTAGCGAACTTATACTTGTTTGTCAAATTGAACAATGAACTATCCCATTCATTAAAAAAGCTGACGATTACCCAGTCGTCAGCTTTTTTGTATTTAAATTTACATATCACCATTAAAAATTGAATTTCGTACGATCACATAATCAACACGACGCAGGGATGATAGATCATTTCCACCTGCATATGAGATCGATGATTGAAGATCTTCATGCATCTCACGTAAAGTATCAGCAATATTACCACGTGATTTGATCAACATCTTCTTACCCTCAACGTTCTTATAAACGCCTTTTTGGTATTGTGAAGCCGATCCAAAGTATTCCTTATATTTGACACCATCTTTGATGATAGTTTCGCCAGGTGACTCTTCATGTCCAGCTAGTAATGAACCAATCATGACCATGCTGGCACCGAAACGAATCGATTTTGCAATATCACCATCATTTCTGATTCCACCATCGGCAATGATAGGCTTTTTAGCAGCTTTTCCACACAGCCTGATAGCGGCCAGTTGCCAACCACCAGTACCGAAACCAGTTTTTATTTTGGTGATACAAGCACGTCCAGGTCCGATACCTACTTTAGTGGCATCAGCACCAGCATTTTCCAGTTCACGAACGCCTTCAGGTGTACCAACATTCCCAGCAATCAAAAATGCTTTAGGGAGTTGTTTTTTAACATATTTGATCATCCTGATGACACGATCGCTGTGTCCATGAGCAACGTCAATGGTGATGTACTCAGGGACTAGATTCCTTGCTTTTAATTGATCAATGAAATCAAACTCTTCATCTTTGATGCCTAAACTGATCGAAGAAAATAGCTTGGCTTGTTGCATCTTTTCCACGAAGGCCATTCGAGCCTCTGGTTGGAAACGATGCATAATATAGAAATAACCGTTTTTAGCTAGGTATTCAGCTAAGTTTTCATCGATAACGGTCTGCATATTAGCAGGTACGACCGGTATTTTAAATTCTCGGGGTCCAAATTTAATTGTTGTGTCACAATCAGAACGACTGTCAACAATACATTTATTCGGAACCAATTGGATATCCTCGTAATCAAATACTTCCATATTTATTCATTCACTCCAAAATGCGAACTATTATTTTGATAATTGCACATTTAGTTCGCATGTATAATTTACATGTTAATTCTGCTTTCGTCAATCGAAATAGCTAAATATTTTTTTCTAAAATTATATAAAATTAGGATGTATTCCGTGTTAAATTAGAAATGGTTCAAATATTATAATATTAATTTGACAGTTAAATGTTACATTGGTATTATCGTTTTATTGTTAAAAATTATTATTGGAGTAACGATTTTTGGCGACAAAACAATATTGGTATATACAAAAAAGGAGCGGTATGATGCACAAGTATTCTGCAGAAGATATTAAAGAAATGGCAACTGAAGAAAACGTTGAATTCATCTGTTTAATGTTCACTGACATTAATGGTATGATCAAAAACGTTGAAGTCCCAGTTTCACAAATCGATAAGGTTCTTGCTAACAAGATCACTTTTGATGGTTCATCAATCGATGGATTTACTCGGATTGAAGAGAGTGACATGTTGTTGCATCCAGATTTAAGTACATGGTTGATCTTCCCATGGGGATCAGAGCATGGAAAAGTAGCTCGTCTAATTTGTGATATTTATGAAACAGACGGTACACCATTTAAAGGTGACCCTCGTTACAATTTGAATCGGATCATTAAGAAAATGCAAGGAATGGGCTATTCTAATTTCAACATTGGTCCAGAGCCAGAATTTTTCTTATTCAATACCGATGAAAAGGGACGTCCAACATTACAATTAAATGATGATGGTAGTTACTTTGATTTTTCACCTGTTGATCTAGGTGAAAATTGTCGTCGTGATATTGTTATGATTCTTGAAAAGATGGGCTTTGAAATCGAAGCCAGTCACCACGAAGTTGCTCCTGGTCAGCAAGAAATTGACTTCAAATATGAAGATGCTTTATCAGCTGCTGATAGTATTCAAACATTTAAACTAGTAGTAAAAACAGTTGCAAAGCGCCATGGACTATATGCAACCTTTATGCCAAAGCCATTGCAAGGTATCAACGGTTCAGGAATGCACATCAATATGTCACTATTCAAAGGTGACGACAATGTCTTTGATGACACAGATGACATGCTTTCAGAAACTGCTAAGCAATTCTTGAGTGGTCTAATGACACACGCCCGTGCTTTGACTGCTGTAAATAATCCAACAGTCAACTCATACAAACGTCTAGTACCTGGTTATGAAGCACCAACATACATTGCTTGGTCAAGTAAGAACAGATCACCATTGATCCGTGTACCAGCTGCCAAAGGTAAGTCAAAACGTCTAGAAATGAGAAGTGTTGATCCAACAACAAACCCATACTTAGCAATTGCAGCTATCTTGGATGCTGGTCTTGATGGACTCGCAAGTGATTATAAATTGATGCCAGAAGTTAAAGAAAATATTTATGCAATGACAGACGAACGTAGAGAGGAACTTGGAATTACTGATTTACCTTCAACATTGCATAACTCATTAAAGGCTTTAAGAAAAGATAAGTATGTTCAAGAGTCATTGGGTAAGCAATTGACAAACAGCTTGTTTACAGCTAAGAATGCTGAATGGGATAAGTATTGTCAAACTGTTTCACAATGGGAAAGAGATACTTACATGTTCCAATATTAATTTTGTATAATATCAATTAAGATGAACCGGCCAGGCAAAAATTGCCTGGTCGTTTTTTTGTCAAAAAAATAAGGCATCGACTTATGTCGATACCTTATTGAATTAGGTCAAAAGCAAATTATTTTTGATTTTGAGCTTGTTTTTGAACATGTTTGATAGCACTCTTTTGGCTACCATTGTACAATTTCCATTCTTGCTTGTTTTCAGTTGATTGGATTGTGGTCTTTCCAACCTTCTTAAAGTTGTAGTGGAATTCTGGTTTGGACATGATATTCATACCCTTAGAAATCTTGAACTTCTTAGGATTGTCTTTATTGATCGACAACTTAGGAGCTGGTTTCTTCATGTAGTAAGAAATATTTGATTTCGTACCGTCTTTACTTACTTGGTTATGGATAATTGGCTTATTTCCCCCAACGAAAAACGAGATATATTGGTCTTTGTTGTCCTTACTTACACCAACGTAAGTTTTGCCTTTGATCTCTGATTTAGTGATCTTTTTGGCAGAATGCGTTTCAGCTTGTTCAGTTTTAGTATTGTTAGAACAAGCGGTAGTAATTGATGCAGTCCCCATTAGCGTAATTAAAGCTAACAAAGCAACTATAGTTTTTTTCATTTCTTTTACTCCTCAATGAAGATATTCGATAGCCTTGCTATCATTAACTTTGATTTTAGGTTACCGGGATAAAAAAATCAATTTATATTCAAATTTGAACCAATACTTTAATTTTATTTATCATTTTAGGTGAATTTAATGTATAATGAGTAATTGTGAAATGATTTTGCGAACTTAGTTTAATGGTAAAATACCAGCTTCCCAAGCTAGTGTCGCGGGTTCGATTCCCGTAGTTCGCTTAAAAGTTAATTAATGATTTTAGAAAAGAAACCTATTTTTAATAAAATGGTTTCTTTTTTTGTATCTAATTTGACTAAAATGGATGGATTAATATTGATTAATAGTTCAAAAATTAACTGACATATCAATGCCAGATTACCGATTAATTTTATATTTTATTTCAAATATATTCATCATTTATAAACTTATATTACAAATATCGGATACACATTTTTTGAACTTAGCGGTACCATGAATTTGTAATCGGCGATGACGTTCGCCAAAAATATTACTTGATTGTAATTGATGACGTCTACTTTGAAGGACCTACTCGGTGGGTGTCGTTTGGAGTAGGCGTCATTTTTTTATGACCAAGAAGGGAGAGCAATTATGGCAGTAAAAATTGAAAGTGTTAAGGCACGAGAGGTTTTTGATTCCCGTGGTAATCCTACAGTTGAAGCTGATGTTATTTTAGACAACGGTATTGTAGGACGTGCAAGTGTTCCTTCTGGTAAATCTACTGGTGATAATGAGGCGGTTGAACTTCGCGATGGCGGAGATCGTCTTGATGGTAAGGGCGTTTTAAAAGCTGTAAAAAATGTAAATACTTTGATCAATGAAAAATTACATGGAGCAGATCCATTTAACCAAGCTGAGATCGATCAAATGATGATTGATCTTGATGGCACACCAAATAAAGCTAAGTTAGGTGCAAATGCTATTTTAGGTGTTTCGATGGCCAATGTACGTGCAGCTGCAAACTGTGAAAAGATTCCAGTTTACCGCTATTTAGGTGGTGTTGATCTTGAGCTACCACAGACGTTCCATAATGTTATCAATGGTGGCGAGCACGCCGACAACGGCATCGATATGCAAGAATTCTTGATCACACCTATCAAACGTACCAGCTTCCGTGACGGCTTTGAAAAGATCGTCAATGTTTATCATCAATTGAAGAAAAATCTTGAAAAAGAAGGTTTTCAAACTGGTTTAGGTGACGAAGGTGGATTTGCTCCGGATCTTCCATCTAGTGCTGCTGCAGTTGATGAATTGAACAAGGCCATCAAAGATGCGGGCTATGAACCTGGTGCAGAGATTGGAATTGCATTTGATGCTGCTGCTTCAAGTTTTGCTCAAGATGATGGCTCATATTTGTTTGAAGGTAAGAAATGCTCACCAGACGAAATGGCAACTTACTATGAAGGATTGCTCGACAAGTACCCAGCTATTGTTTCAGTTGAAGATCCATTTGGTGAAAATGATTGGGATAATTTTGCTAAATTTACTGAAAAGAATGGCAAGAGAGTTCAAATCATCACTGACGATAACGTATGTACAAATCCTGAATTGTTCAGAAAAGCTATCAAGAAGGGTATGGCAAATAGTTTCTTGATCAAATTGAATCAAATTGGTACAGTTACTGAAACTATCGAAGCTATCCGTGTAGCCCGCAAGAATGGCTATACAGCTATGATGTCTCACCGTTCAGGTGAAACAGAAGACAGCTTCTTGGCTGACTTTACGGTTGGACTACATGCTTCACAATTGAAGTCAGGTGCTCCAGCTCGTGGTGAGCGTCTCGCTAAATACAATCAACTTCTAAGAATTGAAGAAGAATTAGGTGAGAACACTGAATTCATGGCTCATTTCCCAAATGATGTTGATTTTGACTAGGAGATAATCATGCATGAAGAAATCGAACACTTAGGACTGACAAATGCGAAAGTTATCAGTCAGAGAGCCAAGTTTGGTTATAACGAAATTCCCAAACTTCAGCGAACCTTTCTTCAGTTGACAATCAAAAGGCTGTGGGGGCCGATCCCTTGGATAATTGAATTAGCTTTGATCATTGAGCTACTGTTAGGCAATTTCATCCAGGTAGTCTTCATCTTCGCACTTTTGCTTTTTTCAGCACTCGATGGCGCCATTCAAGAGTCCAAAACAGCCCGCTCCTTGAAATTTTTAGATGATCAACTGACCATTTCCACAAATACCAAGCGGGATGGTCAATGGCAGATGATTTCTGCCAGAAATTTAGTTCCAGATGACTTGTTGCATTTGACAGTTGGTTCAGTTATTCCAGCTGATTGCCGAATAGTCACCGGTGCGCTCACTGTTAATCAAGCTATTATCACAGGTGAGTCCCAAGCGGTCGTCAAGCAAAAAGATGACGACATTTATACTAATTCGACCGTAGTTGAAGGAAATGCTTATGGTGTAGTAACCAAAACAGGTACGCACAGCAGTTATGGACAAACTACGAATCTGATTCGTCAGAACGAAACTCCAGGACAACTCCAAAATATTTTGTTTAAAGTAGTTAAGTATCTAGCTTATTTGGATATTGTCTTAGCGTTGATTTTGGTCGTTGCAGCTTTGATAAATCATGAACGAATATTATCATTGTTGCCATTCATCGTAATTTTATTCGTAGCTACGATTCCGGTGTCCATGCCATCAAGCTTTGATGTCGCCAATTCTGTTGAAGCTAAAAGATTGGCTAACAAACATATCTTAGTTAGTGGGTTATCAGGTATCCAAGAGGCCGCTAGTATGGACGTTCTCTTAGTTGATAAAACCGGTACGCTGACTGAAAATAAGCCGATCTTGACCAAAATCATTCCAATTGAAAATTTAACCGAAAGGCAGTTACTGCAATATGCTTTATGTGTTAGTGACGTAAGCGGTGGTAATGCTTTAGATTTAGCGATTGGTGCCAAGAGCAAAACAGAAAAAATCAAGGCCTTGCCGATCAGTGATTTTGATCCCTTTGATCCGGCTTTGAAAAGTTCTAAAGCGATTTTAAAAACTAATCAAGTATTGGTCAAAGGATCACCCAAGGCTTTGTTAGATGTACATTCATCGTGTTATCAAAAGTTCATTGAATTAACTGAAACAGGACTACAAGTATTGGTAGTCAAGCTGGATGGACAAGTGATCGGGTTGTTAGCTTTTAAAGATCAACTAAAAACCGATAGCGTTAAGTTTATTCAGGAAATTAAAAAAGCTGGAGTTACGCCGTTAATGATTACTGGTGATACTATTCCAACTGCCAGCGCTGTTGCCCAAGGCGTTGGATTGACTGGAAAGGTCACTAGTTTTGAACAAGCAAAGGCTGATCCATTATCGTATGCAGGGGTAGCTAGTGTTTATCCAAAAGAAAAATTAGCAATGGTCGAATTACTTCAGCAACAAGGCCATACCGTTGGGATGACCGGTGATGGCGTCAATGATGCACCAGCATTGAAAAAAGCTAATGTAGGTATCGCAATCAATACCGCGACAGACATTGCCAAAACGGCTGCAAGAATCATTTTGACGCATTCATCGTTATTGGGAATCCTGATGGTGATCGATTCAGGACATCGAGTTTATCAACGAATGATGACCTGGGTGATCACTAAATTGGCACGGACAGCACAGTTATCGTTATTGTTGACATTTGGTTACTTATCAGCCCGGTTTTTCCCAGTTTCTTTGAGTTTGATAGTTTTGATCGTTATCTTAAATGATTGCGTGACGTTGACATTAGGAACAGACAACGTCAAAGTTATACGTCGACCGGAAACTTGGAATATATTGAAACTAACGAAATTGTCATCAATTTTGACAGTGAGTTGGCTAATTCTCGGCTTTGGGATGTTTGCCTTTTTAATGACGATGTCGAATTTGAATCATGGTCAGATCAGTACTATTCTTTTCTGTTACTTGATATATTCAGCGATGGGAACGATTTTATTAAGTCGAACAAGAGATCAAATGTGGTCCTTAGCACCCAGTAAAATCGTTTCTTACGTTGTGCTAGCAAATGTCGTGGTTGCAACCCTGATCGGTTCTTTTGGATTTGTGACTGATCCAGTGCCTGTCAGTTATTTAGGCTTGACTTTAGTTTTATGCCTAGTATTCACTTTGCTAAACGATTATCTAAAAAGAATGTTTTATCAGAGCTCTAAATAAATTTAAAAAAGTTGCCATAAGTTAGGAAAAAATCTTAATTTGTGACAACTTTTTATTTTATTTGAAAATGATTAAGTATCTGTGAAAATATTTTTGGTAATCTAGTTATTTTTGATTTAATTCCCATTATATAGATAATGTAATTGCTTTCATTCAGAATTATGTTTACAATATATTTGTTAAGTGATTTCAGGTTGAAGGAGTGAAAATTCATGTTTAAATTACAAACAAAGTTAGGTTCATTTATCGGCTCATTTGGCGGCGACGTTTTGGGCTGTGCCTTTAATTTCTATGACAAAATGACTGCTAAAAAGTAGGATTCAGTGGCCATTGATCATTTTCATTAGTTTCTTTAACAAATTGAATCGAATCGCAAATTCATAACGTGTGAGTTTGGCTCTAAGTCAAATCGT
>NZ_AZFA01000010.1 GCF_001434295.1 Companilactobacillus versmoldensis DSM 14857 = KCTC 3814 | reverse complement strand
CCAGAAAGTTTAGACCCGAAATTTTTTATTTAAAGGGACTTAAATGGACTAACTCTAAAGATATATCTCAGAATAATTAGTTAGTTTAAATTAATGTGATTGTTTACAGGTAGATAATAGTTTAATAGTGAGATTTATGATATGATACTTTAGCCGCCAAAGTACATTATCTGGTATTAACAAAATTAACGCATACTATATATATACAAGTGCATATAGAAACGGAGAAAAACGATTAGAAAAATAAATGAAATAAATCTTATTCTAGAAGAATTAGTGAATAGAATATCTTTATCAAAAACATCAGAAAAAATAATTCAAGAAGAATACCAATCAATTTCAAATCTTCTAAATAATAATTTGAATGATGAATATGAAGTATTTATTTTTCCACAGGGTTCCTATAATCTTGGAACAACAATTAGACCATTATCAGGCAAAGGAGAATTCGATGTTGACATTGTTGCAGAGATAACAAATAAAAACGTATCTAACATAAAGGCCATATCTTTAAAATGTCTTATAGGAAATGTTTTCAAGAAAAATATCAGATATGGAAACGAACGAATGGATGAAAAAAATCGTGCTTGGAGAATTAATTATGAGAACAATTCACACGTAGACGTTGTTCCTGCGATTGTTTCTGAAAACAGAAATTCTGATATTTTAATTACTAATAAAATCAAAGGTAAATATAATTATTTATACAGCAGCCCAATGAAATATAAAGACTGGTTTATTTCTATGTCCAATGAAATTACAAATAAGGATTACTTGGAAAATAATTTTAGAAATACAGTTAAAAATCTTCCAAAGTACATGAAAGGGACAATCTTACAAAGGGCAGTGAGATTGATTAAATATCACCGAAATAAATATTTTCAAGATGTTATAGATGAAAAGATAAAACCTATTTCAATAATCATGACTACATTAGCGGCTGAGTCTTATGGCGATGAAACTGATTTGTCTTCTGCTGTTACTAGTATCGTAAGAAAAATGAGAACTAATATTGTTTCGAGAAATGGAAAGACGATCATTTCAAATCCTGTTGATCTTAATGAAAATTTTGCTGATAAATGGGAAGAATATCCAGAACGCAAAAAAGTTTTTTTGAGTGGCTTAGTCAACTTGAAAAAGATTTTTCAGAGGATTCATTGAGTACACGTCTACTGATTAATGAAAACTTTCGCAGGTCATTTGGAAATGAGATTACTAAAAATGTATTTAAAAATATTGGAGAAATCCATAAAAACAATAGTAATAATTCAAATATGTCTTTCGATAAAGATATAGGCGTTAATGATTACAATGTTGGTAATAAAATAGTTGACCATAACTTTTATGGTGGTGAGGAAGATTAAAAAATATGTTTATGCTCAAAGAGATTATTACGATTTGAAGAAGATATTTCCTGATGCTAGCTATACGTCAATAAGTGATAGAGGAAATTTTATTGTTAGAACCGCGATTGCTCCTGATAGTTTAGGAAGTATATATGATATTGAATTTCAAGGTGGGGTTGATTATAAGTCAACCGTCTATTTGTACAAACCCTTTAGTTACAAAGATAATTTGAATGAGTTTCCACATTATTATAGGTTTGATGAGAGTAAACAAGCTTTGGAGTTATGTTTATATTTTCCGGGAGAATATAATTCAAAAATGCAGTATAAAAATACTATAGTTCCATGGGCGATGGAATGGCTCTATTTTTTTGAACATTTTATGATTACTGGTACATGGTTTGGTAAGGAAATACAGCATAACAATGGTGAAACTCATGATTCGATTTAAATTTGGCCCGAAAGGAAAAGCAATAATATTAATAATTACGTTCATTATTATCACAACGCTATTGTTTAAATTCTCCTTTATTAGAAGCAAATATATTTCTAATGAAATTTTGGAGATGTTTTATAATTCTCTTCCTCCCAAAATTTTTAGATGCGTATTTTCGTCATTAGTGATCACATTAGGATATTTGTTAACTAGATTTGTTGGTAATAAAATTTTATCTGATACGTTAAATCCAAATGAGACAAAGTATATTCGAAATAGTATCAATTGGATTTATATAGCTTGCTTTTTTGGTGGTGCAAAGGAGTTTAAATTAAAAAATATGCCAATTTGGATTTCATTTAAAATAATACTTACATGGCCAAGATTAGAGGGAATCGTCGATTCACTAGAAACTGATAATTCCAAAATATTGTGTAAGATGGTGAATACTGGAAATAATAATGATGAGGTCAATATAATCGTAGATGATACATATGAAACTTTATCAAAAATAGATCCTTCGGATTTTGTATCGAGGGAAACGTGGTATTTAAAAAAAATTAAATCCAATAATTACAGTGGATCATATAAGTCATATAATGCCAGGTTGTTATCGGATTTTTCATCAAAAATTGGTGAACTTAGTAAGTGTTATACAACGGTAAATCTATTTCTTTCTACATCGCCTTACATGACCAAAAAAATTATTGATACATGTTTTGAAATGGATCGAAGGGATGGGTTCAAACATTTGTGTGTTTATGAGTCATCAAGTGAACACAATTTTAAGTTCGTTAAAAAACATAAGATATTTTGATTTTAGCGATTAATCACTATAGAACAATTAGAGTGTGGTGATTCACATTTGTTGACTAGATATTTGTAATTACTTTTAATCGTATTTATAGCGATATCCATTGTTTTTAAATTCTTTCAATAAGTTCATACTTTTGACTTGGATGGAGCGGAGAACGTTCTGATATGTCTGATAGACGTCTTTGAAGACAGGATCTGACTCAAGACCAATATCGACAGATTCTGTTGGGTCATGTACTTATTGATTCCAAAAATGTATTTGATATCAGTCGGATTGAGTTTTACGTCAATTAGATTGGACATCTTAGATTGGATTTTAAGAATTTTGTATTAACAATGTCTCTTGCCACTGAGACAGTCTATTCAGTACAGACAAACAAACGTACTTCATCAATAGTTTTAATGACTAATCGGAGGATATGGGACTATCTTTGGGTATGAGAATAATCGTCTAATAACTCTTGTAACTCTTGAGTAGTTGGCATTCAAGTCTATCGAGAATGATTCGACTTGTTGCTTACTGGACATTGCTTTTATTGTTAATAATCTATTTCTCGATTGGTACAGATTGACATTGATTAATTCTTTTTTGCAAAGTCGGTATGTGAGCCACAGCTGGTATTGCGAGATTTTCAAAAATATCTATGTTTGCAGATATTTAGATAATATTCGCAATTATTTAACTGGCAAGAAGTACATGGTTTTTCTAGTCACGTTTTTCATCAAACAATCGAATCTTTAATTAGGATATTTTTTCAAACAATACGATAATCTGCCCTCAATAACCTTTGTATGAAGTTTTTGACTACCTTGGAATTTTGATATTTATGTCTGCTATATTTAGAAGATTTAATATAGAATTTAATTGGGATATCACAGACTCTCCTTTGTACAATTTGGTTTGGTCGCTTAAATTATAAAAATGGACTATGAAGTCTTTTTCTATGTTTGAAAGAAGACAAAAATACTAGTATTGGCTTTCGGCAATACTAGAAAATTTAGGCCCAAAATTAAAGTCGCACATTAGCGAAGAAGTTTTCATTAATAAAAGAGTATTATTTTCAAAGTCTTTAAATATAGTTATATATCAAATTTGAATGGACTATACCTTTAAAAGAAAATTATAATTGAATAACATTCTGTTAAGGAGACAATCATTTTAAGCATTTGAAAAGGTTAATTTTAGGATAAATGTATCCAATTTCCCGCCCAAATAAAAGGAGAAACATAAATATGATCAAAAAAATTTTATTACTTTTAGTAAGTGGCATGCTTCTATTCGAATTAACTGCATGCAATAATCCTCAAAATTCATCTGAGGATAACGCTGATAAAACTACAACGAAAGTTAAAAGTAAAAAGAAAAATGAAGTAAACAAATCTAATTTGAAAAATAAAAAAGCCACTAATGATAATCAGAATAAAAATGAAAAAAACGCAACAAATGATAAAGAATCTAAATCGAATGCAGATGGTTCTGAAGAAAAACAAAATAATGAAGGGGCCAATAACAACGATAATAGTACTGATATAAATAAAGAAACTTCAAATCAAACTCCTGTGGAGACTACAACAAATACTGAAAGTCAATCTGACAATAATTCAAATCAAGCACTGAATAACTCTTCTAATCAAGGTAGTAACGATAGTGGTTATCAAGATTATCATCAAAGAACTAATTATCCATATACAAATAATCCGAGCCGTTATTATTCAAATAATGGTTATCAAGATTACCATCAAAGGACACATCATCTGTACAAAAATGATCCAAGTAATAATTCTTCTTCCGGCAATTATCAAAACTATCATCAAAGAACAGGATATGCATATAAAAACGGTCATTAGTTAAGTTCTATGAATAAGCAGTTGAAATTACTAGTATGTTCCCATTAAAAATAAATATATTTATAAATTAATTGAATTACTAAAGTTTCAAGCTTAAACTTAACCTATAATTCATGAAAAAATTATAGGGGATGGCATATTTATGAAAATCAAGGGTGTTCGACTTGCTGCAGTTGTAGGTGTATCACTTTTTGCACTGGCTGGATGTAGTAGTCAAACTAGTTCTAGTAGTCAAAACAGTGCCTCGACTTCTCAAAAGACTACCAAGAAGCAATCAACACAGAAAAGATCTACCGTCATGTGGAGTGTCAGAAAAAATAATTATCTTGAGAACTTTATGGAGGATTGGCAAGGTAAGATGAACCAATCGTACAAAAAATACGATGGCACAAATGCGTTGAAGACTTCGGCGGGGATGTCTTATCCGTCTGATCTTTCCAAAGTCAAAGTGAACGGTAGTAAACAATCCATCGGTTGGAGCAAGAATGGAACGGACAAGTATAAGTACAACGTCGTTTCAATTTATAATTACGATGGCAACAATGACCACATTACGTACTTCTTCGCTTTTCACAATAAAAAGACGATTGCTTTAGTCGATCAAAGTAGTGGCGGGACGCCTGATTTGAAAGAGACTGAGAATAATGATGTGAAATCTGAGTTTGAGGATATTGCTGATGGAAAGAGTTATTCAACTCCAGATGCCTCTGATACTGATAATGCTTCTGACAGTCAAAGCAGCAATGGCAGTTCGTCAAAGGGTGATTCGTCTAATAGCAAGTCAACTGATTCTGTCAGTGATCCTAAGATCATTGGTGTTTTGGTCTATGAGCAAGCAAATTCATGGTATGATCCAGAAAAACCAGATTCTGATTGGGTTATGCGTTACAATCCATATGCTCCTGGTAAATATTCAATCGGCGGAGGCTCTGCTGAATCAGATGTTCAATATTCAATCCAAGGTGATGCCGTACATTACCAGCAATTAGATCCGGACAGTTCAGATGTTACTGCAGACGAGACTATGGAAAAGTCCACGGTTTCTTTAAGAAGCTTGATTTCAAAGTATTATTCAACAGATGAGCAGAAACAAGTTGTTCAAAAGACCGCAGATGACTTGCAAGATATGATGTAAGATTTTGGCAAATATAAACAAACAGATAAATAAGAATAGATAAAAAACTTTAAATCATCTAATATTGATTTAAAATTTTTATCTAAGGTGTAAGAGATCCTCCTTGAGGGTCTCTTTTTCTATGCTTTTTTAAATTTGTCATATCCGGCACTTATGAATTTGTTGAGCAATTGCAGATCATGATACCAAGCCTGGTTTTTAATAAAATGATGCTTTTTATTAATTGCAAATGATCCATGAATCGAATATGCAAAGATTGCTTCAGCATCCGCTTCGCTAAGGCCAGTTCGTGCTTGGACTTCGGGAATGATTGTTGGTTTTTCATGGGTGATTATTCGACCGATAATATAATCGCTTAAGCTAGGATCCATTAAAAGTTTTCGGTATTTGGGAGAATCGGCTACTTTTTGACAATCTGGTAATAACGACTCGCTTTCTTTGAGTGGATTGGAAATTGTTTCTTTATCCGTCGTTGAAAGATCAGCTTGAGTGTTTGTAAAAAGCAATGCGTCATCTAATACTGCGTTCAATATGTCGGTCATATTATCAAAATGTAAATAAAAGGTTGTCCGAGTGATTGCTGCTTTTCGGCAAATTTGGGCAATTTTTATATCTGAGTATGGTTTTTCGGCAATCAATTCTAAAAAAGCTTCTTTAATAACATTAATGGTATAAATTGTTCTACGGTCTGTTTTACGGTTATTCATTTATCTAACTCCTTAACAAAATTCGAAAACTGTTCATAAAAGTGGGAAAAAGCTAAAACTGTGCTTAACTTTATTTTGAAAATCCTATACATTAAGAACAATTCCTTACATATTGTATTTTATTATACACTGTGTAAATGATTTTAGGAGGAGAAATGGATTCAGAAATAAAAAAAGCTCAAGAATTAATTTCCGATAGTGATGGAATTCTGATTACAGCTAGTAATGGATTGTCGATCACTGAAGGTTATAACATTTTTGCCGATGACTTGAATTTTCGAAATTACTTTAATGAATTTAAGTCACTTTATGGAATCAGTAATGTGGTTCAGGGCGTCTATGCCGAAATGCCTCAGACGGATCATGACATTTTTATGAAAAAAGTTCATAAATACTTGATTGATGATTATCATCCAACTCCCATTTTTAAGGACATTAAGAAACTGGTCACCGATAAAGATTATTTTGTGGTTACTTCTAATGCCGATACGCATTTTCAGTTGAACGGTTTTGATCCTAAACGTATCTGGGAAGTCGAAGGTAATCTAGATGGAACCAATATGAGAGATGAGACGTGGAATCAACAACAACAATCTTTTCAGAACTTTGTTAGCAACAATAAAAATGAGAAATTAGTACAAATAGAATTTGGTATTGGTTCACATAACAAAATGATCAAGGAACCGATGATGCGGTTGGTTTCTAGTCATCCTAAGTGGTCATATATCACTTTGAATTTACAAAATGAAATTAAGGTAGCACCGGAAATAAGTGATCGATCGGTTGCACTAGCTGGTGATATCAATCAGACAATGAATAACTTATTGAAAGAGGATTAAAAAATGGACTCAACATTTTACGAACAATTAGTAATGAAAACACAAATGAATTATTCGCAGTATTACAACGTTTATGCAAGTGGCAAAACCCCTATCAAATTGACCGAAAAACCTGCTTTGCCATATAAAGAACAAATTAAAATTTTGGCTGAAAAAATCAAGGAAGCCGATCACATCGTCATTGGTGGTGGTTCCGGATTATCCGCCGCTGGTGGTGGAGACTTTTACTACAAAGATAATGACTCTTTTAGAAAATTATTTGGTAAATTTGCGGATAAATATGGTTTTGACGGGGCCGCAGCCGGATGGTCCTATCCATTTTCAACGCGTGAAGAGTTTTGGGGTTATTTAGCCACTTTTCTTTACACGACCCAACACGCTCCTATTCAAAAACCATACTTGGATCTACAGAAGATTCTAAAGGGTAAAGATTATTATGTTTTGACGACTAATCAAGATACTCAGACAGTCAAAGCTTTTCCAGAAGAAAGAGTTTCCCAGATTCAAGGTGATCAACGATTCTTCCAGTGTTCCAATCAGTGCAATGATGAAGTTTGGGACGCTGTCAAACCAGTTGAAGAAATGGTCAAGGCCATGGGTGATGGAACTAAGGTCCCAACAGAGCTTATCCCAAAATGTCCCACATGTGGTGCAGAGGCTTTTCCATGGAATAGAGGATTTGGAAACTTCTTAGAAGGGAAAAGATATCAACAAGAATATAAAAAAGTTTCGGACGACATTTTAGCTCATTTGCATGACGATAAATTATTATTCATCGAATTAGGCGTTGGCAGAATAACTCCAATGTTTATTCAAGAACCATTTTGGGCTTTAACAGCCAGCCTTGATGGAGCATACGATGTCATGATCAATCGCGACTATCAATTTTTACCTGAAGGAATCTAAGATAAAGGACAGGCTATCAAAGGAGATATTGCTCAAGCACTTGATGATGTCGTAGCAGAAATGAATAAATAAGTAAATTGTTTATATCGTGGGAACTATTTCAATAGAATTCTAGACTATATTATTCAAATTGCTATTTTGATTTGAAAAGATTCAATCATGAATATGAATTGCCTTCGAGAAGATTTAGCTTGCATTTCCAGCATATATGAAGGTTTATTGCCTGGGCTGCGATTGGTGATTGAATTGCTAAATATTCAAGAATAAACTTTAACTTAGTTTGAGGGAAAATAAGTTATGGGGGAAATATATTTATGAAAATCAAGAGGATGCAACTTGCTACAGCTTTGGGACTTTCATTTTTGATACTAACTGGATGCAGTAGTCAGGGAAATTCCAGCAGTCAAAAAAGTGCCGCCAGCTCTCAAAATACTACCGAGAAAAAGGCTACTGAGAAAAAAGATACTGAGAAACACACTATGCCAAATTGGAATGCAAAAAAAGATACCGATCTGGAAAGTTACATGAAGGATTGGCAAAGTCAGATGAACCAGTCTTATCAAAAGTATGATGGTAAGACTGATTTGAAGACTTCAGATGGAATGACTTATCCTTCTGATCTATCTAAAGTCAAAGTGGAAGGAACGAAACAATCTATCGGCTGGAGTCATTTTGGCAACGGCAAGTACCGGTACAACATCGTCGCTATTTATAACTATGAAGGCAACAATCAACATATCACCTACTTTTTTGCTTTCCACAAAGGCAATCCAGTTGTTTTAGTTGACCAAAGCAACGGTGGCATGCCTGATTTGAAAGAGACTGAGAATAGTGATCTCAAAGAAAATTTTGATGATATCGCTGATGGGAAGAGTTATTCCGCCTCAAATCAATCGAGTAGTGAAAAGTCACCCAACCAATCAACTGACAATAATAGTTCGACTGCTAACGATTCATCAAGCAAGCAGTCAACTGAGTCGGTCAGTGATCCTAAGATTCAAGCTGTTTTGATATATCAACAAGTAAAACCAGATTTTGATATTTCAGATCCGAACACTGATGTGCATTTTACTGAATCCGATGGCAAATATTCTATTGCAGTAGGTTCAAGCAGTGCATCGGATGTCCAATTCAATATTGAAGGTGACACAGTCCATTATTGGCAATTGGATCTCAGTAGCGCAGAAACTGTACCTGATGCCAAGATGAAAGAAGCAACGCTTTCATTGAGCAACTTAGTTTCAAAATATTATGCTACCGATGAACAAAAGCAGTCAGTTCAAACGATTGCTGACAGGTTTTACGATGCTAGATAATTTAAATGAGAAATTTCTAGATTCTTTACGATAACTTGTTAAAAAGAATAACAAAGCCCACTCATGTTTGATGATTCAAACTGGGTGGGCTTTTTGTGCATAGATTAAATTGGAATCAAAATTGTTAATGATCTGAGAATGATGGCTTTGTTATAAAACGATAAATATGTTGTATTAGTTATTATATTATATTCATTTTATAAATATATAAATGGTATACTGTTAAATTGTTAGCATAAAATAAATTATATTGTGTTTTGTGATTATTTTTAATGTTTAAATTCACTAGGGGTGAATTTCATGAAATCGAAAAACCTTTTGATCGAGTATCACGCTTAGATAAACGATAAGAATGGTTCATAGAATATATTTTTTTCATATTTGATTTGTGCGACATAAATTGTTTTGGGGAGGATTTATGGGACACTGGGAACCTGGAAGGGTATTTCAAGAAATGAACTGGGTCGATGATGACAAAGGCGGCTGTGGATGTGGCTGTATTTTGACCATAATCGTAATTGGTGCAATTCTTTTTGCATTACAGTTTATTCTTGCAAATATTGGCTATATCATATTGGGGATTTTCATAATAGCAGTTATTTACTTTATAGTTAAAGCTTTGATGGAGTGACTGTGATGGGGGGGAGAAAAGAGATGGATCTTGAAAAGAAACATGGAATTTCAAGAAAGAAATTATTGGCAGTGGGATTAACCGCTGTAACTTTTTTTAGTACTACTGCCATAATGAATCAAAAATCTGTTGATGCTTCAACTGTGAATAATGTTGCAGTTGCTGATGCTACAGCAAATGGTTCAGTACAACTTTACAATAGTGTTACCGATGATGGTTTCAAGATGGCTTACAGAGGCCTTGCAAATGGTACTGCATGGAAGATAGGTAAAGCAGTCAAAGGTATCGACGGAGAAACTTACTTGCAAGTTAGTACCAATGAATTTGCCAATGCTAATCAAATGGATTTAGCAGATGAAACATCTGAACAAAATATTTCGAACGGTGTTTTGCATACTAATGGTCAAACTAATTTATATATTGATCCGGTTGCAGACGGTCATTTGGAAACCACTAGGATGCTTGGAAGTTCTACCGATTGGTTCACAGATATAAAGGTCGTTGTAAATGGCGAAACTTTTTATCGTGTATCGACTCATGAGTATGTCAAAGCAAGCGATATTGCTTTGACTAAAGCTAGTGCATTTTCTGACAAAACTTATACGAAGAATGGACCTGATTACGAAAACGAAACACCCGAGTCAAATGGTAATAGTTCCGACAATACTTCAGAGGACACTAACCAAGGTGCTTCAACAGACACACCAACAGATTCTGATGAAGATCAGGGTAACAATTCAACTGATTCAGCAGTAAGAAGAGCTGACATTATAATTAAAGCTATAAGTGAAGATGGCACTAAGTTAGCCAATGATAAAGTGGTATCTGATCAGGAAGTTGGTAAAAACTATGTTGCTAATGCGCCAATAATCAATGGTTATACTGCTGACAAAGATTCCAAAACGGTAAATGTTTCTAAAAAGGGTTCGACAGTTACTTTTACATATACCAAAAAAACAACTGCAGCGTCTGTGGATACATCAGCAGTTGCCGATGAGATTATTAAGTTGGTAAATGAATACCGAACGCAAAATGGTCTTAAAGCTTTAAATATTGATAGTAATTTATCAGCTGGTTCAAAAGCTCGTGTTAATACAGAGGCTAGCAAGGTAAATGCTAGTGGAAACATCGATGATGCAAATCATGATGAATTCAATGCTCAAACTCAGCCAGATCTGCAACGATATGTCGGAACCAGTATGGCGGAAAATCTGGTTGTAACAAATGGCTCTACTACTGATGAAGTAGCCCAAAGTGCCTTGAACTTATGGAAAGAGTCTCCAGATCATAATGCAATAATGTTGGACGAATCTTTGACGGATACTGGAGTAGCCGTCAAGCAGTTGGATAATGGACAATTCGTGGCCATTCAAGATTTTGGTGGTAATAATCAAACTGATGTGACTTGGAATTCAGATCAATTCAATTCAATTCAACTACTATTGATCAATTTGGCTTAACTAAAGAAGAAGTTGCTCAACAATTTAAAAATATTTATGGCTATGATTTAGGAACAAATTATTATGTGTCAGACCATATTTTTAAGACTAAGAGTGATCTTGAAGACTTTCTTGATGCGCCGTTTGAAGAACCGAATCCCTTAGAAGGTTCGATTTGGGACGCAGTAGGTGCTGACGGTCTGGATACAGCTGCATTGATTTACGATGCTAATGGGAATGCCGTTGGCTGGGGTCACTGCTTACTTAAAATGGATGAACCTGCTCAATACTATTTTGATGAGGGATTGACACCCTGGATTAAATAATAGATAAAAGGTTATCTATAACGATTGCTGATAGGTTTCGGTATTAACAATAATGATCATAATATTGAATAATATTTAGCTTGTCATGACATGTATCTTTATGTATTATAAAAGTGATTACAGATGGATGCATGGTCTGAAATCTATGCATGACAATGAACAAAGCAAGAGAGCACTAAAACTACCACTGATAGTTTTGATGCTCTCTTTTTCTTTTCGTTGCTTTTTGCATAAAAAATAATTGAAATATTGGGTGAAATATCGAGATTATGAAAACTGGCAAAATTGGAATGTTAAGTATTTTGGCATTAAGCGTATTTATTTTGACTGGCTGCGGAAATAGCAGTCAGCAAGGTAGCACAGTGGACGCTGATGCCCAAAAACATGTTGAAAAACCTGCAAAAACAGTGAAGCCTAAAAAGAACATTCAACATGAAAACGTTGCTCCTAAAAAAGTTATTGCATTATGGGATCGAGAAAAAGATGTTCAGCTGAAAAATTTTATCGATCAGTGGGCACCAACTATGCATCAATCGTATACGAAGTATGACGGAGCTAATTCACTCAAGACTTCAACGGGTACAATGTATCCCGATGATTTAACTCGAGTTACCGTTAATGGCTCGAAGGTTTCCATTGGTTGGAGCAAAGATGGTAGTGGTTCAAAAGAATACAATGTCGTGGCCATCTACAATCATGATGGCGTTGTTCCACCAACTCCTAATCACATCACCTACTTTTTTGCCTTCCATGATAAGAAACCGGTCGTTTTAGTCGATCAAAGTCGCGATGGTGACCCACGTTTGACCGAAACTGAAAATGCAGATGTTAAAACTAATTTTGCCAAAATCTCCACAAATGAAGCTCCCGCAAAACCAGCCACTCCACCTGCCAAAAAGATTGAGAATAATATAATCAGGGATCCGAAGATGGTCGGGATCATGGTCAGGGAAGAGGTTCAACCAGATACTGACGTCACGACTGAACCCAATTTGACTATCGACTTAGGTGGGGATCAAAATACGATCGGTGAAAGAACGGTCATTTCAACGCTTCGGTACAAAATAGTTGGCGATAATGTTCATTATTGGACGATTGATCCAAACTACCAATCGATAGCTACTGCTAAGTATTTTGAACATGTTTTGAGTTTGAAAGAACTTCAACAAAAGCATTATGGTAATGAGTCGCAAAAACGGATCATGCAACTGGCACTTAATCACGCTACTGTTGAGCATAGCTAAATAGAAAAATTTCAAATCGAAAACACAATTAAGCTAAAGTCAGCTTGTTGTGTTTTTTTGTTGGGATACATATAATTATATTTATAGTACTGATGTGAATTTTCTTTCGGCACTTTGTTTTGGGGATTAAAACAAATATAGGGGGAAATTATGAATCTTAAATAAGGTAAAAAATTTCAGCTACTTGCTGTTATAGCAATGCTGGCATTTGTTTTGACGGGATGTGGTGGTCAAAATAATTCTGCCAGTGGCCAATCATCTAGTCAGAAAACCACTGCCAATAAACAACAAAAGAACAGTAAATCAAATTCGAGCGATAACGCGCCAACTACGCTTTGGAATACGACAAGAGATAAGAAATTGAAAGAATTTATCGATCAATGGGCACCAACGATGCACCAAACTTATACCAAGTATGATGGCGTCCATCCATTGAAGATCGCAACGGGTGTATCGTATCCTAAGAATTTATCGAAAGTTAATGTTGATGGATCAAAAGCTTCAATCGGCTGGAGTGAAAATGGCCATGGAGACCATGATTATAATGTCGTTGCTATTTACAATTATGACGGCGCACAATCTCCAGATCACATCACTTATTTCTTTGCTTTCCACAATGATCAACCAGTGGCCTTAGTTGACCAAAGCACCGAAGGTACACCTAATTTAACTGAGACTAAGAACAACGATATTAATACCAACTTTGAAGAAATCGCAAGTGGAAAATCGGCAACTTACTCAGGTTCACAAACAAGTTCTAACTCAGAATCAAACTCTGGATCAAATTCGAAATCAGATTCCCACAGTAGTTCTTCGAAAAAGAGCAATTCCGATGATTTAGTCACTGATCCAAGAACAGTCGGTATTTTGTTAGGGATGAAAGTCTCTGACGGAGTCGACTATTCTCAAGAAGAAGATATGCTGGGGGTTTACAAGTATAACGGTAGGTATTGGATGGGAACTGGTACTTCAGCATCCAGTATTGGTTATAATTTCAGTGGTGACAGTGTCACATATTACAAGAAAGACTTGAGTGGCGGTAGAAGCGAAGCAGAAGCAACTTATGATCCAGTCAAATATAGTTTGCGAGACTTACAAAATGCAAATTATTCGACGACTGCCCAAAAGCAATATGTTGATGACATTGTAAATAATATGGGTCCAGTCAGTGAAGAATAATCAATATTAAACATCAAGGTCAGTCAAATGATCTTGATGTTTTTTTGTTTAAATCAACAATATAAATCTATTAATAATTTGATTGAGTGTTCAAAATAAGACGAGTAAACTTAAATCATGCTTTAAAAATTAAGATATATTTGAGGGGAATTTTTTAGTATGAAATCACGGGGATTAGCTATTACCATGGTACTGATTTTTGGCGCCATAGCTTTAGCAGGATGTACGGCAAAAGGGGATGCCGACGGTCGAAAAGATACGCAGATGACAACACAACAAGCTAAAGCAAAAAAATCGAAACCACTTTGGAACTACAAAAAAGATAAGCGTTTGGGCACATATATGAGATCTTTTGCAGCTGTAAAAGACGAAATGCTCGATAAATACGATGGCAAAGGATCAGTTAAAACATCAACATCAGGTACTTATCCAGAAGATTTTTCTAAAGCAAAAGTTGCTGGTTCAAAAAGCACAATTGGTTGGGAACAACAAGGATTGGATAAATATGATTATAATGTTGTAGCAATTTACGATTATCACAACAAAGACCTGCCGATCCCGGTACCATTAACTTATTTCTTTGCTTTTCATGATCACAAGCCAGTGGTGTTAGTTTGCGATACTGAATCTACTAATCCGCAACTAAGAGAAGCTGACGGCCCAGATTTAGAAGCTGACTTTGATAAAATTGCTAAAAATAAGACTGTAAAAGACCCTACGATTGGCAATGTTAGTATAGACGATCAACAATCTCAGAGTAATAATCAAGCAACTTCTGACTCTGAATCTGCTCAGATGGACTCCAATGATACAGAAACAGTCACAGATCCAAAATTAATTGGAATAATGGTTTTTTCAGGTGAGAACAACGGCGGTCAATTGTCAGATGATATACCGAGTGTGACTATGTATTCTCTAGATGACAACAAATATGAGATGGATGTTGGTAACGCTGCTTCTGAAGTCAGTTATCAAATAGATGGAGATAATGTTAACTATTGGCTCAGAGATCCTACTAGTGCCGATGTGATCTTACAGCAGACAAAGAAAGAATATACGATTTCGTTGTCTGAATTGATTTCCAAATACTATTCAACTCCAGAACAGAAACAAATCGTTCAAGATGCTGCTGATAATATCCAAGAAGGATAATCCTTCAGTAGTAAATTACGCTAATAATTTCAATAGGCATCAAGATTCTTAAAGAGTCTTGATGTTTTTTTATTATCCTCAAATTCTATATAAATATATTCATATCTTGATTGAGTCCAGAAAATCAAACGAGTAAACTTAGATAAGACTTTAGGGAATATATTTAAGAGGGATTTTTATGAAGAAAAAAGGATTAACTACTGCGCTACTACTAGTTTTTAGCGTTTTTGTTTTAGCTGGATGCGATAGTCAAAAAAACGACCATTCATCGACGCAACAAACTGATAGTCAAAGTACCAAACCACTTTGGAACTATAAAAAGGATAACCGCTTGGAATCTTATATGAATGGTTTCGCAGCTTCCCAAAATGAGAAATTCAACAAATATGATGGGAAGACTCCAATCGAGACCTCGACGAATGCGACTTATCCAAAAGATTTTTCTAAGACAAAAATTTCTGGTTCAAAGGATACGATTGGTTGGGACGAACAAGGATTGTCCAAGAATGATTACACAGTCGTGGCAATTTACGATTCAGGCTCAGCTAATACGCCATTGACGTATTTCTTTGCATTCCATGATCGCAGACCAGTCGTATTGGTCTGTGATACTGCGGCAGACAAACCACAGCTTGAGCTAGCTACTGATGACAGCTTTAAGACAGTCTTTACCAAAATAATAAAGAATAAAAGTGTCAAAAATCCTGCCAGTGGAAGCAATGAATCTAGTTTGCAAACAACTGAAACCGATGAAGGGACAACAGATCAGAATAAGTCGACTGATTCAAAAGATACTTATGATACTACCGATCCTAAAATGATTGGGGCAATGATTTATATGATGTCTGGCCATGATGATATAACAATGGCACCTCAAAATTTTTCTTTGTATGTTAAGAAAGGTACTAGATATACTATTTATGAAGATAATGCAGTTATTTCTGATATTGATTTTCAACTTCAAGGTAAGACAGTCCACTATTGGACTAGAGATCCTGATAGTTCCGATGTTATGGCAACTGAAACCCAAAAGGAATCGACGATTAGTTTATCTGACCTAGTTTCCAAATACTATTCAACTCCGGAACAGAAGCAGATTGTTCAGGATTGTGCTGATAAAATCAAAGAGCAATAAGCGTCTGAATTCCACTCGATAAACTTTTATTCATAATTCTAAATGTTTGTTTTAATAAAATAATTGCGTTAATTTAAATATGTAATATTTCTATTTTGATATTCACGAGGAGGAATTATACATGGATGAAACTAGTGCTACTAAGGCTGGTACATATGAATTTGATAAGGATTTCATTGTTAATCGTTTAGGTTACGGTACGATGCAATTGACTGGTAACGGTGTTTGGGGTCCTTACAAGGATCCTGACCAAGCTGCTGATTTGATCAAGAGTTCGTTTGATTTGGGTGTCAACTTCATTGATACTGCTGATTCATATGGCCCATGGCATGCTGATACATATTTGGCTAAGGCTTTGAAGGACTATTCTGATTCAGATAAGATTTTCATTTCTGATAAGGTTGGCCAAGTTCGGACTGGTGAGAACGAATGGACTCCAGTTGGTGCCCCTGCATTCTTGCGCCAAGAAGTAGAGCTTTCATTACGTTTATTCAATCGTGACCACGAAGACTTGTTGTTCTTGCACAGAATCGATTCACACTACACACTTGAAGAACAAGTGGGCGAATTGAAGAAGATGCAAGACGAAGGTAAGATCAAGCATATCGGTGTCAGTCAAGTAACTTTGGACGAATTAAAAGACGTTCAAAAGGTTGCTAAGATCGATGCTGTCGAAAACTTGTACAACGTCGGCCATCATAAAGATGATGATGAGATTGTTGACTATGCTAAGGAACAAGGAATGGCCTTCTTGCCATGGTTCCCACTTGACACAGGTAATTTGACTAAGGCTGATAGCCCATTAAACGACATTGCCAAGAAGTACAATGCTAGTTCAGCCCAAATTGCTCTAGCATGGTTGTTGAAGCGTTCTGACAACATTATTCCTATCCCAGGAACAAGTTCACTCGAACACTTGAAAGACAATATTGCTGCCGCAAATGTTAACTTGAGCGACGAAGACTTTGAGACATTGTCAAAACTACAAAAGTAAAATTTAATTGATTTAAGCCATGTCAGAAATGACATGGCTTTTTTTGATGTCTTTAAATTAAAAATTCGTAATTTAGTTTGTACTATAATAAAATAAGCAGTTTAATTTTTTGGAGGTCAAAATGCCACTACAATACGTCGATCAAAACTTGTTTGATAGTCCAGCTCAAGTATTAGTCAATACGGTAAATACTGTTGGCGTCATGGGGAAAGGTATCGCACTGGATTACAAAAAGCTTTATCCGGATATGTATAAGGAATACCGCGAGTACTGTAAAGCAGGCAGTTTGGTCGTTGGTAAATTGTTGTTATATAAATCTGAAGATAAATGGATCTTGAATTTTCCGACCAAACAAAATTGGCGGAGTAAATCAAAAATCGAATATTTAGAGCAAGGTTTGCAAAAGTTCGTCGAGACTTATTCTGAAAAGGGGATATATTCGATTTCTTTTCCACAATTAGGAGTAGGAAATGGTGGATTGAACTGGGAGAATCAAGTCAAACCGCTTATGGAAAAATATTTAGCTGACCTGCCGATCATGATTTTTATCCATATTTATACAGGCTGGCAAAATGAACCAGAACATACAGGGACCGCTCGAGAGCTGGTCAAACGGGAGATATGCGACATAAGTTTGACGAGATTTAAAAGTGATGTAGCTAAAGCGTTTGAAGATCATGAATTAAAAATAAACGGTAAATCAGTCAAAATAGTAGATGAGCCATATGACTTACCAGAGGATTCAATGTTTTTGATGGTAGATGGTAATGATCCAGAAGAAAGTTATTCACTATCGCAGTTGGATTTGATCGATATGCGCAATGAATTGATGGATTTTGGAAAAATTTTGGATGCACAGTTACCACAAACTATCGTGGACAAAGGAGATCAAAATGCATTCAAAGAACTTTTGTCGACGATCTCTTATATTGAACTGATTCCGACAACTTTTATTGATGGAACGAAAGCACAGATCTTAACTTTGAAACAGTCAGGAATGAAACAACCTGAACAAGGTCATCAAAAGACGACTAAGAAGGAAAAAGTTCATGAGCCTATTCAATTAGATATATGGAGAGATGAATAAATTATGGAATTTAGGGATGTAATAAATGACTTGATCGATAATCCAGAAAAAACTGGTTTGTACGGTATGACTAGTA
The DNA here is from genome assembly GCF_001434295.1 of Companilactobacillus versmoldensis DSM 14857 = KCTC 3814. Taxonomy (GTDB): domain Bacteria; phylum Bacillota; class Bacilli; order Lactobacillales; family Lactobacillaceae; genus Companilactobacillus; species Companilactobacillus versmoldensis. The sequence continues at coordinate 69,796 of NZ_AZFA01000010.1, read as the reverse complement.
AATACTGGCCTAAGTATGCTTTTCATTTTACGGATATCGAAAATGCCATCAATATTTTAAAAAATGGCGAGATCCATTCTCGATATCATTTAGAGCATGATGAGAAGAATATCAATGATATGAAAAATGATAATGCTAATTCCGGAGTTATCGATCAAACTAAAACAGAAGTTGAAAAAATGATCCGTTTCTATTTTCGACCAAGGACTCCGACCCAATATTATAATGAGGGTATGAAGACCAAAGAAGAAATCGAAAATCAGGCCTTTAAAGCTAATTGCCCTGTGCCGGTATTTTTCCTATTCGATTTGGCAGGTCTTCTGAAAAGACCCGGCGTCAAATTCACTGATTGTTCACTGGCTTTAAGAAAAGAACCTCATTATATGAATACCCCGGAAGAATTCGCTAAATTGCCATTTAAAAAAATTTATTTCAATCACTCAATGCGAGCCGATATGTCACCAAAAGAGAAAAAAGAGTTGACCGATATCAAACAATCCGAGATCGTTGCAGAAGATCCCGTTAAATTGGATCTGTTGAGACATGTCTACGTCCGCTCAGCAGCCGAAAAAGAAACGCTGATCAATTTATTGCATGATAATGGGATGTATAATTTGGATTCGAAAATTAGCATTGCCAGTCGGGCAACATTTTTCAAAGATAGGAATTATGTTAAAAACGTGACCTTAAAATCCAATGAATACATTATTCATAATAATATTGAAAATGACGATAAGAGTCAGCAGAGTCAACCTTATCCATTAGCAGATTGGCATGATGCAAGATTTGCAGTAAATCCCGATGAAACTGATAAATTTTTGGATGTTCAATTAAGGATCATTCAAAATGGTCAAGAATTCGTTTGGCCAAAAAAGGGTCAGAAAGCCTTACTTAAAGAACAGATGAAGGCCAAGATCAGTCCCGCAGAAAGTTATGTTTTCAAAATATATATTGATGACCATATCGCTTACGAAGGTAAATATAATATTAAAGATGATAGTCCATACTAAAATTGTAGCTTGAGGATAACTATATCCTGAAGCTATTTTTTTGCTATTAATCAACTTATAAATATATTTATTGAAAATGCCAAATATCAGGAATAGACTTAAAATAAATAGTCTTAGGGAGACTAATTTTGGGGAAAAGGGGAAAGCAGTATTTATGAAAATTAAAAATTTACAGTTGGTAGCAATTATGGCAACAATTTTGCTTGTTTTGACCGGTTGTGGAAATCAAAGCAGATCCAGTGAGGGTTCCGGATCAAAGCCAGCCACTTCGACTATTAGCAACAATCACAAAGACAATAATAAGAAAATTATCTCTGACGATAAAGATAACAAGGATTCAAAAATAAACGCTAATAAATCTAATAATAACGATGAGGCATCGACTGACCACAATAATGAAAGTAATTCTAATGACAAGCAGTCCTCAGCACTTTGGAATACTACTAAGGATCAGAAACTAGAATCGTTCATCAATAAATGGGCGCCAACGATGAATCAAACATACACAAAATATGATGGTGTTCATTCATTAAAAACCGTGGTTGGCACAGTTTATCCTGATGATCTATCAAAAGTCAGCCTCAATAACACATCCTTAACAGTCGGATGGAACGAATCAGGAAAAAATGAATACGATTATAACGTTGTCGCCATTTACGACCACGATTCAGATACCACGACCAAACATATCACTTATTTCTTCTCATTCCACAATGGTCGTCCAATCGCTTTAGTCGACCAGACCACCAACGGAACGCCAGTCTTAGTTCAAACCAAAAATCAAGACGTTCAATCAAACTTTGAAAAAATCGCTAATGGGGATTAATGATTTTTAGAAAAATTTATCGCTAAACTAGCACAATAAAGTAGGTCACATCAGAAATGATGTGACCTGTTTTATTGCTTGAGAAGCATTATTCAAATTTAGTGGATATAAAAGTATTGGTTTTGACGAATACTAATCGGCTTGATTTTGCAATCTTGAATGGCGTAGGCCATAAATAAAGTAGAAGACCATACCAATAATTAACCAGATGGAAACTGAGATCTTCGTCAAGTTTGGCAACATGACGATGAAGTAGACGCTCAACAATCCGGAAATAATTGGTAGGATAGGATAGAGTGGCATTTTGAAGCCATCATTGACGATATCGGTCCTTCTTCTTAGAGGGATGATACCAAAGGAGATAAAGGCGAAAGCCAAGAGTGTCCCAGCATTGATCAGTGAAGCTAGTTGAGTCAATGGCACCACAGCCGTAAAGAAAGTTTGGATGACGGTGGCGATAATGATAGCGTTGGTTGGTACGGCATGTTTGCCGTCGACTTTGCCCATGAATTTTGGCAAGAGCCCATCGCGTCCCAAGGCATAGACTAGGCGAGAACCACCAAAGAACATCGTCACCATAGCAGTAAAGATACCGATCAAAGCACCGATAGTGATGATCTTGTTCCAGCCGCCTAAGTGGATCAATTGTAAGGCATAGGCAGCGGGGTCATCAACATTCAACTTCGAATAATGAACCATACCAGTTAATACAAATGACAAGGTCACGTATAAAATAACAGCTACGACGACTGTTCCCATGATACCTTTGACAACATTTTTCCCAGGGTCAACCGTTTCGGCTGAATTTGATGCCAAGGCGTCAAATCCAATAAAGGCAAAGAAGACGGTAGCAGCTGCAGTCGAGATCCCACCGAGGCCAAACGGTGTTGACTGGAACTGTTTGGGATAGAATGGCACGTAGTTTGAAGACTTGATGTAGAAGGCGCCAACGATGATGAACAGGATAATGATGGCGACCTTGACGACGACAGCGATGTTTTCGATCCGTTTGGATAAGTCGACGCTGTGAAAAATGATCACTGCAACTAAGAGGACTATTAAACCGGCAGTCAGATTGATGACGCCACCCTCCATCGGGCCAGCTTGTAAGGCTTTCGGTAGATGGATACCGATGGCAGCTAAGATATTATTATTAAAGTAGGAAGCAAAACCGGTCGCTTCGGCAGAGACGGCTAAGAAATATTCTAAGATCAGCGCCCAACCGAGCAGCCAACCGACGAATTCTCCATAAATGACTGAGCCAAAAGAGTAGGCGGAGCCGGCTACTGGCATGGCGGAAGAAAACTCGGCGTAGGCCATTCCGACCATCCCGGAAACTAAAGCAGCAATCAAAAAGGCTATCGTGACTGCTGGGCCAGCGTGAAGAGCTGCTTCGTGTCCTGGCAGGATAAAGATCCCTGTTCCAATGACGGCACCGATACCTAAAGCAACTAAGTCTTTGGCGTGGAGCGTCCTGACCAAATGCGAGTCAGCTTTGACGTAATTTTCGACGCTCTCTTTTTTAAATATGTTTTTCATAAAAATCCCCGTGATTCCCTGTAATAAAGTCAATTTTTCTTAAATTTGGATTAGAAAAAATGCAATGCGATTTTAATTATCACTTATTCAATTAAAAAATACAAGTTGTTTCGTGAATTGCTATAATAAAGATGTATTTCTTTAAAGAGGTAGCCTATGGAAGTTGAAAAAGGGGAATTACTTAAGTCAAAAATCATAGATAAAAATATTCGTGATAGCCTGAATTTTGGCTGGATAAATTTTGCGGTCTTGTTCTGTGGTATCATCATCGCCAGTGTCGGACTGAATATGGATTCAGTCACAGTCATCATTGGTGCCATGCTGATCTCGCCGATCATGAACCCGATCATTGGGATGGGTTATGGTTTTGGTATCCGGGATCAAAAGCTGATCAAAAAAGCTTTTCTGATCTTTTTAGCCCAAGTAGCGATTGGACTAGTTGCTGCAACGGCTTATTTCTTTTTCTCGCCGATCAAAGAAGCCGGTGACCAATTGATCTCACGGACGCAACCGGCTATTTGGGACGTCTTGGTAGCGTTCTTTGGTGGTGTCGCTGGAATCATTGGTTCAGCCAAAAAGGAACCAGCCAACATCATGCCTGGTGTCGCCATTGCTACTGCCTTGATCCCACCGCTTTGTACAGTTGGGTATGGGCTCAGTCAGATGGATTGGACAATCGTGTTTGGAGCCGGTTATTTGTTCTTGATCAATTCGTTTTTCATTGCTTTATCAACTACGATCGGAACACTGATCTTTAATTTTCGGAGGATCCGTGACAATCCGATGCCGGCTAAAAATCAGATCTTTATCGTTTTGGCTGCAATCATCATCACTGTGCCTAGTTTGATTTCAGCTTCAAAATTAGTGAAGCAGTCATATAATGAGGCACAACTGACAAGTTTCATTAATTCGGAATTGCCGGACACATACGTCGTCAACAAGACCATCACCGACAAGAATATTAAACTAGCCATCATCGGTGACCACGTTAGCAAATCAGAAGTCAAAAGTTTGGATAAGAAACTCGACGACTATCAACTAGGTCAGTACAAGCTGAAATTTCAACAATTGTCGCAAGGCAATTATCTGTCAGTCAATGCTTTCAAGAAGTATGTCGATCAAAATCAGACCAGCAATTCTAAGGACGACGACAACGAGGTCAAAAAGAATAAGGACCTGCCGAAGCTCAAGGAACGTTTGGAGAAAAAATATCCTAACGAAATTGACAAAGTTACCGTCAGACAGCTGGCAGACACAGATAATAAGAAAGCAGCCGTCATCATTAAGCTGACTGAACAAGGGAAGAATGATAAGGAAGGTATCAAACAGCAAACTAAGAAGATTGCTGATAAATTGGATATCACTGCATCAGTCTACTTTACAGACGAAGAAAAATAAGGAGCAGCCTTTTTGGCTAGTGCTCCTTATTTTTTTGGAAAGTTTTATAGCCGCCGCTGGTAAATTGATTGAGGACTTGCAAGTCGCGGTACCAAGCTTCATTTTTGATGAAATGATGTTTCTTGTTGATGGCAAATGAACCGTGAATGGCATATATGAAAAGCAATTCTGCCTGAGATTCATCGAGTCCGGTCCTTTTTTGGATCGAAGGGACCGTGCGCGTTTTCTCATGTTTGATGATCCGACCGATAATGTAGTCACTCAAACTTGAGTCCATTAAGAGATTATGATACTTGGGTGAATCAGCGATCCTTTGACAGGCGGGCAGCAATGACTCATTTTCTTTCAGAGTATCGATCGAGATGTTTTCATCTACTGGTGGTTGAGGCTCGGTCGTATTGGTGAAAAGCAAAGCTTCATCTAATAGTTCATTTAAAACATCGGTCAAATTATCGTAATGCGAATAAAAAGTTGAACGAGTTATCCCGGCTTCACGACAAAGCTCAGTGACCTTGATTTGGTTATAGGGCATTTGTTCGATCAATTTTAGAAAAGCATCTTTGATGACATTAAGGGTATAAATGGTTCTTCGATCGGTTTTATGTTTGTTTCCATGAAAATCCTCCACACATTTTAAAATCAGTTTAGATTAAGGACACTTTTACAAAAGTGTGCTTAATTTTTTTTGTCATTTCCAGTATTTTTGAAATAAATAAAAGACAGATTGTACATAATTATACAACTTGTTTGGAAATTTATTAAGGAGGATGGATATGGATCAACAAATAGTTACTGCCAAAAAAATAATCGATGCCAGTGATGCGGTTTTAGTCAGTGCCAGTAATGGCCTGTCAATCGCGGAAGGGTATAACATTTTCGCCGATGACAAGAATTTTCGAGCTTATTTTAATGATTTTAGATCACTTTATGGAGTTTCGAGTTTAATCCAAGGAGTTTTTGCACAATTGCCGAAGGCCGATCATCAAGTCTTTATGAATAAAGTTCACCAAATGATGATCGATGATTATCAACCCAGTGAACCTTTTGCAAATTTGAAAAACATTTTGAGTGACAAAGATTATTTTGTTGTGACTTCTAATGCTGATACCCATTTTCAATTGAATGGCTTTGATCCTAAGCGGATCTTTGAAATCGAAGGTAATTTTGATGGCCTTGAAATGAACTCAGCTCAATGGGAAGAGCAACAAAATCGCTTTGAACAATTCGTAACGAATAACCAAGATAAACAACTCGTTCAGTTAGAACTTGGCATCGGTGCCCGAAATAATATGATCAAAGCACCATTGATGAATTTGGTGGCTCAACATGCCAGTTGGTCGTTCATCACCTTGAATATGCCGAAAGAGATCAATGTTCCGGAAGAGATCAGTTCACAATCGATTTCTTTGCCAGGAGATATTGGTCAAACATTTAAAAATTTGCTAACAGTAGGAGAAAATTAGTATGGAACAATTAGGACAAACAATGTATGAAAAGTTGGTCATGCAGACACAACTCAACTATCAAAATTACTTTGGAGCATATGCACAAGGTGGCACTCCAGTCGCTTTGACTAACAAAAAGCCCTTGCCATATGACGAACAAATCAAAATTTTGGCTGAAAAGATTGAAGAAGCTGACCACATCATTATCGGTGGTGCTTCTGGATTATCAGCTGCTGGTGGCGGCGATTTCTATTATGAAAACAACGATACCTTCAAAAAGTATTTTGGAAAATTCGAGCAAAAATATGATTTGAATGGGGCTTTTTCGGGGATGACTTATCCTTGGAAGACACGTGAAGAATATTGGGGCTATCTGGCAACGTTTTTAAACACGACGCTGCATGCAGAAGTTCGCAAACCATTCAAAGACCTTCAAGCTATTTTGCAAGGTAAGGATTATTTCATCTTGACGACTAACCAAGATACTCAGGCTATCAAGGCTTTCCCAGAAGACAAGGTCGCTGAGATCCAAGGTGACCACCGTTTCTTCCAGTGCTCAAACCAGTGCACTGACCAAGTCTGGGATGCGGTCAAGCCGGTTGAGGAGATGGTCGAAGCGATGGGTGATGATACGAGGATCCCAACTGATATGATTCCTAAGTGTCCTAACTGTGGTGCTGAGGCTTTCCCATGGACTAGAGGTTACGGCAATTTCTTGGAAGGCACTAAGTATCAACAGGAATATCAAAAGATTTCTGACGATGTGGTCGCTCACATGCACGATGACCACTTACTCTTTATCGAGCTAGGTGTCGGTCGAATGACACCGATGTTTATTCAGGAACCTTTCTGGGCATTGACGACTAGTTTGGACAATACTTATGACGTTATGGTCAACCGCGACTACCAATTTTTGCCTAAGCAGATCGAGGACAAGGGTCAAGCTATCAAAGCTGATATCGACCAGGTCTTGGACGACGTGCGGGCACAATTAAATCGTTAATTCAACTGGTACTTGGTTCGTGGTAATGCTACTATCAAACTGATTACACAATTTGGGAGGACTACCATGAAATATCGCAGATTTGGAAAGACTAACTTTGATGTTAGTGAAGTGTCACTGGGTACTTGGCAATTAGGTTCTAAATGGGGCGACCCATTCAGTGAGAAGGATGCCCAAGCTACTTTGGAAGAAGCTTTTGACCAGGGGGTCAACTTCTTCGATACAGCTGATGTCTATCAAGACGGCGAAAGTCAGCGTGCTATCGCCAAATTTTTGAAGGGCAAAGAGGACAAAGTTTTCATTTCGACTAAGATCGGTCGGCGGATGGATCCCCATGTTGCCAGTGGTTATACTGAAAAAAATATCACTAAATATGTTGAGGACTGTTTGACTAATCTTGACGTGGACGCTTTGGACAACGTTTTGCTCCACTGCCCACCAACTCACGTTTTCTACAATCCCGAGCCATTTTTTGCTTTGGATAAGTTGAAAAAGGAAGGTAAGATTAAGAATTATGGTGTCTCGGTCGAAAAAATCGAAGAAGGTATGAAAGCTCTCGACTACGATATTTCATCTGTCGAGATCATTTACAACATGTTCCGTCTCCGCCCAGCCGAAAACTTTTTCAAGATGGCCAAGGAACACGACGTCGGCATTATCGCTCGGGTCCCATTAGCTAGCGGTTTGTTGACAGGCAAATATGATTTGAACACTAAATTTGGTCAAAACGATCATCGGACGACTAATCGTCACGGGGAAGAATTCGATGCTGTGGAAACTTTCTCAGGTGTTGATTATGCCACCGGAGTTAAAGCTGCGGATGAATTGAAACAGCGTTTGGGGGCTGGCGATAAATTAGCAGCTATGGCACTACGCTATATCTTGATGTCAGATGCCGTCAGCACAGTTATTCCAGGTGCTTCAAAACCTGAACAGATCGAACGTAACGTCATTGCCGCTGACTATCCAGCCTTTACCCACGAACAGATGGGTATCGTTGAAGATGTTTATGATAAGTACATCAAAGATCCCGTTCACTATAAATGGTAAAAAATAAGCAGCCGTTAGGCTGCTTTTTTACTATCTAAAGGGTTTTGATGAAGAAACCATCCATTGCTCCACTGTGGTCGCTGTTTTTGATCGGTCCAGCCAGTTTTTGATAACCGGATTTAGTATAGACGTGGATGGCAGCTTTTAAGTTGTGATGAGTCTCTAAGTAAAGCTTTTTATATCCAGCTTTTTTAGCAAAGTCTTCGACTAAAGCAATCAATTTATAACTTAAACCAAAGCCTTGCGCCTTTTTGTCCAAGTAAATTTTCTGCAGTTCAGCGATACCGTTGTCCCAATCAAATTCAGCACAACCTGCGCCGCCCATAACTTTTCCTTGGTCGTCTTCGACAACGAAGTAGGCCCGATTTGTTTGAGCATCATAAAACTCGTTCAATTTATCGAGATTACTGTCGAAATAGGCAGTCCCAGGGATGTCGAGACCGAAATGTTTCAAGTCAGTTTGGAGGATATGTTTGATAGCTTGGTTATCTTCAGGCTTGATCGGACGGATTTTCATAAGCTGGACCTTCTTTTGTATGATTGGTTTTATATCATAGCACAAATTGAATGTTTATAGATGACTGAAATTAGTGATATTTAGTGTGAAGTTCACTACCTTAATGTACAATTTAAATGTTATTAATTTTTGGCGTAAATCGAGGGGATTAAATTGTCATATACATATCAGAGAAGAAACGTTGATAAAGCAGTTGTTTTAGCCTTGAGGACCTTAGGGGGGTCTGCTTCTAGAAAAATATCAGAAAAGAAATAGCTAATGGTGGATATGATGGTTTAAAATACCAGGATGTCTTCGGCTCCAAGACACCACCGAGTGGGAAGAAATATAATCCATTCATGTTTGACTTTAATTTTGGTATTCAAAATTTAACTCATATAGGATACGTTGAAAAACCTATTCGTAACGGGGATATCGTCTTAACTGATTTAGGTAGGAACGATGATTTGAAAGATTTTCCAACACCTGAGCAACAAGATATGATGGATGCTTATTGGAATAAGAAGGATGAAGAACGTAAAATTAAGAACCAGTTAGCTAAAGCCGAACAGTCTGAATCCAAGTCGATTGAAGATACTGATGATACAATCTCTGCTGATTCATCAGACAAAGAAGATACCGCAGAAACAACTTGGAAAACTGAACTGATCAACCAATTGATGCAATTTGATCCGGGGAAATTTGAAAGCTTTTCGCGCTTATTGATTTCTAAAATGGGTGTAACGATCGATAAAAAACGAGGAATCATTCGATCAGGTGATCATGGTATTGATGGTTTTGGTTATTTTACTTCGGATGAATTTCGTACTAGTCGAGTGGCCATTCAATGTAAAAGATATACCAAAGGTTCTGTTTCTGAACCAGAAATTGATAAGTTCAAAGGTGCGATGGATAGTTTCAATGCTGAGTATGGGATCTTCGTCACTACTAGTTCATTTACTGACAAAGCTAAAATGAAGGCTACTCAAGGTACTAATACAGTCACCTTAATCAATGGTCAAGATTTAGCAGATTTAGTCGAAAAATATCAATTGCATATCACGCCAGTGACGACTTACGCCTTAGATGATTATTACTATTAAAAATTAAAGAGAATGATCTCGATCAAACGAGACCATTCTCTTTTTATTTAGACAAAGTTGAAATAAATTTACGAACTACTTGTCCCGCGTCATTTGCTTGCATGATTTGACTGACTACTGCTACACCACTGATAGGAATATCTTCAAATGTGGCCAGATTATCAGTTTTGATCCCACCGATTGCCACGACGGGGATGTTGACGGAATTGATGATGTCTTTCAAGGTTTCAACTGAAGTACGTTTAGTTTTGACTTTAGTTTGTGTTGGAAAAATTGCACCGACGCCAAGATAATCGGCACCTAATTTCTCTGCCTGTTGAGCACGTTCAACGGTTTTGGCTGAAACTCCTAAGATCTTGTCAGGTCCGATCAATCTACGGACTACTTCGACTGGCATCTCGTCATCGCCAATGTGGACGCCAGCGGCGTTGACACCTAGGCAAATATCCAGCCGATCATCAATGATCAGGGGGATATCGTATTTATCGGTGACTTGTTTAACTTTTTTCGCTAATTCAAAAATTTCTCTGGTCGTACCAACTTTTTCTCGTAGCTCAACTAAAGTCACTCCCGACGCACAAGCATCATCTATAATCTGTAAAAATTTCTCATCGGAGTAATCGTAACGTGCAGTCACCAAATATAACCGATAATCGATCATAATGTTCCACCTCGAATCTCCCCGTACCAATTTGGTTGGTTCATTAAAAGTGACAGCTGATTAAGTGTTTCATTGCGAAAGTTTGCTAGACCAATCGTCGTTTTCTGAGCTTTTTCGGCGCCTAGATTGAAGTAGCTGATTGCTGCTATCGTGGCCTTTAAAGCTGGCGTTCCCGCACCTAATAAAGCCGTCACCAGAGCACCAACAATGTCACCAGTGCCTGTGAATCGGTCCAACTGTGACGTGCCATTTTCGAGAAAAATTGCCTTTCCATCAGAAACTATCAAGTCACGCTGTCCCGTTGCTAAAAGCAAACTTTCTGGATGGGAATGATTTATTTGCGTCATCGCCTGGACTAGGTCATTAATCGCAGATTCGTTAGTATCTTCTATTGAAACATCCACGCCACGGGCAGCACTAGTCAAACCACAAAAAGCTCGCATCTCTGAGAGATTGCCTTTGATGACTGTTGGACGTAATTCGAACAGCTGTCGGGCGAGTTTGAGACGATACTTTGAACCAGCGACACCGACTAAGTCGACTACGTCTGGCGTTTTTGTTTCTAATGCTATTAGTGCTGCAGATAAGATTGCTTTTTCGCGGTCAGCCGAGATATGTCCTAAATTCAAGAATAAGCTGTCATTTTGTTGGAAAAATTCCGGGAATCCTCGTGGGTCGTCACCCATGAATGGTTTGGCATCGATATAGAGTAGGGCATTAGCGACTGATTCAATAGTCACCACGTTAGTTATGCATTGAACCAAAGGTACCTTTTCCAAAGGAAAAGCGTCCTTGACGAATGGCAGAAAATAATCAATCTTGCGATAGATCATCAGGCAATCCTCCCGAATAGTCTTTGGATCCGTTTAAAGGGGCTGGTGTTCTTCAACTTGAATAAAACGATATAGGCAATGATCGAGCCGGAAATTGCTCCGCCAAAAAATCTTGGCGTGTATAAGAACCAAAACATTCCGTTAGTGCTGCCGGTGAACCAGACCATCACTGGATACGACAATAGTGAACCGATCAAACCGGTCCCGATGATCTCTCCAAGGACAGCGCCCCAAACTTTACCGGTGAATTTATAACCTAATCCGGCTAACAAGGCACCAAAGAAAGCCCCAGTAAGTGCCAGTGGTGGGATCCCCATTATCGTCATTCTGATGACTGCGCAGACTAGAGCCATGATCGTGACGTAAAAAGGTCCTAGTAAAACCGCTCCGATGACGTTTAAAACACTCGACATCGGTGCCATCCCTTCAATCCGAAAAATGGGTGATAGTACCACGTCCAAGGCAATCATGATTGCCAACATAGTTAATTTTTGTACCTGTGAAGCATTTTTCATCCTATAAAACTCCCTTGAATTATTTTTGAATTCTCGACAAAGGAGTCCAATAAAAAATGCCTGTCGAAAAAAATCGACGGGCACAAGATTACCGTATCGTTGTACGGTTCACATTTTCCTGCGCCAGTGTTGACTGTATCAGGTTCCATGGGTATATTCTCAGCTTTTACGCACCCCAAATGTCTCGTATTCAAATGTGTTTTAAGTATAGCATGATATGCGCCGATTAATAGTATAGTAAATAATATTTTTTCATAGCAACATTAAACTAAAATGCCATATAAAAAATATTAAAATATTAATGTTAAACTGGACTCAATTGGTGAAGAGGAGGAATCCGAATGACTGAGACAGTTACGACAGATTATTTTTTTGATGAGAAGGCTTTTGACAAGCAAGATGGAGCATATATTCCTTTGCGGGTCGCAGATGCACCCGAAAAACCGTTAAACGTTCCGCCATTGTTGAAACCTGATAAAGAAACAAAGGACGATGTTTATTACACCGTCACAGCCCAAGCAGGCGAGACCCAGATCTTGCCTGGAGCTAAAACAAAGACTTGGGGATACAATAATAGTATCCTCGGGAAAACGATTGTTTATCCGGCAGGCAAGCATATCCACGTTACTCTACAGAACCACCTGCCAGAGCTTACGACCTTTCATTGGCATGGCTTATTAGTTACTGGCCCATACGTTGATGGAGGTTGCCACGCTCCAGTTTATCCTGGAGAAGCAAAGCAGATCGACTTTACTTTAAATCAGCCAGCAGCAACGACTTGGTTGCATGCGCACCCATGTCCTTCGACTGCTGAGCAGGTCTGGCATGGCTTAGCCACCATGGTCTTAGTGACCGATAAACATAGCAGTGAATTAAATATACCAAACAACTATGGCGTCGATGATATCCCAGTAGTTTTACAGGATCGGATATTCCATGAAAACAACCAACTGGATTATCACGCTGATTACAATCCCGATGGAGTCACTGGTCCGACTGCAATGATCAATGGCACTGTTAATCCTTACTTCGATGTTACGACACAAAAATTGCGCTTGAGATTGCTTGATGGAGCCAACCGTCGTGAATGGCGCCTGCATTTGAGCGATGATTTGCAATTCACCCAAATAGCTGGAGACGAAAGCTTATTGCCGCATCCCATCAAAATGACACATTTGATGATCACCTGCGCTGAGCGCCAAGAAATCGTCATCGATTTCGAAGGATACCACGAAGGCGATGAAGTGACATTATTCAGTGATGACACCCCATTGCTGAAATTTAGGATCCACAAATTTGCTAAAGATGATTCAGTCATCCCTGAAGACTTGTTCACAGTGAAAGCACCAACAGTCGACCCACAGACTCCAGTTAGAAAAGTAGTCATGAGTGGTATGGATGAGGGCGTTGAAATTGATGGCAAGAAGTTTCAGATCCAGCGGATCGATGCGACTCAGCCAGTCGGCAAAGCTCAGTACTGGGATATCGTCAACAGCAATGATCCCAAGCAAGGGATGGTCCATCCTTTCCACATGCATGGGACGGAATTTCTAGTCATCAGCCGCAATGGCCATGAACCTTATCCTAACGAGCATGGTTTCAAGGACACGGTCGGGGTCAATCCTGGCGAGACGGTGCGGATCTTAGTCCGTTTCGATCTACCAGGTCTTTATATGTATCACTGCCACATTCTGGAACACGAAGATGGCGGTATGATGGCCCAGATCCAGGCCTACGAACCAGACAAGCCAATGCCAAAATACAAGTTGATGGATATGGAAACTTTGATGAACGCTTTTGCGAAAGAACGGGGCATCAAGCCGGAAGATCTCTGGATGGCCGGCATGGATTCCTATAAGAAATTAGGTATGAAAATGTAGAAATAGATTAAGCCACAAACTGATTGTGGCTTTTTTTGTTGCTAAAAATAATTAATTTATATTTTAATATTTTGATTTAAAATAAGTAAATCAAAACTTGAAAGGGTACACTGGTTATGTAATACGTAATTTAGGAATAAGCAGTTCATTGGCAATTAGGAATAAAGAAATTTATTCTTATAATAAATGTACTTTTTTAGGGGGGAGCATTTTGATCGAATACAAAAACGTTGGTATGCGATTCGAGGACAACGTCGTGCTCAAAGACGTTAATTTGACTATCAACGATAATGAAATATTTGTACTGGTCGGTCCTAGTGGTAGTGGGAAAACCACCTTGCTACGGATGCTGAATCAATTGACCGTTCCAACTGACGGGGATGTTTATTTCGATAATAAGAAGATCAAGGAATACGACATGCAAAAACTACGCTTGAGCATGGGCTATGTTTTACAGGACAGCAGTCTTTTCCCAAATCTGAATGTCGAAGACAACATCGCCATTCAATTAGAGCAACAAGGCGTCAACAAGAAAAAACGTCGTCAACGGGCTGCTGAACTAATGCAGGCAGTTGAGCTTGATCCAAAAAAGTACGCTAAAAGAAAGCCTAGCGAGTTATCTGGTGGTCAACAGCAACGTGTTTCGATCATCCGTGCTTTAGCTACTGAGCCAAAGATCGTTTTGATGGATGAGTCTTTCAGTGCTTTGGATCCGGTCCTGCGGAAAAAATCGCAAGATCTAGTTTTGAAGTTGCAAAAGCAATTCAAGACGACGATCGTCTTTGTGACTCATGATATGCAAGAGGCCCTTAAAATGGGGCAACAAATAGCTGTTTTGAATCACGGGACAGTTCAGCAGGTGGGTACACCGCACGAGATCATGCATCAGCCAGCTAATAAATTTGTCAAAAGTTTCTTTGGCGCTGGTACTCCGCATTGGTGGGATCTCGACTTTTTCATCGAGTCTGACAATATTAAGAGTATTCCTTATCGCGACGACCTTGAACCGATCGATAAGTTTGGTCAGGTCGTCGAAAAGCTCCAGACTGAGCCTATTTTGAAATTTCAGTATCACGACAAAGGTTATTCGACGACTAACCGGCAATTGCTGAAATATTTTGAAATCGAGGGGGAGTAGCTGATGAACACGTTAATGCAAACTATCTCGGCCCAACATGGAGAGATATTGAACTCGTTATATGAACATATTGGTATTTCGTTTATTTCTATCATTATCGCCATCGTGATCGCTGTTCCATTGGCGATCCTATTGAGAAACCACCGTCGCTGGGGTGAGGCGATGCTACAAGTGACTGGTATCATTCAGACCATTCCAAGTTTAGCCTTACTGGGTCTGTTGATCCCACTTGTTGGTATCGGGACGGTTCCAGCAGTTATTACTTTGACCCTTTACGGGATCATGCCGCTTTATCAAAATACTTACTCGGGATTGACCAACATCGATCCCAACCTTGAAGAAGCTGCAGAGGCCTTTGGTCTGTCGCGTTGGAAGCAGCTGCAAAGATTGGAATTTCCGTTGGCCTTGCCGATGATCATCTCCGGTATTCGGATTGCTTTAGTCATGATCATTGGTACCGCCACTTTAGCTGCCTTTATCGGTGCTGGTGGTCTAGGTAATTACATCATGTTAGGTATTCAACAGAACAACAATTCCTACTTAGTCATTGGTGGTGTCTTGTCAGCTGTTCTAGCCTTCTTGTTTAGTGCCTTATTGAAATATATCGGTGGTACTTCCAAACGGATCTATGTCAGTGGGATCATCGTTTTATTGATCATGCTAGGATTCGGTGGCACCAAAGCCTATCAAGCTATGCAACCGGAAAAAGTTTCTTTGACGATTGCCGGGAAACTTGGTAGTGAACCAGAAATTTTGATGAACATGTATAAAGACCTGATCCAAGAGGATAATCCGCAAACGGATGTCACATTAAAGCCTAACTTTGGTGGGACGACTTTCTTATTCAAGGCTTTGCAGCGTAACCAGATCGATATCTACCCTGAATTTACTGGGACGATCTTGGAATCGTTAGTTAAGTACAAGGGCAATACCCCCAAAGATCCGAATAAGATCTATCAAGTCGCCAGTGAACAGATTCAAGAACAGCATCAGATGAAGTTCTTGAAACCAATGGAATATGAAAATGGCTACGACTTGGCTGTCACCAAAGAATTCTCCAAGAAGTATGGCGTAACCAAGTTGAGTGACCTTGAACGGGTCAATGATAAAGTTCACGCAGCGTTTGATCCCGACTTCTCTAATTTAGCTGACGGATACGTCGGTCTGAAAAAGAAGTACAACCTCGATTTCGCCAAGGTTTCTACCATGGAGCCAACACTGAGATATAAAGCTATCGCTGACCGCAGAGTCAACTTAGTCGATGGCTACACGACTGATCCGCAAGTACGCCAGTATCATTTAGTCGTGTTAAAAGATGACAAGCACTTCTTCCCACCATATCAAGGTGCGCCAATGATGAAACAAAGCTTTGCCAAGAAGCATCCTCAGATTGTCAAAAGCTTGAACAAGCTTTCAGGCAAGATCTCGACCGAGGATATGCAGAAGATGAATTATCAAGTTACGGTCAAGCATAAGAAAGCTAGCGTCGTAGCTCATAATTATCTGAAATCACATAATTTGATTGAATAAATAGAAACGACCGCAGATAAATGCGGTCGTTTTTTGCTATGCATGAAACGTATACTGCTATAACTAATAAGTAATTTTTTATTTTTATATTCCGACTATAATGAACTTGTTACATTATGGAACTCTAAAAAAAGAGGGAGATTTAATACATGGCAAATACAGATATTACAAACTTTAAAATTAAATGATGGTACTGAGATTCCTTCATTCGGATTCGGTACTTTCCAAATCCCTGCAGATGGCTCAACTTATAAGGCTGTTACTGAAGCCTTGAAATTAGGCTATCGTCACATCGATACAGCTGTTGCTTACTTCAATGAACAAGAAGTCGGCAAGGCTATCAAAGACAGTGGCATTCCTCGTGACCAAATTTGGGTCACATCAAAATTATGGCTGCAAGATTTTGCTTATGAAGATGCTAAAAAAGCTATCGACCTTTCACTTGAAAAATTAGGTTTGGATTACATGGACCTTTACTTGATCCACCAACCATACGGTAAAGTCGATGAAGCTTGGAAAGCCATGGAAGAAGCTCAAAAAGATGGTAAGATCCGTTCGATTGGTGTATCAAATATGACACCTAAGATCTGGAACAAATTCGTGCCTAACTTTGACGTCATGCCAAGTGTCAACCAAATGCAATTCGACCCATATTTTCAACAAAAAGAATTGCGTAAGATCTTGGCAGAAAATCATGTTGCTCTTGAAGCATGGGGTCCACTTGGCCAAGGTGACAAAGACCTGTTTAACGAACCAGTTCTTAAAAACATTGCTGAAAAATATGGCAAGGATGTCGGTCAAGTTATCTTGAGATTCGAACATCAAGAAGGCATCATCGTCTTCCCTAAGTCAGTTCATGAAGCACGTATCAAGTCAAACAAAGAGATCTTCGATTTCGAATTGACTTCCGATGAAATGGATTCAATCCGTGCCTTGGACCGCAATGGTGAAGGCAGACATGATCCAGATGCACCCGGTATCAAAGATCAATTGCTTAACGCATTTGACGTTCACGCAGAATAATCAAAAAGGACAAATCCATTAATGGATTTGTCCTATTTTTTTGTTTTTTCATATTTTAAAATCTTTTGTAATTCATCTAAAAAGATTTGGTTGGCCTTTGGCAAGTTTCGGCCTTTGCTCCAGATCAAAGTATTGGTCCCAGTCAAATCTGGCGTTAATGGCTTAAAAGTCAATTCACTTTCTGAAGAAACGTCAGCCAGACCTCCAAACGTTAAGGCAATGCAGGCGCCAGTTTTGACTAATAAACTGGCATTGTAAAACAGATTGTATGTCCCGATGAAGTCGAATTGGGCACTTAGTCCATCGCTCCAATCATCAAAGAATTGTTTGGTCGCCTGTCGTGAGGATAAAATTGGCCGCCCTAATAGGTCACTAGGAGAAATTGAATCTTTTTGAGCTAGTGGTTCGTCTTTTCTCATCAAGACTCCCCAGTGATTTTTAGTTGGTAACTCAAGTTGATTATAGTTGCTCAAATTAAAATCACCCATGATAACGGAGAACTCCAATACACCGCTGTCTAGTTCCGAGAACGTTAACGATGAATCACCACTGTGGAAGTTGACATGGATCTCGGGATATTTATGGATGGTGTTTTTTACAGCCTGCATGACTGGTCCGAGTTGATCACTTTCACCAGCACCGATATCGAGTGTGCCACTGATGGTATCTTGTTTTTGTAGTGTATGGGTGGTTTTGTCGACTAGACCAATGATCTCCTGGGCTCGCTCTAGCAAATAATAACCTTCAGGTGTGATCTGAATTTTGCGATGGCTCCGAGTTAAAAGCTTGGTTCCCAGTTCAGTCTCAAGATCGGCTATCTGTCGCGACAGTGCTGGCTGACTGATGTGGAGCAAGTTAGCAGCCTTAGTCATATTTTGTTCTTGCGCGACGGATACGAAATATTTCAATACGCGAATATCCATAATTTCTCCTTTTTATCCATAAGCAAATGTAATAGATAGCCATGATTAATAAGTATTTAACATTATACTAATCGGTTCGTATAATTAAATCAATCAAGGGAACAGAAATGAGGTGTGAGATTGAAATCAAAAATGGATTTAGGTACGAAGGCTTACGAACAAGTTGATCAAATCGTCCAAACCAACTTGAAACTAGTCGAAGAACTTAACAATGGCTTTCACGACCAAGACGAGATCAAGTCAGTCGTCAGTCAGATCACTAATGAAAAGGTCGATTCTTCAACTGAGATCCGCTTGCCGTTTTGGACTGATTTTGGGCGGAACCTTCATATAGGAAAAAACGTCTTCATTAATGGCGGTTCGATGTTTACTGACATGGGTGGCATCTATTTAGGTGACCGAGTTTTGATCGGTCCTAACGTAACTATCGCTTCGGTCAATCACAACATCGATCCAAAAACTCGCAGGAACCTGCAGCTGAAGTCAGTTTATATCCACGATAACGCTTGGTTAGGAGCAAATGTGACTGTTACACCTGGTGTCGTCATCGGTGAGAATGCCATTGTCGGTGCCGGTGCAGTGGTAACGAAAGATGTTCCTTCTAACACTATCGTTGGCGGGGTTCCAGCACGGTTTATCAAGACTATTAAAGAGTAGGAGAAAATTTTATGAGTTTAAAAGATAAAGTAGTAATCATCATGGGAGCTTCAAGTGGTATCGGAGAAGCTACCGCCAACTTACTAGCAAGTGAGGGGGCAAAATTGACTATTGCCGCCCGTCGGCTGAGTCGTCTACAAGAGATCAAAGACAATAATGCTTCTGCTACTATTTTGCCTGTCGAAGCTGATGTTACCGACAAAGATCAAGTTCAAAACGTTATCGACAAAACAGTTGCTGAATATGGCAAGATCGATGTCTTGTTCAATAATGCTGGTATCATGCCAGTTAACAATTTGGACCAAGTTGCTCGTGACGAATGGGACAATATGCTCGACATCAATGTTAAAGGCGTTCTGAACGGTATCGCTTCAGCTCTTCCTATTATGAAGAAACAAAAGAGCGGTCATGTCATCACGACTTCTTCAGTTCTGGGATATGAGGTATTGCCTGGTTATGCAACTTATTCAGGCACTAAATATGCCGTCCGTGCAATCATGGAAGGTCTTCGTCAAGAAGAACATGCTAACAATATTAAGACGACGGTGATTGCTCCAGGAACTGTTAAAACTGAATTATTCAATTCGATCAATAATCAAGAGATCAAAAAAGGTCTCGAAGAGGCAACTAGTCAACCAGGCTCTGAAATGTCCGCAATGCAACCGGAAGAAATTGCTCAAGCAGTTGCTTTCGTGATTGATACTCCAGCAAATATGTCGGTCAACGAAATGGTTATCCGTCCGACGGGACAAGAAGTTTAATAAATAAAATAATGATTTATAATAAATGTGAATGACACATTTAAGGAGGAATTTTATGTCAATTTTTGATGAAACAATTACTTTGAATAATGGTGTTAAAATCCCTAGATTGGCTTTGGGTGTATGGGAGATCGATGACGACAAAGTCGCTGATGCTGTAAAGAGTGCGGTCGATATTGGTTATCGTCACGTTGATACTGCTCAAGCTTATGGAAATGAACGAGGAGTAGGTGAAGCTGTTAGAAATGCTAGTGTTCCCCGTGACCAGATCTTTGTTAATTCAAAAGTCGCTGCTGAACACAAGACTTATGACAGTGCTAAAGATTCAATTGATGAAACTTTGAACAAGATGGGCTTGGATTATCTTGATATGATGATCATCCACAATCCACAACCTTGGAAAGAAGTTAACCAATCTAATGACCGTCACTTTGAGGGTAATTTGGAAGCTTGGCGTGCTATGGAAGATGCCGTTAAAGCTGGTAAGTTGAAGACTATTGGTGTATCTAGTTTTGAAAAGGAAGACTTGGACAACTTGATCAAGAACAGTGATACTAAGCCTGCTGTTAATCAGGTCCAAGTTCACATTGGTGATACTCCTTTGGATATTATTAAATATTCTCAAGACAACGATATTGCGGTTGAGGCTTTCTCTCCGGTTGCTCATGGTGCTGCTTTGAAGAATGACAAGATTGTTGAGGTTGCTAAGAAGTATAATGTTTCGGTTCCTCAACTTTGCATTCGTTACGATTGGCAATTGAATACTATTGTTTTGCCTAAGTCGGCTAACCCTGATCATATGAAGTCTAACGCTGACATTGATTTTGTGATTTCTGACGATGATATGAAGGTTTTGGCTTCGATTGGTAATATGGATTATGGCGATGCAAGCTCTTATCCTGTGTTTGGTGGTAAGCTCTAAGGATGCCGGCTCCAGGGAAAATAAGATTTTGGGCTGGAACGTGGTGGGCACGACTTGGAGCCTCCCTTTGGGAGTCTTCAAGCTCGGCCTTGTTCTAAGCTCACTTCGTTCACTAAGAACAATTTCACCACTGAGCCCAAATCTTATTTTCCCTTCCGCCTAGTTTTGTGGTGTACTTTGGTTTGATACCTATCTGTTTTTTTGTGGGTCCGCTGCAGCTTTGTGGAAGGATTATTTTGGCTGGAACGTGGTGGACGCCACTTGGAGCCCGCCTTTGGCGGTCTTCAAGCTGGGTCTTGTTCTAAGCTCACTTCGTTCACTAAGAACAATTTCACCACTGAGCCCAAACCTTATTTTCCCTTCCACCTAGTTTTGTGGTTTACTGCAGTTTGATATCTATCTGTTTTAATATGTCGGTAAAAGAAACTAATATATCTATTCATATCTTTGGGCTGTTCGTGGCTTTCGCCACTTAGCCCTTTGCTATGTTTAGAGATAAAATCAATGATCAAAAGAAGAGGATTTCTGAATTTGTTCAGAAATCCTCTTCTTTTTTGCTTATTTATTCATTTACTTCACTTATTTTGGGCTTACTTCTACTGTGGCACTTTGTGGTCCTTCGGCTAGCATTGGTGGAAGATAAGGGCTGTCTTTGTATTTGTCTTTGTATCCTTGGTCGATTTTTTCTGTCATGCTGGTATCTTCTAGCTTTTTGAAGGTTACTTCATGATTTTCTCCTGCTAGAAAGATTCTTCCGGCTTTTTGGGTGATGGCTGAATTGTACCAGCGTGAGTTTTGACCGTTATATGCTCTGATGAATAGGTTTCCGTCTACCACTACTGACCAGATCCAAGTTGGTGTTCCGTATGTTTTGCCATCATCGTAAAATGGTGAGACTTTGAAATCATCTGCTTTGGAAAAATCCTTTAATTGTTCCTCTGTCCATGTTTTTTCTGCCATCTTAATTTCCTCCTTGATACTAGAAATCCTTAACAATTCCATGCTATCACTTTTTTTTATTAATTATAATTTTTATGAGTTTCATGTCTTGACTCTGGTTTTCCTATGGTGATATATTAGTGCTCGTTTGCTTGGTGACTGATATCTAAATATTTTGTCATTAAGTGATTTATACAATTAAATAGGGGACTTTGTTTCTCGGAAAGAGGGCGTATTTATGCGTAACTACAAAGCACAAACTATCATTCTGGTTTTGTTATCTTTTATCTTAGGTAACAACGAATTCTTAGTTATGGGGATTCTTTCAAATATCTCTGCGACTTACCATGTTTCGATTGCTAATGTTGGTCTACTAGTAACTGCCTACGGGATTATTTATGCTATTAGTACGCCGATCATTACTTCTTTGATTGGTAATTTCAATCGTTACTATTCATTGATCGTTTTGACGATTATTTTCCTTTTCGGGAACACTTTAAGTGGATTTGCTACTAGCTACACGATGCTGATCGTTTCACGGGTAATTTCGGCTTCGGTGGCTGGTGCTATTATTTCTTTGTCGATGACTTTCTCCAGTGTCATTGCACCGAGATCTAAGCAGGGGTTCGTGGTTTCTTGGATCTTTTCTGGTTTTAGTATTGCTTCTGTTATTGGTGTACCTTTGAGTACTGCCATCAGTTCATTCTTTGACTGGAGGATCACTTTCTTTATTATTTCTGCCATGGGACTTATCACTTTGGTTTTGTTGATGATGTCTTTGCCAAAAGATTTCAAGGGTAAGACTAGTCCTTTGAGCAGTCAATTCGAACTTTTGAAGGATTCACGGATTTCCTTTGGTATCTTGTTGCCATTCTTGGCTATGTCAGCTATTTATGTTACTTATACCTACTTGCAACCAATGTATGGCACGCTTGGTTTTCCAGCTCAAAGTTTGAGTCTGTTCCTCGTCATCTTTGGGGTAACGTCACTTATCAGTAATCAATTGTCAGGACGGATCTCTGATCATGGTGGCTTGAAGACGATGCCGAAAGTTTATCTGTTCGAAATTTTAGTTTTCTTAGTTTTGCCATTATTTACGCAAAACAAATATTTAGGGATCGCCAACTTGTTGATGGTCGGAGTCATCATGTATCTGATCAATTCGCCGATTCAGATCCATTTTTTGAATACAGCTAAGGATTCTTATCCACAAGCAATCACTTTAGCATCTTCACTGAATCCAGTTTTCTCAAATCTTGGTATTTCACTGGGTTCAGCTGTTGGTTCATTAGTTGTCGGTAACTTTGGCTTATCGATGATCGGTATCGGCAGTTCGATCTTTGCAGTCGGAGCACTTTTGATCAACTTACAATTGAATAAAATTATTGCAGCAAAAGCTTAATGGCAAACTTGGTTTGCCATTTTTTATTGTCCAAATTTGTATTAGAATAATCTACGACTTTTACTTTTTTGGGAGGTTACTTTTATGGATGTGCAAATTTTGCGTGATGGTCTGACTTTACGAGGGACTTTCAATAAGCCGGATACTTCTGAATTTGATCTAGTCGTTTTGATGCATGGTTTTACGTCTGATCGAGGGGTCAATCCCGACCAGTTGCTGTATCAATTGGCTGAACGATTCGAGAAAAGAGGTCTAGCAACTTTACGATTTGACTTTAATGGTCATGGCACAAGTGACGGGGATTTTAAAAATATGACCGTCTTGAACGAAATCAGCGATGGCAAGGCTATCCTGGATTATGCTTGCAGCCTTAAAGTCGTTCGCAAGCTTTATTTGTTTGGCCATTCTCAAGGTGGTGTCGTGGCTAGCATGATTGCTGGCTATTACCATGAAAAAATCGATAAGCTAGTTTTGATGGCACCAGCTGCTACTTTAAAAGATGATGCCTTGAAAGGGAACACCCAAGGATTTACCTATGATCCAGAAAATATTCCTGATGAACTTCCGATCAAAAAAGGACTTACTCTAGGTGGATTTTATCTCCGGACCGCTCAAACTATGCCCATCTATGAAGTGGCTCGTCAGTACCAAGGACCAGTTTGCTTAGTTCACGGATTGGATGATCAAGTAGTTGATAACATCGCCTCCAAACGTTACGACGACGTTTATCAAAATGATAAATTGAACCTTTTGCCACATGCAGATCACGGTTTTACCGAAGGCGATTCGCGCCAAGAAGCCTTGGATATCGCAACCGATTTTCTACTCAATAATTAAAAATAGCCAACGATTATATCGTTGGCTTTTTACGTCTAATTTAAAATATCTTTGATCGCATCGGATAATTTAGTGATCGGATGACCCAAAGCTTTCTCGAAATCGGCAGTCGTAGCAGATTCCTGGCCATTATTACCGTTTTTCGTATACTTTTGATAAGTGTCAGCAATCGTCGCCCAGGTGCTTGAAATACCTGCGCTGGCTAAATCTTTATTGAAGTCAGACTCAGAAGTTTCCTCGATATCGATTGATTTTCCTAAAGCTTCTTGAGTAGCTAGTCCAAGTTCGCGATAAGTCAGGGGCTGACTGCTGAGGTTGAGCACGGGGCCAAACTTGCCGCTTGCTACGGCACGAGCCCCAGCTTCGGCGTAATCTTTCTTGTAAGTCAGAGCGATTTTGCCGTTGCCTGCAAAGTAAGGGAACTTGCCAGTTTTCTGAGCGTATTCAAACATTGCTTGATTGACTTCCAAATACCAGCTGTTGCGCAAGAAAGTATAAGGGATGCCGGAATCCTTGATCCATTGCTCAGTTTCGGAGTGATTTTGTTCAAGTCCGAATTGAGAGTACTCAGGTGCGAAGATGCTGGTGTAGGCGATGAACTTGACGTTGTCTTCCTTGGCGGCATCGACGACGTTCTTTTGAATGCCTGGCGTTGGCACTGAAACGAACAATAATCGGTCGATGTCTTTTAGGGCTTCGACCATCGAAGTTTTGTCTGAGAAATCACCAAGGCGGACGGTTACCCCGTCTTGTTTGATCGATTGGGCTTTTTCTTTGCTTCTTGCTAAAGCAAATAAATTATCATTTGGAGCAAATTTTTTGAGATATGCAAGGGCATGACTGCCATAATCTCCGGTAGCACCGGTGACTAATATATTCATAAATATCTCTCCTTTGTTATCTTTAGCTTCAATATAAAGCATAATCTGAGCAGATTCATTTGATGAAATATTAATTATGTATAAAATTTGGATGAATAAACAATTTTATATAAATAGAGGAACGATGATGACATTAAAAAATCAAACTAAATTATTATTTGCCAATCAACTAGAACAGATGTTGATCAATACCCCGATGGATAAGATTCGGGTGGTCGATCTATGCAAACGTTGCGGAACCATCCCCCAAACTTTTTATTACCATTTTCATGATAAATATGAATTAGTTGCTTGGGCATTTTTAAAAGATTTTTCGAGCATCTATATTGATCAAGATAACAATTATTCAGTCGAGAGCATCACAGAAAATCTTGTTCAAATGAAACGACATCAAAAGTTTTACCAACAGACTTACACGCAGCGTTCACAAAATTCGATCAGAGATTATATTCAGAAGTTCAATCAACAGACGGCAATTGAGGCTGTGGAAAGTTTTTCTGGAAAAGAAATAACATCGAAACAAATGCTACAGGTCAAATATCATTCCTATGGGATGATGGGGTTGTTTGAAGAATGGATCTCGGGAAAATTGAGCTTGTCTGAAAAAGAATTGGCCACTTTTCAATATGAACAAACGCCGGATTTTTTGAGAGAAGCTTATCAACATTATGATTTTAGAAAATCGATTGCTTTTAACTAGTAAAAAAGAGGATTCATCTCCAATAGGATGAATCCTCTCTTTTTATATTTTAACCTAGGAAACTTAATACGATTACGTTGATGAATACAGCAATCATAACTGCTGGTGGAAAAATTGTCATTGATAGTATGATGCCGATGACTTTGATTGAGAGGTCGATGGCAACCGCACGGCTATCAATATCGAAGAGAGCTTTAAATTGTTGCTTGTTGACTTTGTTCAAGGAATTAGAAAGAGCAATATTTGATAAACTGACTAAAATAATGATTACTCCATAAAATACTTGAGCAAATGAATTGTTGAAGTTCCCAGCAACGATGCTTGTTGTGTAAGGGAACAACGATGCAAAAAATAGCATCACCAAAGTCCAGACAATAGTTGAATTGCTTACCTTTTCAATTTTTTCAAAGGCATTGTGATGATTGAGCCACATAAAACCCAGCCAAAAGAATGACAATGCATAGGCGAAAAAGTTAGTCCTTAAATCCCAGAGACCGTTCCAATTTAGTTCTTTAGGCTTTTCCAATTCCAAAACTAGAATGGTCATGATGATTGCTAAGACGGCATCGGTGAAGGCCGCCAAACGTTCTTTATTCATGATGAAATCCCCCTATAGTAATGAAACAGTTCAAATTATTTTAAATAATTATCCCAGGCAGTAGTAATTTGCTTAATAGTTGGTTCGATAATTTTCTTTTGGGTCTTCAAATAAGTCGCAAAGAAATCCATCGTACTAGATTCGTCACTGATTGGAATGCGCACTCGATCATCGTTATCACGATTCTGGTGCCAATCAAGAGTTGAGATGGTCGTATTGAAATATGGAAAGTTTGAGTATCGAGTTATTTCTGAGAACGAATCAGGCTGTTCCTGATACATGAATTTAGCGTCAGGAATATTGTCTTGGATGACTTTTCTCCAAGTTCCAATATTGTTTAAAACGATGAAACTAAGTCCCTTTAAATCGGCAAATTTGACTGATTTTTTATTTGCTAAATAGGTGAATTTATCGAGATTAACCTCTAATTTCTCTTTGCCGATGAAAATTGACTCGACATCGTCGGTTTGAATTTCATTGTCACTAATCATCAACGTGTAATTGTTAGTGCGAAGATTTTTTAGGATTTGTCCGTCTGAGATCATATCAGGATCTAATTCAGTATTTTCAGAAAAATCATTTTTTATATGATTCAATAAGATGAGTGGACCCGGTGCGACTGAACCGATTCGGATGATTTGATGACTTCGTTCAAATTTGCGAACGGTCTGAATCAAATTCTTATTTAGATTTAAGACTTTTTTAGCTTCGACTACAGCAATTTTACCAGTGTCCGTCAAAGTTATACTGTTAGGCTGACGATTGAAAATTTTGACTTTTAATTCATCCTCTAATTTCTGCATACCCCTAGTTACTGTCGGCTGTGTCACCACTAAATGCTCGGCGGTAGCCGCCAGTGTGCCATATTTTGAAAAAGTAACTAATTCTTCTAATAGGTAGTTATCGATCATTCTCTCATCTCCTCAGTATACGTCAACTGCATAGTAGCATTACTTTATAGTAATTTTCAACCGTAGTTTATGGCACTACAATGAACTTATAAATTAATGAGAGAGGTAAATATTATGCAAACAGTTAAATTAAATGATGGTAACGAAATGCCACAATTGGGATTTGGTGTTTTCCAAGTTCCAGATTTAGATCAATGTGAACAAGCAGTCACAGAGGCTTTACAAGTTGGTTACCGTTTGATCGATACTGCTGCAGCTTATCAAAATGAAGAAGCTGTTGGTAGAGCTATCAAAAAGAGCGGCATTGATAGAAAAGATTTATTCATTACATCTAAGCTTTGGGTATCAGACGAGAACTACGACAGAGCTAAAAAGGCCATCGACACTTCGCTTGAAAAATTAGGCTTGGATTATATGGATCTATACTTATTGCATCAACCATATGGCGATGTTATTGGCGCTTGGAAAGCTCTTGAAGAAGCTCAAAAGGAAGGCAAGATCCGTTCGATCGGTGTTTCTAACTTCTATCCTGACCAATTGAAGAATTTGGAACTATCAACTGACATCAAGCCAGTCATCAACCAAATCGAGACAAGTCCTTGGATGCAAGAAAAAGCTGAAGTTGAATTTGCTCAAGGTGAGGATATTCACGTAGAATCTTGGGCACCATTTGCTGAAGGCAAACATGACATCTTCACTAATGAAACGATTGCTGATATTGGTAAGAAATACGACAAGTCAAATGGTCAAGTGATTTTAAGATGGTTGTTGCAACGTGGTATTGTTGCTATTCCTAAGTCAGTTCACAAGAACCGGATGGAAGAAAACTTTGATGTCTTTGATTTCGAATTAACAGATGACGATATGAAGACAATGGCAACATTGGACAAGAAAGAAAGTCAATTCTTTGACCACCGCGATCCAAGTACTATTGAACAAATCTTTGCTTCAAGTTTGGCTCAATTAAAATAATTTTTTTGGAGATAACTATATTATGACAAAAGTATTAATTCTCGGCGCTAATGGACAAGTAGCAAGAATCGTTGAAGAACGTATCTTGAAAGAACAACCAGATGTTGAATTGACATTGTTCTTACGTAACAGTGGACGTCTTGATTCTTTGAAGGATCAAAAGAACGTTACTATCGTTGACGGTGATATTGCCAACTATGACGATGTAAACAATGCCGCAAAAGATCAAGATATCATTTATGTATCCACAGTTGATCACACTTCTGACAATGTGATCACAAAAAATGTTGTCAAAGCTGCTAAGGAAAATAACGTACCACGTATCATTGAAACTAGCTTGCTAGGTATTTATAACGAAGTTCCTGGTGAATATGGCGAATGGAATTATAACCAAGTTAAGAGTGGTCTGCCTGCAGCAATCAATGCAGACAAGCTTTTGTCAGAATCAGGAATCTCATATACGACTCTTCGTTTCCCATGGTTGAACGACCGTGACGAAGTTAAGTATGACATTACTCATAAAAATGAAGAATACGTTGGTGTCTCAGGATCACGTCAAAGTATGGCCGATGTCATCGTCAAGATTATCGCTGATCCAACATACTTAGCAAATGATTCAGTTGGTATTGCTGACGCAGCAACAAAGAACGAAACAAGACCAGTATATTAATTTAAAAATTAATCATAAAAATCAGAGGGAGAATTATATGGCTGACGAAAAAGTAGTTGTAATCACTGGAGCATCAAGTGGTATTGGTGAAGCTAGTGCTGAATTATTGGCAAAGGACGGTGCCAAATTAGTTTTGGGTGCTCGTCGTGAAAATTTGCTAAAAGAGATATCTGAAAAAGTTGAAAAATTAGGTGGACAAGCAGTCTATCAATCTACTGATGTCACTGATGATGATCAAGTTGAGTCATTGGCAAAATTAGCAATCGATAAATTCGGTCGCATTGACGTATGGATCAATAATGCCGGAATCATGCCACAATCAATTTTGTCTGAAAAAAAGATTCAAGATTGGAACAACATGATCGACATTAATATTAAAGGAACTTTGTATGGTATCGGTGCAGCTATCCCTTACATGGATAAGCAGAAATCAGGACATATCATCAACGTTTCATCAGTTGCCGGACATCAAGCACATCAGGGAAGTGCTGTATATTCCGCAACTAAGTACGCCGTTCGTGCAATCAGCGAATCATTAAGACAAGAAATGGTCGATGCCAAGAACAATGTCCGTGTAACAGTGGTCTCACCAGGTGCTATCAACACTGGATTATTGTCATCAGTTACTGACCCACAAGTTAAAGCTGGCATGGAAAAATTCTATGAAGCATATAGCATCCCAGTCGAACGTGTTGCTTTAACTATCAAACAAGCAATCGATTTACCCGCTGATGCAGCCTGGAACGAAGTCGTCATTCGTCCAACTAATCAATTGGGATAATTTTCTATCCTTGTTAATTGAAGAAATCAGCATATGCGCTTACTATTAAGCTGGTTGGGAGCCAGATTTAAATCGGTCGTTAACTTGAGAAAGTTTGACGTCTTTGGCTCCAGCCTCGCACAATTAAAATAAAAAAGAGTAAGTATCATGGCTGAAGAAATTTTTAAATTAAATAATGATATTGCTATTCCAAAAATTGGTCTCGGAACTAATGCGATGGCGCCAGAAGCTGCCGAACAAGAAGTCTTTGAAGCTTTGAATGCTGATTATCGTCTAATCGATACAGCTAACATTTATTTGAACGAACGAGGCGTCGGTCGGGGCATCGAATGCTCCGGAGTTCCTCGAGATGAGATCTTTTTAAGCTTGAAGTTATGGCCAACTGAATATGGCGACCCAGATGCAATCGATAAGACTTTAGATCGTCTGGGCACTGATCATTTGGATATAATGTTCCTTCATCAACCAGTTGGTGACTATCTAACTGGCTATCATCAATTAGAGGAAGCTTATCGAGCTGGCAAACTGAGAGCTATCGGGATCTCTAATTTCAAGGGCGATAGCCTGAAAAAATTATTAGCTGGTTCGGAACTGAAACCACAAGTTATCCAGTTAGAGACTCATCCTTATTTCACAGAAAAGACCGTTCGAGAGATTTTAAAGCCAATTGGCACTCGCCTGATGTCGTGGTTCCCACTGGGACACGGTAATAGCGGTCTTTTGGCTGAACCAATTTTTGCTAAGCTGGCTGAAAAATATAGTAAGTCGAGCGTGCAAATTATTTTACGTTGGCACACTCAAATGGGGTTCATCGTGATCCCTGGTTCGACTAATCCTGACCATATCAAGGATAATCGTAATATTTTCGATTTTGAATTGACGGAGTCTGAGATGGCCGAGATTGCCATGCTTGATCGAGGCAAAAGCTTTTATCATCCCACTGCTTCTGATCGTGACAGATACGTTAATCAACCTGTTGATTTTGAAGCTCAAAAATAAATTTAAGCGACTAACGAAAAATGTTAGTCGCTTTTTTAGGTTACATAACACTGCTATAGTGGGATTTATAATCATTTTATCTATTTTATATTTCTATAATATGATTTTATTCCTTGAAACTAATATTATATATATGATAAAATTTATACATAGAGGGATATAAAATAAATTGTTTGCAAGTTTTTCTGATGATTCTGTCTACTAGAATGAATGTTTTTAAGGCTTGTTTTCAAAATGAAAGGATTGATTTTCTGACCAAATTTTATCAACTAACAACTTCGGATGTTTTAGACAAGCTATTAGTCGATTCAAAACGCGGCCTAACGAACGAACAAGTCCTCGATAATCGAAAACTATATGGCACAAATGAATTAACGGAGAAAAAAGAAGATCCGTTATGGAAAGTTTTCCTCAAAGGCTTTAAGGAACCAATCGTCATCGTGCTGCTCGGTGCAGTGCTGTTGTCATTGCTGAGTTCCTTATATGCTTTCAATTTTCAAAATAATTCCCAGCATGGTAAAGAGGCCCTCTATGAAGCCATCGCCATTGGGATATTAGTGCTCATCAACGCGACTATTGTCTTTTTCCAGGAAATGAGTACCAAAAAAAGTCTGGATGCGTTGAAAGAAATGAACGACCGGACCAGCGTCGTCTTACGGGACTTCGAATGGCAAACGGTGCCGACAGCTGAATTAGTTGTTGGTGACATCATCAAGGTGAAGATGGGGGACTTTGTTGAAGCTGACGTACGTTGGCTCGAGAGTTCAGAATTACAGGTAATTGAGTCTCATCTGACCGGTGAAGCCGATGCAATCCAAAAAGATATCGATGCGATTTCCGACGATGTTCAACTGACTGACCGTAACAACATGGGTTATTCTGGTTCGACGGTCGCTAATGGACAAGGTGTCGGGATCATCGTGGGTATCGGTCAAAACACCGAATTAGGTAACATCGCCACGATGTTGAACAATACCGACAAGAAACCGTCGCCTCTGCAAACTACTATCAAAAAATTAACTGGTAGTTTAATGAAGGCTTCCGGTGCAATCGTCTTAATGACTTTCGTCATTGGGATAATTAAAGCCGGTGGTTTCAGTATCGATTCAATCAGTTCTGTGCTATCGACTTCGATCTCGTTAGCAGTTGCTTCGATTCCTGATGCAATGCCGATTGTTCTGTCGATCGTGTTAACTATCGGTGCAACTAAGACAGCTTTGAACAACGGTCTGATCAAGTCACTTAATAGTGTTGAAACTCTGGGTAGTACTTCATATATTGCTTCTGATAAAACTGGTACTTTGACTCAGAACCAGATGACGGTGACTGAATATTACGACGGAACTAATTTATATAAGGTTGATGGACTAGGTTACGAAACCACTGGAGATATCAAAGCTGACGCAAATAAGTCAGTTATCAGCGATTCTGCTTTTCTAGCGGGAGCTGTCCTTTGTAACGAATCAGCGGTTAAGGAAGTCGACGGCGAAATGAAGCCGTTCGGTAATCCGACTGAGATTGCTTTGAACGTTTTAGGGCAAAAAGCTGGCGTTACTAAGGAAGGCTTATTGAAAGACCGTGAATTGACGCGGACTTTACCGTTTACTAGTGCTCGAAAAATGATGAGCGTGATCGTTAAATCGGGCTCAGGATACCGGCTTTACACTAAGGGAGCGCCAGACGTGCTCTTGAAAAATAGTCAAAATATATTATTAGACGGCGAAATGGTCTCCAGCAAAAATGCTGACAGATTCAACGAGATCTTCGATGGATATGCGAAAAAAGCTTTACGGACATTGGCAGTCGCCTATCGCGATATTTCTCAAAAAGAAGCGGAAACTGCTAGTGTTGAAGAATTGGAACAAAACTTAACTATCGTTGGTATCGCAGGGATCATCGATCCTCCGCGACCAGAAGTTAAGCAATCAGTTAAGACTTTGAATGATGCTAAAATCGAAGTGGTCATGATCACTGGTGACCACGCACAGACTGCTCGAGCAATTGCATATGACCTGGGGATAGTTAAATCCAGGGATGCTCGCGTGGTCGAAGGTACGGAAATTGAAAATATGACTGACGATGAATTATTCAAGTTGGTTTTAGAAACTAATATCTATGCTCGGGTGACGCCTGAGCACAAGCAACGGATCATCAAACAGCTGCAAAGACAGAAACAAATTGTGGCGATGACTGGTGATGGCGTTAACGATGCTCCAGCTTTGAAGGCTGCTGACATCGGGATCGCGATGGGTATCACCGGGACTGAAGTTACGAAAGATTCAGCTGACTTGATACTGTTAGATGATAAATTTACGACCATCGAAAAATCAGTTCGAAGCGGTCGGATGATCTACGCTAATATCAAGAACTTCATGCGTCACGAGTTAACGACTAACGTGGCCGAAGTGTCAGCTTTACTGTTTGGTCTATTCTTGACGACATCGTTTGGCCAAGTCGGAGCAGGGACGGCGACATTGAGTGCTTTGATGGTCTTATGGGTCAATATGATCAGTGACTCGATCCCATCGTTTGCTTTAGGATACGACGTTGCCGAATCAGATATTATGAAAGAAAAACCGCGTGACGTGAATGAATCAGTTTTAGCAAATCACACTTGGTCAAGAGTCTTGATCCGTGGTTTGGTGATGGGTGGCATGGTCTACCTAGCCTTCGTTTGGGCAGCTAAGAATGGCGCAACTGCTCAACAAGCTCAGACGGTAGCTTTCTTGACCTTGGTATTCGGTCAGTTATGGCACGTGTTCGACGCCAGAAGTTCGAAGTCTATCTTCAGAAGAAATCCATTTGAAAATAAACATTTGTTAGCTGCGGTGGCATTCGCCAGTGTCAGCTCGATCTTGGTGACAGCGATCCCATTCTTCAATATGGTGATGGGAACGGCTCAATTGCCAATGGTCGTCTACATCATGCTCGTGTTCATCCCCGCATTGCCAACGTTGATCTTGTCAGGTATCAAAGAGATATTTGGAATAAAAATATGGTAGGAAAACACCTCAGTGGAGGTGTTTTTTTTGATGTTAAGCGTAATTTCTTTGTGTTAAGTAATAAGATTGAGAATCACAATGTTTTGTATTACAATGTTTTACAAAAAGGACTGGTGATAATATGGCTATGATTACACTTAGAGTTTCAGATGATGAAAAAGAATGGCTCCAGTATATGGCTGATTTTTACGGCATTCCTTTATCAGAACTGATCAAAAAGTATTCGATGGAGCAATTGGAAGATGCCTACGATTTACAGGTTGCGGAGGTTGCCCATAAGGCTTATCTAGAAAGTAATAAGGAAACAACTTCTATGAAGGAAGTGCTGGATGAATTCGGGAAAATATAAACTAGTTTTCAGTGAGAAAGCCATCAAACAACTTAGAAAAATGGATCGTCATCAAGCTGTACTAATAACTAGATGGCTCTATTTAAATATTGATGGTGCAAATGATCCCAGAGCTCATGGAAAAATATTGAAATCCAATCTGGCAGGATTTTGGCGTTACCGAATTGGTAATTATCGAATAATTGTTGAAATCGAAGATTCTCAACTAGTTGTATTAGCAATTAATATTGGACATAGAAGAACAATCTACAAGTAGAGAAAACACCTCAAATGAGGTGTTTTTTTGCTATTTTTACTATACGTATTGCGAATACTACCATGTTTATTTAGTAATTTTTTTCTTGCTCATGGGGTTCTATACTGAATTCAACAATTAAAGGAAGAAAGCAAATACCGAACTGTGAAAAAGTGAATGCTTAGTAGGTTACTTTTATCCCGATAATGGGAGGTTTGTTAAATATGAATTTTTCAAAAAAATCAAATGGCAGTGATGGCACGATCGATGGGCAATCGATTACTGCTAATCAACTGACTAGATCGAATATCGAATGGCGCAATGGTTATGGTACGCCATCAGATGGCAATGATACCAATAGCCAAAATACTCCAACCAGAAAATTGACCAAGGATGCTAAGAGCATCATCATTTACTTTTCTCGTTCTGGAAGTACGGAATTGTTGGCCAGTAAAGTTGCTGAGCAAACTGATTCCGATATCTTAGAGATAGTCGTCAAAGATTCTTATTCAGGCAATTATCAAAAAACATTATCGCGGGCTAATTCTGAACGCGAGAACGAGGACTATCCAGAACTAAACATGGCTGTTCCTGATTTGAGTCAATATCAGACGGTCTATCTTGGTTATCCGATCTGGGCGATGACATTGTCGCATCCGATGACTTCATTTGTAACCACATATGGCAGTCGTCTGAGTGGTAAAAAAATTGCCCCCTTTATGTCTGAAGGTGGCTATGGACAAGGCGATAGCGTCTCAAGGATTGAAGACATTTTAGCTGCAGAAGGATCAAAAGATAATACCTTTACAAGGGCTTTAGTAGTCGATGGCAACAAAGTCGATAAATCTGATAGCAATGTCAAACATTGGGTGGAGCAAGTAAAAAAATAACTATCACTCTATTCACCAGTATACGATTTATGTATAGCAGTATGTTTAAGAGGTAATTTTCAAAACGTGGTTATCGAACTACACTTTGTTTGCCAATGAAGGAAAATCAGTATTAATAAAAAATTATTTTGAAGGAGATATTATAAATGAGAGCAGCAACATTTATCGAACCAGGAAAAATGGAAGTCAGAGACTATGACATGCCAAAAATTCAAAAGCCAACCGATGCGATCATAAAGATCGTTCGTGCTTGCGTTTGTGGATCAGATCTTTGGTGGTACCGTGGTATTTCAAAACGTGAGAAGGGTTCAACTGTTGGACATGAAGCAATCGGGATTGTTCAAGAAGTTGGATCAGAAGTCAAAGATGTAAAAGTTGGAGACTTCGTAATTGCTCCATTCACACACGGCTGTGGTCACTGTGCCGCTTGTTTAGCAGGATTTGACGGAGATTGTATGAATAAAGAAGCCGGCGGCAACGGTGGTTACCAAGGCGAATACTTGAGATTCATCAATGCTAACTGGGCTTTAGTAAAAATACCTGGTCAACCTGAAGATTATTCGGATGAGATGCTCAATAGTTTCTTAGCATTGGCTGATGTTATGGCAACAGGCTATCACGCAGCTGCTAGTGCTGAAGTAAAAGAAGGCGATACTGTCGTTGTTTTAGGTGATGGTGGTGTTGGACTTTCAGGTGTGATCTCAGCTAAGTTGCGTGGTGCCAAACGTATCATTGCAATGAGTCGTCATGAAGATAGACAAAAATTAGCCAAAGAATTTGGCGCAACAGATATTATCGCTGAGCGTGGCGACGAGGCTGTCGAAAAAGTCATGGGATTGACTGATGGCAACGGCGCTGATGCAGTTCTTGAATGTGTTGGAACTGAACAATCTGTTGATACAGCTGTTAAAGTTGGGCGCCCAGGCGCAATCGTTGGACGTGTCGGTGTTCCTCAAAAAGCCGAAATGAATACTAACAATTTGTTCTGGAAGAACATCGGACTTCGTGGAGGAGTTGCATCCGTTACGACAGATGACAAAAATGTTCTTTTAGATGCTGTATTGAAGGGCAAAATCAATCCTGGCAAAATCTTCACTAAGAGATTTACTCTTGATCAAATTCAAGATGCTTATGAAGCTATGGATAAACGTACTGCAATTAAATCATTGATTATTGTCAGTGATAAATAATTAAAATTTTTGATAGCAGCTTAAAAACTTTGACGAAAGTTGAAGTTTTTATTTTTTTTGCAAAAATTCAAAATTTGACTTAGAAAGAAGGAGTAACAATCAAAAAAGAAAAATTTGGGATAGCATTGCCGATCATCCTTTTAACGTATTTTATGATTATTTTGGATAATTCGATTATTTTTACTAGTACGGCAAAAATTGCTAATGATTTATCTCTTAACAACCAAGCATTGTCTTGGATAACAAATGCTTATGCCTTAACGTTCGGTGGTTTACTGTTATTCTCAGGTAAAGCAGGGGATGTTTTCGGTAGGAAAAAAGTATACTTAATAGGTTTATTGATCTTCAGTATCAGTTCTTTGTTCGTTGGATTAGCAACGAATGCTACGATGATCATCTCAATGCGGGCCGTTCAGGGAATCGGTTCATCGATTTTGGCTCCTAGCACGTTAGCATTGTTGATGGATAATTATTCCGGAACGATGCGGACTAAAGCTATCGGATATTACGGAGCTACAGCTGGTCTTGGCTCCAGTTTCGGTTTAGTTATCGGAGGGATAATTGCCAGTTATTGGTCTTGGCGAGTTGGATTCTTCCTAAATTTCCCAATTGGTATCGCGATGCTATTACTATCTCTGAAGTACCTCAAATCAGGAAAAACCTATGCTGAAAAAATCGATATTCTAGGAACTATTTTTTCAGTCGTCGGAGTTTCAGCTTTGGTATACAGTATTGATGGGAGTGATTATCGACTTTTATCTTTGATCGTGGCGATAATTAGTTTGGCGTTCTTCGTCTTTCAAGAAAAAAGAACTGCGGAGCCAATCATGCCATTATCATTGTTCAGGAATAGTGAACGTAGTTTTGCCTATGCGGCAAGATTTACCTATTTAGGATTTGCAATCACCTACTTCTTCTTGACTCCTTTAGCGATGCAGCGTGTCTATGGCTTCAGTCCTTTGATGTCAGCGATTGGTTTCTTGCCGGAAACTATTCCGCAATTCGTATTTGCAGCGGTTGAAACAAGAATGTCGGCTAAGGTACGTAATTCGAGATTATTGGTCACTGGAATGATCATTACTTTCGTTGGTGTTGCAGCGACCGCAATAATTGGTATCAAGGCTGGTTATTGGGTCGGGATTGCTATTCCAATGGTCTTAGTCGGTATTGGACAGGCATTTTCTCTTAGTCCAATAACTGTGTCTGGTGTTGCCAATACGACACCAGAAATGACTGGATCAGCTTCAGGTATCGTCAACACTGTCCATCAAATTGGTGGATCAGTCGGCTTGTCAGTAGTGGTAGCCTTGGTAAGTCAGTATCAAGCTCCAGATCTTTCATTTGATCATGCGATGATCTGGATAACTGTGATAGTTGGGATTTCCTTGCTCTGTTCATTAGGGATCCTCAAAGTCAGCAAAAATTGATATGCTCAAACATGAATATATTTTCGTCATATTGTTAGGAGTGATTTTGATGTCAGCTTTGATTTTTAGAAGTAACGAGTCTGATAAGGACCGTGATTCGCAATCAGAAAAAGATGATCAAGGAACGACTGAGACCATCAGCTATCAAACGAGTTATCAGCATAAAGAATACTCAAAGAAAGCTTTGGTATATCTACCAAAAAATTACGATGACAAAAAGGAACATGACATCGTATATTTAATGCATGGCTCGTCTGAAGCAGTTGACGATTTTTACCAAGATGGCAATTTCCAACAAATTCTGGATGGCTTGGATCGTAATGCCGATTTGAAAAACACCATCGTCGTTTTTCCAACCTACTATCCAAGCAGAAAATTCGTCAGTTCTGATTATTATCCAGATAGACCTTTAAACAAAGCTTTTGCTGAAAAAGAATTAACTGAAGATCTGATGCCTGCAGTTGAACAAAAGTATCATACCTTTGCCAAAACCGCTGATAGCAATGGCTTTAAGCAATCACGTGCACATCGAGCTTTTGGAGGATTTTCCATGGGTGCTATCACCACATGGTACGTTTTCGAAAATGATTTAAATTACTTCAGTAGTTTCTTGCCAATGGCAGGGGATAGCTGGACGATCACTGAAGATGGCGGGATCGTTGCTACTAAAAGAACGGCTGATAAATTGGCTGAACAAGTGGAACCCAATTTGCCATTTAAAATAATGGCAGCTGTTGGTGTAAATGACAGCACCAGTATTTCGATGACTCCCCAAATAGAAGCAATGTGGAAATTACCTGAATTCAATCATGATAATCTCCAATACTATAAGCAAAAAAGTGGTAGTCATTCGCCACAGTCAAGTGGTAAACAGTTTGAACATTATGCTAAGAAAATATTTTAAGAGAAAAAAAGTGATGCCAAAATTAATGGCATCATTTTTTTAGGTTATTGAACTTAAAGTCACGCCCGGTTTTTCAATGCAAGCGCTATTATAAAATTGTAATCAAAATGTAACTTATGAAGAAATTTTTAACGTGCTATATTTAAACTCTGTCACTAAACATAGGAGGGCGAAATATGCCACGTAATTTAAAAGAAGAGATTGTTTTTACTGCCATCATGGCTGGATTGATGGTGCTGGTAATGACTGGATATAATGTTGCTATGGCACAGGGGATCAGTGCTGATTTACCGCTAGCAATTCTAAAAGGTTATCCACTAGGTCTATTTGTTGCCATTATTTTGGATCTATTGATCGTTGGACCAATTGCAAAAGGATTGGCTTTCAAATATATCATCAATGAATATATGAAGAAAAAGACCGTTTTGATCGGTATCACTATTTCAGTATTGATGGTTTTAGGTATGGTTACCTTGATGTCATTTTTCGGTATCGCCGTTGAAGGTGAATTGACTAATGGACATGTCTTAGCTACTTATGGTCATACTTGGATTTTCAACTTGATTGTTGCTTTGCCATTGCAGCTATTGATTGTTGGACCAATTGCTCGTGAAGTATTGGGAAGAATGCAAAAAGCTGCCAGCAAGAAAGCTGAAGCCGAAACAATCGAAGAAGAAGTTTAAGAGAGATATCAAAATAGCACTGAACTCATCCGAGTTCAGTGCTATTTTTTATTCGTCTTCGACAATGTCTAGGACTTGAAGTTGTTCTTTAAGTAATTTGAAATAAGTATAAATGTCGACGATTCCCTCGCCTTCAACGCAAGGACTGATCAAGCGGGTCAAGTCGCTCGATATTTCGGTTACCTTTTTCATCACGATATCGCCATCAGCAGTCAAGCTGACTTGGACATCAGGTTGGTCGACTAAATTCGTCACCTTGACCACTAAAGACCGCTTTTCGAGTTGATCGACCATATGCGAAATTGACACAGGTTGAAAATTGATTGCTTCAGCGATTTCTCCCTCAGAAATATTAGGGTTGTCAGCAATCTGGCGAAGCAGTTTCGACATTGGCAAATCTAGATCGATTTTTTGCAGGCGAGCTGCTAAGTAGGTAGTTTGCATTTCTGCCACGATGGCCAATTGGTCAGTTATTTTTTTCGGAAATTGATATTTCAATATATTCCTCCTAATTGTTGAATTTTAAGACGTCGTCCAAAGTCGCACGTCCTGTCGAGTGCGTGTTAGGCGTGGCATCCTTGGCGTATCCCAACGAGATTCCCACGACTAAAGTCTCACTGTCAGGAATGCCCAATTGATGACGAACGATTTTAGGAAAACGAACGCTATTGTAATTCGGCAACGTGTCTAGACCCATGTCCTTAGCCGTCAACATGATAGTCTGGCCAAACGAGCCAGCATCAAAGACCGACCAGAGCGAAGAATTTTTTGGGATAGTCAAATATAAAATGACCGGCGCATTGTACAATGATAGCCCCGCCTCATTTTGCGTATCGTCAAAGTCAGACAGATGATGAACGATATCGTGACGCCACTTCTCCATATTTGCCTTCGTCCGGACATTCCATTCATTGCGATCCATCACGGGAAAATCAGGCTCAGCAGGTTTTTTGGCCCGATTGTTCTTCGAGCATTCAGTTTTGATGTTTTCGAGTAATTTGTCCATCGCTACATAAACTTTCCAAGGTTGCGAATTGAACCAAGAAGGCGATTGTTGTGCGATTTCGATTATCTCACAAATAGTTTGTTTGCTCACGGCTTGGTCGGTAAAATTTCTGACAGAGTGTCTTGATTTAACAACTTTTTCAAATTCCATAGTTGCTTCCTCCTTGTTGTGAGTTACTAAACTCATCATAATACAAATATTTATTTTAAAAAGCAAAAGATGGCTAATTCTTTTTATCGAATTTGCCATCTTTCTACTTAGGTAAGTCTATTTTGGCTGCTTTGAGAGCCGTTAAATATTGTTTTAATAAGTCATTTCTAACTTGAAATTGGGCGCCTGGCTTAGTGTAGGCTGCCACTTGTAAAACTAAGGTGCCATCGTTTTGGTTGGAAAAGCCAACGATGTAAGGGCGTTTAGTGATCTGCAGGGCTTGAATGTCCAGCCCTTGATTGATATCGGTCACGATGTCGGTGATCTTGTCGATCGGACCGCTGGTATAAATTGGGATCTCCATCATTGCCTGCATATCGTTGCGGGATTTGTTGCTGACGCTAGTGATATTTCGATTGGGGATGAAGTTGAGTGTTCCGTCGATACTTCTGACTTGAGTCGTTCTAATCCCGACATAAGTGACCTGGCCTTCGATATTGTTGGTCTTGATCATATCGCCGACGCTGATCTGTTGCTCGATCAAAATGAAGAAACCATTGACCATATCAGAGACGAAACCTTGGGCTCCAAGACCTATCGCCAAACTGAAGATCCCAGCCCCGGCTATCAAGGTGCCAACAGGGATGCCTAGAGCCGACAAGACGGCATAGATCCAAAAGAAGAACAGAACATATTTAAAGACGTTCAAAACTAAGGTATAAATGGTGTTCAGTTTCTTTGGCGGGATCTTAGCTGTCGGGCGCCAGTTGTTATTGAAGATATGTCGAATGACTTTCTTGCCGATCCAATTGATCAATAACAAGACGATTGTTAAGAAAATTAGTTGCAAAACAACGGTCGTGACGTGTTCAGCTAAAGCTTCCCAGTCGATCTTAGAAAACATTTTTTGAACGATTTTAAAAATATTGAATGACTTCAACGGCAGTAGTCTCCTCCTAAAATCTTTTACATTATCGTATCACAGCACAGGCTTGAAACCAGTCTAATTACGTTTTTACTCAAAAAAAGTCCCCAATGACGCTACTTTGACGTCATTGAGTAAATAATTAAAAGAAAATTTTGCTGACGATGATCATGAAGACTAATAAGATCACCGAGGCTGAAAAGGCTGCGACAACAGCATTT
Source organism: Companilactobacillus versmoldensis DSM 14857 = KCTC 3814 (assembly GCF_001434295.1). Classification (GTDB taxonomy): domain Bacteria; phylum Bacillota; class Bacilli; order Lactobacillales; family Lactobacillaceae; genus Companilactobacillus; species Companilactobacillus versmoldensis. Next base: position 28,411 of record NZ_AZFA01000010.1, on the reverse strand, counting down.
TTACCGGAACTCAAGAAAGCCTTGAAATTCACAGTCATACCTAGGGCGGCCATTGCCATACCGAGTACTAAGTAAGCCAGCTTAACTAATAAGTCGGGCACTCCTTGTGACATCGGAACGAAAGTCCCAATGATGCTGGCCAAGATGAATCCAGCCATGAACCAAGGGATAGGTAGCTTTTGCTTGGCACCATTGTTATTTTTCTTTTCGGAATGTTGATACCAGATACCAATGATCAAAGCTGCTGGGGCTAACAACAAGACCCGCGATAGCTTAGTGATGATAGCTGTATCAAGGCTGACTGGACCACCAGCCCCACCAGTTGCGATTGCATGGGCGATCTCGTGCAATGAGCCTCCAGCCATGATACCGAATTGAGAAGGTGACATGTGCAATAAAGGCTTCAGACCAATCTCGATTAAGGTAAAGACGGTCCCTAAAATAGCCACGATGGCCACGGCCAAAACTTCGTCGTTGTGCTTAGCCTTCTCGTCCTTCTTGTCGACCTTGATCTGTGGCGAGATACCCATGACGGCGGCGGCACCACATATTCCCGTACCACTAGCGGTCAAAATTGCCAGTTGCTTACTGACGCCGAATTTGCGGGCCAAGTTATAAGTTAAAATGATCACGCCAGTCACCACGACCACTGCTACTAGGATCGTTTTGACACCAGCATTTGCTAGGTCGATCAAGTTCAACTTGAAACCAAGCAAGATGATTCCTAAACGTAAAAATTTATTGGAGATAAAGCCAATGCCAACTTCCGCTTTATCGATAGCTGGGCGGTAAAATTGAAACAGCATGCCCAGTATCAATGATATCACCAGTGCGCCAATGATCGAGAGGTAGGGCAGACCTCCTAAAACTGTCCCTAGTAGCGAACAGACTAGGGTCATCGCTAGCGCATAGTAAAATCCCCGTTCAAATAATTTTAAATACATATTGTCCCTCCTTGCGTAATTAAAATAGTATTATAAAATTACCATAAGTAAAAATTAGAATTTGTTATTTTAACATAAGCAAAACTTATATAAGGAGGAAACTATGCTCGATAAACGCTTTTTAACTCTAGCGATGCTTTCGCAAACTGGGTCGTATACGGAAACGGCTAATCGTTTATTCATCACGCAACCTGCTGTTTCACAACAAATAAATTCCTTAGAGAGCGAACTGGATTTAGTCTTGGTCGATAAGTCGAAACGTAAAATCAGGCTGACTGCCAGCGGTCAAAAATTGGCTAAATTCGTCAATCAATTAGATATCGAAAGTCAAAAATTTCTCGATAATCTGCAGCAAGACGATGAACAAAGTCACCTGAAAATGGGCTGCACCTTGTCATTGAGTTCGACTTTATTGCCGAGATTCATTCATCAATTGTCAGGCAGGTCCAAGATCGTTACTTCAGAGATCAACAATACTGACCAGATTTTAAAAAAGCTCCGTCAAGGTAAGATCGATTTTGGCTTAGTCGAGGGTAATTTTGATAAAAAGGAATTCGACTCGATCTTCCTTCAAAATGAAGACTTCATTTGTGTTGCCAATAACCAAGTGGAGTTCGAGCATCCAACTATCGATCAATTGTTCCAAGAGAATATCTTTGTTCGTGAACCAGGTTCTGGTAGTCGGGAGATCTTTGAACATTGGCTCGGTACCCAGAATTATCGGATCAATGACTTTGAGCATATCGTTGAGATCGCCAGTCCAACTGTTATCGTGCAGTTGCTGGAAGAAAACCGTGGCATCAGTTTTATTTATCGTTCCTTAGTGGAAGAGAAGTTAAGGCAAGGCAAACTAAAAAGACTAGATCTTCAAGGATTTCAAATCTTACATCCTATTAACCTAGTCTTTTTGAAAAATAGTTATTTTGCTGCAACGTATGAAAATATTGTTAAAGATGTTTTTGAACGTTGATTAAAGCTTACCATTCAAAAATTGTGCTTCGCCATTACCGAAACTCCAATCTTCCTTGGTGTTTGGGGTAATATTGATCATGACGTCTTCAGGCGATATGCCAGTCTGGTCGTGTAGCTCGGCCACTAAATTCTTGTAGAAATTCTCTTTTTCTTCACGTGTCCGTGGGCTGGAAGTTAAGCTGAACATCAAGAAGTCTTGGCTGCGATTGAATCCAAGTCCTACGTCGTCGATGACCATTTCTTCGGGATCATGTTGCGTGACGATTTGATAGCGGTCATGGGGCAGTAAGTGGAATTCTTTGGTCGAAACTTGATAAGCGATATCTAAGATCTGCTTGATCTGTTCTTTATTGCGTCCTTTGTACATGTCGATTTTCATCATTGGCATAATTATTTGCTCTTTCCTAGTAAAAATTTACTTGACGATATTGGATTCGATACGGTGGGGAGCGATGTTTCTCGAAGTGAACTGTTGATCGGTTTGACCGACCGTCAAGGCGAATACGCCAGTGAATCCACTTGGCAAAGCATCGCTTGGGATCGATTTAACACTGGCCATGTTGTAATTTGCTCCGAGTCCGAGGTCCTCGGCTGCTAATTCCATATTGTGGACGATAGCTCCGATCGAAATATATTCCATTGGGCCAGGGTCTTTAGCTGAAACGACGATGACGGTTGGGGCTTCGTAAATGCCATTTAACTTTTGAAGAATTTCTGGATCTTGAATAGCTGTCAAACGGTAATTCTTGTATTCACCCATGCCAACGGGACCTTCGTTGCCGGCCGTCAAAATTTGTTTGAGTTGGTCGTCGTCGATTTGACCGCTGTATTGACGGACCGCCTTACGTGCATTTAACATTTTCAAAGTTTCCATAAAATACCTCCTAAAATTACGTGCTAACTTCATTATAAAACTAAAAATAATTTTTAATTGGTATAAAAAAATGAAAGTTTTATAATAGGGATATTATTGGCAATTGCAGGCGTAGCCAAAATCAAGACTGCCGTTGATAGAAAGGGTATTATGAGGATAAATGTTTTACAGCACACACCAAATGAAGGACCAGGCTCGATTCAAGATTGGTCAAATAAGCACGGTCATCAGATGTATGTCTACCATCCATATCAATTTGGAATTTTGCCCACCGCAGAAGAGACTGATATGTTAGTCGTTCTGGGCGGTCCCATGAGTCCTAACGACAATCTCGGCTGGATCAAGCAGGAACGTGTCCTGATCAGCCAGCTTTTGAATTATCACAAACCAATCTTTGGAGCCTGTTTCGGCGCCCAACAAATCGCAAAGACACTCGGTTATTCAGTCAAAAAGGCCCAAGCCAAAGAAGTCGGCTGGGCACCGGTTTACTTGAAGAGTCAACAGATCCCTGATTTACCACCAAAAATGATCGCATTACACTGGCATGAAGAAATGTGCGAAATTCCCAATCAGGCGGAATTATTATTCAGTTCCGATTTAGTTCGGAATCAAGGCTTCATATTGGGAGGAAACGTGCTTGGTTTGCAATTCCACTTTGAACCGAAAGCTGATAATGTTCGTGAGATGGTCGTAAATGACTGGAAGTATGCCTTGCATCAAAATGACTGGAAGTATGCCTTGCATCAAAATGACTTGAAGCAGACGCCGACTGATATTTTGGCACAACCAGTCCCAGCTGAAAATAAAACTGTCATGTATAAATTGTTAGATTATATAGTAGAAGATAAGTGATTTAAAAATTAGCAAAAGCCCGATTAATTCGGGCTTTTTTGATATGATGAGATTAGTACACAGATAGGAGGGCGACTTATGAAAATCACGCAAGTTATTTTAAAAGATCTGCCAGAAATTTTGCGGGTCGAGCAAATGGGGTTCAATCAAGCAGAAGCAGGAACGGAGACCCAGTACCGTCAACGGATCGATAAATTAGCGGAGACTTTCTTGGTCGCCCGCAGTGACGGCCAGGTGGCCGGTTTCGTGGTTGGACCGGCGGTCAAAGAACAATTCGTTGAAGATTGGATGTATCAAGATACGCCCACTAATTTAGTTACTGGTGGCAATCAGATCATCTTTACGATTGCCGTCGATCCGAAATTTCAAGGTCAGCACGTGGGGACTCAATTATTACAGGCGATTGAAAGCAAGGCACAAACTAGCCAACGAAAAATTATTGCGTTGACTAGTTTGGAAAAGAATCTGCCATTCTACCTCAAAAACGATTTTGTCAATCAAGGTGCGGCTGAATCGACTCATGCAGGAGAAACTTGGTTTAATTTGGTCAAAAAATTGTATTAATTATCATCATTTATCAAAAGATAAATAAAATCATTGATTTATTTATAGGTAAGATGCAATAATGAAATTAGATTTAATATTAACCACTTAGGAGGATATTATGTCAGAAAAAAATCTTACACTTGATGAATTGAAAAAATACAATGGTCAAGATGGCAATCCTGCTTACGTTGCCGTTGATGGCGTCATCTATGATGTGACTAACGTTGAGCCTTGGGCTGGCGGCAAGCACCACGGCCACACTGCCGGTGGCGATATGTCAGAAGAGATCACCCATGCACCTCATAAAAAGACCGTCTTGCCAAAGCTTCCAGTCGTTGGGAAATTAGTAAAATAATGAAAAAAAGGCATCTTATTCCGGAGAATAAGGTGCTTTTGTTTGGTCAAAATAAGTTTCCCAATTATCAGAGTGGTGACATTTGAAAGCTCGCTCGATATCGTCAGGCATATTGCGACCCAGCGATAAATCAAGTTTCAAAGCTTCGTCGAGAGTGAAATATTCTGCATCCGAGGTTTCCACGCCACCGTGCAAGTCGTCTTCAGTCGGCTGGCATTCAAAAAGTATTTTATAGATATAGCTAAAATTCTTTTTAGGATAATTATTTTTCTGCATGTCTTTAATAGCAATCAACTTCTTAGGCTTGACCTGAATTCCAGCTTCCTCGTAGGTCTCTTTGACCGCGATTTCCGCTGGCGAAAAACCAATATCGGCCCATCCACCAGGGATCGACCAGACTGAGCCACGTTTTTCTTTGACTAGCAGGATTTTATCGTCTTTAAAAGTGCAGTCGCGAACGTCGACTTTTGGTGTGACATAGCCGACATCGGAATCAAAGAACAAAGTGAGATTTTTCCGATCGGCATTATCGACTAGTTGGGAGGTCAGCTTCTTGGAGATTTGTTCCAATTCTTCATAACGTTCGCGGTCAAAAACGTCTTTTCCATAGTGCTTGCCTGATTGGGCAATTGCTTGGAGCTTTTGAATCAAAAAATCTATCTCTTCCATTTGTCATTCCTCCATTAGATAAATTATATCATCTTGATTTTCGAATTGGCCATTCGCAAGTTTTTATCCATTTGACGTATAATAAGAAACGAAGTACTTATCAAAAATTATGGAGGCGTTTATGGCAACTATTACACGTTTTTTAGAAACTTTTGAACCATCACATTACGATGTGTATATCGATATTAATCGCGGTAACAAAGAGATCAACGGTAAATCGACGATTACTGGTGTTGCCCATACGAAGCCAGTCTATATTCACCAAAAGAATATGGAAATTTCTGCTGTGACAGCCAATGATCAAGATGTACCGTTTTCAGTTGACAATAAAACTGAATCAATCAAGATCGAAGTGCCTGAAATGGGCGAGACTACTTTAGCTATCACTTATAAGGCACCTTTGACTGACTCAATGATGGGAATCTATCCTTCATATTATGAAGTCAACGGCGAGCAAAAACAGCTCGTTGGGACACAATTTGAAACGACTTTTGCTCGTCAGGCCTTCCCATGTGTCGACGAACCAGCTGCCAAAGCTAAATTCGATTTGGCTATCAAATTCGATGAAAAACCAGGCGAGACTATTTTAGCCAATATGCCTGAAAAAGAAGAAAAAGACGGCGTTCACTATTTTGACACGACCGTGAGAATGTCGACATATTTGATTGCTTTTGCCTTCGGTGACTTGCAAGGTAAGAAGACTAAGACCAAGAGTGGCGTTGAAGTTGGCGTTTTCTCAACTAAAGCCCACGATCCTAAGGAATTGGATTTTGCCTTAGACATCGCTAAACGCTCGATCGAATTTTACGAAGACTTTTATCAAACACCTTATCCATTGCCACATTCATGGCAATTGGCTTTACCAGATTTCTCAGCTGGAGCTATGGAGAATTGGGGCTTGGTAACTTATCGTGAAGCATACTTATTGCTTGATCCTGATAACACCGCTCTAGACACTAAGCAATTAGTTGCCACCGTTATCTCTCACGAATTGGCTCACCAATGGTTCGGTGACTTGGTCACAATGAACTGGTGGGATGATCTCTGGTTGAATGAAAGTTTCGCAAATATGATGGAATATGTTGCTATCGATGCAATTGAACCTGACTGGAACGTTTGGGAACTCTTCCAAACAACTGATGTACCCGCAGCTTTGCAACGTGATGCGACTGACGGAGTTCAATCAGTTCACGTCAATGTTGAAAATCCAGCTGAGATCGATGCCTTGTTCGATTCAGCCATCGTTTATGCTAAGGGTGCCAGAATGCTAGTTATGATGAGAGCCTTAGTCGGTGACGATGCTCTAAGAAAGGGCTTGAAGAATTACTTTGCTGCCCACAAGTACAACAACGCTAAGGGTGCTGATCTTTGGAACGCTGTTGGTGACGCTGCCGGAATGGATGTTGCCTCGATTATGAATACTTGGTTGGAACAACCAGGTTATCCAGTCGTAACTGCTTCAGTCGTTGATGGCAAGCTTACATTGTCGCAACAACAATTCTTTATTGGCGAAGGCAAAGATGTCGACCGTCAATGGAAGATTCCTTTGAACAGTAATTATGATTCAGTACCTAAGATCATGTCAGATAAGACCATCGAATTAGGTGACTACGACAAATTACGGAGCGACAATGGCCAGCCATTCCGTCTCAATGTCGGGAACAACTCACACTTTGTCGTCAAATACGACCAAACTTTGTTGGATGACATCTTGAAAAACATCGATACTGTGGACTCGATTTCTCAAATGGGAATTTTGCAAGACTTCAGATTGTTCTCTGAGGCTCGCCAGGTTTCATATGCTGATGTTGTGCCGTTATTGCAAGGATTCGCTGACAATCAATCGACTGTCGTCAATTCTGCGTTGTATCGGATTGCTTACAACTTGCGGAAATTTGCCACTCCTAACACTGATGAGGAGAAGGCTTTGAAGAGTTTCTATGGTAAATTGAGTGCTGACCAATATCAACGTTTGGGCTGGTTAGCTAAGGACGGCGACTCGATCGATGATCAATTGACTCGTCCGACTATTTTGAATGCGGCTTTGTACTCGGAGAATTCGGGTGCCATTGCTACTGCTCACAAGTTGTTCGACGAGAACAAGAACAACTTGGTTGCTTTGCCAGCTGACATTCGGATCTTCGTTTTGAGAAACGAGATCAAGAATTACGGCAGTGAAGAATTGTTCAATAAGTTATTGGACGAATACGTTCAATCAACTGACCCAAGCTTCAAATCTGACTTGAGTGTGGCAATCACAAGTACAAAGGATTCAAGAATGATTGCTAAATTGATTGAAAAATTCGAAGATTCAGCAACAATCAAGCCACAAGACTTGCGTGCTTGGTATCGTGGCGTGCTGGACAACAGTGCCGGCGAACAAGCTGCTTGGGACTGGATCAGAAACGACTGGCAATGGCTTGAAGACACGGTCGGTGGTGACATGGAATTTGCTACATTTATCACTGTTACAGCAGCAGCCTTTAGAACCCCAGAACGTTTGCAAGAGTTCAAAGACTTCTTCGAACCAAAGATCAATACACCAGGCTTAACACGTGAAATCACAATGGATATCAGTATCATTGAGACACGCGTTAGCTTGATCGAAGATGAAAAAGCTGAAGTTAATGCAGCTGTTAAGAAAGCAACTTAAATTATTTGAGTAAATGAAAACCGCCGAATTTTCGGCGGTTTTTTTTATTGAAAAATTAATTAGCTTTTTGAATTGATACTTGGTACAATTTCTCTATTGTAGTTAAAGTTAACTTAAATTATATTATGGAGAGATATTATATGAATATGTGTAGTAGTTGTTCAGCACCCAGAGATGAAACTGATACATTTTGCAAAAAATGTGGTGTGAATTTTCAAGCATTAAATAACTATCAAGCTGGTTCCGTACGAAAGGGATTCCAGATTGATCAATATTTTAAATGGTTTTTTTCAACAATCAGAAAACCAGATGAATTAGTTTCAGTGGATAAATCTTTTGGCTTTATTTCAATGGGTATACAAGCTTTACTGATGAGTTTGGTTGTATTTGCTTTAGGAGATGAATTTTTAAAAAGTTTCATTTACATCTTTAATTCATTCTTTAACCAAAATGAATCATATTTTGATATTCATGGTGGATTTTCGTTATTTTCTGGTTTATTAGTGATAAGTATAATTTATTTTGGAATATATATGATTACTGGTTGGTTATGTAAAAAATTATTTGTAAATCAGGAAATAACAATTGATAGTTACGTTAATCAATTAGCAAGTTATAGCAATGTTGCAATTGTGATTGAAATTGCTTTAATCATTTTGATCATGGCATCAAGACCAGTTGTCCATGGTGATACGTTATCCTATAAAGCTGTTTTTAAATTTTTCAAAAATTTAGTCTTTTTTGTCATTTTACTAAGTAACTATTGGAATATTGCCTTTATCGCATCAATCGTCATTGAAAAAGGAAAATCCATTAGAGATAGAATGTATGGGGCTATCATTGGTGTCATGGTTAGCGGGTCAGCCGTGTATTTATTGATGAAGATTGTTTTAAATATGACAAAAAAATCATTGGATTAACAATTTAAAATGAAAAGGGACGAAAACCAAGTTTTCGTCCCTTTTTGAGTACTATTTCCTATTAGTTAACTAGCCTGACTCAAATCATAAACTGCTCCAGCAAGTTTTGAAGTTGCTTCTTTTTTGGAGACTGAGTCGGAATTATCATTGAAAAATTCATCAACAAAGTCATCACCATCGTCATCGCCAGGACCATCTTCTGAATTATAGATTTTTCCATTTCTTAAGATGCCATCAGCTGTTAATTGGTAATACTTATTGTGATCAGTGTCCTGATAAATGAATTGGATTGGGTTGATATTCTCTGTGTCATCATTACTGGACAATGAATCATCGCTTAGTTCACTATCACTATGACCGGGATCAGTTGGATCAGTATATGCTTCGCGGTCAGTCATGGTTGCACTAACTAATTTCCAAGTTCCATGGGTAACTTTTGCTCCACGTTTGGCAATTGCAGCGCTAACTTTATCAAAATTCTTAATTGGTTTGCTAGGATTCTTTAATCCACTAACTTTGAAAGTAACATTTTTATTATTACGACCAACGAAATTATATTCTTCACTGTTATCAGTTAGATATTTAGCTAATTTCTTTTCTGAGATACTGATTTTATCTCCGTTTGAGTATGTCTTATCATCTTCAGCTGAATCAGATTCGGCATTAAAAGTTTTGAATAGGTCGTTTAAGCTATAGTCAAAACCGTTTCCCATTAATCCTGGCAATGAATCATCTGGTGAATAGTCTTTATCAAGGATTACGGATACAGCACCATGTTTATTGGTTCCCACGGAATTCAATTTCATATATTTTTTGAATGAATTAACGTGGACAGTCTTGTTGGTTTTCAAGCCCTTAACAGTGACTATACGACCTTTTTCCTTGATATATGGTTCAGGACTTTTATCAACAATGGATACTTTTATCTTATCGCCATTTTTCAAATCACTAGATTTATTGAAGTATATGGCTGTTGAATCATAGTGTTTTACATAGTTGCTCAGATTAGCTGATTTAGAAGAGCTCTGTGATGAATCATCAGAAGTGTTTGATGAATAATTTGTAGCTGAACTAATATTTGTAAGATCTTCAGGACTTTGAGCATTATCAATGATTGATCTCATTGTTTTTGGCTTAACTTTAGCTTTCTGTCCCTCAATTTGTGCAATCTGTTTGAAGGTCTTCATACGTGATTCGGAATCGATTGAAAGAGATCCATGAGCATTGTATCCAGTGAAATCAAATTTAACTGTATCCAATGCTCCCTTTGCACTGGTCCCCGTTGGTTGTAGTGATCGTCTAAATAACAAAGCAACCAAGATCAAAACAACTACAATCGCAATTGCAATCACTTTCTTATTTTTGAAAATATTTTTACTATTGTTGGTGTTCAATTCATAATCCCCCCAGAAAAATTTAAAAAAATGCTTTAAACATTGTATCATAGTTATAATTATTTTAATAAAAAGGATTAAGAAATTTTATCGAGACACTACCATTTTTATCGAATTATTGATACCCTTTTATATAGCGCTTTTTTTAAAATATTAATCGGGGGATTATTTATATGAAATGTAAAAACTGTGGTGCAGAATTAGACCCAGGAACTAAATTCTGTACAAAATGTGGAGCTAAGGTTGAATCAGCTAGTGATGCTAGTACGCAAGGTAATGATCAACCTGTAAGTTCAACAAGTAACAACCAAGCTGGACAACCACAAAAGTCAGTTCAAAATAGCCAACCGAACCAAACGCAACAACCTAATCAAGCAATGGGGAATAATAATCAATCGGGTCAAAATCAATTTGCCCAGACAAATCAAAATGGTCAACAAGGATTTAACCAAAATCAAGCTAGCCAACAAAATATGAGTGGTCAGCAAAGCTATAACCAAAATCCAGTTGGTCCACAAAATATGAATGACCAACAGAATTACAATCAGAATCAATTTGCACAACAAAATATGAATGGCCAACAAAATTTTAATCAGACTCAAGCTGGTCAATTAAATTCAAATGGCCAACCAAACTTCAATCAGAATCAAAATGAACCGATGCAAAATAATCAGACATTTGAAAACTTTAAGAAACATTCAAGTAACTATTTTGCCTGGTTCGTAAATTCATTGAAGAGGCCATCACAAGTCGATCAAAAGAATAAATTCTTTGGTTTGATTTCATTTGCTATTAATTCAGTATTGATGGCTTGGATTTTATACTTATTAGTATCAAGAGTATTCCAGATCGTTACAGATATGATACAAACATTGTCTGAACAATTTGGTTCGTCATCATCATATTATGACAGCAGTGATACAATCTCAGGCGGTTCCATCTTTTTGATTATGTTGATAACCGTCATCATATGTTTCGCAGTCTTCTTGGGAGTAGGATTCTTGTGTAAGAAATTCTTGGCACACGATGAACCATCAATGCTCACATATGCAAATACTTTAGGAAGCTACAGTAATTCAATGATCGCCGTTGAAGTTGTAACTGTCTTGTTCTTATTGATTGCATTACCACGTGATCTTTCAATTTCAAATATTGATTCAATCGCAAAAATGGCTGGGGTGGCACTATTGCTGATTGGTTTGATTATGATCATCTTTTCAATCGCCTTTATTGCTTCACTAGTAAATGAGAACGGTCGGACATCAATCGATGGTATTTATGTCGCTCTAATTGGTTACTTTGCCAGTAATGTAGTCATGGCAATAGTTTTCCGAATCGTCTTCAATGGGATCTTTTCAGATAGCGAATCAATGGGTATGATCGTGACACACTTATTCGGATAAAATTTTATAAATATTCTTAATGATCAACTGCCTTGAGCAGTTGGTCTTTTTTTATGGAAAATTATTGCTGGGGTAATTTTATTTGCTCCATCGTGGGACTAATATTTGTTTGAAATGTGAAAAGCTTTTGGTCGTTGGCTCCGATAAACTAGTAGATATCCGAGTGGAACATTTCAAATTAATTGTAGTGAATTTACAATTTATGTATACCTAACTTAATTGTTGTGTGACGTTTTTGAATATGTTAACCTTGGTTATCAGATGCAGGAAACTGCAATGAAATGGAGGCTCTTTATGCTAAATGTTAAGAACCTCACTGTCGCTTACGATGACACACCAGTGTTTTCTGATGTTGCCGTTCAATTCAACGCAGGAAAAATAACCGGAATCATTGGGCCGAATGGTGCAGGGAAATCCACTTTGATCAAGGGGATACTTGATTTGATCAAGGTGAAAAAGGGAACCGTTGACTACGATGGTAAGTCAATGAAATCAGTTCAGAAACAGATTGCTTATGTTGAGCAGAGAAAAGATCTCGACTTAACTTTCCCAATCGATGTTTTTGATCTCGTACTAACAGGAACATACGGTAAACTAGGATTATTCAAGAATCCCGGCAAGGCCGAAAAACAAGCTAGTCGTGATGCTTTGGAACAAGTGTCACTCACAGAATTTTCGAAACGTCAGATCAGTAATCTCTCAGGTGGGCAGTTGCAGCGTGTCTTCGTAGCTCGTGCAATCGTTCAACAAGCTGATATTATTATTTTGGATGAGCCTTTTGTGGGTATCGATCTTCAAAGCGAAACTGCTATTATGAAGATCTTGAAGCAATGACGTGATGAGAACAAAACCATCATCGTAATCCACCACGATTTAAACAAAGTTAACCAGTATTTCGATGACTTAGTCATCTTGAACCATGGGATCGTCGACTTCGGTAAGACAGAAGAAGTCTACAATCCTAAAAATATGGAAAAAGCCTTTAGTGCCGACTTGTCTGCCGTGCTTTTCGACGAACTGGAAGGTGCTTAATTTATGGGCGCATTGATTGAATTTTTTAACGCTTTAGGTAAATATGACTTCTTACAAAGTGCATTATTGACCGCTATCATGGTCGGTATCATGTCCGGGATCATCGGTAGTTTTATTATCTTACGAGGAATGTCGCTAATGGGAGATGCCATTTCCCACGCGGTCTTGCCTGGTGTCGCCGTAGCTTATATGCTCGGAATAAATATTTTGATTGGGGCATCGATCTTTGGTGTCTTGGCTGCACTTTTGATTGGTTTCGTTGCTTCAAAAAGTAAGATCAAGACCGATACTTCTATCGGGGTGGTCTTCAGTGCTTTCTATGCTTTGGGTTTCATTTTGATCTCAATGGCAGAAAGCTAAACTAACTTGCACCATATCTTATTCGGTAACATTTTGGCTGTTAGTGATTCAGATATCATGACAACAGCTGTCGTACTTGGCTTAGTTATCTTGTTCGTAGTTGTTTTCTACAAAGAACTTTTGGTTACATCTTTTGATGCTACTTATGCCAAGACTTACGGTTTGAACGTTCAAGTAGTTCATTACGCTTTGATGTTGGTACTTACTTTAGTTACAGTTTCTGCATTACAAACTGTTGGTATCATTTTGGTGGTTGCGATGTTGATCACACCAGCTGCAACAGCTTTCTTGTGGACAGATAAGTTGGCAACAATGTTGATCTTGTCAGCAGCTGTAGGTGTTGTTTCATCTATGACTGGTTTATTCTTCAGTTACACTTTCAACTGGGCTTCTGGTCCAGCTATCGTTATCGTAGCTGCTGGATTGTTCGCATTGTCATTTATTTTCTCTCCAAAACAAAACTTCTTTAAGTTACAAAGGAGTGTTGCTCAATGAAAAGAATAATTATTACTTTTGCGGCCGTGGTTGCCATGGTCAGTGGCGTGTATCTATTTTTGAATCATCGCGACAACAGTACTGCTGATAAAGTTGCCGATGGACAAAAACTTAAAATCGTTACGACTAATTCTATTCTTGAAGATATGGTCGAAAATGTCGGTAAGGACCGGATCGAACTATACAGTATCGTAAAACGTGGTACTGATCCCCATGAGTACGAACCTCAACCGAGTGACGTCTCTTCTGCATCCGACGCAGATATCCTTTTCCACAATGGTTTGAACTTAGAAACTGGTGGAAATGGTTGGTTCAGTAAATTGGTTGAAACTGCTCACAAGAAATTCGACCGTGATGTTTTCTCTGCCAGTGCAGACGTGAAGGCTAAGCATTTGACGACTAACGTTAATGAAGAAGACCCTCACGCTTGGTTGGACTTGGAAAACGGTATTAAATACGTTAAAACTATTACTAAAATCATGAAGCAAAAAGATCCGAAGAATGCTAAGTAATATCAAGCAAACTCGGATGAATACGTTGCTAAATTAGAAAAACTTCATAAGGAAGCTACTTCTAAGTTCTTGGATATTCCTGAGAACCAAAGATTGTTGGTTACTTCTGAAGGTGCCTTCAAGTATTTCTCTGAAGCTTATCATGTAACACCAGCTTATATTTGGGAGATCAATACTGAAGCTCAAGGAACACCTGAACAAATGAAGGCTGTCTTAGCTAAGATCGGCAAGACAGATGTTAAGCATTTGTTCGTTGAATCATCAGTTTCACCTAAGTCGATGAACAAGGTTTCTAAAGAAACTGGCTTAGAGATTTCTTCGAAGATCTTTACTGATTCATTAGCGAAAAAAGGTACCCCTGGCGATACTTATTATTCAATGATGAAGTGGAATATCGATCATATTTATGACGGATTGAAGTAAACAAAAACCGCGCAGACCAAACAGTCTGGGCGGTTTTTTCTATGCGGACGATTGGCAAAACCTGCAACAGTGTTACACTAAGGAAAAATAATTATTGACCAGAAATGGATGATGAACGTGCTTAAAAATCTAACGACAGAAAATTTTTCCCAAAAGAATGAAACTGGCATCAATTTATTGAGTTTCAGTAAAGATTGGTGTGCCCAATGCTATACGCAGCAACCGATTTTGGAGCAGGCCGCAGAAAAGTATCGCGAGCGGATCCACTTTTATCAGATCAACGCTGACGATAATGTGGATTTGATCAAGAAATACAATGTCTTGTCGGCGCCTTCTTTAGTAGTAGAAAAAGATGGTCGGGCAGTTTACGATGTGGCTGGCTTTCTTGATCAGGAGCAGTTGGAGAGTATTATTGCTTATTATCTATAATCTTTAAAGGTAGTTTTATTCACAATTATTAAAGACAGTTCCCTTATGGAACTGTCTTTTTTTATATTCACAATAATTTATGGTAACCATTAGTTAAACCCGATAGTATGTTAATAAATGTTTTAAATTAACCTATGAGGAGAAACAGGTATGACAAAAACAATTTTACTAACTTGTGGAGCGGGAGCATCTTCAGGATTTATGGCAGCTGCAGGCAGAAAAGCTGTAAAAAAAATGAATCTGGATATTAATGTTCTTGCCAAAAGTGAAGCAGAAGTTGCGGAAAACCTTGGAAGTGTGGACTTATTGTTGATTGCTCCACATTTAAAATACATGTTAGACGACATGAAAAAAATTTCGTCAGAGCAAAGTGTTAAATGTGCGGTAATACCACAATTGACATATGGAACATTAGATGGAGATTCCTTAATCAAATTTGCTATGAAGGAATTGGAAGAATAATGGAAATCAATCACGATAAATCGGTAGATGTTGAGAAATTAGCAACTATTTCCATGCAAGTCATCCTTCACGCAGGGAATGCTCGTGCTAGTCTCTTTAAGGCAATTGATAGTGCTTCAAATTATGATTTTAAAATTGCAGATGAATTGCTAGAAACAGCTAACGATGATCTTACTGAAGCACACCGTGTGCAAACGGAGACGATGCAACTTGAAGCTGAAGGGATTCAGGTTCCATACTCGGTCTTATTTAGCCATGCTCAAGATACTTTAATGACTGTTAAATCTGAGCAAAATTTAATAAAAGAGATGATTAAATTATATAAACGAATTGGGGAGAAATAACGTGCAAGTATTTATTAATTGGATGACCGAGAGCTTTGCTCCAAAGGTTAACAAGATTGCCAGAAATCCTTGGGTGGATTCGATTCAACAAGCAATTCTTTCAGGGATGCCACTTATTCTAATTGGATCTTTTGCAACAATTTTGGGATTGGTAAAAGATTATGTTCCAGCAATGCCTGATTTTTCAGTGTTAAATACATTTTCTTTGGGACTTTTTTCTTTATTTTTGGCATATCTAATTCCTGAGACATTAATGAAACAAAAAAAACATTCGGATGTATCTAAACAGGCTGGTCTTGCTGGTCTTGCATTTTTCCTAATGTTAATTTTCCCAAAGATCAATGGTAATTCAGGAAAGATAACTTTTGATTTAAATTCATTAGGCACAGCAGGGATGATAGCTGCTTTGGTTTCTGGCTTATTTGTTGGTTTCGTTATGAATTTATTTACGAATTTAAAACTAGTAAAAGAAGATTCTGCTTTACCAGATTTTGTAGCAGTATGGTTCAATACGATTTTCCCAATGATTGCAATTTTATTAGTTGGATGGCTGTTCACATTTCAGCTTAAAATCAATTTATCTGAAATAATTACCCTGATGTTCAGTCCGCTAGTCGCACTTGGGCAAAGTTTTTAGGGATTATTGATTTTGACGTTCTTATCATTTGGGTTCTTATATTCATTTGGTATCTCAACATGGGTCTTAACACCAATCATGTACGCAATAGAACTACCAGCAATGGCTCAAAATCAAGCAGCAGTTGCTGCTGGTCATGCAGCAACTAATGTTTTTACTGTTGAGGCTGTTGCTTTAACTCTTATTGGTGGAGGTGGAGTTACATTGTCGTTATGTCTGATGATGGCTTTTATGGCTAAATCAGAACGTTTACGGATCATTGGCAAGGCATCATTAATACCATCAATCTTTAATATCAATGAGCCTTTGGTTTTTGGAGCACCAGTAGCTTTTAATCCTATCTTGATGATTCCTTTATGGATAAATACATTAGTGGCACCAATTTTACTTTGGTTATCGATGAAAGCTAATTTTGTTCCAACGCCGCATGCACCTTTTCAATTATGGTATACGCCGAGTCCTATTATGGGTTGGGTAGTAACTAAATCAGTGATGGGATTATTATTTGTATTGGTGTTGTTTGAGATTTCTTGGGTAATTTATTATCCATTCTTTAGAATTTATGATAAGCAAGCGGTAGAACAAGATGTCCAAGCTACAAAGGATGAATAATATGAAAGATAATCAATTTCCATATTTTCCAACGGATTTTTTTTGGGCAAGTGCTCAAGCTGCAAGTCAGGCCGATGGAGCTTTTACGATCGATGGGAAAGGGCTCAATTCATCTGATGTACAACCATATCATCAAGGACTTTCAAACGATGAAATTCAGCAACTTGAACAGCAAGGAATGACGCTTGAAGAAATACGGAAAAATATTACTGATAAAGATCATTATTTTCCTAAACGTTTTGCCATAGACTTTTACAACACGTACGAAACTGATTTGGAACTCTTAAAGGAAGCAGGTTTAAAAGCCTTTCGAACTTCATTAGATTGGTCAAGAATTTTTCCAAACGGTGATGATGAAAAACCTAATGAAGCTGCTCTTGAACATTACGAACGTATGATCGATAAAATGCTCGAGCTCGAAATTGAACCGATAATAACTATGTTGCATTACGAAATGCCTATTAATTTGACATTGAAGTATGGCGGCTGGGTAAACAGAGATGTTATTGATCTATTTGTAAAGTATGGAAAAGTTTTGTTAGATAGGTTCAGTGGCAAAGTAAAATATTGGTTACTAATCAATCAAATAAATATGATCCAAGTGGAGCCATATTTATCTTTAGAAATTGCCAGTGATCAATATGAAAATACCGAAGAAGCACAGTATCAAGCTGTTCATAATCAGATGGTAGCTTGCGCCAAGATACAACAATATGCGAAGACTTTAAAAGATTCCAAATTGAAAATAGGAATCATGGTTGCAGATGGTACAGCCTATCCGAAAAGCTGTAAACCTGATGATGTTGTTTTAGCAATGTGGCATAATCGAATGCAATATTTATTTACTGATGTTGCATTCAAAGGTTATTATCCAAAGTTTGCATTGAATTATTTTTCAGAACGAGAACTGCATATTAAGATTACTGAGGATGATAAATCACTTTTATCTGAAAACACTTTGGATTATATGGCAATTTCGTATTATTTTTCGCAGATGGTGGATTCAGATGTAAATAAAAAAATTCCTTATTCAGTAACGGATAATCCTAATTTATCTGCTACTCCATGGGGATGGAATATAGATCCACAGGGATTGTACAATAGTTTATCTCAATATTGGGATCGTTATGAGAAACCAATACTAGTAGCTGAAAATGGTTTTGGAAATTATGATGATTTGATTAATGACCAAGTACATGATGACTACCGTTCAGCTTACTTGGGCGCTCATATTGAGCAAATAGGTCGTGCTATTTACGATGGAGCTAATATTTTTGGGTACTGCATGTGGGGAGCAATTGATATCGTTAGTTGTTCATCGCAACAAATGTCCAAGAGATATGGGATGATTTATGTAGACATCGACGATGATGGAAATGGTACTCGCCAGAGGTTCAAAAAAGATAGTTTTTACTGGTATCAAAACCTTATTCAATCAAATGGCAAATTGATATAAAGATAGTTTGATGTGCTATGCTGTGATTAACGGGACAAATGGGAGGTAATGGTATGGCTCGCCAAGTGATTCTTTTTGTTGCTCAGTCTTTGGATGGATATATTGCCAAATTAAATGGGAGTGTTGATTTTCTGAATCAACAAACGGCTCATGGTGTCGATATTGATCGCGAATATGATAAATTGACTGAGCATGTTGATACGGTTGTGATGGGTCGCAAGACTTATAGTCAAGTGGTCAATCAGCTTTCCCCAGAAATTTATCCTTATGTAGATTTTCAAAATTATATTATGACTTCTAAGCCAGCACCAAGTACCGAAAATCTTCATTTTGTCAGTGGTTCAGTTGACCAATTAGTTGAAAAGCTGAAGAAGCAAACTGGCAAAGATATTTGGATCATCGGCGGTAGCAGTATCATTACACCATTAGTTAATGCTAATTTGATAGATGTTTACCAAATTGGCGTTGTTCCTGAAATTCTTGGCGAAGGGATACCGTTATTTCCACATGAAGTGAAGACTCATCATTTGGAATTGATTTCAGCGGAAAAAATTAATCAAGTAGCCTACTTAACTTATCATCGTTTGCATGAATAAAAACGTAATCCAATAAATTTGAATTGATTCATCAATAAAGCATTCATACTTGAATGCTTTATTTTTTTATATGTAGGAAATATTATTTTTAAAGGTGTAAGCGTAATACTTATCCAATTCATAAGAATATATTGATAGAATTTGAATGTACTATCTGTTTTTTAAATCAAATATATTTGGGGGATTTATTGTGGAAAATTGTACTAGTTGCGGTGCCAAGCTACAACCAGGGGTTAAATTTTGTACTAAGTGTGGTAGTCGAGTACAAATGGCTACACAACCAATGAACATGAATACTTCATCAGCTTCAACGGCCGCGATGCCAAAGATGGCTAATGAGAAAATGGATCAGTTGAAGAAACAATCAATGAATTATTTTGGTTGGTATCTAGAAACTATCAAGCATCCATCAAAAGTAGTTAACGAGAGTAAATATTTTGGATTGGTTTCATTTTTATTGCACACGATTGTCTTTTCCTACGCTTTTTATGCATTTTTAAATAGTATGTTTACACCTTTTGCAAAATATCTGGCTGCAGAAAAATCTACGTTTGGTTTTATGTCTGCAGCTGTACCAACAGGAATGGATCTATATTTCAAAATATTCCCATTAGTTTTAGCAGGTTTTGTAATGTTTATCGCAGTTGGATTCGTCTGCAAGAAATTTATGGTTGATCCGCAAACTGATATGTTCAGTTATACAAATCAATTGGCAACTTATTCAAACTCACTTTTAATTGCGGAATTATTGATTGCACTGTTCATAGCTGTATCCATGCCCGGAAGCCTTACAGCCCAAGGTCCTAATGAACTTATCAGGAATGTTGAGATGTTAAGCTTATTGTTCTTTATCGTCCCAGGCTTTTTCGCGATTGCCTATACGGCTTCGATTATCGTCGATAGGGCTCAAGTAAAAATTGACAAAATATATGTTGTTCTCATTGCGGTAATGTCCAATACTGTTGTCTTCTTTATTATTATGAATATTGTTCGTGGACAAGCGCAAGGTAAATATATGGAAACTATTGGAAAGAACTTCGGCAAAACAATAGCTTCGATGCTCGGTATTGATGCGGGCTAAATATGAGAAAACTAACTCTTCTAGCAAGTTTCGTATTGCTTTTATGTGTCACGTTTTTAAGTTTCAATCATCACAAGACTAAAGAAACGCACCATTCAGAATCCGCACGAGTGACTAAGGTCAAGCCTTCGGCTGAGGCTAAAACAATGCCGACGATTTTGAGCGAGCTAAAAAAATCTCCCAAGAAAACTTTGAAGTATCACGCACTGGGAGACTCGCTATCAGTCGGCTTGTTTTCTAATGACCAGACGACTCGCTTTACAACCTTGTTCACGAAGGATTTAACAAAATTAACAGGTAGGCAAGTTACCGAAGCCAATACTTCTATGGTTGGCAAGACGGCGACTAATTTTGGAATATCTCACGTTCAGGACGTTATCAATGATCAACCAGATTTAGTTACGATTGAATTTGGTACCAATGATGCCGCTTATGGGATCGATGAGACCAACGTTAATAACTTCGTTAAAAATTTGGACAGCATCGTTCAACAAGTCCAATCGCAAACTAAGGCAAAAATAATTTTAGTAACGACCTGGTCGCCCAGCAACGGCAAATATCTTGCCAATGATCAGATTTATGACCAAAAAATCAAAGCCATCGCTAAAAAGTATCACGTTCCCGTGGCCGATCTTTCCACGATTTGGAAAAACAATCCCGACGTGACGAAAAACAGCCTAGGCTACGATAAAAATTATGCAATTTTGCGAGACCAGTTCCACCCCAATCAACAAGGACACGACCAAATCGCAAAATTGCTCGAAAAAGTAATTCAGCAACCAGAAAACTAGGGGGATTTAAATGGATAAACCAGAGTACTGCCCCAACTGCGGAAATAAGTTAGGGGAGCAAGACTATTTCTGTCCAGAATGCGGTCGTAGGTTGGAAACTGATATGGCAGTCACAACTGCACCAGTCATCGATGAACATCCACAAGCAACTGTCGAGATGAGCAATGATAATCAATCAGAGGATCAATCGACTCAAGCAACTCAAACTGATGCATTCAGCGACCAACCGACTCCAAAGAAGAAAAAACATCGCAAAGGTCCGATCATCACCATTATTCTTTTACTAGTCTTAGTCGCAGGAGGATACTTTGCGGGGAACTTTTACTATGGTAAAGAACGTCAAGTTCAAGCTCTAAAAGATGAAGCAACCAGTGGCAATACTTCCAAGATGAAAACTGTTTTAGTGGATGCCAACAAAAAAAGGTTATCTGATGAGAATATTGAAGATTTGAAGAGACTATATTTAGACGATGGATCAGACGTTAAAAATATTAATCAGCAGATCTCCGGTAAGCAAAATAACGGAATGTATTCGGTCGTTAAAGACGGCAAATATTTTTATATCTTCGACAAGTATAAGATCTCTGAAAAAGATAAGACTTTGGATATCTCAACTAATATCGAGGATCCGGCCTTTTATCTCGACTGGAAACAAATTGCCGCTACTCGTGATGGTTCTCAATATAAGATTTCACACTTGAAACCGGGCGTTTACGATTTGAAAATTAAAGGTTCCAAGAAATCCAAAGAGCAACAAGTCAAGGTTACGACCGATAAAAAGGATAATATCGCCAAATTGACGGTTGCTAAGGAAAAGAAGAAGCACAAGAAAAAAGCTAAGAAAGACATTGAAACAGAAACTTCTCCTAATCAAGTCAGTCATGATTCTGATGAACAAAGACACGATGAAGCAGAAAGTAAACCAACCCCAACTGAATCAACAGATTCTGATGATGACTCGGATTCAGATTCCAGCGATAGTAACAATTCGTTAGTCGGCCACTACTCCGGTAGCCCAGACTTAGAATTAAACGCTGATGGCACATACACTCTCGGGGGCAAGTCTGGCTCATACAAAGTCTTGCAAAACAGCGACGGACAAGTCCAATTGCAATTCAATCAATCAGGCGGTGGTTCGATCGTTGAATCCTATGATTTCGATGGTAACGAACTTTATTCCGAAAAGTATAGCCAGGGATGGATTAAATAAGCAAAAAAATAAAGTGCCTTTAACTATTGATTTCCAATAGTCAAAGACACTTTTTTAATACTGATTAATTGTTGTCGCCAAAGATTTGTAGGATACTCAATAACACGTTAATGAAATCAAGTACTAAATTGATCGAAGCAATCAAGGCGATAGCACCGAGATTTTCAGATCCTTGAGCTTGTGCATAGATCCGTTTGATATTTTGCGAATCAAAAGCAATATAGAATAAGAAAACGACGATGATAGCAATATTGATACCTAACATCAATAATGAACTCTTAAAGATCAAAAGGTTGATAACTGAAACAGCGATAATGGAGATCAAGCCGATCATCAAGGTTCTGCTCCAAGTCGTCAAATCCTTCTTAGTAAAGAATCCGATCCCCGCCGAAACAACGAAGATAACTGATGTAACCGTTAAAGCTTGAATGATGCTTTTAGCTGAGTAAATGTAGAAAATCGGAATCCCGAAGACAGCGAACGAAGTTAGGAACAAGACGTAGCTGATAAACGTCATCAGGTATGACTTGGTTGCCGCAACGTTGGCTAAGGAAATGAATCCGAAGGAAACGGCGATGACGACGATCGAGAAAATCAGTGGATGGGCACTCATCATGCCTAAAACTGAATTCGAAATTGCTGTATTACGAGCCATTGCGTTGGCTGCTATCGTCCAGAATGCCACACCTAAACCAGTGTAAAGGTAGACAAGAGACGTGAAGCGAGCCAGTCCAGTGGCTTTTGCTTTATCTATAGTTTGCATAAAGTCCTCCTTCTTACTAATTACATTATAGCAAGTTTACAATAGAAAATCTTTTCATGATAATAATCAGCACAATAGTTTACCGAAATATAAAAATAATTCCCGTCACCTATTAGAAAAATCAATCAATTTGGAAATGTTTAACAGAAATCATTTTCATAAAATGTTCGTTAAATCGGACAAGTATAAGTTGCGTAAATCGAGCTATCAAAAGGATAAAAAACTGCTACTATACACTTGAGTCCAAGAACTGAAGACTTTAAAAGCTGTTGAACTAATTTGAGGAAATTCAAAAAATTAAATCAGTTTATATTTTTTAGCTTTGACTGGCGGTCACTTAACTGAAAACCGGACCACATTGCAAAACAGCAAGATCGTTTTGCTTGGTAGATTCCTGAGAAACTAAGAAATTCTAGAAATTCATGAAACGTCAATGCCAACGAATTTTGGTCGGGTAGAATCACTTCAACTTTGAGTATCGTATAGAAATTACGTACGAAAGAAACTTTTTCCTCAAACTGACTCAAGAGAATTGCTGCAGAAATTTTTTACTTGATCAAATTGGCATCCACGTGAATTAAAGGAGACTGAGGTTTCAAAAGTCGGGAGCCCAATCGGCGAGTTTGGCATCATCAACAAGAAGAGAAACTACGTGGAAGACTTTGAATCCTCAATTGATTAGCAACTCTGACGGGTGATAGTCAATAAGACCGATTTGAGAATATCAAATGACGAAATTTAAATATGTAATCAAACGACCCTTATGATGTAAGTCATAAGGGCTTTTTGTGTGGTAAATTTGAGCTTAGCAAAAACTAGCCTTTCACATTTCAAAAATGATTTTTATAATTAACTATATAGATTCATAGAAAAAGGGTGGTCGAGAAATGAAAGCTTTAGTTGTTCCCAACAAAGATATACACACAATCAAAGAAGTCGAATGGCAGGAACGTCCCAAACCGGAGTTAAAAGCAGATGAAGTTTTGATCAAAACGATGGCCGTCGGTTTGAATCCCGTTGATTACAAGGTGTTCACAAGTTCTCATCCTAATTGGCAGTATCCCCACACATTGGGACTCGATGTAGCGGGAATAGTTGAAGCAGTCGGGGCAGATGTGACCGATTTTCATCCGAATCAGCGGGTATGTGGCCATAACAATTTAGCCAGCGATGGAGCCTTTGCCGAATACGTCAGCTATCCCGCTGCTGCAGTGGCTTTGATCCCAGATTCAGTCAGCTTTGAAAAAGCGGCAGCCAGTCTTTGCGCTGGTTTGACAGCTTACCAAGCAATTTATCGTAAATCAAATCTGAACGATGTAAAAACAGTCTTGATCCACGCCGGAGCCGGCGGCGTCGGTAGCATGGCAATTCAACTCGCCAAAAATGCTGGCAAGACAGTGTATACTACCGTTTCAAAAGGTAAACAGGATTTTGTGGCTAAGTTAGCGCCTGATTCTCAAATAGATTATCGCAACGAAGATGTCAGCAGTCGTATCGACCAGTTGACAGCTGGATTAGGAGTCGACCTAATTGTGAACACGATCGGTCATCCTGAAGCTGATTTACCAAGGTTAGCTTACAATGGTCAACTAGTTTGCGTTCTAGACACGCCCAAGGATTTTCCAAACGAAAAAGCTTTGACGATCAGCGATTTAGATCTAGGTGGCGCACACCGGAGTGGCAATCCAGAAAAAGTCGCCGATCTTGGTCGGATGGCCAAAGAATTGCTAGCATTGATTGCTGATAACAAAGTTGATCCATTGATCAGCAAAGTTTTGAAGAGAGAAGATTTAGCTGACGGCTTGGATGAAATTCAAAGCGATCAGGTCGTTGGTAAATTAGTCGCCACTTTTCAAGAATAGTTAATTTTCAGGATGAATCTGTTCAACCTTGACCTAATTGATGAAGGTAAACTAGTTTGCATCGTAATGAGTCAAAAAATGTATTAAAATCGTAATTACAATAACGAACAAATGAGGCAATCAATTATGGATAATTCAAATGATGACGCTCATCTACATGTGACTCATAATCCCGAACGTTCAGAGCTTGCTAAAGTCGTTAACAATACGGTTAATTTTTTCGAAGAATATTTGGACTTTGATACTTTTTCAATGACCCAAGAACATACCTTGCCAGTTATCTACGTCATAAAAAGCAAAGTGGCTCGTTTGGAACCTGATACTAGCTATCAGTTGGATCCAGCAGATGATGAAAAAGATATTGTTATCTCCGATTATTTTTTGTCATTGCGTGATTTTGGTGATTTCTGTTTGGTAACAAATGGCCATCACTTCTATCTGGTCAATGATCAAGACGTTGAAGAAGACGGGCTGCCAAAAATCTTTACGAACACTACAGGGACAGAGTTAATAGAATTAACATCGTTAACACCGCTGCAAGAAGGTGACGCCGGCTTTGGCCAAGATAAGTACATTCAATATTTCTACCTGGCAGAAAATGACGTTAATAATAGTAAAAACTGATCAAATCCCGTTGAAACTTTCGACGGGATTTTTTGTTTTGTTATAGAAATATTGGTTAGAAGAATGATTTAATGGGAAACCTTCTTCAAAATCCAACATCTAGAGTTGTAGCTTATTGTCTACACGTTATATAATGTTTTTATTTGAAACATTGATTGTCGAGGGAAAATAATGAGTAATTCAAATGTGAAGCCATTTTTAAAATGGGCTGGTGGTAAGAGACAATTATTGCCTGAGATTCAAAAATATTATCCAACTAATTTTAATAAGTACTATGAACCATTTGTCGGTGGTGGTGCTGTTGCTTTTGATTTGCAGCCATCACAAATAGTAATTAATGATTTTAACGAAGAGTTGACTAACGTATATCAAGTTATAAAAAATGATTCCGATGAATTGATTTATTTGAATAAAACTTGTTTCAATGGTCTATTTAGAGTCAATTCAAAAAATCAGTTTAATGTACCGTATGCTAGCAATAAAAACCCAAATATTGTTAATGAAGATGTAATTAGAGCAGATTCTAAATACTTTAACGACACAGATATTAAAATCGAAACCGGAGATTTCACTAAAGTTACAGAGGATGCAAAAAACGGGGATTTTATTTATTTTGATCCTCCATATGCGCCTGTTTCAGAAAGCGCTAGTTTTGTAAGTTACACATCAGGCGGATTTGGTGTTGAAGAACAAACAAAACTACGTGATTTATTCGTCGACTTAGATAGAAGAGGATGCTATGTAATGTTGTCGAACAGTTCAGTTGATTTAATACATGAATTATATAAGGATTATGAAAAGACTACCCATATAATAAAAGCAAATAGGGCTATTAATAGTAATGGGAAAAAACGCGGTAAAGTGGATGAAGTTCTCATTATGAATTATTAGAATGGTGATTGTATGACAAAGTCAAAAACTGAATTAGCTTGGGAAAAGTTATTTCAAGAGTTAAATATTGATTCGGATGTTGAAAAAAATGGAGTTTTTCATCTAACCGCTGATCAAATCAAGGAGATTGGTGGAAGAGAGCCTCGTCTGATGACAAAATTTGATAACAGACGACAACTACCAAAGATATTGCAGGAGAAAAATCTAGCAATTTTGCCTGATACTAGAGGAACATACTTGGTGGGAAAATTTAAAGCATATCAGGACTACGATCACGATGAAATTCAACCAATTGTTAAACAGTTGCCCGATTATATCAAAAGTATAAATATTAAAGAAATTACTAGTGAACCAGTTGCTTTGAATATGGCCAAAGCTTCAGGAATGATTGATGATGTTATGAATTTTGATTCAATTAATTCTGAAAATAATGGGGAAAGTTATCTAACTTTGTCTGGCCGAATGGGTTCCGGTTATTTTGACTATGATATTGAGATAGGACAAGGTAATAATCAAAAAATCACTGTGAGAAACAGTCAAATTGAGGTTGATTCCACATATGAAAATATGAATAGGATTGCTATTTTTGAAGCTAAAACACTGATGCCAAAGAATTTTATGGTAAGGCAGTTGTATTATCCGTATCGTACTTATCAAGGCTTAGGAATAAAGAAACCAATTATTCCCGTGTTTTTTACTTATGTGGATGAAACTTTTTCTTTTAATATTTATGAGTTCGAAAATGATAATGTATACAGTTCTATCAGGAAAGTAAAACAGATGGATTTTGTTTTGGACGAAGAAAGAGAAATCACGCTTGCTGAAATAAAAAATATTTTGTTATCCTCAAAAATAAAATTTGAGGAAGTTCCATTTCCACAGGCAAATTCTTTTTCGCGATTGCTTGATATTTTACATAAGTTAAAAGATCCAATGACCAAAGATGAAATTTCTGAGGCTTATGGTTTTGATATAAGGCAATCGGATTACTAGGGTGAGGCCTTGCACTATCTGGGATATGCTGAAAGGGTTGACGGCAAGTATCAACGAACACAGCGTGGAAAATCTATTGCTAACGAACATAATACTAGCTCTAGAAATATACAAATAATCAAGGATATTATTGAACATCCTACGTTCAAATATGCATTGGATTTATACATAAAATCTGATTATAAATTTACCGCAGAAACACGGATGATGATTATAAAAAATATATTTGATAATGCATATAATGTTGGTTCAATGGTCACTGCTGAAAGAAGATATAGTACCGTTAAACAATGGATTAAATGGATTTATTCACTTATTAAATAAAACGAAGAGCCATTAAGTAAAAACTTAATGGCTCTTTACTTTATGGTTCCAAATTTTGATTTTTTAATGTTAATGATTCTGGTTTTGGTAATATTCAAATATTCGCGAGAATTATCTATACCGATGACTTTTCTATTCAGTATTTTTCCCGCAACGGCAGTAGTACCAGATCCAACAAATGGATCAAGAATCAGTGATGATTCGTCAGTAGAAGCTTGGATGATTCTTGTTATGACTGATAAAGGCTTTTGAGTAGGATGTCTACCGAAAGCTTTCTCATAACTTCCTATCGTTGGGGTCGTCCAAACGTCCTTCATTTGTTTATCATTATTTAGGTGTTTCATAAATTGATAATTATATAATTGATGACCAACTTTCTTTTTAGCCCAGATGATAGTCTCTGTGGAATGGGTAAACATTCTTTTAGAAAGGTTTGGAGCAGGATTAGATTTTTGCCAAGTTATGTTGTTTAAAATTTTAAAATCTTTTTTCAATAAATATCCAATTGTATAAATATTATGCATTGTTCCAAAGATCCAAATTGTTCCGTTATCCTTTAAACAGCGTTTTGATAAATGAATAAAGTTTTTGTAGAATATTTCTGCATCTTCTGAACTTTTTTTATCCCAATCGTCTTTATTAACACTTACTTGTTTTCCTCCACTGTTTGAAAAGCCGCCATTGATTAAAAAATATGGGGGATCTGCAATAATAGTATCGATTGATTTTTCGGGCAATTTTTCTAAAAATTCAAATGAATCAGCAAGAATTAGTTTGACGTTTGTATCTTTCATAATTTGTTTCAATTTGTTTTCTCCTTAGAAATGCAAAAAAGTATTATATCAACAAATTACGTAATTGATTGTCAAATTCATTTTTAAATTATATCCAAAAAAGACTTCCAGATATTTTTTTGGGTCTAAACTTTCTGG
>NZ_AZFA01000001.1 GCF_001434295.1 Companilactobacillus versmoldensis DSM 14857 = KCTC 3814 | reverse complement strand
ATTTGACTTAGAGCCAAATTAAAATATTTCAGGTCTCTTTGTTGTGTTTATTCTAAATTAGATGCTTCCTCAGTTGGAACTGTAACGTGGTACTTCTCACCAATTTTTTGTAGTTCATCGGCAGTCGTATCGTCAATTGAAATTCCTTGAATTAAGTTTTCATCATAATGCTTATATTCACGGTCACCAGGGATC
Source organism: Companilactobacillus versmoldensis DSM 14857 = KCTC 3814 (assembly GCF_001434295.1). Classification (GTDB taxonomy): domain Bacteria; phylum Bacillota; class Bacilli; order Lactobacillales; family Lactobacillaceae; genus Companilactobacillus; species Companilactobacillus versmoldensis. The sequence goes on along the minus strand of NZ_AZFA01000001.1, from coordinate 254,377 downwards.
ATAATCTTTGTTCCAGGTAAATGTTTTAAGTTTCTGATCCGATTGAACATTTCTGTCACGTTTGCTTTTAAGACATCCAAGTCCCCGAATAATGAAGGATCAATTGTCATAAAGAACTGACTGAAATCGTGTTTCCCTGTGTTAGTATCAGCTGAAAGTGAACCTTGGGCAAGGATCCCTGTCAGTAGTTCAATGATCAACGAATTACCAAATCCTTTATAATTAGAATTTACTTCTTTTTGACCACCTAATGTTAAAACACCACCACCGGGACGGTCTTCAGAAAAGGCGATTTTGGATAAATTATCTTCAACCGTTTTAGCATCATGCAAAACGTTGCGGTTTTCATCAACGGCCCAATCACCAGGGATTTGCTCACCTTTTTTGGCTAGAACTTGAATTTTACCACTGGAAACGACGGCAGTTGCACCATCAAAAACAAATGGGTGTGGATCTGCTGGGAAAGTAAATGCTAATGCGTTAGAACCTAGGAAGGCTTCAAGTGAGTTAGTGGGTACAACTAGTGGACGAGTATTGGTAGTTGAAATACCAATTAAGCCTTCTTTGCAAGCCATTCTTGAATAATAACCGGCAGTTCCAAAATGGTTCGAATTACGGATCACTCCTAAAGAAACACCAAGTTTTTTAGTTTTCTCGATCAATTTATTCATCGTAAAAGCTGAAGCAATTTGACCCATACTTTTATTGGCATCGACCAATAGACTAGTTGGAGTTTCTTTCAAAATTTTTGGTTGCTGTTCTGGTTCAAGGGTATGCTCTTTGATCATGCTGGTGTACCAAGCTAAACGTTGGATACCATGCGAAGAAATACCACGCAAGTCGGCATCAACTAAAGTATCTGCCAACAAGGCACCGTCTTTTTGATTGAACTTTTGAGCTTTGAATACATCCTCTAAAAATTGTCGTTCTGATTCTGCACTAATTTTCATAATTGATCTCCCTCTACTATTTCTAACTTTACACTTTGATAATTATATTCCAGACTGTAAAATCATTTAATTCCATACTAATTTTAATTTAATGATAAATAACTTTAATAATATATATTATCTTAGTCTTTATTAGAAATTTCAAGTATTAAAACCCCATTATATTAAACGATATTTAATTTAACTTGAAGAACAAAAAACATCACAAAATCCTTTAGGATCTTGTGATGCTTTTTGTTAATAATTCAGTTATCTAGCTTATTCCCAATCGTAATTAGTTGGGTCTTGCAAGCCACGACCTGTTGCCTTGTCCAACAAGATTCTTTGTTCAAAGTGAGCAACGTTACGTTTTGTAGCCTTGACCATGTCTGGGTTGACTGAAACGTAATCGATACCACATTGAATCAAGAAGTTTGTGAAGTCAGGATATTCAGAAGGTGCTTGTCCACAAATCGATACTGTTCTGCCATCTTTATGGGCAGCTTTGATCAAGTGTTTGATTGCACGTTTTACAGCTAAGTTACGTTCATCGAACAATCTTGCAACAGTATCATTGTTACGATCACAACCAAGGATCAGCATAGCTAAATCGTTTGAACCGATTGAGTATCCATCGACATATTGGTTGAATTGATCGGCAAGAATGATATTTGAAGGAATTTCAGCCATCATGTAAACTTTGAAGTCTGGTCCACGGTGAAGGCCTTCACCTTTCATGATATCAGTAACTTTTCTAGCTTCATCAACTGTTCTGACAAATGGAATCATAACATTTAAGTTCTTCAAACCAAATTCGTTACGAACTTTCTTAACAGCTCCTAATTCAAGTTTGAAGGCTTCGATATATTTAGGATCATAGTAACGAGATGCACCACGCCAGCCTAATAAGTCAGCTGGTTCATGTGGTTCGTACTTGTCTCCACCTTTCAAGTTACGATATTCGCTGGACTTGAAGTCTGATAGACGAAGAACAACTGGTCTTGGTGCCATTGCACGGGCAACCTTAGAAATACCATCAGCTAACATGTTGACAACTTTTTCTGGATGTCCTTGTTCAATCAGATATAGTGGATGTTCGTGGATAAATGTCGTCCAGAGGAACTCTTCTCTCATGAGGCCAATACCATCTGCTGGAAGTGTTGAATACTTGTCGGCTAAGTCTGGATCACCTAGGTTCATCATAACTCCAGTAGCAGTAGGAGCAAATGTTTCAGCAGCAACTACTTGACCACCAGCTTCTGATGATTTGTCATTTTTCTTCAGAAGACTGTCAACTTTACCTTCATAAACGATACCGTTAGTAGCATCAACAGTGATAACGTCACCGGTCTTCAAAACGTCCGTTGCAGCAACCTTTTTACTCTTAGTACCAACGATACATGGAATCTGCATTTCTCTAGAAACAATGGCAGCGTGGCAAGTCATACCACCATTGTTAGTAACAATAGCAGCGGCTTTCTTCATTGCCGGTACCCAATCAGGTGATGTCATCAATGTTACTAAGATCTCACCCTTCTTGAATTGGTCAATGTCATCAGGACTATCAATGACGTGAACAACACCACTTGCTAATCCAGGACTAGCTGATAATCCACGTACTAAGACTTTTGCATCAGACTCTGATACCACATTATCATCTTCGTTTCCTTTAGAATTGCCCTTCTCTTTATTCTTTTGTGACCAAACTGTTTCTGGACGAGCTTGTACGATCCAAAGACGGTTAGTATTTGAATCCAAGGCAAATTCCATATCCATGTAACAGCCATAGTGTTTTTCAATTTCTTTAGCATAGCCAGCCAATTCGATTACCTGACTATCTGTAAGGACTTGTTTTTCTTGTAATTCTTTTGGAACTGGCTCTTCTTTAGTTCCGCCATCGGCATTTCTTTCCAATTGGATAGTTTGCTTAACAATATTCTTGTCAACAATCTGCATGGATTTCTTGTCAACTACAAAGTGATTAGGTGTAACTTTACCAAGGACGATATATTCACCCAAACCGTAAATAGAATCGATTACAATCTTAGTGTCATCACCATTAGCAACGTTAACGGAGAACATGATTCCTGATGCCTTTGAGAAGACCATCATTTGAACAGCTGCAGATAAAGCAACTTTTTCATGAGGGAAATTCTGCTTATGTCTGTAGTATGTTGCCCGATCAGTAAACAATGATGAATAACATTGTTGAACACGGTCAACAACATCGACGGCTCCTTTAATGTTTAAATATGATTCTTGTTGACCAGCAAATGATGCATCTGGTAAATCTTCAGCTGTGGCTGAAGATCTGATGGCAACAAATGGATCATCTTGGCCGACTTTCTTGGATAATTCAGCATATGCTTTGGTAATCTCATCAGCTAAATCATCTGGCATTTTTGCATCAACGATAAGATTTCTAATCTTCTCACACGTTGAATGAAGTTCATCTGAATCTTCATAGTCTTTGATACCTTCAAGCAATGCATTAACTTTATCATTAACACCCGTCTTATCCATGAAATACCGATAAGCACGTGCAGTTGTTGCAAAGCCATAAGGCACTGGCACATCCATTTCAGAAGTCATTTCTCCTAACGAAGAAGATTTACCTCCTACTAAATTAACATCCTTCCGATGTAATTCATCGAACCATAGAACGTTCGCAGTATCTCGACTACTCATAATATTACCTCCTTGTGATTTATACCTCGAATCTGTCCCGAATAGCATGTAATCGCTTTCACACTACAAACATATTATAATTCAATTATTCACAAAATGTTACCTTATTTAATGATTTTAATATTTTTATGAGGTCATAAAGCAAACAAAAGACTGCTATAAAAGCAATCTAGACTATCAAAAATTTTCATCAAAATAATTTTGCTAACTAATTTCTGAAACTATTTTCGAAAAATTAGTCTTAATTTGTTCGTTTACTCAAATATCACTATTGCCTGATAAAACGTTGAAAATATGTGAAAAAATTCGCTTGCTAACGTTTTTTCATGCTAATGTATAGATGAAATGATTTTAAAATGAAAGGATGACTTTTTTGACAAATCAAAATGAACTAATGACCAAACTGGAAGATTCGACTGAAGAAATTATTAATCTTCGTCGCTATTTTCACCAACATCCTGAGGTATCATTTAAAGAAGAAAACACTGCTAAATATATTAAATCCTATTACCATGATCTTGGTATCGAAACCAAAAATTATGGTTCTGGTTATGGATTTGTCGTTGATATCAACTCGGGTAATCCTGGCAAAACAATTGCCCTTCGCGCTGATTTTGATGCTTTAGCAATTCAGGAAGAAAATGATTTACCTTTTAAGTCTGAGAATCCCGGTGTGATGCATGCTTGTGGTCATGATGGACATACAGCTTATATGATGGTCTTAGCTAAACACCTCTACGAAATGAAAAATAAGCTACGTGGCAAAATTCGGATCATTCACCAACCCGCTGAAGAGGTTTCTCCTGGCGGCGCTAAATCAATGATCGATGCTGGAGTTCTCGAAGGTGTCGACAATGTAATTGGTGCGCACGTCATGTCTTCAATGCCGACAGGTTCAATTGGTTATCATAACCAAGAAACTCAAACAGGACGGGCTAATTTTTCAATTACATTCACTGGTAAAGGTGGACATGCCTCCATGCCTCATCTTTCTAAAGATGCCATTGTCGCAGGTAGCTATTTCGTTACTGCACTGCAAACGGTCGTCTCAAGAAATATCGATCCTTTCGACACAGCTAGCGTCACAATTGGTTCTTTTGATGGAGTTGGTTCCTACAATGCCATCAAAGCTAGTGTTGAGTTAAAAGGTGATGTCCGCATAATGAAAGAATCGACGCGTCAAATTATCCGTCAAAGGATTCAAAAAATAGTCAACGGCGTTTGCGATATGTTCGATGTTACAGCCGATATTAACTACGATGACAATTACCCTGTTTTGTATAATGATGAAAAGTTGACTGACCAAATCATTTCAGCCATCAAACAAGCTAAAATCCCTGAAATAACTGAAGTATTCGATTGTGGTCCACAGGATCCTTCGGAAGATTTTGCTTATTTTGCCCAAGATAGACCAAGCTGTTTCTTTTATGTCGGATGTCAGGCATCTGATGGTAGTAATCATCCACATCACAGCCCAGATTTCTTTATGAATGAAGATTGTTTGATCGTAGCCGCTAAAGCTATGGGAACCGCAACTTTAGACTATTTGCAATAAAAATATCCCTTGGAACTCATTTAATGAGTTTTCAAGGGATATTTATTCTCTAGTTAATTGGATTTGATAAATCTGACTCTAATAGCCAAGCGTTAGTACCAATCCGATAATATTTAACGTTGTTTCCAAAGTCAACTGAACGTCTGTCGGTCACCCAACTAGAGTTAGCTGCAGCGTACCTAGTCGTTTTCTTGCCATAGTCATCATAAATAGGTGCATTATCTTTAGCGGTGATAACAGGTCCACCTAAGAAACTTGCCCATGGTAAGACATCGGCAGCTTTAACGAAACCGTTATTTGAAACATGTAAATAATAAGTTCCATTGATTATAGAAACAATATCTGAAGCCCAGTCAGTACCGGGGGCCAATCTAAGGTTAGTGTAAAGTTGTCCGTCACGGTCATACATATTGACATAACTATCACGAGTACTTACTCCCCCACGGATATCTGAAAAAGTATAACTGTCGCCGTTTTGAACATAATCTTGAGCAGCATTACCGGAATTACGTTCAGCATCTACTGAATCATATTGGGAAACATTAGCATAGTCATTCATTGTTGTATAGTAATAGGAATTACGTTGAGTGTAACTACTCTTGGCTGCATATGTGGCATCATTACCGATTTCTTGAGAGAAATAAATCATTCCATTTGAGCCAACTGTGACACCAAAACCAATGTAACCAACATAAGGGTTCAACATATTTTTACGGTGTCCATAATTAGGCACGGCATCATTATTCTCATCATAAAACTCTTCAGTAATGGTTTTTGCTATCTGAGTAGGATCGTTAGCCAGCGTACCTAAAGGTAATTGACCGATGTTTTCCTCGGCAGTCAAATTGTAAGGTGCCATCTTTGATGAATCCCAACCGACGTGATTATCGATCCCGGTACCATTACTTGCAAAAGAATCTGATCTTTCTTGAGCGTAACTGTTCAAAACTTCAACATTTGTCAACGGATCTAAGCCGTTTTGTGAACGCAAATTATTGATTTCTGATAAAAGTGCCGTTTTGATAGCTGAAACATCGACTGAAGTACTAGCTTGAGTCTTAGCAACTGTTGCACTGTTGTTACTATCAGTATTACTTGAATTACTTGAACTGTTCGTATTATTCGTATTATTAGTAGTAGCATTAGTATTATTGTCAGCAATATTATCGTTGCTGTTTGTGTTAGTTGCAGTATTGTTTTGATCATTGGTATTTTTAGTTTGGTTCGTTGATGTCACGGTACTAGTAGTTTGCGTGTTATTACTTGTGTTATTAGTATCAGCTAAACTGTTAGTAGCACTACCGAAGGTAGTAGTGAGTAATAAAGCTGTTGAAAATAAAACAGCCAGATTTTTCTTATTCAATTTCATAATATCCCCCATTCTGAATAGGAAGCAACTACATAAATTTTACCTTAAAAATATAATAAAAAAAGACTTGAACTACGAATAATTCAAATCTTTTCTAGAATAATTTCATTAAAATTTTTTATGATTTGTCAAAATCACGGATCCAGGCAATTGCCAGTGCACCTTTGCCTAAATGTGTTCCAATGACTGGTCCAAAATATGATCGATCCAGTGTCAAATCAGGATATTTATCACGTAAATGTTCAGCCCATTCATCTCCAGCTTCTTTATCGTCACCATCAATGACTAGCAAACGCAAGGGATATTTGGAGTCCTTCATAGCATTTTTTAATTTATCTTCAGCACGAAGTTTAGCTTTTTTCAGCGAGCGTACTTTATCGTACGCCACAATATGGTGACTGACAGAGTCAAACTCTAAAAGTGGTCTAATTTTCAACATACTACCAATGAAGGCAGAAGCATTCGATAGACGACCACCTTTAACTAAGTTCTTTAAATCACTAACAACGAAAGATTCATCCATTGTATTTCTTAAAATATTGAGACGTTTAATAATCTCGTTCAAAGCTTTACCATCCTGTGCCATCTCAGCAGCTTCCTGAACCAAATAACCCATTAGTCGAACGGTGATCCAAGAGTCATAGACAACAACATTGGCACTCTCAACAGTTTCAGCAGCGCTTTTTAAATTATTAACGAACCCAGAAATTGAAGAAGCTAAATGAATGGAAATTATTGTGTCATAGCCCTCTTTAGCTAATCGGTCGTATAATTTCAACATTGCTCCAATTGGTGGTTGAGCAGTAGAAGGTAATTCACGTGATTTTTCCAGTAAATCGTAAAATTCAGATGTCGTGATATCGATATCTTCACGATAAGTTTTAGTATCAAATACTACTTCAATCGGTACGACCGTGATATTGTATCGTTCAACGATCTCTTGAGGTAAATAAGCGGTACTATCAGTTACTATGGCGATTTTCATAAATTTATCAATTCCTCGTTTAGTCACGTATAATAGATGTGTAACCATTTGATTATATCATATAAATGGCATATTATATTTATCGCGCTTTAATTTCAAGTCTGTCATTTTAAAAATTAAGTATAAAGTACAATTGAACAATTTCATAGAACAAAAATAATATATTTTCATATAAATAAATAAGGGGTCATTAATTAATGTCATTTGATGGAATGTTTACCCATGCAATGGTAAACGAACTAAATACCACCCTCAAAGGTGGTCGGATTGCTAAAATCCAGCAACCCTTTGCTAATGAATTGATCTTAACGATTCGTAGCAATCGAAAAAATCAACAATTATTGTTGTCAGCTCACCCAAATTACGCTCGGATTCAAATAACTGATCAGCCATTTGAAAACCCTGCTAAACCCTCGACCTTCGTCATGTCATTACGTAAATACATCACTAGTGCGATTGTCCAAGGTTTCCGTCAGCTTCATAATGATCGTGTAGTGATGATTGATTTAAGCGCCAAAAACGAATTAGGCGACATTCACGCCTATACAATGATCATTGAGATCATGAGTCGCCACAGCAATATCTTTTTAGTCAACAATGAAAGCGGCAAGATCATCGATCTGATCAAGCGCGTCTCACCTGAAAATAATAGTTTCCGAGGATTATTACCGGGTGACACCTATCAACTTCCTCCCGCACAAGATAAATTGAATCCTTTCAAAGCTGCTGTTGAGGAATTCACAGATTCGAAAACAGCCGCAGATATTCGTAATAAGTTTGAAGGTATCGGATTGGATACTTCTCAAGAATTGGCATCCATCTTGTCTACTCAAGGAGATCCAATTACTTTTGTGCAGAGTTTTGATGATTTAGTTTCACCCAATACTGCTAAACAAGAAAAGAACAATAAGTTGGGATTCTTTCCTGTCGAATTCAAGAACACTACTAAAATCGTCGGCTACTACCCTACTTTAGGTCAGCTTTTAGACAATTATTATTTGGATCGAGCAAGAGTGGACCGTATCGAACAACAAACCAAGAGTGTGACTCATCGACTGAGTATTATCTTGAAAAAAGACCGTTCTAAGATTAAAAAGCTTGAAAAGCAATTCAAGCAAACTAAGATCATGGACGAATACAATTTGTATGGAGAATTGCTCACGACTTATATGTCACAGATCACTCGTGGTGAAAAATCAATCACTTTGACTAACTACTACAATAATGAAGAAGTTAAAATCAAATTGAATCCTGAATTGTCTCCTTCAGAAAATGCTCAAGCTTACTATAAAAAGTATCGCAAGCTCCAAAATTCTATTCCTCATATCAATCAGCAGCTTGATTTAGCTAATGCAGAAGTCAATTACTTGGATTCAGTGATTGCTTCACTTGATTATGTTGATATAGAAGATGTTGACGGGATCATTGAAGAGCTTGAAGAATCCGGCTACATTAAGAAAAAGAAGAAAAATCGTCGTCGTAAGAAGAAAAAATCCGTTGGCGAGAGATTTACTACTAGTACGGGTGTTTCAATCGTCGTCGGTAAAAATAATATCGAAAATGACAAATTAACGATGAAATTAGCGCAAAAGAACCATTATTGGCTTCATGTCAAGGATATCCCTGGCTCTCATGTTATTTTGGAATCTAGTGATCCTGACGAGCAATCGATTGTTGAGGCAGCCAGCATCGCTGCATACTACTCGAAGGCTCGAGAATCTAGTAAAGTTCCTGTGGATTATTTACAAGTCCGCAATATCCATAAACCAAATGGTGCTAAACCTGGCTTTGTGATTTTTGAAGGTCAGAAAACGATTCTGGTCGACCCAGACAGAAATTTGGTCGAGAAATTAAAAGCGTAAATAAAAAATGTGAACAGTGATGAATTTTCATCATTGTTCACATTTTTTTATTGAGGATTTATTTTATCGTTTAATAATTTCCGAATACCTTCTTCATTGTAAGACTGAAATTTCTGATCATTGATTGTGACCAAGAAATTTTTGTCATCATTTTGAAAGATTTTCTCGATAGACATATCGTGTTCTAAAGTATTACCCAAGATCAATTTTACTAAGGTATCGATCACATGGACGGAACTAGCGATTTCATGGCGAATGATATCTTGATTCATTCCTGCAGAAATCTTAGTGATCATCCAGTGACCATTAATAAAGGCAAATTCAAAATTATAAGTATTGATTTGATTTAATTGAGAAAGTTCCTCTTTAACGATAGTAGCAATTTCATTTTTCTCTCGCTCAGTCATAAATTTATTAAAAGAACTGATCTCGTAGCTCTTATCGCCGACCATCTTACGGTAAATAACTGACGGAATGGTAAAACTCTTACCATCGGAAACTACGATGATTCTCATCGATAGATCTGCCTTCATATCAATCGATTTAATGACTTGAGTACTGATTTGAAAGACCTCATTATTATTCATGTCTTCGTCACTTAAAGTCTTTGAGAAGTCGATTATTTTAAAGATAGCCTTATCATCGATTAAATTAAGATGAGGCAGTTCCATATGTGGATCAGCAATCTCATAAGCAATATTTCTGACATCTAATGGCGAACTCCATGGTTCACGACCAATAATGATTGCTTCTAAACCATTTTGATTGATCGATTTAACTAATTGCAATAGGACAAATTGTCGAACCAAAATATTTTTCTTGGAAGTAATGATTGGTGAACGAACTACGATCTTATTTTTATCGGTAAATTCCAGATCGTTGTTGATCCCACTAGTTACGAAGAAATTACGTTGTCGTAATTTATCCATGTTCACTGAAATGGATTTTTTACTTTTGACCACTGTTCTTGTGACAATATCGTCACGATCTAAAAGTACCTTGCTATACCCCAAGCCTTTGACACCCATACCGACAAGTTTTTCAATGTTGTTTTCGTCAATTTCATCGTCACGAATGATGGCACTGTTATCTTTAATGTTTCGAAGTGCTACTAGATATGGAATGTTGATACCAGTTACTTCTGATAAGACTGGTAATTCGAAATCGCGTCGGATAGCCTCGATTAGTACGTCAAGCATCCAGTTGGTCGAATGAATGATTTTTTCGAATAACTGGTCATCGTCCATTTTATGTAGTTGTTCGTAGCGATTAAGCGTATCGTTCAGCTTATCATTTAGAGGTCCTTTATTGAAAACCTCTTCGATACTGAATCCACTGACAATGATACTTGAATCGGAAGTCTTGCTTGGTCCAATGTAGCGTTGTTCACGTGAGTTCCATTGTGGGAACCTTGAAGTGATGTGATCCATGAATGGTTCACTAGCACCATTGAAACTATTTCCTGAGTCAAGTTGCAATTTATCGAGTTGGTAACCCAGATTCAATTCCACTGCAACAGTGGCTAAAGGATAACTAGTTGCGTATTCGAGAAACTTCGTCTCCTCGCTCAAACGAGGGATAAACTCGGTGATATAGCATTCGTTGGACTTGTGATTGTAAGCAAAATGAACTGTGCAAGCACCAACGATATTGAATACTCGTGCCAGTTTGATTGCCAAATTGCGCAATTTTTGTAATTTTGAATCATTGAGAGACAAAGCTGGCGAGATCAAGTTTGAGTCCAAATGATGAATACCAATTGGTTCAACATCTTCAATCGTTCCGATTAAAGCAGCATTGTCAAACCGGTCTCGCACGACGGTACAAGAGTACTCACTAAAACCACGTACACTACGTTCGATTTCAATTTTTGCACTACTGCTATCTTCTAAAGCCATGAAATTATCAAGCTCGAACAAATTATTGATATTAGTCCAACCACTTGAATGACGATTCGAGAAACGTCTTCTGGCAATTATCGGGAAGCCAATCGAACGTATGAAATCATATAACTCTTCCTCTTTATCTGAAGAAATAAAGTTGATCACTGGCAAATCATTTTCGTTCAATTTGCTGATGAAGAGTTCACGTTTGAATGTAGCCAAGGAGGCAAAATAGTCTGTCCCCAGAACTCTAGTCCCGGCAATTTTACCATTTAGCCCGGAAATGATACCTAGAGCATTTTTATCTCCCACTGTTGGCAGGATTGCATCAGGTCTGAATTGCTCAATGTAATTTAAAATATTTTCGCCATTAACTTTTTCGACAACGATTTTGTCAAAAAAATCGCTCGATGAAAGTAATGCGGTGGGATTTTCTACCATGATGGTAGTTTTATAACCTAATTTATGTAAAATATCAGCGGTGTCGTATAGTGCAGTCGATAAATCGACGTTTTTATCACTGTTTGTTGGACCGATAATTAAAATATTATGAATTCCACTAACTACCAAATTATCTACTCCAATCTTGCTGTTTGATTGAATTGATCAAATCAATAAATTCATCAAAAACATAGTAACCATCAGTTGGGCCTGGTGCTGCTTCTGGCTCAAATAAGACACTGATGATCGGCAAATATTCATGCCGTATCCCTTCGATACTACCATCGGAGACACAAATATCTGTCACGATGAAATCAGATGAACCGATTGATTTTTGATCGATCGTATATGAATGATTATGATTAACAAAGTCAATTTTCCCACTGGCAACTTCTTTGACCGGTAAAGAAGATTCATGATGAGGTTTAGTCAATTGCGTTATTTGACAATCATTTGCCATTGCAACGAGTAAACTACCTAAACCAATGCCCAAAATTGGAAACTGTTTTTGTAAAACTTTGATATTTTCTAAAACTTTTGGCAAATCTTTAGGATCTCCAGGTCCATTGGAAAAAATGACGCCATCTGGATGTAGGCTGGCAACTTGTTCAGGAGTCGTATTGTAATTGACGATGATCGAATTACAATCTCGATATGACAGTTGACGTAAAATCGAATATTTCAAACCTAAATCTATGATTACCATTTTTAAACCAATATTGGGATTTGGATAAGATTGCTTAGTCGAAACTTGCTTAACGAGGTCACTTGGCAAAACCAGGGCTTTAATTTGATCGATTGCATGTTCATCATGGGTATCCATGATGCTTGCTTTCATTTCACCATGTTCAAAGATGTATTTTGATAATGCTCGGACATCGACATTTTTGATCCCGGGTATATTCATACTCGTGACCCATTCTTCAAAAGGAATCGAGTTATCGACACTTTCTGCACTGGTGGATCCTACAACGATCCCCTTGCATTTATAATTGATTGATTCATAGAAATCACGATTGATACCAGAACTACCAATACCAGGTAGGGTAAAGGCAATTATTTGACCTTCAGCATCAGGATCAGTCACTGATTGCTCGATTCCTGTTCGATTATTAGAAACGACTAATTGACCAGTAGTGATGGCAGAAGAACCAAATCCTTCTCCTGGGAAAACTGTCCCGTCCTCTAAGATTAAATAACGTTTCATTAAGTCACTCCGATCAATTATTCGATTTCGACTTTATCTTCTCCATCGATTTCTTTCATAGATACTTTGATCTTCTCACGTTGAGAAGTTGGAATATTTTTACCGACAAAATCAGCCCTGATTGGTAGTTCACGATGACCGCGGTCAACTAAAACTGCCAAAGAGATCTTTTTCGGACGACCTGATTTCATCAAAGCATCCATTGCTGCCCTGATTGTCCGTCCAGTATATAAAACATCATCAGTTAAAATCACATGTTTATTGGTAACGTCAAAGTCCAGTGGTTCAGCTTTGAATTCATGAACGTCTTTTTCCTTTTCGTCAGCAGAGACGTCATCACGATAAGGTGTGATATCCAATTCTCCAACTGGAATACTGATGTTCTCTAATTGTTTTAAACGTGATTCAATTCTGTGAGCTACAAAAACTCCCCTAGTTTTGATTCCCACTAAAACTAGGTCCTCAATGCCCTTGTTTCTTTCAATAATTTCATATGTGATTCTGGTCAATGCACGAGTCATCGTTTGACCATCGATGATTTCTTTTGCCATAGAAAAATCTCCTTATCCTAAATAAAAGCCAGGACCAAAGCCCTAGCTTAAATTTTTCATATTGTAACTTTGTTCGTGGTACTTGAATACACTTAACTTATCATAGTTTTAGAATAATTTAGGACTTATTTACTGTCAACCACGTAGTTTTTTAACTGTTTCCTGAAAAATCTTTGGTGAATCAACAGAAAATTCTAACCATTCATGAGTTCTTGGGTGTTCGAACCCTAATGTCTCAGCATGTAAAAATTGTCCATTACCAGGCAATGTATGCTTTGGTCCATAAAGAGGATCGCCAGCAACTGGATGCCCAATATACTGCATATGAACTCTGATCTGATGTGTCCTTCCGGTCTCCAACTTAAGCTTTACTAGTGAATATCCTTCAAACTGCTCTATCACTTCAAAGTGTGTGACTGCTTTACGACCATCATCTACGATAGCTTGCTTCTTACGGTTATTCTTGGCTCGACCCAATGGTGCATTGATGATACCTTTACGTTCTTTGAAATTACCATGAACAATGGCAACATATTCACGTAAATTAGATTTTTCCTTTAATTGATTCATTAAAGACTGTTTGGCTAAATTGTTTTTAGCCACCATTAATAATCCTGAAGTGTCTTTATCGATCCTATGAACGATACCAGGACGGATCAAATCATCATCATTGATTTTGCTATGATACAAGATTGCGTTGACCAATGTACCGTCACGATGACCAGCCGCTGGGTGAACAACCATGCCTTGAGGTTTATTGACCACCAAGACATCATCATCCTCATAGACAATATCTAATGGAATATCTTGCGGTATCGCTTCAATTGGCTTTTCGGCTGGGATCGTAAAACTTACTTCATCCCCATTGACCAATTTATAACCAGTTTTAGTGATAACTTGATTGTTAACAGTGATTTCACTATCTTTAATGAATTTAGAAATTTGTGAGCGTGATAATTCGGACATTTGTTCATCAATGAATTTATCCAGACGAACTTTCCCTTCACCCTCGAATATTAAATTTATCATATTATTATTTATTTTTTTCACCTGCCGTTGAACGGAATAGCCAGAGGATCAATAAAATCACACCAATAGTGATATATGTATCGGCCAAGTTGAAAATAGGAAAGTTCATAAATTCCAAATTGAACATGTCGATAACAAATTGACGTGTAAAACGATCAATAGCATTTCCTAGTGTCCCTGCTAATAGGAAGAGTAAGGAAAAACGATATAAGTATTGGTTTTTCTCTGCTTTAAAAAAGAGATACAAAAGTACGATCACAGCAACTGCCGTAATGAGGTAGAAAAAGTACATCTTACCTTCTAACATGCTCCAAGCAGCCCCTGTATTTCGGATATTGGTCATTGAAATGATCCCTGGTAAGAGCTCTTGATTACCAAGTGAAGGGATATTGTAAAATACGTAAAATTTTAATGCTTGGTCAGATACAACCAAGCCTAGTAAAACGAGTAAATAAACAAAAGGCATTAGAATAGTCCACTTATCTTTCCTGTATTATCAACATCCATATTCAAGGCTGCTGGTTTACTTGGTAATCCGGGCATAGTCATCACATTTCCTGTTAGGACCACGATGAATCCTGCGCCTAACTTAGGAACAAGACTTTTGACATGCAAGGTAAAGTCCTTTGGACTACCTAGTTTTTTCGGATCGTCACTCAACGAATATTGAGTCTTTGCGATACAGACCGGCAAATCATCCCAAACATTATCTTTCAATGATTTCAGTTGCTTTTTAGCCTTATCTGAATATTCGACATTATTAGCTCCATAGATCTCTGAAGCAATCGTCGCAATTTTTTCTTCAGTCGTTTGTTCATCTTCGTAAAGTCGTGAATAATTTGAAGCTTTATCAGCTGCTTTGATAACTGCTTTAGCTAAATCGATACCACCTTTACTACCCTTGTGATGAATCTCAGTCAATTCCACGTCGACCCCGACTTCATCACAAAGACTAGTTAGAAGCTTGATCTCATTTTCAGTATCCGTCGCAAAACGATTGATTGAAACGATCACTGGTACATTGTAATACCGCATATTTTGGATGTGGCGTTTAAGATTCTTGAAACCGAGTGTTAAAGCCTTTAAGTCTTCATTTTCGAGGTCAGCCAATTGTTGGCCACCATTATATTTTAATGCTCTGATAGTAGCAACGATGACAACTGCATTAGGTGCATGGTTCAATCGAGGAGTGACGATATCCATGAATTTCTCACCACCAAGATCAGCACCAAATCCACCTTCAGTAATAGTATAGTCACCGAGTTTCATCGCCAATTTAGTAGCCAAAATACTATTGCAACCATGGGCAATATTAGCAAATGGTCCACCATGAATGATAGCTGGTGTGTTTTCTAAAGTCTGGACTAAGTTTGGTTTCAAGGCGTCTTTTAAAAGCATCGTGATAGCACCTTCAACATGTAGGTCGCGAACAAAAACTGGCTTTTTATCAAATGTATAAGCAATCAATATACTTGCGATCCGTTCTTTTAGATCGTCTAAATCCTGTGACAAACACAGGATGGCCATTAATTCACTGGCAACGGTGATCTCAAAATGCTCTTCTCGAGGGATCGAATTGATTGGGCTGCCGAGACCAATAACGGTACTTCTTAAAGCTCGGTCATTGATATCTAAGGCACGTTTCCAAATGATTCGTCTTGGGTCAATGTTTAATTGGTTTCCTTGATGCATATGATTGTCGATCAAAGCTGCTAATGTATTGATTGCACTGGTCAAAGCATGCATATCACCGGTGAAATGTAGATTGATATCTTCCATTGGGACTACTTGAGCGTATCCTCCACCAGTAGCACCACCCTTGATACCCATTACCGGGCCTAATGACGGTTCTCTAAGTGCCAAGACTGTCTTTTTGCCTAAAGCTTGGAGTGAGTCAGCTAAACCGATAGCAACTGTCGATTTACCTTCACCAGCTGGTGTAGGGTTGATCGATGTCACCAAGATCAATTTACCATCGTCATTTTTCATAGCCTTAGAAATGCCACTACCACTGATTTTTGCTTTGTAATGACCATAAGGCTCGATATCTTTTGATTCAAGCCCGACTTTTTCGGCTATTTCGTTAATATCTTTCATTCGATCATGTTCATTAATTTGTGCAATTTCTATATCGCTAGGAAATGCCATTATTGATCACCTGCTCTTTTCATTAAATCATTCAGTATTCCTCTTGTAGAGGTGATTGAAACTGGAAAATAATCGTGATTATGAAAATCTAATTTCAATTGCCACTTATTTGAAGAAGTAATTGAAACGTCTGCTCTTTTGAAAGTTCTTACTTTTGGATGATTAGGTTCTTTGATAGCAATACTTGAATCAGATACCTCGATCCAGGAAATTTTTAGTAAATAAAAGACGTAAACTGCTGATAAGATCCAGATCACGATAGGGATCACACTTAAACTCATGATCTCCAATTGCAAAATCACCCCAAAGAAGATGATAATTAGAGCCAAGGACCAAAGGATCACGCCCCAAGCTCCAGTGGGCTGAATGTAATACTTTTTTGACATAAAATACCCCCGAAAGGTTAAATTGACATGATTAAATTGTACACCGACGCAGGTTTAAATACTAATCAAAACTTAGCCGCTATTGCCTACGTCTACTCCACCGATAATGATAGTTATAGCTTTAGTCGTCCAGAAAAAGAATTAGATAACCATTACTTAGAATTCTTAGCAGTTTTGGAAGCATTAAAAGATCTTGACCAAAAAAATCTCACTAATGATATTTTGCAGTTGAAAACTGATAGTCAAATAGTCGTTGACAGTATCGACAAACATTACTCAAAACATTACCAAGAAATGGTCGATTTGATAATGCCACTGCTAGAAAAATTTCCAATGTATTTTGTGAAACATATCGCTGATAAAGACAATGGCGCAGCCCATACACTGGTTCATCAAGAACTGATCCATCTGCGAAATATATAAGTATTCTAATTATATATTTGAGTAAAACTGTGATATTATTTAATCGCTTACAAATTTTGATCAAAGGAGATTTTGCAGATGTATTATGTACTTATGAAAGACCGAGATATCCGTGATAATTTAGCTACAGAACAGTATCTCATGAACAACGTCGAATTCGACGAACCTTTAGTACTTTTTTATATTGAAAAACCTTGTATCATTGTTGGACACAATCAAAACACACTTGAGGAAATCAACAGTGATTACGTCAAAGATCACAATATTACAGTAACCCGCCGTATTTCTGGTGGTGGTGCAGTTTATCAAGATTTGGGTAACCTTTGTTTTAGTTTTGTTGTCAACTCAGACGATAAAAACTTTGGTGATTTCAAATCATTCACTCAACCAATCATTGATGCACTACATCAAATGGGAGCAACCACAGCTGAAGTTTCTGGTAGAAATGACTTGCTAGTCGACGGCAAGAAATTCTCAGGTAATGCCATGTATTCTAAAAATGGTAAAACCTTCTCTCACGGAACTCTATCATTAGATGTAGACTTGAGCGTTCTGACAGAAGCTTTGAATGTTCCTGCTGATAAGATTGCTTCAAAAGGTATAAAATCCATCAGAAGTCGTGTTACTAACCTTCGTCCATATTTGGACAAGAAATATCAAGATTTATCGACTGAACAATTCCGTGATCGTCTTTTATTGGAATTATTCCACGTTGATAACATCGAAGATATCAAAGATAAAGAATATGTTGTCACTGACGAAGATCAAGCCAAAATCGACCAAATCAAAAAAGATTACTATTATAACTGGGATTGGGTCTATGGCAAATCTCCTAAATTCACTGCCAAACAAAGAAAACACTTTGATATGGGTACAGTTGATGTTCGTTATAATGTTGAAGATGGTAAGATCGAAAATGTTGAGATCTACGGTGACTACTTTGGTATGAAAGACACCAACGATATTAAACAAAAGTTGACTGGTGTCAAATTTGATCGTGACGAGATTTTAAAAGTACTCGATCAATTCAATCTGGATGATTACTTCAAGGGCGTTCCCCAAGATGAATTAATAAAATTGTTCAGACCATAAGGAAAAACCGGCTTGAGTGAATTTTACTCAAGTTTTTTTTTGAGGAGAGGGAAAATATGTATTTTTATAGAATGGAATCAAAAGATATCAGAGATAATTTAGCTACTGAACAATACTTGATGAATAATGTTGAATTCGATGAACCGTTAGTCCTCTTCTATATTCAAAAGCCATGTATCATCGTTGGTCGTAATCAAAATACTATTGAAGAGATCAATGCCGATTATGTCAAGGAACACAATATTACTATCACTCGTCGGATATCTGGTGGTGGTGCGGTCTATGATGATTTAGGAAATATCAGTTTCAGTTTTGTTGTCAATGCTGATGATGAAAACTTTGGTGATTTCAAAAAGCTAACCAAACCGATCATCGATGCTCTAAAAGATATGGGGGCTACTACTGCTGAAGTCTCAGGTAGGAACGATCTAATGGTCGACGGTAAGAAGTTTTCCGGAAATGCCATGTATACAAAAAATGGGAAGATGTTCTCCCATGGCACCCTAGCCTACGATGTTGATTTAACTGTTTTATCTAAGGCTTTGAATGTTCCTAAAGACAAGATTGCTTCAAAAGGTATCAAATCAGTCAAATCCCGAGTAACAAATCTCAAGCCTTACTTGGATCCTGAATATCAAAATCTATCAACTGAACAATTCCGTGACCGCTTGATCATGGAACTATTCCATACTGATAGTTTGGATTCGATTGCGGATAAAGAATATCATTTGACTCAGCAAGATAAAAAAGCTATCAAACAACTCGATGACGACTATTATTACAATTGGGATTGGGTTTATGGTCAATCTCCTGACTCTGCAGTCAAGAACCGTGAACATTTCCAAATGGGTACGGTCGATATTCGTTATCAACTTTCTAAAGGTAAGATAACTGATGCACATATTTATGGTGATTATTTTGGTAAAAAGAATACTGATGAGATTGCTAATCAACTTATCGGTATTCCATACAGTCCCGAAAACATTGAAGAGGTCCTCGATACTTTCAATTTGGATGATTACTTCAGTGGCATCCCTCAGGATGACCTGGTCGAACTCTTTACAATATGATCTTTAAGCTAAAAAACCGTTAATTCAAAATTGAATTAACGGTTTTTATATTTTGTTAAAGTCTGGAATTTTTGATGACTGATTATGATAAGATATTGGCGACAAGAGAGGTTTAAAAGATGATAACTCCTGAAAATATCAAACAAGATTATCAGTTAGTCGATATCAATTCCAAAGAAAATTTGGATGACGATGATCGAACAGTCCTGATCGAACAATTTGGATTGACTAATGAAGTATTGGATTATGCAGATGATGAGAATGAACGAGCTCGACTTGAATTTGATGAAAACAATCAAATCTGGTTGGTCGTTTATTATGTCCAAAATGAGATCAAGGAGTCAGCATCCGCCAGTACTCGACCGGTCGCTCTTGTCATTAAAGATGATAAATTATTTTTATTTACTAATAAATATACTCACTATGTCCATGACTACCTTATCAGTGCCGACAAGCGAATCAACAATGATATTGAAGATCGTGTCTGGGCCTTGATCTTTAAAGTATTTGACCAAATATCTGATGATTTTGGTGACACAATCAACGATATCAATTTGAAACGCAACAAAATCCAAGCATATATCGAAGGACGGAAAACATCGTACAAACAAATCATCAGTTTGGCCGAACTTCAAGATACGATAATCTATATCAGTACGGCTATCAATAGTGATTACAGTGTCGCACGCCAAATCGATATCATTGCCAGTAGTAAAGCAGAAACTGTCATGCTCACTGATGAAACCATGGACAGATTACATGATTCCGTGATCGAAATCGAACAGTTAAAGGATGAATCTGATTTAGCTGCAAACATTATCGAACGAGTAGCTAACACAAACAACAATATTTTAAATAACCAAATGAACGGTACCATGAAAATCCTGACCATTTATACGATTGTTTTGAGTATCCCAACAATAATCTCTGGTTTTTATGGCATGAATATGTCACTACCGGTGGCAGACAAGCATTGGTCATGGGTCTTTTCTCTGATTGTCACCATTATCATGATAATTTTTGTTTTATGGGATCTGCATCGTCGAAACAGTTTATAAATTTATCTATGTTCAGCCCAGAATTGATAATAATCCGTTCTGATTGAACCGTTGTAAAGCTTTCTCTTTTTAGTTGCTTTTTGACCATAGTATTTTTCGAATTCCAAATCGCTGGTAACGATGTATTTGCTCCAGCTGGACAACGGGATGAATAGGTCGCCCATTTGTTTATAAAGTGTCCGAACGCTTTCCATATCGCTCATACGTTGACCATAAGGAGGGTTTGAGATGATGACGCCATCTTCCCCTTCGATTTTCAAGTCTTTAACAGCAACTTGTTTAAAGTTGATATCATGTAAGACTCCAGCACCGTGGGCATTCAATTTAGCAATGTCGATCATTGAACCATCGATATCGCTAGCAAAAATATCTAATTTAGGAGCAGTCTGCACTTCCTTGGCTGCTTCTTTTTCTTTCTCAAGAATCTCTGGATCAAACCAGTCGAAACCTTCAAATGAGAAATGACGTAGCATCCCTGGAGCAATGTTTCTAGCCAATAAGGCAGCTTCGATAGCAATCGTACCTGAACCAGTAGTAGGATCGACGAATGGCATGTCTGTGTGCCAATTAGTCAACATGATCAAGGCAGCGGCAAAGTTCTCCTTCATTGGCGCAGCCCCATGTTCCAAACGATAGTTACGTTTGTATAATGAATCTCCGGTCGTATCAAGCGTTACTTCAACGACATCTTTATGGATCCGAGATTCGATTTGGAAAGTTGCTCCTGATTCCGGTAGCCGTCCACGACGTTTGTATACATCTGCCATTTTATTAACAATAGCCTTTTTTGTGATGGCTTGAATATCTCTTTCAGAATGCAATTTTGATTTAACAGTCCGAGCTTTGATCGGAAAAGCAGCATTTAATGGCAACCAGTTATCCCAGTCGATCTCATTGACCCGATCGAAGAGCTCTTCAAAACTTCTTGCTTCAAACGTAGCGACAACGATTTTGATTCGATCAGCACTGCGCAACCATAAATTGGTTTTTGCAATGTCCTGATTGTCACCTTCAAAGTACACCTTGCCATTTTCGGTAGTTGTTTCATAACCTAAAGCTTGTAATTCTTTAGCGGTGACTGCTTCAAAGCCACTGGACATAGTTGCCAATAATTTCATATTGTTCCTCTTCTGTTTCTAAAATTTTGTACAAAAAAAGGACGAGCAAGTCGTCCCTCACCTAGTAAACTTCTATAGGCCACGTTCTGTTCAAGTACTGGTTTGGTAAGCCAGTACAATCAGTAATCATCTATCTACAATTAAGCCTTCACAGTAGATTCATTTCTCGTTATGAAGCGCCCCTACCAAAGTTTGGGTTGCCAGCTCGTGGGGTTTACCTCGTTCCATTATCAGGGTTTCCCCTGATACTACGTCTCTGTGGCACTTTCAAGCTAATGACACATAGTAAAAACCTTAGTGCTTTCGCTGCCATTACCAAAAGGCACCTTAGCTTATTAGGCTAAGCACGAACACTACAAGCATCTCAGCTCGTGCTGGCGTGGACCTTCCTCAGCCTAGAAAACTAGACCGCGATTACTCGAAATTTACCAACATTTTGTATTATACCTAAAATTGACTCATATTTCCATTATTATTTACATTTGAGTTAAATCCGTTCATATTTTGACGTGTTGCATCAAAATGATTTGGGTTTAAATTGCCGTTATTGTTGTTATTATTTGTATTCGACATTGGATCAGTATTGATCTCATTGTGTCCACTTTCAAAAGGATTATTGTGGTTAGCTCCATTATTCGGAACAGCTGCTGAAGCAAATTGTTTGATATTATTATCGCCTTTGGCATTGTTAGCATCTTGATTAGGCATACCATTAGAAAAATCATGACCGAAAACATGCTTTTCAAGATTTGACACACGTCTTAAAATATCATAATAAGTAGAAGCGTCAGGTTTTTGATTGTTTTGACTATTCATCCCTGGCATGACATTGCTCTTTGGTTGAACAGGGATCGTCCGGTTGGCTCTTTGACGAGGAGCTGTTGTTTGACGACTGCTTTGTGTATTGCCATTTTGTGACATTGAGCTAAGTTGTGATTGAAGACGATCATTTTCTGCCTTTAAGCGATTCAATTCGTTTGAGTATGACTCATAGTCTTTAATGATACCATCTAAGAATTGATCGACTTCCGTTTGGTCATATCCACGCATCTTAGTCTTGAATTCTTTTTGGAGAATATCATTTGGTTGAAAATTTAAAAAGAATTTATTATCGTTGTTCGGTTGTTGATCGAAACCATTACCATTCATTTGATTCATATTATTCATTGTCTGCACCCCAATTATGTTTAATAATATATTTTTACTTAATCTTCCGACAAGCTATTCGCAAAGTCTTGCATTGCATCAAAATCAACTAATTCAAGAGAATAATTGTACCCTCGGTCTTGATAATTCTTAATTGCTGAATAATCATACTTTGGCTTTCCACCACTTTCTGGATCGTAAAAAATCAAAGCCCCATCGGTATGTTGAAGCATAAAGTTTTGCCAAGTCCTAAGTTGTATACCTGAATGATACCCCAATTTAGTGATTTTATTGACATAGTCAGCATTTCTTAAAAAAATATTTAGTAATGACTGATTGTTTTCATTCCACTGTTGACCAAAATTTGCAAATGGCATCATCACTGCATGTTTGATATTATATCCTTTATCTTTAACTTGCTGAACAGCTGGGCCAACATATTGTTCGGTCCCCATCTGAGCACCAGTTAAGATCCACTCAGTACCATCCTCAGCATAGTTTATCATGCGTTCAGTTAAATATTTTTCGATAACTTTCTTTTTTGGATCGTCTGGTTTAAAAATCCCTAATTCGTAGGATCTATAGCCTGTTATCCACAAATTCTTGATCATCCAGATCCCTCCAATAATTTAAAATTTTAATTGCATGGTATAATTCTGAAAGTAGGAGTTGATATATTGAAATTTAATTACCCTGACGGGCGCCAATTTCATCAAAATACAAATCCAGCTAATCGTACTGCCACGGGAGCAAAAAAAGTGATCTTCGGTGATCGTGGTATGCGACTGGAAGATGAAATCAACGAAAGTAACAAGTACTATCGCGCTCATGAGATTGCTGTAATATACAAAAAACCAACGCCGGTTCAAATCGTTAAAGTTGATTATCCCAAAAGAAGTCGAGCTGTTATAAAGGAAGCTTATTTCCGTCAAGCTTCAACGACTGATTACAATGGAGTTTATCAAGGCTATTATGTGGACTTTGAGGCCAAAGAAACGACCAATAAAAACACTTTCCCATTGAAAAACTTCCATCAACATCAGATTGACCATCTCCGGGCTTGCGAAAAACAAAACGGTATCTGTTTCGTAATTATTAAGTATGTGACCCTTAATAGATATTTTATCATGCCAGCCAAGAAACTTTTCTTCTACTGGGAAAATCAGAAAAATGATGGGCCAAAGTCGATTCAGCTTTCAGATATTGAAAACGATTCTTATGAAATTATGGCAAACTATAACCCGACTTTGCCATATATTGAAGTTATTAATAAATTCATTAAGCAAAGAAAGGAGCAATAATGAATAATCAATCAAATAATAATAACCATGCTCCTTATTCACCTTGGAAAAACATTTTTAAATGGTTAGGTATTTTGATTGGTGCTGTGGTGATTGCTTTTATTGGTGTTTTTGCCTATTACGCCATGTCCGCTCCAGCAATCAGTCAAGAGACTCTCCAAAGCGGTGGTTCATCGACCATCGTTGATTCTAAGGGTAACCAAATTGGTTCCTTGGGGTCAAATAAGCGAAATTATGTCACTATCGATAAAGTCCCTCAACAAATGCAAGATGCTGTGATCTCGATCGAAGATAAAAACTTCTATAATGAGACCTTTGGTATCGATCCTGTCCGGATCGTCAAGTCAGCTTTTAATAATGCTACTAAAGGGACTTTACAAGGCGGTAGTACTTTGACTCAACAATTGATCAAACTTACTGCCTTCTCGACTGATGCTAAAGATCAAACTTTTAAACGCAAAATGCAAGAAGCTTGGTTAGCTGTAAAAGTCAGTCATGATTATTCGAAACAACAAATTCTGGAATTTTACGTTAATAAAGTTTATATGAATAATGGTGCTTATGGTATCGAAACTGGTGCCCGCTATTATTACGGTAAATCGCTTAAAGACCTCACTCTACCACAAATGGCCATGCTAGCCGGTCTACCTAATGCACCAAGCAATTATGATCCTTATAAACATCCTGAACAAGCTAAGCAGCGTCGTGATCTGGTTATCAGAGCTATGCTCGACAATGAAAAAATAACTAAGTCTCAAGCCGAGAAGGCTATCAATACACCAATCGATTCAGGATTACAGCCTTTTAAGGAAAATACCACTGGTAATGATACTGACAAAATGGTCACGGATCCATACATTAAGGAAGCTATTTCAGAAGTCAAAGCTAAAGGTTTTGATCCTTATCGTGATAATCTTAAGATCACAGTTAATATGGATTACGATGCTCAAAAACGTCTCTATAATATTGTTAATTCATCTAATTACGTCCAGTTTCCCGATTCGAAGATGCAAGTCGGAGCGACGATAGTTAATCCAAATAATGGTAAAGTCGTGGCCATGATCGGTGGTCGCAAATTATCAAATATCCAATTTGGACTTAATCGTGCGGTTCAGACCTCACGGAGCAATGGTTCAACTATGAAACCGATCCTTGATTACGGACCCGCGTTTGAATATTTGGATTGGTCGACTTACCATCAATTGTATGACACCAAATATGTCTATCCTGGAACTGATATTGTCCTAAAAGATTGGGATCAAACCTATAAGGGACAAATGAGTCTTCGTGAGGCTTTGGTAACTTCACGGAATGTTCCAGCTATCAAGACCTTGTCAACAGTTGGCTTCTCTAAAGCTAAGAAATTTGCTAAGAAATTAGGTATCACCATTCCAGATAATCAAGGTACTTCAGCTGGTATTGGTAGTGACGTATCCAGTTTACAAGGTGCTGCAGCTTATGCGACCTTTGCTAACGGTGGAGACTACTACAAACCAACCTATGTATCGAAAATCGAAACTGCTGATGGTATCACCCACTCATATCATTCTGAGCCGAAGAAGGCTATGAAAGCTTCAACTGCTTATATGATGACTGATGTGCTCAAAGGGGTGCCAACGAGTGAGGGATTTGCTCAATATGCAGCTATTTCTGGTCTTCATCAAGCTGGGAAAACTGGTACGACCAACTATTCTGACGATGCTTTAAGTAGTAACTCCAATTTAGAGAACACGGCTAAAGATGCTTGGTACAATGGCTACACCAAGAACTATTCAATGAGCGTTTGGACGGGTTATGACTCGCAGAATTCACATGGTGTGTCAGCCACTTATCAAAGTGTCGCTGGTAAGATCTACAAGGCTGAAATGCAATATCTCGCTAAGAAATCTACCAACTCAGACTGGAAGAAACCAAGTTCAGTCGTTAAATTGAAGATCAAAACTGGTGGATCGACAACACCTGTCGTTGCTTCACCAAGATCTTCAAGCAGTTCATACACTACTGAATTATTTGTCCGTGGACATGCACCGAATAATCCTTATAAGAATTACTCGAGTTCATCTAGTTCAAGCAGTTCAACGGGTTCAAGTTCTGAAGAAGTAATCCCTAACCGTCGTCAGAGTTCTGATGATGATGAAACTAACGATAACAATAATACTAATGAACAAAATGGTGACACTGATACTGGTGATGGTACGACAACCAATGGTGACAATGATCAAACTGTCACAGATGGCAATAATAACAATACCAATAACAATACCGGTGGAAACACTACTACCACTAACCCACCAACTACTGGTGGTGGAGATACTAATACTGGTGGTAACACAACTGTTGGTTCTAACAACAATAACAATACTGGAAATACCGGCAACACTGGTGGCGGTACGACCGATAACAACACTGGCGGTGGCACTACTCAAGGTGGAAACACTCAGGGTGGCAATACTCAAAGTGGCAGTGAAGCTGAATAAGCAAAATAAAAGGACTTTAACTTCCCTTTTTCAGGGATGTTAAAGTCCTTTTTGTTTATCAAAATCAATTTGCTTCGATTTCATTAGTTTGATTCATTTCATCACAAGCAATGATCAATTTATTGGTTTCTTCTTCAACTGGTAACTTCATCGAATATTTTCGACCATATTCAATCATCGTATGATGAGCTTGATGCAATTCCTCGGCTGGCAAAGCTGAAACGATTTTTTTCTCCACTTGAACTGGAGTCGCTTTTTGATCGACAAAATGCAGACGTTTGGAAATAGCTGATACATGAGTATCGACTGCAAAAGTTGCCTGATGAAAAACGTCACTTAAGACCACATTAGCCGTTTTTCTGCCCGCCCCTGGTAATTTCATTATCTCAGACCTAATTTCAGGCACAACATCATTATATTGCGTATGGATAAGTCCAGCCGTCTTGATGATATTTTTAGCCTTGTTGTGAAATAAGCCGACACTTTTGATCATCTCTTCCACGTCAGACAAATTTGCATTCATCAAGTCTTTAGGATCAGGATATTTAGCAAAAAGTATTGGTGTCACCTTATTAACGGAAACGTCAGTTGCTTGCGCGCTCAATATCACTGAAACTAAATATTGAAATGGCGTCCTTGAATCAAGTGATGGTTCAACCGGGCCAATATCAGCTTCCATTTGATGAATCGCCCAAACTATCTGGTCATCTTTTAACATTAATATTCCAACTTCTTTCTACGATCTTCTAATTGTCCGACAGTCTTAATATTACTCTTTTCCCAACTGATCAAAATACGATCCATGTATTTCAATGAATAAGCTTGATTCAAGACTGCCTCACGTAAGGCTAATTCAATCAATTTAATGCTGTAATGATCATCATCGATCCACTGATGAACTTGTTCCTGCTCGATCGGTGAGATCGGACGACCAAATTCAACTTCGATCTTTTTGAATAGTTCTTCCGTATCGGATAGTAACTTAGCCTTAGCATCAGAACTTTGCTGCTGCTCTAATAATTTATTCAAGCGATGATAAACCGGCGTCAAGGAGTAAATATCACGTTGTTGATGGTTTTCTACTACCGTTTTTAACTCGATCACTCCGAGCTTGATCATATTCTGGATACTGTTAAATATATTGGCTTCTTTTATGCCAGTATTCTTGGAGATCTCAGTCACCATTGGGAATTGATTGCCTTGTTGAGCATACATTTGTAAATTCAAAAAAATCATAAGCTCATTGGCAGTCATCCCTAATTCCCGAAAGTTTTTCAGAATCAAATTACTGACACTCGTTGTACCACTGTTGATAAATTGATTAAAAATTTCATCTTCCATTTCATAACACTCCAAAGAAAAAAGGTATGACATTACTGCCGATACCTTTAAATATTATTTATCAATTGCCGGCTCTTACCAGACTTAAAATCGACTAAGTCGTACCCGATTGTGCCATTCTTATTCTTAAAGGCAACTTCCCAAGTAGGCTTTTTCTTATATAGTCCCAAGTTGATATGCAGGATCTTTTTTGGATTATAACGTTCAGCTACACCATCAACGACTGATTGACGTAAAGGAGCATTATCCTTGTTGACTGTTTGAGTCTTTCCCGATTTAGCATTAATAATGATATAACGATACTGCTTTTTCGAGGTCAATCCACCAACTGAATAGTAGCGATCTTCACGCGTGTAATCACCAAAATAATCAGGATCCACGATACCGGCATTATCCTTGGCAATCGAATTTGATTGTGATTTTGCACTCGAATATGGTGCAAACGATAGATTGATATAAGTCAATGCCGAAACGACTACTAACGCTATTAATGAAATTGTTAATAAGATTTTTGTACTTCTACTCATAAATTCTTCCCTTTAGGTTAATCAACAAACATAGTATAGCAACTTTTGTTTATTTCAAAAACTTATTTATATCCTTTTTTATGTACTTCATATCATTTTGTACCACTGGCAGTCCATTTGGCAAAGATTTTAAAATGGTTTTCCCGTAATTTTTAGTTAAGATGCGATCATCTAATAAAATTATCACACCACGATCTTGAGAATTCCTGACCAAGCGACCCAATCCCTGACGAAGTTGCAAAATTGCTCTAGGTAAAGTATCAGCCTGGAAAACGTTGAACCCAGCTTTACCCATGGCTTCTTGACGGACTTTCACATCGATCATTTCCGGAGACTCAAATGGTATCCGTGTCACGATCAAAATCTCGAGCATCTTATTAGGAAAGTCGACCCCTTCCCAAAAGGAATTAGCACCTAAAAGCACAGAACGATTGCCGATAGCAAAACGTTTCTTGATCTTCTCATTGGTACCAGTGACACCTTGAGCAAGGATTTCCCATTTTTCTTTGACATCGGTCTCCATCAGCTGATTATATACGGCTTCTAAAGTAGTCAACGAATTAAATAATATCATGGTTTGGTAGTCCATGTCGTCTAAAATATCAACGATATGCTTGGTGACCATTGAATAATATTGTTCATTATTCAGACGAGTGATATCAGGGACATCTTCTGGCAAGTAAATTTTACTATTTTTTGCAATATTATTAGCATCCGGCAGGATCAACATCTCATTGATCTGTTCTTCATCAAGTTGCAGATCCAAAATAAAATGTGAAAAATCCTTTTGGATGGTGATTGCTGCGCCCATGGCATAAATTTGACTAAAGGCATCAGTCGTCTCTTTGATCAAATCGCGAATATCAAATTGACGCCAGCTCAACTTCAAAGTATTAGGTTCATAGAAGTCACGCATGTCGATCTGGATCCCAAAATCTGAATCTTTCTTCTGGATCACCTGCAATAATTCATCCATAGCCTGTAAAACTTTGCGGATCTTACTATTTTCAAGAATCAAGTTTGAAATGATCTTTGATAACTCGACAGAAATAAAATTCTTCTGAAAATTATATTGGTCAAATAAGACATCGATCCGATGAACGACCATTGTCAATTCAACGATCAGGTCAGACAAAAGATCGACCAAATTATGATCTTCTTTTTTGAATTCTTGTGGATTCAACAACAAACTGACGAATTGATTACGATCTTTTAAACCGACCTGTGTTTGGACATCGTTTTCGAAAATGTCGAATTCTAAGCGTTCCATCAATTCATCGATGGCCTGAAAATGAGTTTCCATATCTTGCAGATCTTGATAATTCCACAATTGAGTCGTCACCTCAGTAAAGGCATACCGGAGTGTGACACGATTCTGATACAGGATATCACTTAATTTCTTCACATAATCGTTTAACTTGTAAAAATCAATTGTCGGAGAGGCAACTTCGCGTAAATTATCAGCGTAGTGGTTAGCCTCATCAACAACTAAATATGAATTCTCGCCCCACATTGAACTATCCAAATGCCGAGCTAAATAGGCCTGGTTAGTGACCAAGATCAAAGATTCATGATAATGATTTTGTTGATAACGCCAAAAAT
Source organism: Companilactobacillus versmoldensis DSM 14857 = KCTC 3814 (assembly GCF_001434295.1). Taxonomy (GTDB): domain Bacteria; phylum Bacillota; class Bacilli; order Lactobacillales; family Lactobacillaceae; genus Companilactobacillus; species Companilactobacillus versmoldensis. The sequence goes on along the minus strand of NZ_AZFA01000001.1, from coordinate 224,189 downwards.
CATCATCAGAGAAAACAGTTTTTTCTTTCAACTCACCACGGTGACGGATAATCGTGAACAGTGGATTATTGTAGTTAGTCAGATGCAGCTCATTCAAATCACCAGTAGTAGTTATCGTCAGCCAAACAAGTATCTTCATTTTCAAAAGTGCTGTATGACGATGTCCTTGATAATTTTCGATTGATTCATAAAAACGGTCCAGATCGATAAAATTATAGCTACTCTTAACCACCTCAGCATGATAATTATGCTGAGATACTTGGTTCAACAAAGGGATGGCCTGATCAACGATCTGTTGCTGCAAAACTTTCGTGGTAGTCGCGATGACCAACTTTTGTTGACTGTTGACTAAATAAGACAGTGGCAACAAATAGCCGATTGTCTTTCCTGAACCTGTTGGCGCTTCGATCAGATTCCATTTTTTATCTTTTTGACGATGATTGGCTGACTGATAAATATGGTCCATCAGATCAGCTTGATTTTTCCGATAATCTAATTTACCAGCCAATAAACTCTTTTTGGCTTTTTCAGAAGTTGGATACTTAGTCTTTTTATCGATTTGTTCACTAATGTGAAAATCTTTCTTACGAAGGACTAAGCCATTTTTTTCATACAAATAATCTGGTAATAATTTTTGATAATTTTCTCTTTGTTGATAAATACTTTTAAAGACAGTATTAGTTTCTCGAATAGTATCCTTACCTAAATCGACTAACTGTTTCAAAGTCGTCATCGATAGATCACGAATTTGACTTTCAATTACCAAAAATAGTTTTGCGGTCACCAAAGCATCGCTATCGGCACTATGTGGATTATCATGTTCAATGCTTAAATAACTAGTTAAATCTTGTAATTTATAACTACTTACAGTTGGAAACATTATTTGTGACAATTCCACCGTATCGATGGCTTTGATATTCAATTCGTTCATGCCGATCCGGTTGAATTCTCGATTCAAAAATGGCAGGTCAAAATTAACATTATGAGCAATAAAAATTTTGTCTTTCAATAACTTGAAGATCCCAGGTGCGAGTTCTTCAAACGTCGGTGAATCCTTAACATCATCATTGGTCAAACCAGTCAGTGCCGTAATCCGACTAGGAATCGGTACTTTGGGATTGATTTTTTGATTGAAGATCTTGGTGATCTCACCATCTTCAATCAATACACAGCCAAATTGAATAATACGCCCGTTGTCATGCCAATTGGCATTCGTTGTCTCCAGATCGACAACAGCGTAGGATTTTTTCACTATTAATTCACCACTAATCTAATTTCTCTATTTGATTGACCTTTAAGAAATAAAGATATTTTCCAATAACCGGTTTTTCTTTGATTAAGGAAATAGCTTTTGCATATAGGTTCAATTGTCCGGAATAAGTTTTGATTTTTTCCTGAAGGTTTTGACTATTAACATTATCAGTTTTGTAATCAAAAACAATAATTCCCTTTTCTAATTCAATCACACCGTCAATAATACCATGAACTAAGATTTTATCATCACTTGTCGAGCTATCTTTGGTAGAATTAAATAATTTTTCGGCGGGCATTAAGACTGAGAATGGAAATTCTCGCTCAACCTTTGTTGAATTCTCAACTATCGCTTTACCAAGTTTACTCTGATAAAAATTGATCAGACTAGTGATATCAATTTTTTGAGCAATTTCTTTTTTCAAAACATTGCTTTCTACTAATTGTTTGATCAGGTCAGTAAAAATATCTTCAGTCGGCATCTGTTCGATTGGGACCTTTTGGAGGACTAAGTGAGTCGCACTACCGATATCAGTCGCACTTACCTTCTTAGTTTCTACTAAAAAGCTCGGTTTTTTAAATTGATTGGAGAAATAGCGTCCAGAGTCATTGATTATATCAGCGCGAGCCATTTCATCGTCATCTGGATCAGAAAACAGGCCTTTGATCTCAGAGACTGACTGATAGGCTGTCGTATTGACCGCATCCTGATGAGTGTATTGAAAATCCAAAATATTGTCGACAGTATCTCGAAAAATCGGACTAGTCGGAACCTCTTCAGCTTGTTGAGTCTTAGTTTTTGAACCACTGATCTCAGTTGCATTTAGATTGATCAAATTGAGATCCATTTGACTCTTTTGGTTTGAAAATTGGTCACGTTCCTTATTATTTTTCGTCCAGGGGTCAGGAATGATACTCATCCCGATCAAGTTTTGATAAGAGTGAGCATTGATCCGGGCACCCTCATTGATGACACCTTGCTGGTTAGTTCTGACGTGCTCCCAGTTGCTAAGCATCTTGGTGGGCTCTTTGTTGAAACCAACTAAGACTAATTTTTGCTTGGCACGAGTCAATGCAACATACAAAAGCCGCATTTCTTCAGAAACTCCGGCAACTTGCTTTTGATCACTGATCAAACTTCGTTGGATAGTCCTGACATTAGCCCGACTGACCTGATTCAAAACACTGATCCCAATACCTGTGTGAACGTCATATAAAGTATCCGAAGTATAATCTTTATTATTAAAATTATCGTCGATATTCAACAAGATAACTATCGGAAATTCTAGTCCCTTACTAGCATGGATAGTCATCACTTTGACAGTATCATCAGTCGTTTCAATACTATTTGGCTGCGAAAGGTCACGGTCCATATCCTGCATCCGCTGAATAAAGTTGATAAATTTATGCAAACCCATAAAATTATTTTTTTCATAACTATTGGCACGTTGATACAAAGCATGTAAATTTGCTGAACGCTGCTTACCACCTGGCATCCCTGAAACATATTCCAAGATCCCAGTTTCCTGATAGATTTTCCAGATCAACTTGACCAAACTATTTTTATTAGCAAAGTCACGATATCCTTCCAAACGTTCCAAAAATGAAGCTAGTTTCGTTGCCAAATCAGTGTTATCAGCTTTGATATAGGCTAGTATGGCTGCATAGTAATCCTGCGTTCTGTCAGCCAATCGTATCTGGGCTAATTCTTCTTCATTCAATCCCACGATTGGTGAGCGCAAAACTGCCACTAATGGTACATCTTGACGAGGATTATCGATGATCTTCAGCATCGACATGACGATCTGCAACTCAGTCGTTTGAAAGTAGTTCTGAGCATCAGTCACCATTACGGGGATCTCAGCTTTTGAAAAATATGAGATCAGATCGGTATTGCTGTTTTTGTTACGCATCAAAATAGCGATATCCGAATACTTTAAGTCTCTGAACTGATTTTTCTTAGCATCAAAGACTTGATAGTTATCATCCATCAATTGCTTGATCCGATCAGCCACAAATTCGATCTTGCTGACACGCTTATCAATATTTTTCGATTCATCGAGATCAATATTTTCGGCTGGCTGAGTATCATCAACTATCTTCTGATCAGTTAAAATATCGATCTCATTACGAGTATCGGCTTCTTCCGGAAAGTTAGTTCCCGGGATCAACTTAACGCTGTCATCATAGTCGATATCACCAACGTTTCGATCAAGGATCTTTTTAAAGATCTGATTAACAAAATCATCGACACCGACTGATGAGCGGAAATTCTTTGATAACTGGATCAATTCATTAGGATCGTCTTCTTTTTGAAATCGTTGATACTTACCAGTAAAGATATAAGGAGCGGCTTGTCGGAAACCATAAATAGATTGTTTGATATCACCCACCATGAAAAGATGGTTGTTCTCATTTGACAGCAATTGGATGATATTCTCTTGCATAGTATTAACATCTTGATATTCATCGATCATGATCTCGTGAAATCTATTTTGATAATAATCCAAAGCAATTTTTTGACCGTCGACTTCACTATTCAATATTTTGACCGCCAAATGTTCTAGATCGTTGAAATCTAAAGCATGATTGCCATTTTTAAGATGATCATATTCTTTGATAAATGCGCGTTCGACCTCGACTAATTTTGAAACGATCACCTGAGATCTCTTGATAGTCTCGATCGTGTCGGATTCATTTTGAACAAAGTAACTATTATAGAGTTGTTCATCAACTTGTTTTTTCAAATCAGTTTTTTGGCTAGCGACCGACTTCGAAATACTATCGTCATCACTGAGCATTTTAGTCTTTTTGTCGACAGCTTTTGCCCGAGGAAACTTGAATTTAGCTAATTCTTCTCTAATGTCATCAAAAGCGGTGCCATTGATGATACTCTCTTTAATATTTGACAGTACCTTAGCACCTTCTTTTAACGGTTGAACATAATTTTGACTAAGGATATCGTCAGCGGCAATATCACTCAAACTATTTGTTTCGTCGATGATGTTGTCCAGATCTCGTAATAATTGTGGTTTGACCTTTTTTTGATAGAAAGCTGAATCGGTGATCGACTGATCTACTTGATAGGACTTCATCAAGTTATCGAGCCACTGATCTGTTTGGGCATTAGTGATGGCAAAGTTATACAGCTGATAAATCGTATCAGCGAGACCATCATCGCTCTTATCATTGGAAAAATTTTCGGTCAAATCGATAAAATCAGTATCATCTTTTTGATAATACTTGTTCCTGACATTGTCGAAAGCTTGCTCTTCAAGTAATGTCCGCTCAGTCTCGTCACTCAACAAACGAAAACTAGGGTCTAAGTCGATGACATAATAGTATTTTTTTATGACGCTCAGGCAAAAGGCATGTAAAGTGCTGATGTTGCTGACAGCCACTTTATAGATCTGTGATTGCATGTGCTGTTTTTGTGCCGGATCAAGCTCATCTTGAGCAACACTTTCTTTGATCCGTTTAATTAAACGTTCCTTCATTTCAGCAGCGGCAGGATCAGTAAAAGTTGCGACTAATAAATTATCGACGTTCTCATTGTTTTTCAATAATTCAATGATCCGCTCGACTAAGATGGTCGTCTTCCCAGAACCAGCGGCGGCTGAAACTAAGATATCATGGCCATGATGAAAGATGGCCTTTTTTTGATTTTCTGTCCATTCAGGCATTGTTCGTTTCTTCCTCCAAGATTTGCTCGATTCGCTTCAAGACGACTTTTTTAGCTTCCCGGCCGTGATTGATGATCTCGTGATATTCATTTTCTGGTAACATCGCATCAAACTGTAAGATTGGACGATAATCACTGAACTGCAATCCGGTTCGATTGGCACTGTCACGGAAAGGATTGATCTGTAATTTTCCGGAATAGATCTTCTCACCTGCTTGTTTGATCAAATGACGATTATAATTCAAGATCCGATAGAGATCTTGATTAGAAATGGCATTCTTTTTGTTGATGGTGATGCCCTTTGCTTTTGATTTGGAAATTGGCAAAATCAAAGAAGCACCAGAGACTAAACTATCAAGATTTTCCAACAGCTCATCATCGTCAACGATCAGCCCATCTAACTTGAATTTCTTTAATAATTCTTTTTCAACATCGACGCCCTTCTTAACCAGGATCTTTGGATTTTGGATATGTGAATAAAAGGCACCAGCAATTTTGACATCTTGACCAGAAGATAATTGTTCTTTGTTGGCAACCAGATTTTCGAGATAAGTTGGCATCTGCATAGTGATCCCATCTAAGAAACTATCGAAATCAAATTTATGTCCACTTGACTTGTAGTCGATAACCGCTAAATAATCACTTTTATCTAGTGACATTTCATCGATCCGGTCGATCTTTCCACGAACGTTGATCACGTGTCCACCAGGTATCTTGTATGATAAGCCTGGCAAGTCTTGTTTGGCATTGTTCATCCTGCCAAAAGCTACTTCAGTGGCACGAGGGATGAACTTATTACGGCCCAATTGTTCTTTGATAGCCCTGACTAACTGCAATAAAGTGTCTTGAGCTTTTTTGGAGATGAAGCCCATACGTTCATTAGCAGAAAAGATCTTATTCTCAGGCTTATCAAGTTCATTTTTGAAAACATCAGCAACATAGGCTGTCAATTGTTGATCTGACAAATTACGGATATCGACTTGTTGGTCATTAAGTAATTTGACCAATCCATCTAAGACTGCATGATAAAGTGAACCGGTTTGGGCTGAGGTGACTTCAAATATTTGTCGTGGCTGCAATCTTAGACCATATTTCAAGAAGTACTCATATTCATTTTGATAGAAAGTCTCCAGACGTGAGATCGAGACATCGATATTATTACCATAGAGTTTCTCGACGGTTTCTTTGTTGAGATCGACTGGTTTATTTTGATATTGTAATGAACTCAAGGCAAACTCTGAATCAGTCTGGTCTTCTTGCAATAAGCGGTTACGGACGTAGGTCCACTGGTCTGATAATTTTGCTTTGTTATCTAGAGCAGCACGCGAAACACGGATCACATAATTCAAACTAGCTTCAGCTGATCCCACGTATCTCAATACTTCATTTTCTTCCGTTTGCAAAGGATCAGGATTCAACATGATATCTTGCTGTGTAATCCCGAAATGTTCGGCGATCCTAGTGACATAGCTGGAAATGTCTTCCTGCTTATTATCTTCAGTATAATTGGGATAAGTAAAGATCAAACGAGTCGACGGTGTAGTGAATGTCAGACCGTGTAGAAATGGTTCAGAATTGTTCATCACTTCATCAGAAGCATTCAAGTACTTATCACTGTCTAAATTGTCAGAGATCAGTTGTCTTTCATCATCCGCAATGATGCCGTTTGAGACCGACGTACCAGGCATGTTGTTAACAGTTGCTCCTAATACGATGGTAATCTTACGGTTGTTAGGTTGAACCATCCCAATTTCAGAAATGTTGACCGCATCCAAAGTCGAAGGTATTTGTGAATATTGAGCACTTTCAAATGCAGCATCTAATATCTCGATGAACTCGTCACTTTTGAATTGTTCATCACCAAAGACACTGACATACTCATCGAGGATCGTATTGAATTTATCAACAACTTGCTCAGGCTGTCCAGCCGAAGTCAGGTCGTTTTGATCGGCTGCTTGTTGTTGCCAAACACCTAATCGATCAAATACCCCAAACTTGTCGAGAAAATTGAATAAAAAGGTCGCTGCATCTTTGGCAGTCTGTTCTTCGGTAAAGAACTCAGACCAAGATTGATAAATTTCCTTGATAAAGTTTCTGATTTCATTTATCTTTTGATAATCAAAAATGATATTCTGATCGATCTCACTATCTAGATTAGCTTGAGCTTCAAAGTCCTGCCCTAACCAAGCTTTACGTGTTGTTCCATTAGCTAAAACATAATTTTCTAGTAAATCGACTGCTTGACGATATTCAGAAATATCGGCCTTTTGGTATTTTTCAGGGATCATCAATTCAGTCCTTAATAAGGCTAAAGCATCTTCACTTTGCAAGCCGTGGTCTACTAAGGTGAACAAAAGGTCAACCAATTTTTTGAAGGGATGATCAGTCATCTTCCTTTGTAGATCAACGAAAGCTGGAATCTCGTTTTCAGCCATGAACGGTTCAATAAAAGAACCGTACTGATTCAGGTCTCGTGCTAAGATCAAGAAATCTTTATAACGATATTGCTGGTTAGCAACTAATTGACGGATATAAGTGCTGACAGCCGAAACTTCAGCTTGTTTGTTAGTACTCTTCCAGATTTGAACCGAATTGATCGAGTCCAAATGACTGCTTTTAATGGGACTCACTCCTGAAGATTGGATCCAGTAGTCCTCTAATTTGCCAATATCATCGCTGACACGACGGGTTTTGGTAAATTTACTGTGATAACTTACTCCATTATCCTTCGCCAAGTTATACAGTTGATTGAAAGTATTGGCCGGACGAGCATAAAAACTAGTTTTTTCAACCGGTTGAACCGCAGGAGTATCCAAAACTAACGAAATATTCAAATCTCCGCAATTAAGCAAAATAGCTTTAATGACTTGCAATTCTGAAGCAGTAAATGATGAGAATCCTTCAACATAAAAGTGATAATGCTTACTATGTAAATCAGCGTCCAGATAATCAGCTAAGGCGTCTAATTTAAAATTGTTAGTCGCATATTGTTCGATAGCTTCGGTGTACTTGCGATAAATCAGATTCAGTTCACCTATTTTTCCGGTAAAAATGTCATTTTGATTTTGCTTCATGACATCTTCCACGTCGTCTGGAGTGACCTGGCCATTTTCGAATTCGGTAAATTGACTGGTCAGTTGGTCGATAAAGCCACTTTTATCAGCCATTCCGGATAATATTTTCAACTGTGAACGATTTTGCTCGATTACGCGTCTGATGATCATGGCCGACTTTGTATCAGTCAATGTTTCAATGTTATAAACATCACTGCCACGCAAAAAATACCAAGCTAGACGTGACAAAGAAAAACATTGGACGCTATTGCTGGCAACTAGTTCTCCATTACCTTGAATCTGACCGAGATCATTTAAAACCCTGATCTCAGATTCAAACTTGATATGGTTCGGTACGATGAAGAAAAATTTTCCTTTGGGATCAGTCTCAAGGTCTTGTTGAAACTGTTTGATCATCTCTTGATGATGATCGTATTGGTTGGTTCCGAGAATAAAATTAAGTGTCATTAGTCTTCTCCTAATACAAAAATTCTATCATAGTTAAATCGGTATATAGTGGAAATAAGTTCAAAGTATGTTTAAAATATATTCTTAGAGAAATTGAGGTGAATGCCGTTGAATAATGGTATTGGTAAAAGTCACGGGAAAATGATCATTATGGGGGAACATGCTGTAGTTTACGGTTATCCAGCTATCGCCTTTCCTCTTCTGAGCATTCCTGTAATTGTACGTATAAAAGAAAGTTCTGAAAAAACTTTGTTGTCAAATTACTTCGTCGGCAAAATCGCTGATCTTCCTGATGCATTATCGGGAGTCAAATATTTGATCGATATCCTCGATCATGAATTTAATCAACAAGATATAAATTATGCTATTTTTATCGATAGTGGTCTACCTATCGAACGAGGCTTGGGTTCATCAGCTGCCATCGGCGCAGCCATCACCAGAGCTTTTTTTGACTTTTTCGATCAACCGATCGACCAAGAAAAACTGCTGAAACACATCAATAAATCGGAGACGGTCACTCATTGTAAGGCCAGTGGCTTAGATGCTAACACCGTCATTTCAGAATCACCGATCAAATTCGGCAAAGATAAAGCTGCCAGTCACTTCTCATTTACATCAGACGGCTTTATCGTCATTGCTGATTCTGGGATCAAGGGAAAAACTAAAGAAACCGTTGCTGATGTTAGGACAATGTATGATAAAGCGCCTGAAAAAATCGGTCAAATGTTGGAACAATTAGGACAACATACCGAAGATACTGTCATCGCTTTAAAAAATAACGACTTAGTCAAATTGGGCCAAATCTTTACTGATGCCAATTCGATCCTGTCAAAATTGAATCTAGCTGTTCCCAAAACTGATAAATTAAATAAAGCAGCAATCTCAGCTGGAGCCCTTGGTAGTAAAATCACCGGCGGTGGTCGTGGTGGCTGTACTATTAGTCTGGCCAAAAACCTTGAAGATGCAAAGAAAATTCAACAAGCACTACGAGAGAACGGTGCCGAACAAACTTGGACCCAACCACTATCAATCTACGAAAATGAGGGAACTGACTTTGACTAAAACAGCGCGAGCTTATACAAATATTGCTCTGATCAAATATTGGGGTAAAAAGGATCCTGCTTTAAAGCTCCCCTACACTAACAGTTTGTCCCTAACACTAGATAAATATTATACTGACACTACATCGCAAATTATTTCGGAATCAAAAGATATCATCAGTTTAGACGGTGATATCTTAGATGATAAATCTAGCCAAAGAATCAGAAATTATCTCGACGTAGTTCGGGAAAAATTTGACCGTCAGGAACATTTACAAGTCGTTTCGACTAATCACGTGCCTATGGCAGCCGGGTTTGCGTCCTCTGCCTCCGGATTTGCCGCTCTGGCAGCCTCGATCGACCAAACATTTCAATTGAATCTATCAAAACGTTCTCTTTCATCATTAGCACGTTTAGGATCTGGTTCTGCTACTAGATCTATTTTTGGTGGTTTCGTTGAGTGGCATGCCGGAAATGATGATGATACCTCGTATGCTGAACCGATCAATGAAGACCCGCAATTTGACATAGTCGTCTTATCAGCAGTCATTTCGACAGCGAAGAAAGAAATTTCGTCTACTCAAGGGATGGAAATGTCAGTAAAAACTTCGCCTTTCTATTCAAGTTGGTGTACACTTGTGGATTCAGAGACTGAAGACATTAAGCAAGCAATTGCAAATAAAGACTTACAAAAAATCGGGGAAATAGCTGAGCACAACGCACTTTCGATGCATGCTTTAACGTTGTCAGCCAATCCACCGTATACTTATTTTGCTCCAGAAACGATTGAAGTTATCAAGTTGGTAAAACACTTACGTAGTACAGGGATTTTAGCATATGTTACAATCGATGCTGGTCCTAACGTTAAAATCATTTGTAGTCAGGAGTCCGTTTCTGAGGTCCAAAGATATCTTAATAATTCTCTAAAAAATGTTCAGACATTTGAGGCCCATATTGGAAAAGGTATACAATACATTTGATATTTAGAAAGGTATGATATTTTTGTCCACAGGAAGAGCACCTGGAAAATTATACATTGCGGGAGAATACGCTGTTGTCGAAACAGGCTTCCCTGCAGTGATTGCCTCTGTTGATCAATACGTAACCGTAACAGTTACTGAATCAAAAAATGGAGGAACTATACAATCTAAAAACTTAAATAAAGAATTGATCCATTGGGACCGTAAAGGTAGCGAATTGGTCTTCGACGATACTGAAAGTCAGTTAGCTTATATTCTTACAGCGATAAAATTCGTTGAAAGATATGCTTTAGAGAAGCAAAAAAAATTAGCCTATTATGATCTTTTAGTTACCAGTGAATTAGATTCTAAAGATGGTAAAAAATTTGGTCTAGGTAGCTCGGCTGCTGTCACAGTGGCGGTTGTTAAAGCACTAGGCTCCTTTTATGGTCTAAATTTGACTAAAATGGATGTTTATAAATTATCTTCGATCGCTCACTTATCAGTTCAAGGCAACGGTAGTCTAGGTGATATTGCTGCAAGCGCCTTTGGTGGTATTGTTGCTTACAAGTCGCCTGATCGTAACTGGGTCTTCAATATGGTCCGTAATCACAGCTTAGGTAAACTCTTAAAGCTTGATTGGCCTAATCTAAAGATCGAGCCACTCAAATTACCCAAGGAATTAGAAATGATCGTAGGTTGGACAGGTTCACCTGCATCTACCTCGATTCTTGTAGACCGTATCGCCTTGACTAAGGCTCAGAAAGTTGAAAAGTATCAACATTTCTTACATTCGAGTCGCAAGAGTGTTGAAAAATTGATTCAAGGTTTCCGTGACAGTGATTCTGATAGGATCAAAGAAATGATCAGTAATTATCGGAAACTTTTGACTGATTTAGCTAAATTCAGTGATGTTCATATTGAAACCAAATTATTGACTAAGTTGTGTGATATCGCAGAAAAAGCCGGTGGTGCGGCTAAGACATCTGGTGCCGGTGGCGGTGACTGTGGAATCGTCATCAGCAATAAGAATTTAAATATCAATACCCTTAAAAAAGAATGGAAAAAAGTTGGGATCACTCCTCTCAAACTCAAAATTGGAGATATAATCGACCATGCCTAAACAGGATGAACAAATTCAACGGAAACTAGAGCATTTATTTTTAGCTGAAAAATACTATAATGATGAATCTTTTGCTGGTTTCGACCAAGTGAGATTACTACATGATGCCCTACCTGAATTGAATACTTCTGAAATCGACCTCGGGGTCGATTTTTTAGGAACTAAGGTCGGCGCACCAATTTATTTCAATGCCATCACTGGGGGCTCCAAGCAATCAGAAAGATTTAATAGTGAACTATCTAAATTAGCCAACAAATTTGATATCCCTGTTTCCAGCGGATCAATGGGTGTCTATTTTCGGATACCAGAAACAGCTAAAAGTTTCAAAGTCCTCCGAGAAAATAATCCCGGTGGCTTTGTGATCGCCAATGTTTCTGCTAAAGCTGATTTAAAAAAAGCTCAACGAGCAATCCAGTTGATTTCAGCCAATGCCTTACAGATCCATTTAAATGTTTTGCAGGAATTAGCTATGCCTGAAGGCGATAGAGATTTCCACTGGCAAGATAATATTCAAGAAATCGTTAATAACATAGATGTCCCTGTTATAGTCAAAGAAGTTGGCTTTGGATTATCTACCAAAAACATTCATCAATTGGAGGAAATCGGCGTTAAAAACCTTGATATTTCTGGTTTTGGTGGCACTGATTTTGCTGAAATTGAAAGTGCTCGTAATCATGAACTTGATTTGACATACTTAGACCAACTATCCCTTTCAACAGTCGAATCACTGATTGAAGCTCAATCTAGTAGTCAAGAAACGAACATTTTCGCTTCTGGTGGAATCAAAACAGCCCTAGATGTCGTGAAAGCATTAAGAATGGGCGCCCAGTCAGTCGGAATTTCTGGTTTAGCTTTGCACCACCTCCAGAAATATTCTTTTACAGAAACAGAAGAGTTCTTTGAGACTTTGATCGTGGAAATAAAAATTATTCTGGCTGCTATCGGTGCAAAAAATATTGCAGAAATAAAAAAAGCCCCGATCATTTATGATCCAGACTTAATAAATTACGCTAAACAACGTAAAATCAACTTAACGTCTTAATCCTTTGGGATAGACGTTTTTTATTTGCTTATTGCTGTATCTTCCCCAACTGAATAACTTGTTTTGATAACTCAAACCAATCCACTTATTAGAAAAATCGGGTTGAGTATCCAAGATAACTGATTCACCGTGGAGATACTTTTTATATTCTTCATCAGATAAATTATAAATAGCTTTTAAATCACTCGCTTGAGTAGCCAAAACCATCGCAATGTCTGGCTCCAAGCGATTTTTTTTGAATTCACCGATATTCAAACCATTACGCATCACATGCAAACTTGAAAAACGTGAATCCAAACTAGCAGCTTGATAAAGAAAATCTTTGACTCGTAAGAGATTATCTTGTGGGAGAACCTCTAAGTTAGTTTGTGCAAATTTCTTTAATAGTTCGAGATCTGGTTTCTTCAAATTTTGTTTAAGTTGCTTGATCCGCAATTTGCTCTCGGCACCCGATTTTTGAAGTTGACACATAAAATGTCCTTCACCTTTAAAGTTATCAGGGAACATCCGTAATGCTTTTTTTAATTCAGGATCGTTATTTCCCCAAGCAGGCACACCATCTTCCATTCCAGGATATTTCTTAACTTCGTTCAATTTCATATCAGGATATGTCTTCAACAGATATTCGATATTAGCTTCATTTTCCTCTGGGGAAAAGGTACAAGTAGAATAAACCAGTCTCCCGCCAGGTTTTAAGAGTTTGTATGCTGAATCTAAAATGTGACGTTGGCGATTGGCACATTGTTCAACATATTCTGGAGACCAATATTTGACTGATTCAGGATCTTTGCGAAACATTCCTTCACCAGAGCATGGCGCATCCACTAAAATTTTATCAAAATACTCATTAAAGCCCTTCTCAAATTCCTGTGGTGAGTTATTTGTGACGATTGTATTAGTGATACCCATTCTTTCGATGTTTGAGGACAATACTTTTGCTCGCTGGTGATTGATCTCGTTACTCACCAAAATGTCCTGTGGGTCCATTAAAGTGGCCAAATAAGTCGACTTACTTCCGGGTGCAGCACAAAGATCGAGTATCCGGTCGTTTTTTTCAGGTGCAACTAATTCTGCAACATACATTGCACTTGGTTCCTGACTATATAAATAGCCGGCAATATGGTCGATCTGTTTCCCATCGATGCTTCCGTAATAACCCACATTTGAGTATGGAATTGGCGCATCTAAACTGACTTTGACATTTTTAAAATCATCTTTTAAGGGATTGAGTCTAAAAGCATCAATACTGTCAGCTTGGATGGCTTGAAAAATTTTTTCAGCTCGATCACCTAGTAATTTTTGGTATTTCTCTTTAAATTCTTTGCTCAAATCGACTCTCATGCTTCTTTTTGGGGCTCCTTTTTAACGAGGTAAATTTGGTAGATACCAACAGCTATCGCAGCAATTATCGAAACGACAAGATAACTGTTGAAAATCGCATGACTGATAATGACAATTTTCCAGGTCGTCCATAAGAATGCCAAGACATAAGGAATGATAGTAAACATCAGATATCTTAGTAGCAAACTGTTTCGATAATTATTCTTCAAATCACCAGTCAATTTTGTTTTCTTAATATCAAATCGAAGTGGCAATAAAATATAGATCTCCACAACAATCGTCACGATCAAGGTCAACAATAATGAAAGGATATAAAGATTGCCACTATTATTAGTCTGAACTGCCGTGAAGTCATCTGTTTGCGGACTATACTTATGTGTCGAACTAACATGCATCAATTTTTTGATTTTAGCCAAATCAGTTTTGGAACTGACCACATTACCGTCGATCACTGGGATCAAATCTTTTAATTGCTTATTAGATTTGCGCTGGGTTGGCGACAAAGAGATCAGTGTTTGTTCATTCAATAATTGAGCATTATTAAACCCAATATTACCAATCACTGAAATATAACGTTTATCTGTTTTGATATAAGCCTGACTTTGTGGTTTATAACTTTTGATACTGGAATTTTGCCCTTGAACGGCAAAAGGAATCTGCGATTTAAAATCGGTTTTTGAAAAATAGCGGCCTGAGACGGTCGGCAATTTCTTTAAGCTATGATTTCCATAAATATATCCAAAACTACTGTTATCTTTGTCAAAAAAGATAATTTGATACTTGCTCAATTTCATTTTGTTTAAATCCACGATCGTGTTGGTCAAATTCCGTTTAGAATTGGTCTTCAGAACTGTGGCATTATCACTCATACCGAGTCGATTCATAGTGTTATTGTATTTGATTGAGTCATTTTTAGAGATTGCAACTGCAGCCAAAAGAACGACCAAAAAAATAATCACACTTGAAATAAATTTTTTCATTGATATCTCACCTAATTAACGTATTAAGAAAATTTTATCATTAACCAAATCATATTGGGAATAAACTTCATTCAATTTGTCGATCCGATCATCCTCAACAATATCAGCATCGTCCCAAAACTTATGACTATTGGTGGCACCATATTTTTCACCGATCACGAAGAAATTCAACTCAGTCTGTCTGATCAGTTGTAAAAGTTCATTATCGATCTCATTATGATCAGGACTCCAAGCTAAAACCACGGAATCAATTTCTGAACCAAACTGATCTAGTGCAGAGACAGCATCAGTTTGAATAACTTTAGTGAGCGGAAGATGACCAGTTTGACTTTGGCCGGACCAACTTAAATTGTCAGTACAAATCGATTTGACTCCCCTATCTAGAAAACCTCTCGAGATATAACCGTTTCCGGCCATCAATTCTAAATAAGTATTATCTGGAAACAATTCCGTCCACTGATCCATCAATTGGTCAGTGATGGTGGCCCAATATCCAAAACGAACTTGTAAATAAGTGCGGAATTCACTTAATTGATCATCGAATTGGTGCAGGGTATTGACGGTTTGATCGAACTTGGTTTGATCGAGATCAAAATTTTGTTTTAAATATCTCTCGATTTCAATCTCACTCAACTCAAATTGCGGGAAATGATAACGAGGCAACTTCTGTTGTTTGAGGGCATTAACGATGTGTTCCATGAAGTTCAAGCGTGCGTTGAAGACTTGAGATTTTGGTAATTGTGCCGCAATATCGCGTAAATTCGTTATATAATCCAATAGTTAATTATCCTTTATCTAAAATTGTCATTTCTTATACTACATTTTATTTCCAATAATTGCCAAAAAGTGTAATATTCTAGGTAGTACAAGTTTGAGGTGAAATATGGCGAAAAAAGATAAGAATAAGCAAGAAGAGTCTGGATGGAAATTCTGGCTTCAGACCATTGCATTAACAGTTGTGTTATATGCTGTAATAATGCTGGCATTTAAGTTTACACTAGCGAATGAGCGAGTATCTGGTCCATCGATGCAACCTACTTTTGAGGATGGACAAAAATTACTTGCTGTTAAACATTCCAATATCCAACGGGGTGATGTTATTATTCTTAACGCCCCTGATGAGGCAGGATCGTTTTATATCAAGCGTGTTATCGGTATGCCTGGTGATACGATTCAATCAAAGAATAACAAAATGTACATCAACGGAAAACTTTATAAAGAACCATTTTTAAAAGCTGGTTCTAAATTGAAGGAAAACGATACTAATATCTATGCTGGTAAGGGATATAGTTGGACTTACGATTTCACTTTAAGTCAATTAGCTAAATCTCCTGAATATCAACAGATTTATAGTAAAAGTTACTTGAACAAGGTTAAGAAAACCAACAAAGTTCCCGCTGGTACCTACTTCGTTATGGGAGATCATCGTACAGTTTCCAAAGATAGTCGTTTAATTGGTTTCATTAAGAAGAGTGCCGTAGTAGGCGAAGTCAAATGGCGTTACTGGCCTCTTAACCAAATGAAAGTCTTTTAAAAAATTGTCAGAATTTCTCGCTTAATGATATTATGTAGTTATGGAGGTTACGATTTATGGATAAACCAAATATTTCAGAAGCAATTATTCAATACGAAAAAGATAAGAATATGAACGATACACAATTCGCCTTTGAAAGTCATCTTTCAGTCGAACGAGTTCATAATCTTAAATCTGGCGAGTATGAAGCAACTCCTGATGAAATCAAAACAGTTCTTGAGTATATCAAGCTCCATAGTTAATTATCAAAGATCTCATTTTTCCAATGTGTTTATTATCAAGGCCGATTATTCGGTCTTTTTTTGTGACTTACTGTAATTGTGAAAGATTGATTTTGTTCAGGTAATAACCGTTCACTCATGACAAATTTTGCTTTTATTATCACTGATCAGCACATTTATTAGTGATAATTGTTTGGGTAGTTTGGTAAGTATTTTAAATAAATAGTCATATTAGATTGTGTTAATATTACTATATGTAATATGTTCAAATATAATTGCCATCTTTTATTACTCATATAAATATTAAATGAGGTGAAAACATGTTTTTAGGTAATGTGATCAAAGAGCAACGTCAAAAACTACATTTAAATCAGCAAACCTTAGCAGATGGAATTTGTACTCAAGCGGTAATCAGTCGCATCGAAAATCAGAACATTTCCCCTTCCGTTGAGGTTTTAATTCAGCTTTGCCAAAAATTGTCGCTTACTTTGAATGACCTTTTTTCAGAATTTTCTAAATTACCAAGTAAAAACCTTAATTTGGATAAATTGAATCAAATCGATGATTTCATTCAAAATCAAAAAATATCTGAAGCCGAGCAATTATCTGATTCAATCGATATAGTTAATTACTCAATCAATAATCAAGCACATTATCACTTTCAACTAGCAACTATTGATTATTTGCAGATGAATCTAGATGAGGCCATTTTTCAATATAATTTAATCTTGCAAAGCTTAGATCATAAGTCAAACAAACTTTGGAAATTCCTTGCTTTGATTGGCCTAGCAATGATCTACCAAAAAAGAACCGACCATGACAAAGTGAAGTATTTTATAGATACAGCTGAAAAAATTTTTAATTCTATTCAAGCCCCAAATGATAACCTCTACTATTACTATTTACAGGCAGCAACCCAGATGATCTCTGAGATGGTCAATAATCATCAATTTAACCATGCTTTAGAATTGATTCCCCAATTAGTTGTATCTCACCAGGGGTTTTTACCAACTAAATATACTGATCAATTGTACTATTTCTCGGCTTATGCCAAATTGAACAACAATCTTGGCAATCAACCAACTATCAGTCATGATTTGGCCATGGCTATTGCCTTTGCAGACTATAATCAAAATCAAACATTATTAGACAAGATCGATCAATTAATGCAGCAAAATCATATCAATCAGTTGAATATCAAACCATAATACACAAAAATCTCTCAGAATTGACTTCTGAGAGATTTTTATTTGTAATATATCTAATTACATTAAGAGTGTCTTGAGCTATTCATCGCTCTTTAAAATGCCACCAACAGCATAATGTTCTTTTTTCATTTCATTAAGAACAACATGAACATGTTCTGCGGGTGCACCAGTATTTTTTACAATGGCATCTGTTACATCTTTAACCATACCTTTTAGTTGTTCAGGACTACGTCCAGCAATCAAATCAATATGTACTAATGGCATAATAACCACTCCCTCTTATTTTTTACGTTCGTTATTTAGTTTAACAATTTCTAGTATAACATCAACAGCTTTTTCCATGGACTCTTCAGCAACATATTCATATCTGCCATGCATATTTTCACCACCAGCAAATAAGTTTGGTGTTGGTAAGCCCATAAATGAGATCCTGGAACCATCTGTTCCACCACGAACTGGTGCCTCATCAGGTTCAATATCAAGGTTCTTCATAGCATTTTCGGCGATTTCGACGACATCCATGTGATCTTTGATAACATCGATCATATTGTAATACTGATCGTTCATATCAATCTTGACAATACCGTCACCATACTTGTCATTCAAAGATTTAACGATTTGGTTGATCTTATTTTTACGGTTTTCTAAGCCATTACGTTCAAAGTCACGAATAATATATGACATATCAGCTGAATCTACTGTTCCATTAAGAGACAGTAAATGGAAGAAACCTTGACGACCAGAAGTCTTTTCAGGTACTTCATCAGCTGGTAAAGCATTTTGGAAATCATTAGCAATACCTAGTGCATTGATCATGATGTCCTTAGCAGAACCTGGATGAACATCTTTTCCAGTGATATGGACCTTTAAGCTAGCGGCACTAAAAGTTTCATACTCCAGTTGTCCAACTGGACCACCATCAACTGTATAGGCGAAATCTGCTCCAAAGTCTTTAACGTCAAACTTATCGGCACCAGTACCGATTTCTTCATCAGCACCTAAACCAATAACGATTTTCCCATGTTTGATCTCTGGATGAGCTAAAAAATATTCCATGGCTGTGATGATCTCACTGACTCCAGACTTATCGTCTGATCCTAACAAAGTATCACCACTAGTGGTGATCAATGTTTGACCTTCATAATTATTCAATGATGGGAAAACTTTTGGATCGAGTGTATATTCACCTTTATCATCTAAAGGAATAATACTTTTTCCATCATAATTTTCCACAATTTTTGGTTTGATATTTTCAGAATTGAAATCAGCTGTATCAATATGCGAGATCAAACCAAGAACTGGCACTTCGTAATCAAGATTTGAAGGTAATTCAGCAATTAAATATGAATTGACTGGATGGATGCGGATATTATCTAGACCTAAGTCAGTCAATTCTGTTTCCAATTGCTTGAGAAAGACTGTTTCCCTATTGGATGAAGGTACTGTAGTTGAATCTTCATCTGAACGAGTATTTTCTTTCACATAACCCAAAAACCGTGGTATTAACTTCTCATACTTTGCAGTCATTCGAACACTCCCTAAATAAAATTATAAGGTTCAGTATTTATTTTTGATTTAACGATATCAATATCCCAATGATAATCATTGGCCCAGTCTGAAATCTTATGAGCCATTTTTTCAATAAAAATAGCTTCAATATGATGTCCTGGATCAATTACATTTAAGCCATTAGACATCATATCGTGAGCCGTGTGATAATACACATCACCAGTAATAAAAGTATCGGCGCCCGCTTTAAGGACTTCTGGATAAAATTTACCAGCATCTCCACCAATCAAAGCCACCTGTTTTACCGGTTGGCCTTTTTCTGACTTTACATAACGTAAATTATCTACACCAAAAGTATCAAGGACTTTTTTAGCAAAATCAAGAAGATCCATCGATTCTCCTAAATCTCCGATGCGACCAATAGAATAATCATCATCAGGATCAAGATAACTTGACGTCTTAATATCAACATTTTCACGTAACTTTTCCATTAACCAATCATTCATACCGCCATGGGCACGATCTAAATTAGTATGTGAAGCATTAACAGCAATATCATGAGCTAACAAGTCTTGATACATTTTATTTTGTGGTGAATTTAAATCAAGATTTCTAGCTGGATGAAACATGATTGGATGATGAGCTAAAATCAAATCAACATTTTGATCGATAGCTTCTTGAACAACTTTTGGACGAACATCTAAAGTTGTCAAAACTTTCTTAACGTCTTTTTGACGATCACCAATTTGAAAACCACTTGGATCCCCATCAATCTTGATTGACAATGGAGCAAATTCATCAATTTTGTTTAAAATATCTTGAACTTTTACCATTATAAAATCTCCTCAATGTATTTAATATAATCCTGCATTTGATTAATTTTTACTTGATCGATTTTCTTAGCCTTATGCATATTGGCAACAGAGCGCTGATAACTAGACAGCTTTTTACTCCACTTTTGACGAAAGGTCTCCGACTTATTCATCATTAACACTGGTCCCATCAAATACTGAGCTGACGATAAGGGTTTCACTTGATCAGTTTTTTCAGCTTTAATGATTTCATATAAATGATTTTCTTCGGAAACGATATCTTCATTAACGATCTTAAAGCCATTGTCGACTAACCAATGTCTGACTAGTGGTTCACCAATATTTGGCTGTAAAATCAGAGTTCTCACCGCTGATAATTGATCCTTAGTGGCCCTTTTTAAGATATCACTGATGAGTATTCCACCCATACCAGCAATAACCACAGTATCAATTTTATCCGAAGATTCAATTACGGCTAATCCGTCTCCTAGACGGACATCAATTCTGTTTTGCAAACCAAACTTCTCGATATCAGCTTGTGAACGACTCATTGGACCCTTAGCAACTTCACCGGCAATAGCGTAATCAACGATGCCTTGTTCGATTAATTCGACCGGTAAATAGGCATGATCTGAACCAATATCCGCTAGACGTACATTGGAATCGACCATCTGAGCAACGGATTGAAGTCTTTTCGATAATAAGGTCACTTATTCGGCTACCTTTTCATCGGTTTTACGGTCTTCATCAGTCATGTATTCACGAGTCATTGGCATATTTGTACCACTAGGGCCATTAGTCAATAAGAATTGAATAACATCAATATTTCCACTTTCAAATGAAGCTGCACAGGCTTGAAGATACAGATCCCACATTCTAACAAAGCTTTCACCGTACATATCTTTAACTTTGTCTTCAACCTTAACAAAGTTTTTATGCCAAGTTTCGACAGTCTTTTGGTAATGTCTTCTTAATGGTTCCAAATCGTCAATTTGCAATTTAGCATCCATAATGTGACCAACATTTTCTTTGATATCAGGAATATATCCACCTGGGAAAATGTGTGAAACTAACCATGGATCAACACCAAGTCCTTCGTGTTGACCAGTAATACCGTGAATTAAGGCATTTGCATTAGGCTTCAAAAGTTTCTTAACAGCAGCAAAATATCCCTCGAGATGTTTTTGACCAACATGCTCAAACATACCAACTGAAACAACGTGATCAAACTGTTCATCAAGTTCACGATAATCTTCCAAGATGACTTCCATTTGATCAGTTAAGCCTTCTTGCTTGATTTTATCGTTAACGTAATCATATTGCTCTTGACTTAAAGTTACACCTTTAGCCTTCAAACCATATTCTTTGGCGGCAGTAAACATAAATGTTCCCCAACCACAACCAATATCAAGAATTGTCTCGCCTGGTTTTGTGTGCAATTTGTTCAAAATATGATGAACTTTATTCATTTGAGCAGTTTCCAAATCATCATCTGGTGTTCTGAAATATGCACATGAGTATGTCATTGTTTTATCAAGCCATAATTTGTAGAAATCATTACCGATATCATAATGTTCTTGGATTTCTTTTTTATTATTTTCCTCTGAATGACTGAAACTAGGAATTATTTTCTTTAATTTGATACTGGACATTAAACTATCAGATTGTGTATATGCTGATGTGATAAGCTTTTGGATTGACCCATCAATCTCAATGTCCTTTGCCATATAAGCATCACCTAAAGTCAGTGTTGCGTGTTTTGCAACTTCTGAGATTGGGATTTCCTTATTAAATTTAATTGTTATGTCAGAATCCCCAGCAGGTCCATATTGTTTTTCTTTCCCATCCCAAAAAATAACTTTCACGGGAATTGTAAATGAACGCTTAAAAATTTGATCATAAATCGTTTTATCTAACATAAGATCCTCCAAAAATTGAATATATTAATTGTAAATCAAATAATGAAAAAACAAAAACTTTATTGTGGTATTTTACAAAAAAAAGACCGCCTGGAAATTATCTTCCAAACGATCCTCAAGTAAACTACTCTAAGAAATCTTTCAATTGCTTTGATCTTGAAGGATGACGTAGTTTACGAAGAGCCTTAGCTTCGATTTGACGGATTCTTTCACGAGTAACGCCAAATACTTTACCAACTTCTTCGAGGGTTCTAGTTCTTCCATCATCCAAGCCGAAACGTAAACGTAAGACATTTTCTTCACGATCGGTCAAGGTATCCAAAACGTTTTCAAGTTGCTCTTTCAACAACTCATATGAAGCATGATCTTCAGGACTAGTTGCATCTGAATCTTCAATAAAGTCTCCCAAATGTGAATCGTCCTCTTCACCAATAGGTGTTTCAAGAGAAACAGGTTCTTGAGCGATTTTAAGGATATCACGAACTTTAGTAGTAGCCATATCCATTTCAGCACCAATTTCCTCAGGAAGTGGTTCACGACCAAGGTCTTGAAGTAATTGACGTTGGATTCTGATCAATTTGTTGATTGTCTCAACCATATGAACTGGAATCCGGATAGTTCTAGCTTGGTCAGCGATAGCACGCGTAATAGCCTGTCTGATCCACCAAGTTGCATACGTAGAAAATTTAAATCCTAGACGGTAATCGAATTTCTCGACCGCCTTCATCAAGCCCATATTACCTTCTTGAATCAAATCCAAGAATTGCATACCACGGCCGACATATCTCTTAGCAATTGAAACAACTAAACGAAGGTTAGCTTCAGCCAATTTTTGCTTAGCTTCTTCATCACCCTGTTCGATCTTCAAGGCAAGGTCAACTTCTTGTTGAGCATTCAACAATGAAACACGACCAATTTCCTTCAAGTACATTCTAACTGGATCATTAACTTTGATGTCAGTTGGAGCAGCTGTATCTTTTTTACTTGGCGCTTTTTCATTCTTCTTTTCGTTTAAAAGAGCTAACTTACTAGGATTGCCCTTTTCATCGACAACGGCAACACCTTTATCTTGTAATTGTTCCAAAGTGTCATCAAGTGTTTCATCCTTCAATGAGAAAGGTTTGATCAAAGTATCAGTCAATTCAGTTTCAGTAACTTGACCGGCCTTCTTCTTGTCTTTGATCAATTTCTTAATGGCGTCTTTGAGAGCCTTACTTGATTTAACGACCTTTTTTGTCTTTGCTTTGCTTGATACTGTTGTTTTCTTTGTTGCCATATATAAATTCCTCCAGTATGCATTAATTGCTAGCTAACAATTTTCTAACATTGATCAACTCTTGAGCTAGTTCAAGTTGTAATTTACTATCACCTACCATAGCCGCCTTCTTTAACTGACGATTTATATCGGAAATTTTAAATTCCAAATCATGACTTTGAATATTAGAAATGTAGTCTTGAATCTCTTGATCATTATATTCATCAGGCATTTGCATAACTTCGATGTCTGCTAAAATATTTTTTGATTCATCATCAAGAAAATTCATAAAGCTTGAGATGTTAATCTCGCCGTCATCATTACTTGTATCCACGTAACTTATTAAATCGTTGAAGATGGTCTGATATTTATCATGAACAAAGGTAAATCCATTACCCTTGAGCATCGACCTGATCTCCGGAAAAATAAGTGACCAATAAATTAAGTTACGCTCGGATTTTTCAACGCGATCATAACGATCAGAAACCTTAGCTGTGGTTTGTTCAAGCTTAGCCTTCTGAACATTTTTATAATTATTAGCTGGTTTGGAAATTGCATTCTTTCGACGAAGATTCTCTAATTCTTTGTGGATAGAATCAGTAGAAACATTCAACTCATCAGCTATTTGACCAACATACATGTCAATTTCCACTGGTGACTTGAGTTTCACGATCTCCTGGAGCGTCTTGTTAAGAAACTCCAGTTGATCATGTTCGTTATCCAAATTATAGTTGCGACGAAAATACCTTAAAATAAACGATATTGGTGTTAAAACAGCACTTTTAGTCAATTGCTGAAACTTCTCAGCACCTTCGCTACGAATATATTCATCAGGATCTTTTTGATCCGGAATGCTGATAACTCCATAGTTGAAACGATCATCATTTAGTTGCGTCAAAGCTCGGTACGTTGCTTCAACACCGGGGTCATCTCCGTCATAACAAACATTGATCTGATTAGTTAAACGACTCAACGTATACAATTGTTGATCCGTTAAACTTGTACCCATAGAAGCTACCCCATTAGTTACACCAGCCTTATAAGCGCTCATGACGTCCATAAAGCCTTCGAACAGGATGACGTTTTTTTCTTCACGAATACCACGCTTGGCTAAATTCAGATTGAATAGCGTCTTGCTCTTACTAAAGATAGGAGTTTCCGGACTATTCATGTATTTAGCGACACCTTTTTCTTTGTTCAATATTCGACCAGAAAAGGCGATAATTCGACCGTTCTCATCTTTGATAGGTATCATCATTCGATCTCTAAAACGATCGAACATTTCTCCTTGATCATTTTCGGCAAATAAGCCGGATTTTCTCAGGGTACTTTCATCGATTGAACGGTCTTTAAAAAACTGTAGTAATAAATTTGAGTCGTTAGGTGCATATCCTAAATCAAAATCACTAATCAGATCATCCGTGGTATTTCGATCATGAAGATACTTCAACGCATTATTTCCATTCTCAGTTTTAGTCAAAATATGACTATATAATTTGGCAGCATCCTGATACATTTGCATCAAAATTCGACTGTCAGAATTTTCGTAAGATGACGAGCCATCATTTTGGACACCATCTGGAATGGGAATATTACTAAACTGGGCAACCTCAATGACGGATTCAGGGAAACTTTTGCCTTCAATTTCCATAATGAACTTGAAAACATTGCCTCCACGTCCACAACTAAAGCAATGGAAAAACTGTTTGTCCTCTAGCACATTAAACGAAGGAGTCCTCTCTTCGTGAAATGGGCATAATCCAACAAGATTTTTACCAGACTTCCGTAATTGAACATACTTACTGATCACATCAACGATATTTGTTTTTGAGGTAACTTCATCGATGAAGTCTTGCGGAATTCTTCTTGCCACAGCGTCACCTCCCTCAAAAGAATTGTAAAAACAGTGACTTACAATATATCACGATAGAAATACATTTGCAACCACTTTTTCTATTTAACTACTATTTTAGACAAATCTCCTAATTTTGCAATTAAATTGTTTAAGACAACTAATTGAGTCAAACGGTTCTTCTTGATAGCTTCATCCTTATCCATGATCATGTTTTCATCAAAGTAACTATTAATAGTGGCTTCTAAAGCAACCAATTGATCATACAATTGAGCGATATCTTTAGTCGTTGAACCATAAATAGCTTGAACTTGTTTATTTAGCTCAGTTTCTGAAGGATGTTCGAAAATACTTTCATCTTCTTTAAGATCTTTTGAATATTTGAAATCAGCTTTCTTAGCTAAGTTAACTACTCGACCAAGTGCTTCCATATTTAATTTAAAGTTCTGATCAGCCACATGTGATTGTAGAACTTGGGCTGTCTTGATCATTGAGATTGGATCAAAGTTAGAACCTGAAGTAACTGCCTCGATGATATCTTTTCTAATTGATGTAGTATACAACCATTGACGTACACGGTCGATCATAAAGTCATTTAGATCGTCAACATGAGCCGAAAGATCAAGCTTTTCAGGAACATCAAGATTCTCAACTAAGTATTGTTGTAATTTATCGATATCTAATGACCATTGATTATTTTGCAAGATGCGAATAATTCCGTAAGCTTGGCGACGCAATGCATAAGGATCATTTGAACCACTTGGTAACAATCCAACGGCAAAGAAAGTAATCAACGAATCTAATTTATTAGCAATGGCTAAGGTTGCACCAGCTTTAGTAGCTGGCAATTCGCCATCAGATGAGATTGGCATGTAATGTTCGCGAATAGCTTTAGCAACACCATCAGTCTCACCCATGATTGAAGCATATTTTTCACCCATAACACCTTGGAGTTCTGGAAATTCATCAACCATGTTAGTTACTAAATCAAATTTATAAATGTCGCTAGCTCTAAGCACATCTTTGGTTTCCGAATCATTCAAACCAAAAATTTCAGCCAAATGTTCAGAGATTTGATGAACTCGTTGCATTTTTTCGTACATTGTACCAATTTTAACGTGAAAATTAACTGTTTTAAGTTTGTTAACATAATCATCGATTGATTTCTTCTGATCTTCTTTGAAGAAGAAGTCGGCATCTTCAAGTCTAGCAACTAAAACTTTTTCATTACCTTGAACGACATTTTCGATATGTTCCGAATTACCATTACGAACACCAATGAAATCTGGTTCGAGTTGACCTGATTTATTTCGAACGAAGAAGTATCTTTGATTATCTCTCATTGATGTAATCAAAACTTCTTCAGGTATCTCTAAATATTTACGGTCAAATGTACCATGGAAAGTCGTTGGAAATTCAACTAAGTTGTTAACCTCTTCCAACAGATCTTCATCAACATCTATCACCCAATCATTGTCGTCAGCAATAGTTTGGATTTGATCTCTGATAATATCCTTACGTTCCTTAGCATTAACGATCACGAATTGTTGTCGTAGTTTTTCGACGTAATTACGGGCATTGTCAATCTCAACATCTTCACCTAAGAATCGATGACCAAGTGTCATTCGACCAGATTCGACATCTAAAACTTTAATATTGACTTCTTCATCATCTAATAGAGAAACCAACCAATGAATCGGACGGATATATTCAAAGTTATAATTTCCCCAACGCATTCTGGTAGGGAAAGTCATTGCAGTGATAACTTCAGGAATATTTTGTAGAACATCAGCAGCATCTAAACCAGTTTCATGTTTTTGGATGTAAGCATACTCAACACCTTTTAATTCTTCAAAGAAGATGTCATCAGCCGTCATACCTTGTCCACGTGCAAATCCTTGAGCGGCCTTAGTCCAATTGCCATCGTCATCTTGAGCAATTTTTTTCGATGGTCCTTTAGCTTTAACATCGATATCTGTTTGTTTATCAGACATATCTCTGACAAGAACAGCTAAACGACGTGGAGTTGAGTATTTTTCAATTGCAGAGAAAGAAATTCGATTATCTTTTAAGAACTTAGATGTTCTTTGAGCTAATTGATCGATACTTGGTGTAACCACATGAGCAGGCATTTCTTCAAGTCCGATCTCTAATAGGTAATTTTTAGTCATTTGCTTTCTCCTTTGCCGATTCATTATTTGCTAAAAGTGGGAAGCCTAGTTTTTTACGTTCTTCTACAAAGGCCTTGGCAACTTTATGAGCCATCTTTCTAATTCTTGATAAATAAGCAGCACGTTCGGTAACTGAAACAGCGCCACGAGCATCTAATAAGTTAAAAGTGTGTGAACACTTCAAAATATAATCATAAGCTGGATGTACTAAGCCTAGATCCATTAAGCGATTTGCTTCTTTTTCATATTTATTGAAAAAGTCAAACAACATATCTTGATTACTCTCGTCAAAAGAATATGTTGAGTGCTCATATTCAGGCTCTTTAAAGATATCTCCATAAAGGACGCCGTCGCCCCATTCAAGATCATAAACAGATTTAACATCTTGGATGTATTCAGCTAAACGTTCAACACCATATGTGATTTCACTGGTTGTTGGATGACATTGAAGACCACCAACTTGTTGGAAATAAGTGAATTGAGTGACCTCCATACCATCAAGCCAAACTTCCCAACCAACACCAGCACAACCCATTGAGGGGTTCTCCCAGTTATCTTCGACAAAACGAATATCATGTTCTAGTGGTTCAATTCCAAGAGCACGTAATGAATCTAGATAGTATTCTTGGATATTTTCAGGAGCTGGCTTCATAACAACTTGAAATTGATGATGTTGATAAAGACGGTTAGGATTTTCACCATATCTACCATCAGCCGGTCTTCTTGAAGGTTCAACATATGCAGCATTCCAAGGTTCTGGTCCGATAGCACGTAAAAATGTATAAGGGCTCACTGTCCCCGCACCCTTTTCAGTATCGTAAGCTTGCATCAACATGCAACCCTTTTCACCCCAAAAACGTTGAAGTGTCAAAATCATATTTTGAATATTTAACTTTTTTGTCATTGTTTCTCCCTTCAAGTGAATACAACACAAAAATCGCCCCTCGCAGAAAGTACACTTGTACATGCTGCAAGGGACGATCACTCGCGGTTCCACCCTTATTCAGAACTAATCAAAGTTCTGCTCTTTTGTATTAAAATAATCTTACGCCATATAAAATTATCGTGGCTTTCACTGACCCACGTCGCTGTCACATAACATAAATGATAGCTATCTTAAAGTTTTTTGTCAATATCAGACATCCCAATGATGCATCTTTTCGATAAAAGTTTTACTCTTAGGATAAAACCCAACTGAACCTAGGTAAATTGCATCGATCGCATGTTGAATCAAATCTTTATTGCTTTCTTTTAATTCAATACTACGGACTTGATCGATTTGAATATTTGAGAACAATTGTAAAAAATAAAGTGTTTTTCGGGACAGATGCAAACGATTAGGATCAGCCTTGAAATGTTTTGAACAAATTATCCCGCCAAGGTTCACCGAATAATCAAAGATACCTTCTGTTTCTCCACCTACAACACATCTATGCATATTTGGTTCGACACCAAAGATTTTTAGAAGATGCATTTGGACAATGTTGACTAAGATTTGTGCATCAGCTCCATTGTTGATGTACATCAAAGTTTTGAAGACAGTCTTATACCAATCGTCTGGTAGCCTTTGTTCGATAAAAGCATTTTGCACGATATCAAATAAGAAAGTCGCATATGCATTGAGTTCAATATCTTGAATGATCTCATCAAATTGACGAATATTACTGGCAGAATTTATATAGGATAAACCTTGTGATTTGACTAGGCCACTGTAATCTCCGTAAGAAAATGGAATAACTGCCCCAGAAATCTTTGACTTTCCTGTCTGTGTACCTCGAACTAGAAAAGTTCGATATCCATATTCGCGTGTCAAAATGGTTACTAAAGCATCACGTTCACGATAACGTTGTCGTTTTACGACTATACCAAAGAAATTAGTCGTTTTTCGGCTCATTACTTCAGGTCCTTGAGTGAGTACCCAGCTTTAGACAAGAACAACGGATCATCGCGCCAGTTTTTCTTAACTTTGACCCAAAGTTTCAAGTTTATCTTCTCGCCTAATAAGTGTTCAATTTTGATTCTTGAACCAATACCGATGTTTTTGAGCATACTACCACCTTTACCAATGACAATGGCCTTCTGACCATCGCGTTCAACATAAATAGTGGCCTCAACTTGTAACTTACCTCTTTCAGTCCGCTGATTCATAGACTCAACGATAACAGCAACAGAATGAGGAATCTCATCTCGAGTATCATCAAGAATCTTTTCGCGAATCAGTTCACCAACAATGAAATATTCAGGATGATCCGTAATTTGATCTTCATCATAATATTTTGGACCAAATGGTAAATGTTTAGTCAGTGAATCAATTAAATCTTCGACATTATTTCCGTTGGTAGCTGAAATTGGAATCACTTCAGCAAAATCCAAGAGATCCTTATATTCATCTATTTGAGGAGCCATCTCATCAGGATTGATCAAATCAATCTTATTTAAAATCAAAAACACTGGTGCTTTGACATTGGCCAATTCTTCGATGATATATTTATCTCCAGGACCTGCTTGTTGTCCAGCCTCTGTCATAAATAAAACAACATCAACTTCTTTTAAAGCTGAAAGAGCTGCCTTATCCATATATTGATCCAAGTCATTATGAGTCTTATGGATACCTGGTGTGTCTAGAAAGATGATCTGACGTTCATTGTCAGTATAAATGCCTTGTATTTTATTTCTGGTAGTTTGTGCTTTTGGGGAAGTAATAGCTACTTGTTCTTTAATAATACGGTTCATAAATGTTGATTTACCAACGTTTGGTCTTCCAACAATAGCTACAAATCCTGAGCGAAATTTATTATCCATAATTAATCCATATCCTTATCACTAAAAGCTAGCGGTAGTATTTGTTCAAAAGTAAATTCATGGTAATCATTATTAACATTAGCCAAGAACACTTGACTATCTGGACCCATAAATTCACTCATCACTTGACGACAAGCACCACATGGTTTAGACATCTCAGTTGTGCCATTAACTATCACAATAGCCTCAACACTAGTATGCCCTTCTGAGACAGCTTTAAATATAGCTGTTCGTTCAGCACAATTCGTTAATCCATAGGAAGCATTTTCAATATTGACTCCGGTATAAATTGTGCCATCTTCAGTTACTATAGCGGCCGAAACTTGATATTTGGAATAAGGCGCATAAGCATTTTCCAAAACAGATTTAGCTTGCTCAAATAATTGTTGCTCGTCGATTTTCAATAGTCGTTACCTCTTATTTTTTTAAGCCGTAGGCGCTTAATACTTTTTCTTGAAGACCGATCATGACTTTTTCGTCTTCAGGTTCAATATGATCGTATCCGTTCAAGTGCAAAATTCCGTGCACGATAGTATAGCCTAGTTCACGATCAAATGAATGGCCATAATCTTTCGCATGTTCGGCAACAATCTCGACGCTGATGAATAGATCACCTAAGTCAACTGGTAAATCAGGAATTTGTTGTTCCATATAATCCAGTGAATCTTCACCGTCATTGATAGCAAAACTGATCACGTCAGTAGCTCGGTCAACATCACGATATTTTTTGTTGATTTCATGAATCTTGTCCTTAGTTACAAAATGGATCGAAAGTTGGGTATTGTCAGCCAGCTCAAGCTCGTTAGCTGTGAAATCAACCAAGTCTTCCACCCATGCTTGACGTTCTTCATCAATTAAATTGTCATCATTATATATTTCTAAATCCATATTTTACTCCGTTGTTATTTTTCTTTGTTATCTGAACCATCGTACGCATCAATAATTTCGGCTACTACTGGGTGACGAACGACATCCGCAGAAGTGAAATTGACGAACTCAATGTGAGGCAGATCTTGTAAGATCTTCTCTGCTTGAACTAATCCACTACGACTGTGTCCGGGCAAATCAATTTGAGTTGCATCACCATTAACGATCATCTTGGAATCAAAGCCAAGACGTGTCAGAAACATTTTCATTTGTTCTCGAGTAGTATTTTGAGCTTCATCAAGAATGACAAAGGATTCATCTAACGTCCGACCACGCATATATGCCAAAGGGGCCACTTCAATCACACCACGTTCGAGTAGACGATTAGTATGGTCGGCACCCATAATAGCGTATAAGGCATCATAGATTGGGCGAAGATATGGATCGACCTTTTCTTTCAAATCTCCTGGTAAAAATCCGAGACTCTCTCCAGCTTCAACTGCCGGACGAGTAAGAACGATTCTTTGAACTCTTCCTTGTTTCAATGCTGCAACTGCCATTACAACTGCAACATATGTCTTACCAGTACCGGCAGGCCCGATACCGAAAGTAATATCATTATGTCGAATTGCATTAACGTATTGGCGTTGCCCAAAATTACGTACCCGGACTGGTTTGCCACTAAAGTCTTTAATCAATTCTTCTTTATACAAGTCACCAAAATAGTCCAAGGTCCCTCGTTCAGCCATTTTCAAACCGCTGACAATATCTGCGGAACCAAATGAAATACCATTTTGAGAAAGCTTGATGAGCTTTTTGATCAGAGACAATGCTTTGTCGACATCAGAAGTTTCTCCAATGACATCCACCTGTTCTCCGAAAGCATGAATTTCTACATTCAAACCCTCTTCAATCAAGTTCAAATTACTATCATTCACTCCAAAAATATTAACTGCATCTTGCGGATTGCTGATGGAAATACTTTTTTTAGTTTGTTGCTTGTTTTCAGCCAATAAATCACACCCCTGTCATTACCTTGAATGATACCATAGTGATAGTAAAAACTAATAAAAAAAGGCTAAACCTTCTAATGTTTTAACCCTTTAAAGCAAATTTTCTATATTATCAATAATTCTAGATAGAAAAAAACCACATCCAAACGGATATGGTTTTGTTTTTAACGACGCTTCTTGTTGCGCTTACGAGCAGCCTCAGATTTTAACTTTCTTTTAACACTAGGTTTTTCGTAAAATTCGCGCTTTCTGTATTCTTGAAGTGTTCCACTTTTTGAGACAGAACGTTTAAAACGACGAAGAGCATCATCAAGCGACTCATTTTCATGAACGATAGTTTTTGCCATATGATATCCCTCCTTCCAATATTGAACGTAACTGCCTATTTCTTTTACAGTTCATATGTTATTATAACAAAAAGAGCTTAATGTTCAAACTATTTTTTACTTTTTTTAGGAGGAGTTTTTATGGCTGAAAAACAAAACGTGTTTGTATTATCTGATGCCGTCGGTGAAACCGCTCAACAAGTTGCTACAGCGGCCTTCGCCCAATTCCCTACGCTTGATATTATTTATACCAAATTTCCTTTTGTAAAAAATGATGACCGATTAGAGACTATTTTGAAATTAGCAAAAGAAAAAAATGCCGTTATCGTTCATACGATTGTTTCTAAAGAAACCATTCACACCATTGACGATTACTGTCAAAATAATGATCTTACTTATTATGACATACTTAACCCTATTATTGGAACTTTTTCGCAACTAAAAAATGTTGCTCCAATCCGTAAGAAAGGTATGACCCATAATTTAGATGATGAATATTTCGATATGATTTCAGCAATGGAATTCACCTTAGCAAATGACGATGGTCAAAATCCCAAAGGATTTCTTGATGCTGATTTAGTTCTTCTAGGCATCTCCAGGACATCTAAGACACCTTTGTCACTCTACTTAGCAAATAAAAATGTTAAAGTCGCCAATCTGCCACTGATACCATCAGTCAGCATTCCCAAAGAGCTTTGGAAAGTGGATCCTGATAAAATCGTTGGCTTGACTAATGACAAAAGTGTTCTATTAAAAATTCGTCGTCAAAGAATGATTGCCTATGGACTTGATCCAGATACAATTTACTCTGAGGCGGATGAAATCCAAAAGGAACTAGACTACTCAAATGAACTATATGACAAAATTGGCTGTTATGTTATCAATACAGCTGACCGTTCAATCGAAGAGACAGCAGCACTGATTATGGAAAAATTAAACCTTAATGGTTATCACGAAACTAAATAGCATTCAAATAATACACTAACCAAAATAATAGACATCATTCAAATTATGAATGATGTCTATTTTTATTTATTATTTAATAATTTAGTTTTCATATCCGGATCGAATTGTTCAGCCTTCAGCATGTCGATCTCAGCTTTAAATGCCGGGACACCCTTTTTATCGTTGTCATCTTTTTTCACGTAAGGTGTTTCCATAATCTTAGGAACATCTTCTAACTGTGGATGATGTGCAACATAATTTAAGGCATCAAAGCCAATCGTTCCAAAACCAATATCATCATGTCGATCTTTATGGGATCCACGTTCATTTTTTGAATCATTTAAATGAACGACCGAAATACGATCAAGACCAATAATGTGGTCAAATTCATTTAAAACACCATCAAAATCATTTTTGATATCATAACCTGCATCACTCATATGACAAGTATCAATTGTCACTGATAACTTATCATTTTGCGAAACCAAGTCAAAAATTTGCGCAATCTGCTCAAAACTAGTGCCGACTTCAGTTCCTTTACCAGCCATCGTTTCAATCGCAATTGAAACTTTTTGATCTGGTGAAATGATTTCATCTAAAGCATGGGCAATTTGTGTCAACGCCACGTCTGGGCCTTTACCCAAATGAGCTCCAGGATGAAAACTCAGGGCTTGAATACCTAGTGCGTCACAGCGCTCAATTTCGCCCTGCATGAATTCAATCCCAAACTTCAAATTTTGAGGTTTAACAGTATTGCCGAGATTAATGATATAAGGCGCATGTCCAATGATATTGTTGATGTCATACTCTTTGAGTAATTTCTGACCTTCAGGTATCCGCATTTCAGAAACGTCTTTACGACGTGTATTTTGTGGAGCACCGGTGAAAATCATTATAGCATTTGCACCATAACTATGAGCTTCCTGAGCCGATCCGACCAACATTTTTGGAGCTTTCATTGCGACATGTGAACCAATAATCATTTTTATCCCCCTACTAATAAATATGTTTCTGATAGAATCTACCCAAGACTTTGACAGTATCAGTAACACTGACAAAAGCGTGTGGATCAGATTCATACATAGCATTTTCTAGTTCATGCTGTTCTGCTCGTGAAATGACCGTGAACAAAATTGTCTTTTGTTGATGCTTATAAGCACCCTCTGCATCATGCACGATAGTTATACCACGACGCATTTCATTTTGAATCTCAGTGATCACACTCTTAGGCTTAGAAGTTACGATCATAACCTGTAATTTTTGATCTTTGTTATAGATCATATCAATAACCTGTCCATTAATAAAAATGCTGACAGCACTATATAGAGCATGAACCCAGCCAAATAGAAAGCCTGCGCAGATGATGATAAATAAATTAAAAATAATATTTATCGTGCCAACGCTTTTTCCAGTTTTCCTTCGTAATACGATACCGATGATATCAATACCACCGGTCGAGATTCCATTTCTTAATGACATACCTGTACCAAAACCATTAACGACTGCACCAAAGATTGCGCAGACTAAAGGATCAGCTGTGATCTTCAAAGGTGGTATCCAATGCATCATAAACGATGAAAGGACGACTGCCACGAATGTAAACATCGTAAATTTGTGTTCAATTTTCGTCCAAGCCAGAACGAACAGTGGTGCATTCAAAACAAACAGCATAATAGCCGTTGAAACATGAAATGGCATCCAGCGCTGCGAGATAGTTGATACTAACTGGGCAGCACCAGTAACTCCAGAACCATAAATTCCGCCTGGGGTCCAAAACATATTAACGGCTATTGAGACTGTAATTGAATATAGAAATGCAACCGATAGTTTTGATAAGCTCTGATGTCTTTCAATCAACTTATCGAGTTCATCCATGAAAAAATCTCCTAATTACCTTAGTATTTTTACCTTAGTAATCTTAACACAATTCTTGATAAAAGCTGTTATTTTTGGTGTTTTTCCAAAAATGCAGCACGTCCACCTTTTTCTTCCATTTCATAACGTAGTGGATTCTTCTTATAGAAATCTTGATGATAGTCTTCAGCAACATAAAATTCCTTGGCTGGTTGAATCTTAGTAACGATAGGTTCATCAAACTCACCAGATTCAGCTAAAGCAGCTTTTGACTTTTCAGCAATGTCTTTTTGTTCATCATTTGCATAAAAGATCACTGGACGATAACTGTCTCCGCGATCTTGGAATTGACCAGTAGCATCAGTAGGATCTGCTACTGTCCAATAAATCTCAACTAAATCTTTGTAAGAAATAACATCAGCATCAAAAGTGATCTTGACTGCTTCTGTATGTCCAGTTGTTTCGGAACAAACTTGTTCGTAAGTTGGATTTGGCACGTGTCCGCCAGTATATCCAGAAATAACTGAGATAATACCTGGTTGTTGATCAAAAGGATGAACCATGCACCAGAAACATCCTCCAGCAAAAATCGCAGTTTCTTCCTTCATTATTTATCACCCTCGTTTACAAATTGCTTATACTCGCCGTATCCTTTTTCATCCATTTCCTCGTAAGGAACGAATTTCAACGAAGCTGAATTGATACAATATCTTAAACCGCCTTCAGCTTCAGGACCATCAGTAAAGACATGACCCAAATGAGCATCAGTACCCTCACTTCTAACTTCTGTTCTTTCAGTTCCAATAGATGTATCACGTTTTTCTTGTAATTTAGCAATTGGTTGACTAAATGAAGGCCAACCACAACCGGCATCATATTTCTTAGCTGATGAAAAGAGTGGTTCTCCGCTCGTAATATCAACATAGATACCCTTTTTGTAGAAATCATCGTACTTACCACTAAATGGTCTTTCAGTTGCAGCATGTTGTGTAACCATGTACTCCATCTCATCCAAGTTATCTAAATCTTTCTTATATTCTTTTGCCAACAAAATCACTCCTTTTTATATATTTTAGTATAAACAAGAATATACTCATTACTATTAATCTGCTCACAAATTTAAGATTTTCACACGATTTTCAGAAACTAATTTAAATATGTAATAAATTCTTCAAAAAATGTCATTTTGGTAAAAAGTTTTACCTCAAAGGCTTGCCTGTTTAGTGTCAACTTGCTGATTTTTTGAAAATAGGACGTCGATCAAAATGATCGACGTCCTATTTTATTCAATTAGTTTAAATCGACTCTATTCTTTTTCGTCAGCAACTTCAATGCCAAGTTCTGCCAACTGCTCTTTGGATACTCGAGCAGGTGCATGTGTCATTGGTTCAGTTGCATTTGAATTCTTAGGGAAGGCAATCACGTCGCGAATGTTATCTTTACCAGACAATAGCATGGCAAAACGATCGAGTCCGATAGCCAAACCACCATGTGGTGGGCATCCATAAGTCAAGGCATCCATTAAGTAGCCAAATTCAGCATTGGTTCTTTCAGGTGTGAAATCAAGTGCCTTCAACATCTTTTCTTGAATCTCTCGGTCATGA
The DNA here is from genome assembly GCF_001434295.1 of Companilactobacillus versmoldensis DSM 14857 = KCTC 3814. Taxonomy (GTDB): domain Bacteria; phylum Bacillota; class Bacilli; order Lactobacillales; family Lactobacillaceae; genus Companilactobacillus; species Companilactobacillus versmoldensis. Next base: position 187,358 of record NZ_AZFA01000001.1, on the reverse strand, counting down.
ATACGGATAGAACCTCCACCTAACTCGTAACCATTCAAGACGATATCATAACTTTGAGCGTAAGCCTTATGAGGATCTTCACCATCGTTTAAGTAGTGAACATCTTCTTCATTAGGCATTGTGAATGGATGGTGGGCAGCAGTCCATCTTTGAATACCTTCATCATATTCGAACAATGGCCAGTTAACGACCCAAGTAAAGGCAAACTCGTTAGGATCGTACAAGTTCAAGTCTTTGGCAATATCAGTTCTCAAGTAACCTAAGGCATCATCAACCACTTTTTTACGGTCAGCAACGAACAAGACCAAATCGTTGTTTTCAAGACTCAAACGCTCAACTAATTTATCTTCATGAGAAGTAATGAATTTAGCCACTGGTCCTGTCAACTTATCATCATTATATTTGACCCAAGCCAAACCTTTAGCACCAAAACGTTTGATGTATTCAGTGTAAGCATCAATATTCTTACGAGAATACTTATCAGCATTGTTTTTGACAACAATAGCTTTAACTTGACCACCATTGTCGATAGCACCCTTGAAGACCTTAAATTCAGAGTCAGCAAAGATGTCACTCAAGTCTTGCAATTCCATTCCAAAACGAATATCAGGTTTATCTGAACCATAACGGGCCATAGCATCGTCCCATTCGATACGAGGGAATGGTAATTTAACATCGATCCCCTTCTCATCTTTCATAACACGAGCAATCAAGCCTTCTGTAACTGTTTGAATCTCTTCGGCACTCATAAAACTAGTTTCCAAGTCGATCTGAGTAAACTCAGGCTGACGGTCACCACGAAGATCTTCGTCACGGAAACAATGTGCAAGTTGGAAGTAACGATCAAATCCACCGACCATCAATAATTGCTTGAACAATTGAGGAGATTGTGGCAAGGCATAAAAACTACCTGGGTAAACACGTGAAGGTACCAAGTAATCACGAGCACCCTCAGGAGAAGATTTTCCTAAGTTAGGTGTTTCGATGTCGATAAATCCATTGTCATACAGATATTCATTAACTGAATGTTTGATTTGAGCACGTGTCCGCAAAGCTTTTTGCATGACCGGACGACGGAAATCAAGGTAACGATACTTCAATTTGGTTTCTTCAGTTGTATCGATATTATCAGCAATTTCAAATGGTGGTGTCTTTGATTTGTTGAGGATCTCCAATTTTTCAACCACAACTTCAACTTTACCAGTCTTCATATTTGGGTTAACAGCTTTAGGTCCACGAGATCTAACTGTACCAATTGCATTGATAACGTATTCTGAACGCAAAGTTTCCGCCTTAGCAAAAATCTCACTGTCGTCATTATTGAATACTAATTGTACGATACCTTTATAATCGCGAAGATCAGCGAAAATCAATCCACCAAGATCACGACGGCGTTGAACCCAGCCATCTAGTGAAACAGTCTTGCCGAGATAATTTTCATCGATATTACCGCAATAATCTGTTCTCTTCTCCATTATTTGTCCTCGATTCGTTTTAGCTCGTCAGCTAATTTTTCCAATGACACTGGATGTTCATCACCAGTAGCCATGTTCTTGACGTTAGCTGTATCATTTTCTAATTCATTGTCACCAATTGTGACTGTATATTTTGCATTCAAATTGTTAGCTGTCTTAAATTGAGCCTTAGTCTTACGTTGCAAATAATCCTTATCGGCAGAAAAACCAGCTGCACGTAACTTAGATAAGATTTTAACTGAAGCTTGTTCAGCTTTTTGGCCAATCGTTACTAGATAAACATCTAAGTCAGAAGTCAAATTCAAATTATCATCTAAAAGTAAGAGTAGTCTTTCAACACCTAATCCAAATCCGATACCTGGTGTTTCTGGTCCACCCAATTCTGAAACTAAACCGTTATATCTACCGCCAGCTAAGACGGTGATTTCTTTATTATTAAAAGCCGGATCAGTGACCATGAATTCAAAGATCGTATGGTTGTAGTAATCGAGACCACGTACCATTGTATGGTCAACTTCATAGTTGACATTCAGATCATCTAGTAATGACTTTAAATACTCAAAACGTGACTGTGATTCGTCGTTTAAATAATCCAAAATCGAAGGAGCATTTTCAACAATCTTTTGGTCGTTTTTATCTTTACTATCTAAAATACGTAAAGGATTTTTATCCAAACGGATCTTTGAATCATCGCTCAATTGATCTTTGAATGGTGTGAAATAATCAACTAATGCTTGATGATAATTTTGACGTGACTCTGGATCACCTAAAGTGTTGATAGCAACTTTCAAGTTCTTAACGCCAAGTTGACCTAAAAATTCTAATCCCATTGAGATGATCTCAGCATCTAATTCTGGTGAATCTGAACCAAAAGCTTCGACACCAATTTGATGGAATTGTCTTTGACGACCAGATTGTGGACGTTCATATCTAAACATTGGACCCTTATACCAAACTTTATATGGTTTGATATGTTCTGGCCCATATAACTTGTTTTCAACATAAGCTCTAACTACGCCGGCTGTCCCTTCAGGACGTAATGCAAGATGACGGTCACCCTTATCCTTGAAGTCATACATTTCTTTCGAAACGATATCTGATGTGTCACCTGATGATCTTTCGAAAACTTCATATGATTCAAAAATCGGTGTTCTGATCTCCGAAAAACGGTAACGATTAAAAACTTTTTGGGCTACATCTTCGATGTATTGCCACTTTTGGGACTCACCTGGCAAAATATCCATGGTCCCCTTTGGCTTTTGATAGCGCATTGGTTTACTCCTTTTTTAAGCACCCCTGTCTTTAAAGACAAGGGTGCTCTTGGCACGGTACCACCTAGTTTGTTTCTACAGTTAACGCCTGCCATACGTTTGTGTAACGTCACTCAAATGTTTACTACCTGATCTCAGCCTTCAGGTTCTCTGTAAAGTAAATGTTGTTTGATTAAGAAATATATATTTATAAACTAATCAAGTTGGCCCGAAATGTCAAGCTTGATTATAACTGTATCCGTTTCCATTCACTCTTTTATGAATTAAATTCATCAAGCGATAAATTAATACCATCAAATGTGGTAAACTTTTCAAGTTTCCTATAAATATTGATGACAATTCGGACAATTGTCAAAACTTTTAGTAATATAGTTTATAAGACAATGTGAAATTATATAAAACGCGACAAAAGGAAGGATTTTATATGAAAAAAATAATCGCATTTCTCCGTAAATATAAAATCATTGTCGCCGTCATCATCCTACTTTGTATATCAAGCTGGTCATCAGTTGCACTAGCTAACGCTAATTCAGTTATTGTCAAATCTGATTCTGTCAACGTTAGAATCGGACCAGGACTTTCATATGCAAATATGGGACAAGTAAAAAAAGGCGATAAATTATCAATCATTAGCGAAAAAAACAAGTGGTATGAGGTTCGATTATCAGGTGATAAAATTGGTTGGGTCGCCAGCTGGTTACTGGATAATACGACTGTTAGTTCAACCACCAATAAAGTCGGGATCATTAAAGTTCAAAACACGACAGTCTTCAAAAATGCTAGCGTAACCAGTTCTGTCCTAGGAACTGTCTCCCAATCGCAAAAAGTCTCGATCATGTATCAAGAAAACGACTGGACACAGATTCTTTATAAAGGTACCGCTGGTTGGATCAAGAGTGACTTCATTCAAGGCACTCAACAAACTGCTGGTGAAACTAATGCTGGTAGTTCTTCCAATAGCAATGACGTCAAGACTGTTACAGTTACTCAACCAAGTACGAAGATGCGGATCGAACCCAACTCTAGCGGCCGAGTGATTAAATCAGTCAACGTTGGTAAGACTTTTGATTATTTAGGTAAAACTGGTAAATGGTATAAAGTTCGTGATAAAGATGGTTCAGTTGGCTACGTTGCTAGCTGGGTAGTTACAGTTTCCGGTACTAAGGACCCCATCAAGTCAGCTGCAACAAACATTTCTGAAGCAACTATCGTAATCGATCCTGGACATGGTGGCAGTGACGTTGGTGCTGAGTCGAAAAAAGATACTTACGAAAAGAAATTTACCTTGGAATATGCACAAGCAATCAAGCAAAAGCTTGAACAAACTGGTGCTCGGGTAATTTTAACTAGAGATTCAGATACGACCAAATCATTAGGTGACCGAGCTCGACTTTCTAGTAAGATTGAGGCTGATGCCTTCATTAGTTTGCATTTTGATTCTAGTTCATCCGCTAATTCTGGTTCAGGTGTCACGACTTATTATTATCAAAAGAATAAAGATGGTAAGTTAGCAACTTCATTGAATGACCAATTAAAGAGTATCAAGATCAATAATCGTGGTACCCAACAAAATGATCTTTACGTCTTGCATTACAATAGTCAACCTTCAGTCTTACTTGAATTAGGTTATATCAATTCTAAATCTGACTATAAGCACATCAATTCTGAAAAATACAAGGAACAAGTTGCCAATGCAGTTACCGCTGGATTGAAAAACTATTTCCAATAAATCAAAAAGCTCGACCATTTGGTCGAGCTTTTTTGCTGCAAAAATTTATTTGATAACTGACAAAACTTGGTTTAAATCAGTGATTGTTTTATCTTGGCCTAAATCAACATTTTGATCAGTCAACAAAATAGTTTTAGCAGAAACTGATCTACCAAAATCAATATCGATCTGACGATCGCCAATGACCCACAAATTACTCTTATCTAAGTGATACTTCTCAATCAGATAATCCAACATGTGTGAGTCAGGTTTCCTGCGGAAATCTTTTTCCACACTGACGATCTCAGTGAAGTAGTCTTCAATTTCTAAAGTTTTGGCTAATTGATAAATCGATTCATCACGATGTGTGACTAAAAATTGCTGAAAACCTGCTTGTTTTAATTCTGCAAAAGTACTTTTAGCATGTGGCAAGAGATTGGTCTTGTCTTGATTGTTTTTTTCCAAAAATTTGTAGTCGTGATAAAAAATGTCAACATTCTTTTTTAGCTCATCTTCAGAATGAACTTTATCCCTAAATAATTCGGTTACATAATTTCTGATGGATGTTTTCTTGATATCGTGGTAAATCGTATCTTTCGAAAACTCTAATTGAAAGTTCTCTTTCAAAGATTGCTGAACAGCTATGACCATCCCTGGATAACTATTGGCAATCGTCCCATCAAAATCCCACACTATACTCGTCATTTTAACGCTCCATTATTATTGTTACAGGCCCATCATTTGTCAATTGGACTTGCATGTCAGCACCGAACTCACCGGTTTCAACCGTCAAGTCATGTTGTTCTAATGCTTTATTAAATTGTTGATACTTCTTTTTAGATTCTTCATAATCACCAGCATTAGTGAAACTTGGTCGATTGCCATGTTTCGTATCTGCATACAAGGTGAATTGCGACACTGATAAAATACTGCCCGAAACATCTTTGACAGACAGATTCATTTTGCCAGCTTCATCTGAAAAAATCCGCATATTGGCAACTTTTCTTGCTACATATTCAATTGTCTCTTGGTCATCTGTATCGGCAATGCCCACTAGCAAACAAAGTCCTTGATCAATTTGACCAAGGACTTTGTCAGCGACTGAAACTTGAGCTTGTGATACTCGTTGAATCACTACTTTCATACTATTCAATCGTCCTTTTTACTTGATATACATCGGGAACACTATTCAAACGTGAAATAATCTTATCGAGATGTGCTTTGTTATTGACACCGACGCTAACGTGGATAATGGCCATTTTGTCTTTATCGAGTCTGCCATTTACATTATTGAGCGAATTAGTCGTCGAGTTGATAACTTGTAAAACATCGTTCAACAAACCATTACGGTTGAAACCATAAATATCCAGTTCAGCTATGTATCGTTTGTCAACAGTGACATTGTCCCAACTAACTTCTACGAAACGTTTCTTCGCTTCTTCACTTTGAACATTCGGACAATCAGCACGATGGATCGTTAGACCTCTTCCTTTAGTGATATAGCCAACAATGTCATCACCAGGGATCGGATTACAACATTTGCCAAGACGAATCAGTAAGTTGTCGATACCTTCCACTGAAATACTGTTGTTAGCATCACTACGCTCTTTTTTGAGCTTATTTTGTACATGCTCATTAGGGACCTTAGAATTCTTAGAGTCATCATCAGAAATAACTTTCTCTTCGAGCTCTTTTCTTTCGGTCTCTTTTTTATTATCCGGATCTTCACTGATCAATTTATGAACCACATTCAGTGGTGATAACTCACCGTAACCGACCGAATTGAACAATTCTTCAGAGTCAGTATAACTGAATCGTTTCATCACTTCTTCAATATGACTCTTGTCCATATATTTATTAGGTGACAAAGATTGATTCTTCAATTCCGATTCGATCAATTCTTTTCCAAGAGAAATATTCTCTTGGCGATCTTTGACCCGAAAATAACGCTTGATCTTGTTGCGGGCCCTGGTAGTATAAACTAACTTGACCCAATCACGACTTGGTTTAGCATTTGCAGATGTCAACATTTCAACGATGTCGCCATTTTTAAGTTGATAATTCAATGGCACCATCCGACCGTTGACTTTTGCACCAATCGAATGAGCTCCGACCTCCGTATGAACTTGAAAACCAAAATCGAGCGGAACTGAGCCCTTTGGTAACTCAATAACTTCACCTTGAGGAGTAAAAACGTAGACACGGTCGTTAAAGATCTCACCTTTGACTGACTTCATAAAATCCGCGGCATTATCAGAGTTTTCTTGTAATTCTAAGATTTCACGGAAAACATCGATCTTCTGTTCATCTTCATCTAGATGGACACCTTTGAAATTGCCTTCTTTATATGCCCAGTGAGCAGCCACACCATATTCAGCCACATCATGCATCTTATGAGTTCTGATTTGCACTTCTAGTGGTTGACCACCTGGTCCAATGATCGTTGTTTGCAAAGATTGATATCCATTAGTTTTGGGAACGGCAATGTAATCTTTGAATCTTCCGGGGATTGGTTTCCACTTGGAGTGGATCGAACCCAGCACAGCATAACAATCTTTAACAGTATCGACGACGATCCGAATTGCTAAAAGATCATATAATTCGGAAAATTGTTTATGCTTGTCACGCATTTTCTTATAAATTGAATAAATATGTTTGGGACGTCCATAGATTTCATATTTGATCCCTAATGAATCGACACTCGTGCGGATATATTTGATGGCCTCTGCAATATAACCTTCCCGTTGCTCTCTTTTACTATTCATCAAGTGAACGATCCGGTAATACTGTTGGGGATTTATGTATTGTAATGAAAGATCTTCCAATTCCCACTTGATTCGACTGATACCTAAGCGGTCAGCTAAGGGAGCATAGATCTCTAAGGTCTCAGTAGCTATTCGTCTTTGTTTATCAGGGCGTAACGCCTTCAAAGTCCGCATATTGTGCAAGCGGTCAGCTAATTTGACCATGATGACCCGTAAATCCTTAGCAGTAGCAATCAACATCTTCCGATGATTTTCTGCTAGCAGTTCTTGATGTGAATGATATTTGTATTTACTGATTTTGGTGACACCATCAACGATGGTAGCCACTTGATCGCCAAACAATTCATTAACATCACCCAAAGTGATGTTGGTATCTTCAACGACATCATGTAAATAACCAGCAGCAACTGTATAAGGGTCCATTCTAAGTGAAACTAGAATCTGAGCCACTTGAGTAGGATGAATAATATATGGTTCGCCTGTAGCGCGCTTTTGTTCCTTATGAACATAGGCAGCAAAATTATATGCTTTATTGACAAACTCGACATGTTCTTTATTCATGTACTTCCGGCAAATATCCAGGACTTCTTCAGGAGTATAATCTTCTCTTTTTTTCATCCTATTCACTCCCTCTTTCTTACAATAAAAAGCACTCAAAGAGTGCTTTTCTTGTATATCATTATCATGTATTAAATATTAAAATTCAATCTATTATTTATCATCAAATAAAAAATAAACTAAAATACTTAGGATCAAGTATATACCAGCTAAAAAATACCCGTAACGCCCATATTTTGCAAATACGCTGATTACAAAAATAATTGGGAAAATTACTAAATTATAAAATGCTAATGAATATTTTTTAACAAACCAGCCCATAAAGACTGAAAAAATAATGTTGATTACAAAAAACAGATAAACGATGCGATTCGTTCTACCTAAGTTAAATAAATTAAACAGTATTGGCATGATAAATACCAACAGGATAGAGATCAACGCGATATACGTCGTTTTAGATCTTTTAACGATAGTCCAAAAATTCTTCAACATTTATTCCTCATTCATTCGTAATTCATAATTATAGGATATCACTGATAATAAGTATAGAGGAGCAGTTTCTGCTCGCAAGATCCTCGGTCCCAATCCAATTGACTGATAACCGTGATCTACTAAGCTTTGAAACTCTTCATTTGAGAAACCACCTTCTGGTCCAAACACACCGATGATTGAATTAACACCGACTTTTTGTAATTGTTGAGCCAAAATACTAGTCTCGCCTTCTTTAGCAGACTCCTCGTAAGCTACTAATTTCAAATCATTAGAAACGTTATTCAATTGGTCAAGGTCACTTAAATAACTTACTTCTGGAATCACTCGACGTTTTGATTGTTGGGCGGCATTTTTGGCAATTTCTTGCAGGCGAGAAACTTTTTTATCAACGACGTTGTTCTTCCAATTCATAATCGAGTAGCGAGAACGGAAAAAGACAATCTTGACAGCTCCTAATTCGGTCGCTTTCTGGGTGATCCATTCTATCTTATCTTTCTTAGACAACGAGCATGCTATTGTCACGTCTACTGGTAATTCGGTCATTGACAGCTTACTTTCTACTACCTCAAAAATTGCTTTCTCAGGTTGAATATCAACTAACTTAGCTTGAAAAAGTTTTCGAGTGTTATCAACGAAATAGAGTTCATCACCTACTTTGTGGCGTAAAACTGTAATAATGTGACGGTACTGTTCCTTGTCATCTAGGATCAACTGCGAATTTTCAATGCGTTGATCAACGAAGTATTGCTCCATTTTGTGCCTCGATATCTGATTTACGTTTACAAATCAAAGTCGACCAACCTTTCAAATGAAAGACTTCGATAACTTCAAAGCCTTCTTGAACCATGGCATCAGTGATTTGTTGTTCTTTTTCATTTATTATACCTGAAAGGATCACGAATCCATTAGAATTTAAATGCGATTCAATATCAGGAACGAATTTTAAAACAATGTCTGCCAATATATTAGCGACGATAACATCTACTTTTCCTGTCACCCCATCTAGTAAGGAGTTCTCATAGACCTCGATATCTTGACAATCATCATTTAATTTTAAGTTCATTTTAGCTGCATCAACTGCCTCTGGATCCAAATCAAAAGCGGTAATATCTTTGACGCCTAATTTACGGGCCTGTATTGACAGAATCCCTGAGCCTGTTCCGACGTCATACATTGACCTTGCATCACCTAAAATCAATTCTAAGGCTTGCATACAAGTAAAGGTCGTTGGATGTGTTCCTGTCCCAAATGATTTACCAGGATCCATCGTAATAATCGTTTCGTTTGGCTGTGGCTGATATTTTACCCATTGCGGAACAACAGTTAAATAACGACTGATGTGAATTGGATGATAATACTGTTTCCAATTATTTTCCCAGTCAGCATCATCCATTTCAGATTGTTTAACAGCAACGTCAGTAACGTCAAAACCAAAATTGGTTAGATTATTGATTTCTTCAGTTAAATCATCAATAATCTTTTGTTCAAATTTATTTTTTTCAAAATACGCATTGACGGTTACAAAGGGTAACTGAGGGCGCGGATCATATATTTCACCATATTTCCCTTGTAAATGTTCCGACGAATCGTCATTATCAATAATTTCTGTGCCGGTAGCTCCGACCTTCATCAAAACATCAGAAATAATTTCTTCGTCGAAATCATTAGGTATTTCGACACTAATTTTTGTCCACTTCATGCGTTACCTCCATTTATATTTAAGATTACTAGAATAGAGCCACAAAAAAAAGACGTTTAACACGTCTTTATCCTAAATTGCTACTCAATGCGGTCACAAAATCATGGCCAGCACGATCTATTTCTATTTGTGATTTTTTTAAGGATTTATGATCCAGTTGATTATCAGTTGGATTCATACACTGGACACTCTTAACTAACTTTATAAAATAATTGTCCAAGTTTTTATGGACTTTGCTTTCTACCAATTGTTGTTTCTCAATAAAATCCCAACAAACTCGATTATATATTTTAACGTTCAATAAAAAATTATTAGTTAATCGTTGGTAAGTCTCATACTTGAGGACTTCACCACTTTCAATCAAGTGCATAGTCTTGAAATATTCTTGAAAGACTGAGCGATAAGTAATAAATCTCTCCAAGAAAGCATTTGTTTCAGCAATAGCGGTTCTTCTAGTCATATAGGCTCTCCAATCCGTTTTTTATATTGTATCATAATGTTTTCTTATGATAAAGATTATTTATTACTAATTAATAAATTTATTTATCAGCCGATTTTTCTTTAATGCCGGCAGCTCGAGTACGTTTTGATTCATCATTTTTGAAAAGACTCTGTGCTTCAGTTAATTTCTCTGGACTCTTTTTGATCTCTTGTGAGATCTTACTGAAATCATTGTCCGCTGGATCGCGTTCCTGTTTACTCTTGTTAAAAAGTCCCATGTTAATCTGTCCTTTCATCATTTTCATTGCCTAATTATATAACACAGATTAGTAAAAAGTGACGATTTAATCGGATTTTTCTATCATTTCTCAAAATATTTATTATAAATGGATAAATTATTAATCAATTTTTAAACTAGGGATAATTGCGACAAAATTGTTTACTTTTGTTATCATTAAATTGCTGAAGCTTAAATATTTCAGAAATCCGTGGTGATTAATATTGAGTAAGAAAAAAAAGATTCAAAAAACTTTAGTTGAAAAGATCCTTGATAAGCAAAATGTCGCTTACAAACCAATCACCTTCGCTACTCAAGCTGATGGTGACACACAAGAATTAGTGACTGACAAAAGTATCCAAGAAGGATACAAAATCTATAAGACCTTGGTCTTGACTGGCAACAAGACTGGCCCAATCGTCGGCATGGTCGCACTTGATAAACACATTAGCTATAAAAAACTGGCTAAACTTTCTGGTAATAAGAAAGTTGGAATGGTTCCTTTGAAAGACCTGGTCAAAACTAGCGGTTTTGAACATGGGGCTAATAGTCCTGTCGGAATCCGTTCCCTACATAACTATCCAATTTATTTCGATACAGAAGCAGAAAAATCGAAAGAGATCATTGTTTCTGCTGGTAAAATCGGTTATTCACTGATCATTGATCCACACGACCTAGCTAAATCAGTTAAGGCTACCTTTGGCGATTTTGGTGTTGATGAACCAGAATAAACAAAAGACGCTAACAAACTCTCAAAAAATGAGTGATTTGTTAGCGTCTTTTTAAGTGAGTACATCTCACTTATTATTATTCAGCTTTGTGTTGTAAGTTTGCGATTGCTTGTTCAATGGTAGTTCCATTACCAGAAAGATTGGAATCTTTTACATCTACTGCTGTGAATAATTGGTCTTTAATATCTAATGAGATTCTATATTTCATAATTATTCACACCTCCTTTATGTTCCGTATTACAAGAGGTAGCGATTAATGGTCACTATACTAGGTTCTTTTGAAAAATGCAAGCTATTTCTTGACTTTATGGCATATATGCATCATTATGTATAAACAACATAAAAGAAGGAGGATTTTAATTGCTCGATACAATATTAGGACTACTTAAGTGGTTCTTGATTCTGGCAGTTTCAATCGCATTATTTGTTTATATTGGTATACCACTAATTACTACTGCAGTAGTCATAGGTTTAATATACTATTTCTACCGGCGTACCCGCTTAGCACACGCACGTGCTCGTTATACACCTGAAGGTAGAAAAAAAGTAAATTAAACTATTAATAATTCAGATAAGTGCAATTGGTCAAAATGACTAATTGCACTTTTTTTAATTCTTTCGTCCAGGACGTTTATTCTTATCAGCAGTTGCTGATATAGCAATCAAAACTATACCGACCAAGATGTAAACCAAACTAGTTTGGTTGGAGAACCATTTAAAAATAAAACTGACGATACCAGCAATGACAAGGATGGCTCCCAAGAAACGATCAATTTTCATAATAAAATTCACTAAAATCACCACTTTTTCCATTAATGTTGATTAAGGCATCTAAATGTACCCTTTGACTTAATTAATATTATACTGGTAACAAGGATAAAAATTATACCTATTTTATATAAATGTGGAGGCATTCTCTATGGATAAAAAAGCTAGATTGGCAATTGTTGATGATTTGATCAAATTACAAACCATCAATGGTGATGAAAAATTAGTTGCTGATTACTTACAAAAATTATTTGAAGACAATGGCATTAAAGCTACCCAAGAAAAATATGACGATAATCGTTCCAGTCTGATTGCTACGATCAATCCTGATGCTGATGGACCAGTACTTGGCTTCACTGGTCATGAAGATGTGGTTGACCCAGTCGATCCAGAAAAATGGAATTATGGCCCTTTTAATCCAAAACATATCGATGGAAAAATTATTGGTCGTGGTGCGGCCGACATGAAAAGTGGCTTAGCCGCTTTGGCAATTGCCATGATTGAATTAAATGAATCGTTAGATTTCGACCATAAAATCAAATTCATCGCCACCGTTGGTGAAGAAAAGGGTGAATTAGGTGCCACTCAACTTTCTGAAAAAGGCTATGCTAATGACCTAAATGCCTTGATCGTGGGTGAACCAAGCAACGGTTCTTCTCAATTGATCATCAATAAATTGGTGGTTAGTGGATTATTGAGCGTACCTCAACCAAATCCTGATAAATTTGGCCGTCACTCCTTCTTTGCTGCTCACAAGGGTTCAGTTGATTATCGGGTAATTTCTCACGGTAAAGCGGCCCACAGTTCGATGCCAGAAACTGGTGTCAACGCTATCGATAAACTTATTAGCTTCTATAATCAACAAAATGACTATTTCAAAACACTTAATGAATATGAAGATGATATTTTGGGAACTACCAAGCCTTCAGTCACAGTCTTTAAAGCTGGTGATCAACCAAATACTATCCCTTATTTAGCTTACTTAGGTGTCAAAATCAGAACTGTGCCTGAATATGACAATAATAAGATTTTGACTGATATTAAAGATTTGATTGCTAAATTGAATCAGGCTGATCCAACGATGAATCTCGAATTAGTCGTTGACTCCAGCAACCTTCCTGTTAAGACTGATCTTGATTCGAAATTAGTCATGATTGGTCGTGAAGTCTATGAAGATGTTTGGGGTCAAAAAAATGTCGTTGTTGGTGCTCCTGGTGGAACTGATGCTTCACAATTTATTGGTGCTAACTCTGATATTGATGTCATCGTTGCCGGACCTGGTAATGAAAGTGCCCATCAGATCAATGAATTCTGTTTTGAAGATGACTATTTGCAATACATCACGATTTATAAACAAATTGCTGAAAAATATTTTGCTTAAATACTAAAGAAAAAAATCTCTAAAGTACTGAAATGTCACATAAGCATTAGATTTATGGAACACTTCAAAAATACTTTGGAGATTTTTTATATTCTTTTTGGAGTTTCTTTATTTCATCTAATTTATCATCTGTCCCTGGTTTACTTATTCCATAACTTTCATGAAAATATTTTTCCGGATGATCGATGATCTTATTAACAAAATCAGCAATGCTCTTTCGAAAGATCATAGTCTCCAATGGCATTTTGAAAACGAAATTCCCTGATAGCTAAGTTGATTGTTTTATTGTAAAACTTTCTAAAATACTACATGAATCATAGAATCGTTATTTAGATTGGAAAATTTTTCTCCTAAGTACGTTGTTATTTTTTGACATGATGTTTTCGTAAAACATTTATTATTACATATGGATAATAAATGTTTCCATGACTATCATTGGATCCCCCCACACAAATTGAAATTTTAATAAAAGCTGCTGAAATCCTGTGCATTAGCTTTAAATGCAAAAAAGGCAATGTGACAGAATCTTTCGATCCTAGCAAATTGCCTTTTTTTACTTAAATTGTTACAACTATTGGTTCAACGATACTTTAATTATCGTAATTCAAATGCTTGTTTTGATCCAAGGCATCGATTTTTTTGATTTCGTCTTTTGTCAATTCAAAATCAAAAATGTCGATATTTGCCTTAACGTGATCAATATTAGAAGACTTAGGGAAAATCACAAAGCCTTCATCGATTTGCCAACGTAATACTACTTGGGCAGCAGACTTGTTGTGAGCTTTGGCGATTTTATTGATTGTTTCATCTTCTAGAACTAAATGACCATGTCCGATTGGTGAATATCCCTCATTGAGGATATCGTTGTCTGTATCGAATTTGGACAATTCAATCTGTGTCTTGAATGGATGACGCTCGATTTGATTGACCATTGGTTTAACCTTAGCCATGTCAAAGACTTCTTTTAATTGTTCAATCGAGAAGTTTGAAACACCGATGGCCTTAGCTTTTCCGTCAGCATAAATCTTTTCAAGGGCTTTCCAAGTATCCAATGTCAATTGGAAATTTTCTTCATTTGGCCAATGGATCAAATAGAGATCCAAGTAGTCTAATTGAAGATCATTCAAAGTCTTATCAAACGCCTTCAAAGTTGAATCATAACCTTGATCGTCGTTCCATACCTTGGATGTGATAAAGAGATCTTCTCTTTTTACGCCTGAATTTTTCAGAGCTGTCCCTACTTCAACTTCATTACCATAAATATGAGCGCAGTCAAAATGACGATATCCAGCATCGATTGCACCTTGGATGGAGTCAGCAACATCTGATTTTTCTAGTTGGTAAGTTCCAAATCCCAATACAGGGATCGAAGCACCAGTACTTAATTTTTCATATTCCATATTGTTTCCCTCCTATTCATTATTAAACTACTGTTAGGTAACTTTTGACAAATGTTTTAATTTAGAACGATTAAAAAAAATTATTGGAAAAATTATAATTTCTTTTAACTATCGCAACAAATAATTATATAATTGGAACGAAAGACAAATTTCTTTCGTGAGGATGGATATAGATGAAAAATAAAACAAGCAAATTTTTAATGGCTTCAGCTGTTGCAATTATGATGGCTCCTGCAGCTTTATCAGCCTTACCACAACAAACTGCTAGTGCCGACACTGTCGGAACACTTTCTATTTATACTCCAATTTACAGTTCAACTGGTAATGCCAATGGTAAAACTTTGCCAAATGGTAGTAGCTGGATCTTAGGTGAAAAAATCACTTTGAATGGTGTTACAAATTATCAAGTCGGCAGTGACGAATACGTACCTGCTTTTGCTTTAACAAATATCACCAATAGAGATGATGATAACAGTAACGCTGATACCAATACTGACACCAACAATGATACAGACACTACCACAGAAAATGGTGTCACTGATGGCAATGAATATAATGGTCAAGTAGGAACAGTAAATATTGACAAGGTCTCTGTTGTTGACAGCAATGGTCAAAATACCGGTAATTCGTTATCAAATGGTAGTCAATGGATCATAGGTAATAAGGTCTTAACTTATAACAATGCCAAATATTATCCAGTTTCGACTGATGGTTATGTCCTAGCTTCTAGCTTGGATATTGCCACTCCAAATATCGATCCAAATTCATCGATCCCTACACCAGGTAATGGCTTGATTGGTACTACAAATAAACAACTTAGAACTTACAACTCAGATACCAACTCATACGACATGACTTTGCCAGCAAATACTTCATGGAAGATCTCAAAATTAGTCGTTAATAAATACGGCTCATTCTGGGGTGAAGTTGCTACAAATCAATATGTTTGGATCACTGATGTAACTTTGAACAGCGGACTTAATTTGAACAATAATTCGTACTATATTCCAAATTTTGCTACAAGTATCAACAAGTAATCTATAAATCACAAAAAATTGGTAAGTAAACCAGCTTAGGTTTACTTA
Organism: Companilactobacillus versmoldensis DSM 14857 = KCTC 3814; assembly: GCF_001434295.1. GTDB lineage: Bacteria > Bacillota > Bacilli > Lactobacillales > Lactobacillaceae > Companilactobacillus > Companilactobacillus versmoldensis. The sequence goes on along the minus strand of NZ_AZFA01000001.1, from coordinate 171,307 downwards.
CCTTTTTAATTAACAGGTTGATTAATCACTTGTTAAATCAAAACTGTTATCCAGTAACTTATAAGTTTGTTCATCATCAACTTGGTCGATCTCAATCGATAACCAGTGACTTTTATTCATGTGATATGCCGGTAAAAATCCCTTTTGATTCTGCAAAAGTTCGATATTTTCCGGATCAAGTTTGATATCCATAACTTCAACCTGTTTGTCACCCGACAATCCTAAATTTTCAGCAGGAACTGTCATCATCAAGGCAAACCATTTATTGTTTGACGGATGTCTTAAAACAGCATAAGTTGGATATTTTTGCCATAGATACTGAGGCTCAGCTTGATATTTGTCAGCCACATATTGGAAAATTGTCTCTCGTTTGATAGTGATCATCCCTCAAATTATTTTCTTAATAATAATTATAAAATGAATTTGTTTATAACTTCAGCTAATGCGTCATGGTTGTTATCAGCGATGGTAATGTATTTAGCGGCCTCTTTTACACTGTCGATTCCATTAGCAACACTAACAGGTAAACCAACATCTCTTAACATTGGTAGATCATTGCTATTGTCTCCGGCTCCAATTATTTCCTCCGGTTTAATTCCTAAAAGTTCTCCTAATTGGACTGAAGCACTTCCCTTATTAATGCCAGCCGGATTGAATTCAATATAACGACCAGAAGAAAAGGTCCCAGCAATGTTGTCGGCACCAACAACTGCCTCCACATCTGCTTTCATTTGTTTGCGCTCAGACACAGTTGGCAAAGCCATAATAACTTTCATAATGTTGACATCTTTAAAGCGGCCGAGATCTGGCGTCTTCATTTCTTTATAATCGACGCCACGATTTTTTAGATAAGCATCATCTTCTGGAACTGGGTGATAAACATATAGGGCATCTTGAGTATATACGTGAGTTGCAGCATGAGGATTTTTGCTGCCGACATCGAAGACTTTTTGAGCGATCTCAAATGGCATTGCATTTGTAGCAATTGGACGGTTACCTTTATTTTCCAAGATCAATCCCCCATTGTAAGAGATCGAGTACTGCTTCGCCTTGTCACGCAAACCCAATGGTTCCAAAACGTTCTGAAATGAGACATAGCTGCGACCAGAATTTGGCACAAAATAAACACCTTTGGCAGAAGCTTTTTTGATTGCTTCAGCATTAGTTTTTGACAAAGTACCATCATCATTCATCAAGGTTTCATCTAAATCACAGACAATCATTTTATACATGTAAATTTCCTCTCATAGTAAAAGTTATAAGCTCTATACTATATAATTCTATAGGTTTTCAAAAATCTAGCAAATACTTATTATAAAATTTTAAATTTGCTTTGGAATGGATTCAAAAATTTGTCTGTGTTAATTTTGCTTTGAAAACGAGGTGAGTATCATGTTAAAACATGCATATTTAATAATTGCTAATCAAAAATTTAACCAATTAAAATTTTTACTACGTACTTTAGATGATTCACAAAATGATATTTACTTGCTGATTGATAAAAAGTCTTATTTATCAAAAAAAACTCAAAATGAATTGCTGTCCTCAGTCAGATACTCCCGAATAAATATTTATCATGATCTTACTATCACTTGGGGCGATTATTCACAAATCGTGGCAGAACTATATCTTTTTAAAAAAGCAATATCTAGACAATCGTATTTTTATTACCACTTACTATCTGGGCAAGATCTACCACTCTACAGCCAAAGTTATATCCATAGTTTTTTTTTGGAGAATCCTGATAAAATATTTTTGACTATACCTAGCCAAGAAATTTACGATGAAAATAAAATACCTAATCGAGTAAAGTATGATTATTATTTTATTCCGTTTTATGGTCGCTCTAATCTTGGTAAGTATTCTAAACTGTTTTTCAAATTGTTGGAACACAGTAACTTCGAACTTCAAAAATTATTTGGAAAAACTCGTAAAAGAGAAAAAGATTTGCCTTATATTGGATATGCTTCAAATTGGGTAAGCCTTAACGAGAATGCTGTTTATACAATTCTCAGTCAGGAGCAAGAAATCAAATACATTTTCAGTAAATCCTATTTATGTGATGAATTATTCATTCCAACAATTTTGTTTAAAGACAAAAAATTTCAAAATGAATTGTACTATTCAAAACGTGGACATGACCTGCCTGATGAACTTCAGGGTAATCTAAGATATATTAATTGGTGGGATGGATCACCATATACTTGGACTGATAATGATATTGATCAAATAAAGAATGCCAGGGAAATGGGACATCTATTTTCTAGGAAATTTGATCTTGAGAAATCTCCCAATATCAAAAAATTAATTAGTTCATACTGTTTTAAATAGAAAAGCAAAATATTCAATATATAGGATGTTACGTAACCATTGTTTATGAGAACTCAAAAACAATGTCATAAATTAATTTTTAGGCTTTGTTATATTCAAACTATTTTAATATGGTTGAAAAAAGTAAATTAACATTATGTGCACCAGCACATATCAGGTTGACATTTCAAATAATATAAAATTTAATATTTTTCTTAATGGACATATTCCTGTGCTCCGCTGGAATATGTCCATTATTGTTTGTAATTTGGCTATGTATTTGAAATAGTAAATACCATCATCAATAAGTTTAAATATTACTTAGAAAGCCTTGGGCGTTGGATGACTATTCATGCGGGATAAATTAAAATCCTCTCCACCAACGTCTCAGTGATGGATCATCTTACCATGTACCTGATTTTGATATACTTATAATTACATAGTGTTTATCTAAAAAATCCCAAACAATAATGACGTATACATTTCCACCACGAAAAGCGAATATTTTTACTACTGAATTTTCTGTAATACTGATATTAAATAACGACAGACTAAATAGGGTTTTATACAAAATATAATATTTTACAGGTGGATCACCCCATAAACATTTTTTTATTATACTTGGAAAACCAATATTATTTTTGGACAGTAACCCTCAAATCAAAAACTCAGAGGCAAAGGTCAATATATAACCTTTCCTTTCTGGATATCCTTCTAATTTGTTAATTCCAACTTATACAAATACTTTCTTCACTTAATCTTATTCGTCAGACCGTCGATCACATTCCACAAAATTTTTTCAATGATATTATTTTTTGGGTTGATACTCCGAGTATGAAATACATTCTTTGAATTACAATATTGGATTTATCGTCTTTTGAAGTATATGTTTATTCCTAGACAAAAATTTCATTCATGAATATTGGAATGTTACTTTTTATATTTGTGAAGTATTTCTTGGAATTATCGCAATTTAATCAAAGATAAACCTTACATTTAACTTAAGAATAAGACATTTATCTCATCCAAATTTATTCAGCAGACCTATAATAAAATTGATAAATAAAATTTATGTCATTTATTTTAAAGCTGGTGAATCAAATGGATAATTCTCAATCAAAAAACTCAACAAATAAATACGCTAGTGAATCAATTGAAGATTTATTAACGGAGCTAAAAACTTCCTCAAATGGTTTAACTGTCTCAGAGGCAAAGAAACGGCAAGTAAAGTATGGTCCCAATGCTATCCATCGGGATCAACATGAATCCCAAATTAAAGTTTTCTTGAAAAATTTCATCAGTCTAATGGCTATTTTACTGTGGGTCAGTGGACTTATCGCTATATTGACTGGTTCAGTCGAATTAGGGATCGCAATTTGGCTAGTAAATATCATCAATGGGATTTTTAGTTTTTGGCAAGAACACAAAGCTGAAAAAGCTACTAACTCACTGATGGCGATGCTTCCCACTTATACACAGGTCCTCCGTGATGGTAAAACTCAACAAATAAATGCTTCTGAACTTGTGCCTGGAGACATCTTCAAATTGAAGGCTGGCGATTAAGTGCCTGTCGATGCACGATTGATGTCTGCAACTTCAGTCCAGGTGGATCAGTCAGAATTGACAGGTGAAACGGTCCCCCAATCAAAAACAACTAAATTTGAACCAGGTGAGGGTGAATTCTCTGAATCAAACTTGATTTACGCGGGAACAACTGTCGGGGCTGGCGTTGGTGAAGCCGTCACGATCAAAACTGGTATGGAGACTGAATTTGGTAAAATTGCTTCATTGACCGAAAAAGAAACTAAGAAATTGAGTCCCCTACAACTTGAATTGAATCGTTTGACCAAACAAATTTCAATGATTGCTATCGGTATCGGCTTGGCATTTTTCGTGGCTGCAATTTTATTCGTCCATCATTCTGTTGCTCAATCATTCATATTTGGCTTGGGTATGATCGTTGCCTTTATTCCTGAAGGACTATTGCCCACTGTGACTTTGTCTTTAGCACAAGGTGTCCATCGGATGGCAAAAAAACATGCCTTAGTCAAAGACCTAGAAAGTGTGGAAACACTTGGTGAAACAACTGTTATCTGTTCAGATAAAACAGGTACCTTGACTCAAAACCAAATGACAGTCAATCATATTTGGCTACCATCGGGCGAATACACTGTAACTGGTCAGGGATATATCAATAATGGTGAAATTCAAAAAGGACAAAATAAAGTTGATTTTGAGGATGATCCTGATTTAAAACAATTAATGTTGATTTCAGCATTTGATAATGACACTTCTGTCGAATCATCTAAAAATCCACAAAAGCCAAAAATTTTAGGGACCCCAACAGAGGCCGCCCTGGTCATCATGGCGCAAAAAGCTGGCTTTGATACATCCGCAGAATTAGCAAAAACTCCCCGTCTCAAGGAACTACCTTTCGATTCTGAACGTAAAAGGATGACCACGATCCATCAACAAGGTGATCGATTGAATGTCTGTGTCAAAGGTTCACTCAGTGACTTATTGACTCAATGCACCAAAATTCAAGAAAACGGTCAGGTTCGTCCTTTGACAGAAAATGATAAACAAACTATTAAGCAAGCCAATCAAAAGTACGCGGAACAGGGATTAAGATCATTATCGATTGCTTATCGGACCATCCAGTATCAAAACGATGCTCAGATTAAAAATTTATCCATTGATAATACTGAAACAGATTTGACCTTTGTCGGATTGACTATCATGGCTGACCCACCTCGCCCTGAAATTTACGATGCTGTTAAGAAATGCCACGACGCAAGCATTAAGATCATCATGGTAACTGGAGACAGTGGGATCACTGCTAAATCCGTTGCTGTTAAAATTGGCATCACGAGTGATCAAGCCAGGGTCGTCACTGGCTCTGAATTAGAAAAAATGAGTGACACTGACTTGGAGGAGGCCTTAAAAGGCGAGATCATTTTCGCTCGAGTCGCTCCTGAGCAAAAATATAGAATCGTCTCGACGTTGCAAGGTTTGGGACAAGTCGTGGCTTCAACTGGCGATGGTGTCAACGATGCCCCCGCCTTAAAGAAAGCTAATATCGGTGTAGCAATGGGTGTTACTGGTACTGACGTTGCCAAAGATGCCGCCGATATGATCTTGACTGATGACAATTTTGCTTCGATCGTTGCTGCGATTGAAGAAGGTCGGGCTGTTTATAGCAACATTCAAAAATTCTTACTATATATTTTCAATTCTAATGTTCCTGAGGCTGTGCCATCGGCTTTATTCTTACTAAGTCGTGGTTTGATTCCCCTTCCATTGACCGTTCTACAAATCTTAGCAGTTGATCTTGGAACTGACATGTTACCAGCTCTTGGTTTAGGATCAGAAAGACCAGAACCTGGGATCATGAAACAAAAACCTCGTGCACATGGATCTCATTTGTTGAATAAGCATTTGATGCTACGTGCTTTCGCTTGGTATGGTGCCATTGCTTCGATCATCTCAACCGGAGCTTACTTCTTTGCCAACATGCAGACTGGCTGGCCAGAAACAGCTTTGATGTCCAATGGAGCTGGCTATAGCCGGGCGACAACTATGACTTTATCAGCAATCATCTTTTGCCAAATTGCTGCCGCTATGAATTGCCGTAGTAAAAATACTTCCGTCTTCAAATTAGGATTATTCAGTAATCACCGTATTTGGGCTGGCATAATTTTTGAAGTTATTTTACTATCCATCCTGGTATATACTCCAGGACTCCAACAAGTGTTCAACACTGCGCCACTGCAACTAAATGACTGGATATTCTTACTCATTGTGCCCATCCCATTGTTCTTGATCGAAGAATTAAGAAAATTCTTTGTCAGAAATAAACGCTCAAAGCAAGCCCTTTCACAAATCTAACTATGAATATGTATAATATACGTTATACTAAGGATAGATTATGAATTAATTAGGGAGTTGATCATTGTGCCTGAAACGCTGAAAAGACTTAATGCGACCGACTGTTTTGATTACTTTATGAATAACTTTGATTCGATTCAACAAGAAGAATCGAAGTTTAAGGATCACACGAATTTAGATCCAGACCTGAAACATCAGGAAGTTTATTTAGCTTTGAAAAAAAACTATTTGAATAACATCTCACAAATTGAAGAAGATCCGCTTCAGATAAAATTTAGCCGTGCAAAAAATGCGGTCAGAGGTTTTATCATCGCCACGTTGACTAACTCAGCCACCAAAAAAGATGTTGTGATTGAGATAAATCGTGGAGAATCTGCTGAATCAGTTGAACGATCTTATGCAAATGGACGAAAGACCCTGCGTGAGAATTACGCTTCAAGCGTCTACGAAATGAAAAAAATCAATCATCAATGATACTCAAAAAGAGCCATGAATTTTTAAATTCATGGCTCTTTTATTAATCACTCGTGTCTAATTCATTGATTTGTTTTTCAACTTGCGGATTGCCGCGGAATTCATCATAAGATGTATCGGCACGATCAACAACACCATTTTCAGTTAAGTAGATCAAACGATTTGCAATCGTTTGAATGAACTGATGATCATGTGATGCAAATAAAATCGAACCCTTGTAGTCGATCAAACTATCATTTAAAGCAGTGATCGATTCAAGGTCCAGATGATTAGTTGGGTCATCAAGCAGTAAGACATTGGCTTTCAAAAGCATCATCTTCGATAACATGACCCGAACTTTTTCTCCTCCAGATAAGACGTTGACCATTTTTGTAACGTCATCACCAGAGAATAACATTCTCCCTAAGAAACCACGTAAGAAAGTATCATCATCTTCACCTTTTTCGGCAAATTGACGTAACCAATCGATAATTGGTGTTTCCTCGTCAAACATAGCATTAAAGTCTTTTGGTAAGTATGCCCGACTAGTTGTTACACCCCAAGTTATACTACCAGAATCAGGTGTCAGTTCACCTGTCAAGACTTTAAATAAAGCAGTCGTGACCATGTCATTTTTAGCCAAGAACGCCACTTTGTCGTCTTTTCCTAACGTAAAGTTAGCATTTTTCAAAACAGTTTTACCATCGATTGAAATCGTTAAGTCAGAAACTTGTAACAAGTCGTTACCAATTTCTCGGTTTGGAACAAATTTAATGAATGGATAGCGTCTGGAGCTTGGTTGGATATCATCTAAGGTGATCTTGTCCAACATTTTCTTACGAGAAGTTGCTTGTTTTGACTTCGACGCGTTGGCAGAGAAACGGGCAATAAAATCTTGTAATTCTTTGATTTTTTCTTCTTTTTTAGCATTCTGATCTTGCTTCATTTGTTGAGCTAGCTCTGATGATTGTTGCCAAAAATCATAATTTCCAGCATAAAGTTGGATCTTACCGTAATCAAGGTCAGCCATATAAGTACAGACCTTGTTTAAGAAATAACGGTCATGGGATACGACGATGACTGTATTTTCAAAATTTATCAGGAACTCTTCCAGCCAATCGATCGAATCGACATCTAATCCATTAGTTGGCTCATCTAATAGCAATACATCAGGCTTGCCAAATAATGCTTGAGCTAATAAAACTTTGATCTTTTGACCTGCGGTCAACGTGGACATTTTCTCTTGATGTAACTTTTCAGGGATATTTAAGCCTTGCAGCATTTGTGAGGCCTCCCCTTCAGCTTCATAGCCACCCATTTCACCAAATTTGGCTTCAAGCTCAGCTGCTTTCAGACCATCTTCTTCATTAAAGTCTGGTTTCATGTAAATGGCATCTTTTTCTTGCATAATTTCATACAAGTCACTGTGACCCATTAATACTGTTTCCATTACGGTATATTCATCATAATCAAAATGGTTCTGTTTAAGTGTTGCTAAACGTTCGTTTGGTCCTAATTTTACTGAACCAGTTGAAGGTTTGATCTGTCCGGATAACACCTTTAAGAAGGTCGATTTACCAGCACCGTTGGCGCCAATCAAACCATAACAATTTCCTGGTGAAAATTTGATGTTGACATCATCAAATAATTTGCGGTCAGCAAAGTGCAAACTTACATCACTAACTGTAATCAAATAATCCATCCTCGTTTCTAAAAAAATATCGTTAGCTTGCATTATAACAGCTATTTCGTGTTATGTAACTAGTTAACTACTTAAGATATGACACATGAGCCATTTCTGGCACTTTATCCCAGGCAACTGGATAACCAGCACCATGGGCACAAAAGACTGAATCTGGAGTATTTTCTAAATCAGCAACTGGGTGATAATTGTTTTCAGAAATCACTTCTGCTTGATTGTGACATGGACGATAACCCTCAATAATACATTCTAAATTACCCATCCCATGAGTATAGGCACGGACTTCCTGAGCATAATCTTGCATTTGAGCGACTGGCGCGGAACCTGACAAAATCACGAACTCAGAATTTTGTGAAGAAATGGGGTCTTGAAAAGTACCCTTCATTTTCTGAATATCATTCATTGCTCGACCAACTTGATCCTGATTGACAGTTAATCTAAATGCGTAAAAAGGTTCTAAAAGCTGACACTGGTCCTTAGCTTTAAGCATCATTAGTCCTTGTCGAATAGCTCTCCAGGTAGCTTCTTTAAAATCGCCACCAACTGAATGAACATTGCTACCTTTTCCGTTGATCAAAGTGATCTTCATGTCCGTTATCGGTGCTCCGATCAAAACTCCTAATTGTTCTTTTGATTGTAAATTAGTCATCACTTGATGTTGCCAATTACTCGATAGAATATCTAAGCTGCACTGTGAATCATAAACTAATCCTGTACCAGCAGGTTGTGGCTCCAGCAGTAAGTGAACCTCAGCATAGTGTCTCAAGGGTTCAAAATGTCCAACACCCTCAACTGAATCAGTGATCGTTTCTTGGTACAAGATCTTCCCCTTATCAAATCCAATCGTTAACTTAAAACGCTCTAACATGATCTGTTGCAAGGTTTCTAACTGAACTTTGCCCATGATCTGAACTCTGATTTCATTTAAATGTTCGGACCAAATCACATGTAATTGTGGGTCTTCATCTTCTAAAATCTTAAAAGCAGTCAAACATTGATGAATATCATTTCCTTGAGGGTCAACGGCATAGTTTAAAACTGGTCTGATTTTAGGAGCAGATTGATTTTTCTCTTTGCCAATGCCAAGACCTGGATAAGTATCGGTCAAACCCGTTAGTGCACAAACATCCCCAGTTTCTACTTGGGACTCTAAAGTAAATTTGGCACCATCATAAACCCTGATTTGGTTGATTTTTTGATTGTGGTACAACACATCTTTTGCTTTCAGACTGCCCCCAGTCATGCGGATCCACGTCAAACGTTCACCCTTACTATCATGCGAGATTTTAAAAACTTTCAGGCCTAACTCAGGTTCACTTTTTACTTGATCAGTCCATGTTTTCAATCCGGCCAGAAATTCATCGATCCCTGATAACTTTAAAGCTGAACCAAAATAACAGGGGAAAACCTTTCGCTGACTGATCATCCATTTGACAGTGTCATCAGACAGATTCTCAGTCTTCAAATAGTCATCAAACACCTGATCATCTAACATAGCCATCGTTTCCTTGGTGTCTGAGTTGAGATCAGTAAAATCCAAACACCCTTCAGAAAGTTCAGCCCGCAATTGATTTAAAACTTGGGTCTTGTCAACTCCATCAGCATCCATTTTATTGACAAAGATGAAAGTTGGCACACTATATGTTTGCAAAAGATCCCAAAGAGTTCGCGTTTGGCCTTGGATACCGTCAGTCGCAGAAATCACTAAAATAGCATAGTCGAGTACAGTCAAAACCTGTTCTGTTTGAGCAGCAAAATCCATGTGTCCAGGAGTATAGAGCATGGTCAATTGCAAGTCTTGAAATTCCAAACTAGCTTGATGAGAAAAAATAGTGATACCACGTTTTTTCTCTAAATCATCAGTGTCTAAAAAAGCATCACCTTTGTCGACTCGTCCCAATTTTCGTAATGAACCGGAATTGTATAGTAATGCTTCTGATAAAGTGGTTTTTCCTGCATCGACATGAGCCACGATCCCTGAAACAATTTTTTTCATTCGTTTATTCCTCCCACACTGCGGATATCATAACTATCATCATACCAGTTTATTTAGAAATATATTGTCTGATTAACTCGAGCACCACAAGCAAATCTTTTGAACCACCACACGTAAAGGATTACATTAAAATCGTAATAAAAATGATGGAGGGATAAATATGAAGATCAATATTAAGGAAAACGCCAAGGAATACCTTGCAAAACAGATCCCCGCTCAAAGCCAAGTGATTTTAACGACTGATGATGGATCCAACAACTATTCAGGAATCGGCGCCACTTGCGAATTGGCTGATAAATTCCAACTCGTCATTCTCAAACAACCTGATCCTGAATTCAATGAAAAATTAGAAAATAATGTTAATTATCAAATCAACATCCTACCATTTGAGGAATATTTATATGGAAAAGGATTGAATCTAGACTTCACACATGGAAGACTGATCTTAGCCGACAATGGTGGCATCATCGATAGCAATGTAGCAGTGGTCGATAATCGTGATGGCAAACCATTAAATAAGCAACACATCAGCACAATCGGAAATGTCAGTTGCTAAATAATCTACAAAAAGACAGATATCTCAAGGAATATAATTTCCTTAAAATATCTGCCTTATTTTTTTACCAGCATATTTTACATATAACCCTCGGCTTCTTTTTCATCTAACCAAAAATGAATCCCACCAGTCGAGTCGACCCAACGGTTAGGGTTGAAATTTTCAGCATGAACATAATGTCCCTTACGATAGATAAAGTTCTCATCAACGTAAGAGATAGCTTCATCGTAATGTTCTCCAGTATACATGTCTTGAATCTCCATGACCTTAGCTTTATCACAACGGCAAGAAGTCTCAGTCGCTGAAGTTCTTCTAGCATCAGCTGGGATCAACAATTTTACGATCAGAGAATTGAAGCATTTCTTATATCCAAGAAAAGCACCCTTTTCTGGACAGTACATCCTAAAGAATTTAGTATTCTTGTCAGAAATGATATCCGTCAAATTAGCATTTTCTAACATTGAATGGTTCATATTGGCTCCAGAAATATTAGCTTTAGTAAGGTCACAACCGCGTAGATCACAGCTCATAAAATTTACATTTTGTAAATTTGCCCCAACAAAACTACAATCCTTGAAAAGGCTATTTGTGAAATCTGTCCCCGTTAAATCAGCGCCTGAAAAATCAACTTTTTCAAATCTTCTTTCGCTCAAATCTTGATTTTTTAAATCAGCCTGACGAAAATCTTGATCAGTTGTTTGTTCAATCATAATTTCACCTTCTTATGATTATCATAGCACCTAATAAAGCGATTACACAAAAGATTGTGAAACTACTAACAAAAAAATCTCAAGTGTCGAATGATCGACATACTTGAGATTTTTAAAAATTTAATTTTTAACGTATTGATATTTGTTAGTATAACTAACTGTTTTACCTTTTGGTAGGACAATATCACCAAAATCTTTGTGGTTAATAGCATCAGGCAAAGTTTGCATTTCAGTGGCTAAACAACTGTACTCATGTTTATCTGCCTTGTCAGCATCGTTAGGATTAGCTGTAAAAATAACTAAGCCATTCCGGTCTGAACTTAAGATCATCGCACGTCCATCACCACTAAGAATAGCGGAATCCGACTTCGAATCCCCAGTAACGTAACAGTCATCAAATTCGATCTTGTCATTTTCAGCCTTTAAATCTTTCAATCCTTGGCCGATTGTCTTAGGTTCACGGAAGTCATAACCAGATGTGACTGGTAATTTCCGGCCTGTTGGGACCTTATCACCATAAACGGCCAATGACTCATCAGCATTGATCTGCAATTTTTGTTCAGAAACATCGGTCGTGTCATTCAGGACGTTAAAGTATACATGACAAGTTGGATTGAACAAAGTATCTTCTGTGCTGACAGCTTGATAATTGATCAAGACTTGATTACTTTTTGTCAGTGTATAAGTAATAGTTAACTCTAAATCACCAGGAAAATTGTCTTCACTACTCTTCATAGTGGTCTTAAAGATCACACTGTTGTTCTTCTCATCCATCTCACTGTCGAAATTATGAGTTTGAATACCCTTGTCGCCACCATGGAGCAAATTATCGCCCTCATTGGCAGGCAGCTTGAATTGTTTGCCATTGATAGTGAATTTGGCATTACCGATCCGACCGGCAACCCGACCAACTGTTTTACCAACTTGGTAAGGAGTATCAACATAATCTTCTACTTTATCGTAATGAGCAATCAAAGAGTGAGTCACACCATCCTCAACAACTTCAAAGTTTTGCCAAGCAGCAGCGTAACTGATCACTGACAACTTAGTTTTATTGTCATTTTCAATCGTATAAAGTTTGACATCTTCGCCATTAACTTTTCCAAAATTTTGTTCACTAATCATTTACTTGACCTACTTCCATAGCTTTCTCAATATTGTCCAAAGTCAATTTGGAAGTATCTTCAAAATTGATGTCAGCTTCATGTAATATTTTAGGATCACCAATACCGATAGATGTTTCATGAGCACCGTTGATCGATTCAACACCGACCTTAGCATCCTCGATACCGATACATTCTTCTGGTTTCAAATCTAAGACTTCAGCACCATGAGCAAAAATTTCTGGGTCAGGTTTGCCATGTTTCAAAGTAGCTGGATCGACCTTCTTTTCAAAGTAATCAGCTAATCCCAATTGTTTCAAAACAAACGGTGAGTTCTTTGAAGCTGAAGCAAGCGACAATTTATAATTATGCTTAGCAAGATCTTTCAAGAAGTCTGAGATACCAGGCAAAATAGCCGTTGCATCCATCCCCTTTAACAGATCTAGATAATTAGTATTCTTTTTAGCAGCATAAGCTTCCTTTTGCTCCTGAGTATAGTCGTTTTGCTTACCGCCAGTTTTTAGAATCAATTCTAAAGAGTCCATCCGACTGACACCTTTCAAATCATCAGCCAATTGGTCGCTCCATTTGACGCCCAATTCATCTGCAAGCTGGTGCCATGCCTTGGAGTGATAGATCGATGTATCAGCGATAACACCGTCCAAGTCGAAAACAAATCCCTTGATATTACTAAATTGAACCATTCCTCATACTCCCTTTCAAAAAAATGTCTGAATCATTTCCATAACTCAGACATTTAAACATTAACTAGTTTGTAATGAATCTAAAGTAACTGGTTTACCGTTTACTTGAATCTCCAAAGGTTCGCCACTGATCAATTTAAAGTGATTACCCTTGTCGTCAACTGTAACTTCAACGATCCGGTTTCTGAAAACTTGTCTAAAGGAATAACTATCCCATTTCTTAGGCAAGAACGGACGATAACTCAGAACCCCATCGTGGACACGCATTCCAGCGAATCCTTGGACCATTGCGATCCAACCTCCAGTCATGGAAGTAATATGTAAACCATCTACAGTGTCATTATTATAGTTATCTAAGTCTAGTCTAGCTGTTCTCTCATATAATGCAACCGCTTTATCTTCATAATGTAAGTCAGCGGCCATAACTGAATAGATTGCAGCTGAAAGACTGGATTCATGCACTGTAAATTGATCATAGAAGTCGAAGTTATGTTTCTTTTGTTCTGGGGTGAACTTATCTATGAAATCGTACATAACTTGTAAGACATCACCTTGCTTGATATAAGGGGATCTTAAGATCTTATCCCATGACCAATGTTGATTGAGTGGTAATTGATCCTTAGGAATGGCAGAAACTGGTTTGAGATCTTTATCAAGGAAACCATCATGTTGAACAAAGATATCCAAGTCTTTGTCATATGGTAAGTACATCCGATCGATGATATCTTGCCAATGAGCCTTTTCATCTTCTGAAACATTTAACTTTTCAGCTTGTTCAGGTGAAACTTCTTTTAAGACTTTCAATGTATATTCCAAAGTCCAACGTGCTAAATAATTGGTATTCCAATTATTATCAACATTGTTTTCATATTCATCCGGTCCAGTTACACCATGGATCATATATTGATCATTACGTTGACTGAAGTGGACACGATCAGCCCAGAATCTGGAAATCTCTGTAAATACTTTTGACCCTTCATTCAAGACATAAGATTTGTCACCTGTATAACGAGTGTAATTATAAATGGCAAAAGCAATATCACCATTACGATGGATCTCTTCAAAAGTGATCTCCCACTCGTTGTGGCATTCAATCCCGTTGAAAGTGACCATTGGGAACAATGCACCTTTTAGTCCCTGCTCCTTAGCATTGACATAGGCACCATCCAATTGATTGTAGCGATACATCAATAAATTTCTAGTTACTTCAGGTTTAGTGATACCTAAATATACAGGAACTGCAAAGGCTTCTGTATCCCAATAAGTAGCACCACCATATTTTTCACCGGTGAAGCCTTTTGGTCCAATATTCAATCTTGAGTCGTCACCATAATAAGTCGAGAATAAACCGAATAGGTTAAAGCGCATGCCTTGTTGAGCCTCGGTATCTCCTTCTATTTTAACATCAGATTGTTGCCAGCGTTCTGCCCAAATATTTTTATGGGCAGTCAACAATTCATCGTATGATTTTTCAGAGACCTTCTTAGTCAAACCATTCATACCGGCAACTAATGATGTTGGATCGTTATAATCACGTGATGTGACTACAATCACTCTTTTTTCGATGATGCCTGTTTCATTAGTCTTAAGATCCGTCTCAAAAGTAGTTTCTGTAGCTAGATCACTGACATTTTGATTAGTCTCTTCCATGCTAGTTACATAATTGCTTTGCATGCCGGATGTAAATTGAGGCGTACCAAAATCATTTGGTTTGGTTTGGGCGATGACTGAATCGTTATTGATCTGCTTAACATCCCAGAAACGTTCATCGTAATTTGCATCTTCGTTCCTAACGTCAGCATCTATTCCTGAGACAACAGTGATTTTAACTGGGTCTTTAGACAAGTTTTGAAAACTTACCTTTTGAACTGATAATTCCTTTTGAGCAACACTGACGAATCTTTCAAAATTGAATTTTACCTTAGTACCATCTTTTTCGACCACAAAAGATCTAGTCAAAACCGCATCTTTCATGTTTAGGTCCAGGCAAAAATCGCTGAAAGTATCCTTGGCCAAATCTAATTTGTTCCCGTTGATCTCAAAATTCATTTTTACGAAATTTACGGCGTTGACGACTTTTCCAAAGTATTTTGGATATCCGTTTTTCCACCAACCGACACGTGTCTTGTCTGGGAACCAGACACCACCGAGATAGATTCCCGGTAAACTATCGCCTGAATAATCTTCATCAAAGAATCCTCTCATGCCCATATACCCGTTTCCGAGACTGGTCATTGATTCCTGGAGTCTTTTATCTTCAGGTTTGAATTCATGAGTGGTTACATGCCATGGTGCGACTTCAAATATACGTTTCATTTATAATCTCTCCTTAGGCTTTATAAGTCTCTTTGATAAATCCAACCGAAACAGCACCGATGACCATGATAATGCCACCTAATAAGAACATGTTTGGTTGTGAATTTCCGAATAATGGAAATAGTGCAAAACTTGCTAATGATGCAACGATCTGTGGTAAACAAATCGATCCGTTGAATAGTCCTAAATAAGTACCCATATGTTCACCAGATAAAGCATTTGTGATCAATGTTAGTGGATATGTGTTCATTGATGCCCAAGCCATTCCGACTAAGACGAAGGAAATGATCAACAAGTATTGGTCATGAATGAAGAAGACTGACAAGAATCCGATTGCGCCTAAAATCAAACTTGCTGAGTATCCTAACTTGTGATGATTATTAGGAACTTTAGCTAAAACATATGACCAAACAACTGCGGCAATCGATTGAACAGCCGCTAAAACACCGTACCAGTTACCTGCAGCTTGATAACCAGCAGAACTGGCATCAGCAGTATTCCAAACGTTCACTGAAATAGCGCCAGCTGAATATGTCCAAAGATATTGGAAAGCCATCCAGCAGAAGAATTGAACTAAAGTAACGGTCCAGAAAACCTTTGGTGCTTTTTTCAAAAGTGTTAACCAGTTACCACCAGTTTTGTTGGCGTCTTCAGAAATTCCGTGATACATTGCATAAGTTTTTGGATCGTATTCTTTAACTCTCATAATAGTAATAACAGTTGAAATAACCAGAATGATAGCTCCCAGATAGAACGACCAGATAACTGATTGTGGGACAACACCTTTTTTGGCAGTATTAGCTAGACCAAAAGCTGTCAAAACAAATGGGAAGATAGCTGCAATAACAGCACCGGTATTAGATAAGAAACTTTGAATACCATAGGCATAACTCTTTTGGTCATCATTGACCATATCACCGACCATCATCTTGAATGGTTGCATAGCAACGTTAGATGATAAATCTAGGAATGCCACTGTGATGGCACCGAACAATAAAGCTGCGAAGGAACCATAGCCAAATCCAAGTGATCCAGAATTTGGTAAAAGAAACATAACGATTGCAGCAACGACAGTACCGAGAATCAAGTATGGTAGTCGTCTACCACCAAGTTTTGGAGCCCAAGTCCTATCTGAGTAATAACCAACGATCGGTTGAACGATCAAACCTGCCAACGGTGGCAAGATGAAGAACCAGCCCAAATTGTTAGGGTCAGCACCAATAGTTTGGAAGATTCGACTCATCTGAGAACTTTGTAACGTAAATGCCATTTGCACACCTAAGAAACCTAAACTCAGCATCCAAATCGTATTCGATGATAATTTCGGCAATCCAACTTCATTTGCTGGATCAGCTTTTTTTTCTGACATGATTTTACCCCCTCGAAAACATCCATTAATTAATTTATGGATTCATTATAAAACCGCTTTCATTTTTATGCAACCGTTTGCATTGAATTTTATCTGCAAACAATGCAAATCATCTAAGAAAAAATTGGCTAAAATGTTACTCCTTCGGGGTTTTTATTGAAAATTAAAAAAAATAAAAAAATCACACTTCTTGTGTGATTTTTAACAAGCTCTATTAAATTATTTGATACCCGACTTGTAATTGCCTTTGCTGATCTATTTCCGCATTCTCACGGTCGCTAAAGATCAATAAAGCGGCCTTGCTCCCCATTTCTTCAGGATAAAGATCAACGGTATGAAAATTATGATCAAACATGATACTAGGGACGGAATTATTGAATCCCATAACCGTGATGTCCGTTTTATTCTTTTGTTGGGTATAAACATCATAAAAAGCAATAGCATTTAAATCATCAGTTGCTACTACTCCATCCAGTTGAGGGACAGATTTAATATCTTTAACTAAATCCTGATCAGATCCAGTCTTCAAAGTCATTTCAATATATTGTAATCCCAATCCATCAATCGCTTTTTTGAATCCAGCAAAACGCTGTTGTTCATAGATCCAATTATTTTCCGAATGAACAAAGCCAAAGTGAGTAACATGAGCTTTTTCGGCCAGAAATTCAGTCGCCACACGGCCGACCTCAACGTTGTTGTTATCAACAAAATAGTCACCGGACTCAATTGGTTGTCCAATTACCACAAAGCGAAGGTTTTCTTGTCGTAAAAATTTAGCGATTGGATCATTGGCCTGAGAGTACAGCAAAATAAACTTCTTGATCTTACTTTGATAGACCATCGACTTAACGTTTTTCTCTAGTTCCTCGATCGATTTAGTGATGGCCACGGAAAGTGCATATCCGCGCTTGACCAACTCTTTATTTATGCCAGTCAAAACATTGACATAAAAGGGATTTCCTGGCATGCCATTCCCGCCAACAGGAAATACAACACCAATGGCACTGGCCTCGCCTGTGGTTAAATTTTTGGCATTGTAATCAGGTAAATAGCCTAATTTATCAGCAATTTGTTGGACTTTCTTGATCGTAGCTTGGCTGATGTGCGGGTTTTTATTCAATGCTCGTGAGGCAGTGGAAGCAGATACTCCCGCCTGTTTAGCGATATCCCTAATCGTTACCATTTTACTGCCCCCCTGTTATCATATTAATATCATTCTACTTTATAATCATAATTTAGTTAAGCACTTGATAAATAAAATGATTATTTTATGACTTTTTTCGAGCAAATACGTCATATGGGACTTGATCACGATATGCAAAACTACGTGCGGCTAAATAATTTAGGAATTTCTGATTCTTGAAATCCTTAGTCGATACCTTTAAACGTTGCCATCCCTGATGAAGTCGTTTTTCTTTCACAAATTTAATTTGACTGATTTCAAGCAACTGATAATCGATCAACTTATGTTTGTGTTGTTGGCGTTTTGCTTGTTTGATTATGTCAGTTTCCTGCTGTTTGGTTCGAACGCCATTAGGCTCATCATTACGATAAGTATTGATATTTTTACTTTCAATTGTTTGAAGCTGTCTACGATCAATAAGGCCTTTATGAAAATCTTTTTTGGCACGTTGATTTGCTTGAAGAACGTTTTGCCATTCGTCCTTCCAATCAAGATAGTCTTCACGATAATTTTGAAAAGTCTGCTGTTTTTGCTTTTGTGCAGCTTGACCAATTTCATCACGTTGAGCGATCACATCGCTCCGCTTGATGCCATAAGTTCCAACTGTAGCCATAAACATGATAACGTCTTCTGGCATCAATTCGTGCTCAAGTTTGAAAAAATCTTCATTAGCTTCGACCCAAACATGATCTGCTAAGTCACTTTCAATTATTTGACCAGCTTTATTGACGATACTTAAATCCTTCAACAAATAGACAGGTTTCTTACCACCGGCTTTGATCCGTTTGTGAGTAAATTCACCGACTGTTGCGCTAAATAACAGTCGTTGCCCTAATTTATTAGCTAATTTACTTCTTTGAATTGCCAAAAAACCATCCCACTTCTCAATCTGAGTTCATTTTCTCACTACTATTGAGATATTTAAAATTATTTTGAAACTGATAATTATTTTAGTTCATATTGATAACTAGCTTTCTCAATAGATGCTATGATTCATATGAATAGTTAGCTAAGGAGGTATTGCTATGGAAGTTGGATCTTTGGCAGAATGGGTCGAAGGTGGTGCTGAAATTTTAGCAGTTTCTGTTGCACTCTTTTTGCCTTATTATCAGACTCGGAAAAACACTCGTGCAAAGGCACGGCGTGTTAAACAAGTCATTATAGCAACCACCCGCGAACTTCTGGACTCGTCGGATATCCCCAATACGAATGAGTATCGAGAACTGACCTTGTTTGTTTCATTCTATGGTGCCTTGGGGACCAACGATAATGCACTGAAGGCCATTGAAATTGGCAATAATATCGTTGACATTATTGATTCTGATAAACAGCTTTCAGAATCCAAAAAACATCAGGTCAAAATGAAAATACATGAATTGAAAAATCTAAGGATTTGAAATTTTCATTAATGAAAATTGTTTTCAAAAAAAAACACCGATAAAATCGGTGTCTTTTACTATCGATTAGTTATTTACATAACCATCTTTTTCATTATCAGTAACAACATCTGCTTCAACACTTGTTTCCGGTTGAACAGTTGTATCTGCTTGGTAATCAGCATTGACATTATCTTGATTAGTTGTTTGTGATTGTACATCTGCATTTGCTTGGTAATCATTATTAGCATTGGCTTGATAATTTTGTTGATTTGCTTGGTAATCATTATTATCAGATGTCTGATAATTTTGAGCATTAGCTTGTGATTGAGCCATTTGTGGTTGATATTGTGTTTGGTTATAAGCAGGATTTGCTCCAGCTTGATTCTGTTTTCTCATCAAGATTTGATTGATTGCTTGATTTTCAGCAATCGCATTGTCATCTCTGATCCAAACGTGGATTAGAAAGACATCAACAAGTTCCCAAATTCCACAAATAATTGCACCAAGGCCCAAGAACCAAACTCCAATCCAAAAAATTAAAGTCATGGCTACGGCAGAACCAATTTTCCCCATGTAATAACGATGTCCACCCATATATCCAAAGAAAAACCAAAGAAGATAAGCAATAACTGGGTTCTTCCCGTTTCTTTGAATTTCTGAATTGACCAAGATCAATTCTTGATCAGTCAGTTGATTCCTTAAATAAGCATTTTGATCCATAATACTCTTCCCCCCATATATATTGACTTTACAAGTATACATGAAGTTAGGTGTTCAAAATATTATTTTTTTAATATTTCTGAAAATCTTTATCATTTTTTAAAAATCAGTCAATTGTGACAATCACTTGGCCAATCGGGCGATCACGTTTCATGACGTATTCCTGAGCTTGTTGGATATCATCAAACTTGAATACTTTTGAGATCGGTATCTCCAGATGATTTTGGTTGATCATAGTAAACATCTCATCTAACCAATTTTGACGCACATCACCATCGAAAGCAGAAATATATTTTTCCCCAATATTTTCATAAGGATCAAAATCATTCCAGAGCCACTGTCCGGATAGCATTCCAACTAAGGTGTAAAATCCCCCACGTTTTAGATGTGATAGAGTGTCTTGAATGGAAACTGCGCCTATCATATCGACAACTTTATCAAAGTTATTCTTAGTTTCAATTTTTCCATTGGTATCCAAAATGGCATGATCTGCACCTAAGTTCAACAATAATTGTAATCTTTCTGTTCTTCGAGAGGTGGCGGTTACTTTCATCCCCATAGCTTTAGCTAAGACGATAGCAGCCATACCGACACCGGTTGTCCCTCCACGAACCAGTAATGATTCACCAGCTTGCGCTTTGACCGTCTTTAACGCCCCAAAAGCCGTATAGAAAGTTTCTGGATAATTGGCTAATTTATCCCAAGGACCGTCAAAATCAACTGTGTAGACTTGTTCATCTGGGACCAAAGCATACTCTTGATAACTTCCGTCAAAGGCACGCCCAAAGCCGCCAGCAATCGTGAATATCTTCTGGCCTTTGGTCAGCTTGCTGTTTGATGAAGGTTCATACAGCTCCCCAACAGCTTCGATCCCAATTACTCGAGGAAATTTGACTGAAGGAGATCCCCCCTGTCTAGTTAAGACTTCATAACGATGGACACCAAAAGCGTGTATTTTCATAACAGATGCATTCTTAGTGGCTTGGGGAATTGGACGCTCTTCAATTTGTAATTTTTCCGGACCCCCAGCTTCATGTACGACAACAGCTTTCATAATTACCCTCCGAATTATTTTATTCTCATTCCTTCACCAACTGTAACATACTTCATGGAAAGCATTTTCATAAAAAACTAGCATTTGCAATTTGATATAATTAATAGTGAATGTTTAGGGGGAAATTATGCAAGAAACGAGATACTGTTATAAGTGCGGAAAAAATATCGGTGGAAATATTCAATTTTGTCCTTATTGTGGCGCACGACAAGTAAATACACCCAACAGTTTGAACAATCAAGCAAATCAATTTTTCAACCACCAACCATATGATGAAGCCACAGCAAAAAATATGCTGATAATTGGTTGGGTGTGTGTTGGTCTGGCGATAGTCACGACAATCGGTCTACTGGAGATTGCTGCCTTTGTCCTAGGATTGTTAGTTTATAGGAAATGTGCCCCATATAAAAATTATGGAATGGCCCTTTGGATAACTGCATCTGCTTGTTTTGGGATCGAAATAGTCATCGGCCCTTGGAGTTATATATTAGCAGTCTGATTTGAAACAACAAAAATCAATCGAGTAAACCACATTTAATGTAGGTTTACTCTTTTTTTGCAATAAAAAAGCCGAGTCACAGACTCGACAGAATATTAAAACTCAAATCCTTCATTTTTCAAAATATTCATCGAATTTTGATCAGTTGGCCTAAAATCGTTTTTCAACAAATCATTTATATAGATTTTGTTATAAATAAACGAAAATACTAGTGTTACCAAAAATCCAAGTCCAACAACTGTAAAAGCCATAGTTAGTGCATTAGTAAACATGGCACTCAAACCAATGATCAGAGCCCACTTCCAATCTCCCCTAAACAAGGCTGGGAAAAAGCAAAAAAATAATGTTGTCCATGAATAACCAACCTTGGCCTGTCTGACTTCTTTAGTCAGTTTATGTTGCAAATTAACGTTCATTATCTCACCCCCTAAGAGGTAAAATTATACTGTATTTAAAGTTAACTTTAAACATCTTTTTCTGCTGTAAACGTTTTTGCATTGTAAATTTCATATTGGGTTGCTTTTAGACTTATTTTCAATCATACTTATAGTTTGCTTTAAGTTAAACAAAAAAATAAATCTAAAGGATCAAGCATGAAATCACAGAAACCATTTTACAAAGTTTGGCTATTTTGGGTAGCCTCATTTATATTACTAGTAGCTACATTAGGTATGCTTAAGGGATTGATAACTCCCTTTAATAATGCTCAAACAACAACAGAGAATAAGACCTCTATGAATGTACCAAAAGATGTCAACAATTCAGTAAAGAACTCTGATAATTCGTCAGAGGCACCTAAAAATAAAAAAATCAAAATTGAAGATTCCGCTAAAAAAACCAGTGAAATCACAGAAAAACCAAAATCCTCTTTTAATGGCAATTCATTAAATATCGATGATAAAAAAGTTGGTGTGATTGATTATAAAGAATTTCCAGTAACACTTACTGATTCTTCATGGCAAAATGCATCAATGAAAATCAACTCTGTTAAAGTTTTCAAAATTGAACCATATGAATATGACGATACTTCCAAGGCTAAAGCCCAGGGAATGGTAATCATCAATATGGATATTTCTGCTTATCGTGACATCAGTACTTATCCTGAACAAGGAACTCTGATCACTAATGATGGACAACAAAGCGATGGCGCATTTTTCTTTATCAAAGGCTTCAAAAATGATTTGGATGGCGATATCGGTAAAGGTGTCCACAAGCAAGGAGATCTATTCTTCCCGATAGATAAATTAACCAGCATTTCTGATTTGACAAAAATTCGCTTACAGTTCGATGCCAGTTACGAGACCGACGACGAGGACGACGAAGATTATTCACACGACTATGACATCAACCTTGAATTGAAATAGAACTTAAAAAAAAGCAAAAGCTGACTGAACACAATGTGATCAGTCAGCTTTTACTTTACAATTGAATATTTTTTATCTCAATTGATTATATGTGGGTGTAACTAAATCTATCCCCCGAACATATTCATTCGTGGATACTCGATAGTAGGTACCTTTATGTACCGGATTACTGATATTGTCTTTATTGCTAGCTACCCGAGCAATATCTGTATACCAACTAGTCCATGGTGCTAACCGACGATTATGGATCACTTTCCCATCTGATGTGTACAGATGAGCACCCTTCTCATTGGAAACTTTTACCACAGCCTGAATATCAGTATTAGTCCATGGATCAACTTTCTCTGTTGAGGCAGTTGTCTCTATATCATTAGCTTCCGAAGCCTTTACATTGCTAACAATAGCGAGTGAACCAACTGATAAAAGTAATGTCAAACTTGAAACTATTAAACTCTTGAACATAGAAAACATCTCCTCTCTTTTTGCAGTTAAAATATATCATGTTATAAGTTGATATAAAAGGATTTATTGAACATTCTCATTTCATATTTGAATGAATTTAAACGGTTTCATTTTATTTTTTTACGATAAAAAAGAGTTCCCAAAAGGGAACTCTAAATAACGCTATTTAAGGAGAGTACAGGATTTGAACCTGCGCGCCGGTATTAACCGGTTCGCCGGATTTCGAGTCCGGTGCATTACCACTCTGCCAACTCTCCATAATAAAGGATATTACTATCCCATTTTAATCTTAATACTGCATCAATGTAAACATGTCGTAACCTTTTATTTTATCACGACCATGTAAATCTTTCAGTTCGATTAGAAAAGCAGTCCCTACGACGATACCGCCTAATTTTTCAACTAGTTTGATCGTAGCAGCTAATGTACCACCAGTTGCCATCAAATCGTCTACAACTAGAACCTTTTGGCCAGGTTTAACGGCATCTTTTTGCATCCATAATGAAGCTTGACCATATTCTAATTCATAGCTGACAGAAACAGTTTCTCTAGGTAACTTACCTTTCTTACGGGCTGGTGCGAAACCAACTCCTAATTTGTAAGCTACAGGACATCCCACGATGAATCCACGTGCTTCTGGTCCAGCAATCATTTCTGCCCCACGACTCTTTGCGTAATCAACAATTTCGTCAGTGGCAGCACCATACGCTTTACCATCCAACATCAGTGGTGAAATGTCTCGAAATAGTACACCAGGTTCTGGAAAATCCGGAACATCGGCAACATATTTCTTAAAATCAATATCCATCTTACATTCTCCATTCAATCTAAACTTGACGTTTATGCTCGCTGATCCAGCTCAACAAATTATCAAAATCAGACTCAATTAGTATTTTTTCAACATCATTGCGTTGTAATCGTTTCATATAGGTTGGAGATTCGATTAATTCGCGTTGTTTTGATACTTCGGCTCTTTTAACAAAACCATTTACCATTTTAACAAAATTTAACTCAAAAAACACTTTTAAATAGAAATCAATGTTATTTTTATCAATTTGCAAGTATTGAGCAACCTTGGTCATATCCTCTGGGCGAATATTTTCATGAGAATAAAGATACTTTAATAACGTCTTCATGTGTTTTAAATCAGGCGTCAAATAGCGACTCGTCAAGGTTGTGTGAAAATAAATTGCCACGTGTGCTGGATTTTGTTGATTCAAAAATTGTTCAAATAATTCCAATTTATGTGGTCGATCGTAAATCAAAATATTTTTACCATCGCAATTTTCGTCAGCCATGATAACTTCAGCTGACAAATCATGACGCTTTAACATCTCATAATACGCTGGATTAAAACAAACGATTTTATCAAATTTATTCATCAATTGTTTTGACAAGTTCTTTTGACGATAATCAAAATATATTTTTTCCAACGAATCAATCACCTTGCCAGCCGGTGCAACTTCAAAATCGAAGATCATGACTTGCAGGTTCTTGCGACCGGCCCAAACGTTGACGTCAGCTTGACCATAAACATTCAGTAATTCATCTGAACAATCGATTGCTTTTTGATATAAGCCAAATCCTATCGAGGAAACTTGGTTGGTCGCGTCAGCAATCATTGCCTTGAGGTGACTGTTATCTTTGCCGACAGATTGCTTTTGATTAAGGTGAACGTTTTTGAACTGGATCACAGGTTGCTCGTTCCCCACCCCAAACGGTGCTAATTTGCCAATCTCATCTATCAATTCAAAATTCAACTGCTTAATGTCCAATGAAAGATCAAATTTCTTTTCAACTGGTGAATGAGGATCAAAAGCCTGCTTAGCGGGCTCAGCTTGAACCTCAGTGATCAGTTGATTAAGTTGAGGTTCCTCAATTGAAAATCCACAAGCTTGAGCATGGCCACCAAAGGCAGCAAATAATTCATGATGAGCATTTAATGCTTCAAACAGATTAAAGCCTTCAGGACTTCTTCCAGAGCCTTTGTAGATTCCTTGATCTTTATCATATTGTAAGACCATGGCAGGTTTATGCTCTTGGTCAACGACTCTACTAGCAACTATTCCCAAAATACCTTGATGCCAGTCGTTTGAAGTTAATACTAAAACCCCATTATCTTTTTGTTGTTCAATTTGTTCCTGTGCTTGATCAAATGCTTCTGCAACAAGTGAACGACGCTTGTTATTGATTTCTTCCGTTTCTGAAACGATGTCGTCAGCGAGAGTTTGGTCACTGGTTGTTAATAACTCCATCGCTGAAGTTGCATCATCCAGACGACCAATAGCATTCAGACGTGGTGCTAATTTGAAACCGATATCGATTGAAGAAACCTTGTTCAATTCCAATTTGCATTTCTTGGCTAAAGCGGTCAAGCCAATGTGATTATTCTCATGCATACGTTTCAGACCTTCAGAAACAATGACACGATTTTCACCTTTCAAAGCAACAGAATCAGCAACTGTTCCGATCGCTGCTAAATCAGCAAATTGTAAAGCATCGTCACCTAGCAAGGCATCAGCAAATTTGAAAGCTACTCCTGCGCCAGACAGATAGGGACATGGATATTCCGCACCAGGAATTCTTGGATGAACCACTGCATCAGCCTCTGGTAGTTCATCTGGCAAATCATGATGATCAGTGATTATTACTTTAACATCATTATCTTTTAAATACTTAACTTGTTCTTTACCACTGACACCATTATCGACGGTTATCAGCAAGTCTATTTTATCTGCGACTAGTTTCTTGTACTCATCCATATTTGGTCCATAACCGTCCTTAAAACGGTTAGGAATGAATACTTTAGGATCTGCTCCTAATTTTTTCAAAGTTAAACGCATGATCGATGCACTAGTGACTCCATCGGCATCATAATCACCATAAATAACAATTTTACCTTCATGTTGAATAACATCATCCAATGTTTCGAGGGCTTTGTCCATATCATGGAGTGCGAACGGATCTTGTAAGCCAGCGACGTCAGGATGTAAAAAATCTGCCACGTCATTTTGATTGGTAAAACCTCGTTCAAGCAATAATTCTGCAAGAACATTTGATACTTTATTATCTTGTGCAAAGGTAGAAATCTCTGTTGCGCTAGGACTTGCACGTTTTGTCCATTTTATTGATACCAATACATCACCTACTAACCAAACTATTATAACAATTTTCGGAGCAAAAAAATAAGCTCGTAAGCTTATTTTGTAAATACTGCTAGAGATTTATGAGTAGCTTTTTGGGTCTTGACCAGTGAACCTTGGATGGCCCAACGGTTAGTACCACCATCTGCACAGGTGATCAGCGTTAGTAATTTCTTACCTGGTGAATCATCGATCAGATAAACGGCTGTTGGAGGAACCACCTTCTTAAAGTAGACCTTATAAGTATAAACATGTCTCATATTGGTAATATAGGCCTTGTCGCCAAGTTGGACGTTCTCCAATGGTGAAAACAGTACACCTTTATTAGTCATATAGTGTCCAGCCAATGCGTAGTTACCTTTACCCATTTTTTCATTGGCCTTCATAGTACCACCACCAGTTGATAAGGCATCATTACTGAGACCCTTAACAATCGGTAAATATAAATCAACCGATGGGACTGACATCTTACCGATAGCTACCGCACTGTTATTGACGGAAGCCTTTGCTACTTGACTGGCACTGATGGGTTTAACTTTTTTGAAATCATAATTAGCTTTTTTCTTTTCATTCTTTTTAACCTTGTCTGCAGTTAACGAAGTTAAAAACCTGTCAGACATGTGGCTCACGGCAAATTCCTTTAACGGTTCATTAAAGATCAGTCCCAGAGCCACTACGAACAATAAAACAATTCCAGTGATCGAAAAAAATTTTTTCATAGCGTCCTTCACATTTTCTAATCAATATTCTAAATTCTCTGTAATAATAAAACATTAATTTTTAAAAGTTAAATATTAAGTTTGATTTCAGAGGATTTTTCATTTATCAATATTCAGTATAACAAAAACGCAAATTCATATGCTGAATTTACGCTTTCTTATAAATTATTCATTTAAATCAAATATTCTAAATCACTGGCCACAGTTGGATAACCCAAAATCAATTGTCCAACTTGTTCATGGTCGATTTTCTTATCAATGGCCAGAGTAAATAAATTTATCAATTCATCTGCTTGTTCTGTCAGGACAGTGGCACCGACGATTTGATGATTCTTGTCAAAGATGATTTTTGCTTTGGCAGTCGGCTCATTGATCCGATGATAGGTAAACCAACCAGTCAGATCCTGATCGCTGATCGTATATTTATCAGGGGCAGCTTCAGCCTCAGGAATGGAGACCCCAACTTTAGCCAACTTAGGGGAACCATAAACTAAAGTTGGAATAGCTGGATAACTGATTGGATCGCTTACATTACCCAACAAGTGACCCATAGCGTAATTCGCTTCAAAGCCAGCTACAGGAGTTAATTTTGGTTGTTTTTTATCGACGACATCCCCAACTGCATAAATATCTGGATTAGTTGTTTGTAAGAATTGGTTGACTTGAACGCCATGCTTAGTAACTTTTACATCAGCAGCATCTAAATCGAGTCCTTCAACACTTGGAATCCTTCCAGTAGCACAAATGACTAATCCGGTGGTTAATGAAAAATCATCTGAACCGGTGATTTGATAGTCTGAACCTTTTCTAGTTACTTTTTCAGTATCAACATTAAAGTGGAACTGAATCCCACGTTGCTTCATTTGTTCGACCATATCATTAACAAAATCACCATCAAATGCCTTTAATGGATGATCGTTATGATGGACCACATGAACTTCAGCACCAGTAGCATTAGCAATATTGGCTAATTCAAAGGCAATATATCCCGCACCAATAAAAGTTATTGACTTAGGCATTTTTTTCAATGATAAAAATTCATTACTTGTTAGAAGATTATTTGCACCACTGATTTTCAAGATGGATGGATGTTGTCCAGTTGCTAAAACAAATTTAGCTGCTTGGATCGTTTCACCATCAAAAATCAATTCATGTTCAGAGATGAATTTTGCTTCACCATGATAAGTATCGATCTTAGCTGAATCCAAGCCCTTTTTACTCCCTTCAGAAACGGGATCAGTGAAGGTTTCTTTAAACTGTTCCAATTCGGACCAATTTACATAAGGAACTTCAGAAAAACCTTTACCTTGTAACTGTTGCGTCCTATCGCGAGCTTCAACAGCACTCAACAATACTTTTTTGGGATCACACCCACGATTAGGACAAGTTCCACCCCAAAGATCATTTTCAAAGACAGCGACTGACTTCCCGGCACTCTTGGCCTTATATGCAGCTGCTAATCCTGCAGGACCGCCACCAATCACGATCATATCATAATTTTTCATCACACATTCCTCCTCTACAAAAAACTCATAACCTACTAACAATTGTAACCCAAGTTGAAATTTTGACATAAAAAAAAGCCCGAAGGCATATTGCCTTCGAAGCTATAATTGCTTAATTATGAACCTGAAGCAGCTGAAATAATCTTTTGCAAGATTCCACTTAAACCACCAGTTGCATCACTAATAGCACTACCAATACCTTTAACGGCATTTTTGATAGGTGTTGTAACTTTTGAAACGGCATCCTTAACATTTTGAATTGGTTTATTGATGGCAGTTGCAGCATCATTTAAACTGTTGCTGATTTTTGTAACATTATCCAATGGATGAGTGATCGCATTAGTAATAACATCACCAGGTTCTTGAACTAACTTCTGAGTATTATCAACAGCATTTTTAACTGCGGTTGTAGCGTCACTTACTTGAGTTGCTTGATCAGTAACTTTTTGCAAGAAAGTCTTGTCATTAGTTGTAGCAGTTGTGTCTGTAGTTGATGTATCGGTGTCAGTAACCGGAGCATTAGGATCAACAGTTGTCAAAGCTGGTAAATAGATCCAACCAGTTACATTATCGTTGTTAGTAATATTTTCATAAACATTACCTTCAGCGTTAGTTGTTTGATTCAAACCAGTGAAGACTGTGTGAGTGTAATCAGCAGCCTTTGCGACAGCTGTTGAATTAGCATCATAAGGTGTATCCCAGATGTAATAGTCTGGATTGGCGATCCAATAAGCTGTTCCAGCAGTGTAATTACCAGTATTAGTATTGGTATTTGTCTGTTCATTGGATGAAACAGTTGGTTCTGAATTTGTTGTGGCAGTTGTCGAATCATTTGCTGTAGCATCTTGATCAGTATTTGTATCAGCTTGTTGTGAATCATCCCCATCGGTATAAATGATAGGGTCTGCTGTTGGTTCACTCTTTTCAGTTGTTGCCTGTGTGTTGGACTGCGAGTCAGTTGTCTGTGAATCAGCAGTTGGATCATTTTGAACAGTCAATGGTGAATTTGTGTCAGGGGATGTTGCCACAACATCATCATTATTTTGTTCGTCAGTAGTTTGAGATGTTGCTTGGACATTCTCAACCGGTGCCTGACTAGTTGTGTTGGTAGTATCTGCGGCTTGTGCATTTCCGGCTGTCAAAAGTGCAAATGGAATTGCCAGAGCAGACGCATACAATAAATTACGTTTCTTCATATTCTATTCCCCCAAGAAATCTTCATTTCATTCATTTCTCTGAACAACTAAATTATAAGCCCATATATAAATAATGTAAACGATTTTATGAATATATTTTCATCTTATTATTCAATTTTTTAGTAATCTTTAAACTCGAAAAATGATAAACAGAGAATAGATAAAATAATAACCAAGAATTAATAGAATTATATACATTAAAATTAGCCTTTTTAATAATTCAATAATAATTTACCTTATATTATTGGTATAACCACATTGTGACTTTTAATCTCAAAATATTTTTGTGCAAAAAAAATTAGAATATTTTAAGGCAATTGATAAATATAATTATCAGGTGATAAACGCTTATACTTAAATCACAATATGGTCCAGATAAATCTTAATATTTATAGCTTTGTGTCAATATGTAAGAAGATTCGAAGTTCTTTTCAATACTTTTTCATCAACAATTGTAAGCGTTTCATTTAAGCTGATATCGGGCATAATTATTCATACTAGTTTTAATAAGATCCGTTCATATATGCTTACTTTTACAACTTTAATTTCATCATGCACAAAAAAAGTCGACCTTTTATACGATCAGCGTCATTTTGCTTATTTATTATCGTTGGTTTCTTTACCACGATTCAAATTTAAGACCGACATAAAGGCCTCTTGAGGAATAGAAACTTTTCCAACTTCCTTCATTCGTTTCTTGCCGGCTTTTTGCTTATTGAGCAACTTATCACGTCTAGTTCTATCACCACCATACAACTTGGCAGTAACATCTTTTCGATATGCTTTAACTGTTGCTCGTGCAACAATCTTATTTCCAATAGCTGCCTGGATAGGGATTTCAAACATTTGACGAGGAATAACTTCCTTTAATTTTGATACAATGTCGCGCCCTCTTTGGAAGGCAAAATCCTTATGAACGATAAAGCTCAAAGCATCGACGGGTTCTCCATTGAGGAGGATATCCATTTTGACCAACTCACTTGGTTCATAGTCGTCTACCTCATAATCCAGTGATGCGTAACCTTTGGTGTTTGACTTCAAATCGTCAAAGAAGTCGAAAATGATTTCCAACAATGGAAGCTTATAAATCACATTCACTCGATATTTGTCCAAATAATCCATTGTAACGAACTCCCCACGTTTTCTTTGACAGAGTTCCATCACTGGCCCAACAAAGTCCTCAGGCACCATTATTTCGGCACGTACATATGGTTCCTGGATCTCTTGGATCTCGGAAGATTCAGGCAATTCAGCTGGATTATCAACGATGATCTCATCACCATCAGTCTTAGTAACATGATAGTCAACGGAGGGCGAAGTTATGATCAGTTCAAGATTGAATTCACGTTCCAAACGCTCTTGAACTACATCCATGTGGAGCAAGCCTAAGAATCCACAACGAAAACCAAATCCCAAAGCCTGAGACGTTTCTGGCTCATACTCTAGGGCAGCATCATTTAATTGCAGTTTTTCTAAAGCTTCACGCAGATCTTCGTATTTACTATTATCGACTGGATACATACCTGCATAAACCATAGGTGTACTTTGGCGATAACCTTCAAGTGGTTCAGCAGTTGGATTGTCAGCCAAAGTGACTGTATCACCCACTTGGGTGTCCTTAACTGACTTGATACTTGCTGTGATGTAGCCAACGTCTCCGGCCATCAGATATTCTCTGGTGACAGCTTTAGGTGACATCACACCAACTTCTGTAACTTCAAATTTTTTGTTATTATTCATGATCTCAATCGTATCACCGGGCTTAACAACACCTTCGAACAATCTGACATTCAAAACAACGCCACGATAGCTGTCGTAAACTGAATCAAAAATCAATGCTTTTAACGGTGCATCAATATCACCAGTTGGTGCAGGGATATCCGTTACGATCCGCTCAATCAATTCATCAATACCTACACCTGTTTTGGCACTAGTCAAAACAGCATTATCAGCATCGATACCAATCATTTCTTCAATCTCAGTTTTCACTTTTTCCGGTTCAGCTGAAGGTAAATCAATTTTGTTGATAACTGGCAAAATCTCGAGGTCATTGTCGATTGCCAAATAAGTGTTAGCTAGTGTTTGTGCTTCAACACCTTGAGCAGCATCAACGATCAATAGAGCACCTTCACAGGCAGCTAAAGAACGTGAGACCTCGTATGAAAAATCAACGTGTCCTGGTGTATCGATCAAATGGAATATATAAGTCTCACCATCTTTTGCCTTATACTCTAATTCCACAGCGTTTAGCTTGATCGTGATCCCACGTTCACGTTCAAGAGGCATATCATCAAGGATCTGAGCTTTCATATCTCTTTTAGCGATTGTATTGGTCTTCTCCAATATTTGATCAGCAATGGTTGATTTACCATGATCAATATGTGCAACGATTGAAAAGTTACGCATATGCTTTTGTCTTTCTTTTAATTTATCTAAGTCCATTTATGTTCTCCTTTAACCAAACCATTATAACAAAAAAAGGCTTGTGGCACGTTCATTTATGATTAAATAAATTCCTAATAAAAATCGCAAACTCACCAAGTGAATTTGCGATTATTTTTAATTATTCGCCTTTAAAAGCGTCACGTACCTTATTGAAAAAATTACTATCTTTTTCTTTGACTTTGTCACCGCCAACTTCAGCAAACTTCTTCAAAGCATTTCTTTGTTCACTTGAAAGTTTCCGTGGTATAACGATATTAACTGTTACTTTTTCGTCTCCAATACTCTTACTATTCAAAACAGGGGCACCCTTGCCACGTAGTCTGAATGAAGTACCAGTCTGAGTACCACTTGGAATAGTCAATTTAACTGGTCCATGGACCGTATTAACATCGATTTCATCACCTAAAGTTGCTTGTGGGAAACTGATATTAACTGAAGCATAGATAGTTGAACCATCACGAGTGAATTCTCTACTTGGTGCTACCTTGAAGACGATGTATAAGTCGCCATAAGGTCCGCCATTTTCACCGACTTCACCTTGACCATCTAAACGCATTTGTTGGCCATCTTCAACACCTGCAGGAACAGTAACTTTAAGGGTATGTTTCTCGTTGACCTTACCAGAACCATGACAAGTATCACACTTGTCTTTGATTTCTTTACCTGAACCATTGCAGACGTCACAAACAACCCGAGTGCGCATGCGACCAAGTGGAGTTTGACGTTCCACTTCAACATAACCTGAACCATGACATTTACTACATGTGATCGGACTAGTACCAGGTTTAGCACCGTTACCGCCACAAGTAGCACATTTTTCCTCACGGTTGTATGAAATAGTTGTCTTCTTGCCAAAGACACCTTCTTCAAAGGTCAGATCCATCCGATACTGTAAATCAGAACCAGGACGTGGTGAATTAGGGTTTTGTCTTGAAGCACCGCCACCAAAGAATTGGCTAAAGATATCTTCAAATCCACCAAAACCGTCTCCAGCACCGCCGCCGAAGCCACCAAATCCTTGTGAAGCTCCACCATTCATACCGGCTGAACCATATTGATCATATTGAGCCCGTTTTTGTGGATCTTTCAAGGTCTCATAAGCATCGTTTATCTGCTTAAATTTTTCCTCAGCATCTGGAGCTTTATTAATATCAGGATGATATTTTTTTGAAAGCTTCCGGAATGCATGCTTTATGTCATCTTGTGAGGCGTCTTTATCAACACCTAAAACATCATATGGATCTCGATCTGCCATTAAAAATCACCTTTATATAAAAGTTGGGACAAATCACTTTGTCCCAACTGTAGAATATTCGTCCAACTACTGAATTATAACAGTTTTAACCATTAAAAGTGGTCAATTGGATTATTTTTTGTCTTTATCTGGGTCTACTTCTTTAAAGTCACCATCAACGGTCTTACCGTCGTCTGATTTACCTTTTTCATCAGAACCCTTTGCGTCTCCACTAGCTTGACCTTCAGCTCCACCTTGTGCTTGTTGAGCTTGTTGATAAAGTTTAACTGATAAGTCTTGGATAATCTTATTCAAATCATCACGTTTTGACTTCATTTCTTCAAGGTCACCAGAATCTTGAGCCTTCTTCAAGGCATCACGAGCATCTTCTGCCTTCTTGATCTCGTCATCGGAAACTTTACCTTTAACGTCTTTCAAAGTCTTATCTGTTTGGAACAATGCTTGTTCAACATCATTCTTAACATCGGCTTCTTCCTTACGCTTATTATCGGCATCCTCGTTTTCTTTGGCTTCTTTCATCATCTTATCGATTTCATCATCAGAAAGACCAGATGAACTCTTGATAGTGATCTTTTGTTCCTTGTTTGTACCTAAATCTTTAGCAGAAACATTAACGATACCGTTCTTATCAATATCGAATTTAACTTCGATCTGTGGTACACCACGAGGTGCAGCAGGGATATCTGTTAATTGGAAACGACCTAAAGTCTTATTATCTGCAGCCATTGGACGTTCACCTTGCATAACATGAATATCAACAGCACTTTGGTTATCAGCAGCAGTTGAGAACGTTTGTGACTTACTTGTTGGGATAGTAGTATTTCTATCGATCAACTTAGTGAAGACACCACCCATTGTTTCGATACCAAGTGACAATGGAGTAACATCAAGTAAAACAACATCCTTAACATCACCAGAGATAACACCACCTTGAATAGCAGCACCTAGAGCAACGGCTTCGTCAGGGTTGATTGAGTGGTCGGGTGTCTTGCCTGTCCATTTTTCAACAGCTTCTTGAACAGCAGGAATACGTGTTGAACCACCATTTAAGATAACTTTATCAACGTCACCAGTTGATAAATTAGCATCCTTCAAAGCATTGTCGACAGGATCTTTAGTTCTTTCAACTAAATCGGCTGTCAATTCATCAAATTTAGCACGTGTTAATGTTTTTTCCAAATGCAATGGACCATTATCACCAGAAGAGATGAATGGCAAACTGATAGTTGTTTGGCTAACACCTGAAAGATCCTTCTTAGCTTTTTCAGCAGCATCCTTCAATCTTTGTTTAGCCATCTTGTCTTGTGACAAGTCAACACCGTTTTTAGCTTTAAATTGTGAAACTAACCAATCCATGATGTGTTGATCAAAATCATCACCACC
This sequence comes from Companilactobacillus versmoldensis DSM 14857 = KCTC 3814, assembly GCF_001434295.1. GTDB lineage: Bacteria > Bacillota > Bacilli > Lactobacillales > Lactobacillaceae > Companilactobacillus > Companilactobacillus versmoldensis. Next base: position 135,893 of record NZ_AZFA01000001.1, on the reverse strand, counting down.
AAGTTTTGTATCACCATTTGTTGATAGTACTTCGAAAACACCATCACCTAATTCAAGGATAGAAACATCAAATGTACCACCACCAAGGTCATAAACAAGGATCTTTTCATCACCCTTATCGTTATCTAGACCATAAGCAAGTGCTGAAGCTGTTGGTTCGTTAACGATACGTTTAACGTTTAAACCAGCAATCTTACCAGCATCTTTAGTAGCTTGTCTTTGTGAATCGTTGAAGTAAGCAGGTACAGTAACAACAGCATCTGTTACATCTTCACCTAAATAATCTTCAGAGAATTTCTTGATATATTGTAAGATCATAGCTGAAATTTCTTGTGGAGTATATGACTTGCCAGCAACTGTTACTTTGTAACCTGACTCACCCATATGTCTCTTAATTGATGAAACAGTATCAGGATTAGTGATAGCTTGTCTTTTGGCAACTTCACCAACTTGAATTTCACCATCTTTAAAAGCTACAACTGAAGGAGTAGTTCTTGCACCTTCAGGGTTAGCGATAATTTTTGGGGAACCACCTTCAAGAACAGCGACAGCTGAGTTTGTTGTACCCAAATCAATACCGATTACTTTAGACATAAACAAATACCTCTTTATTTTTTAAAATTTATTTTGCAACAACGACCATTGCAGGACGTAAAACTCGATCATGTAACTGATAGCCTTTTTGTAAGACTTGAACCACTGTGTCTGCAGGATGATCTTTGTCTGCAGGAACAGTTTGAACAGCTTGATTGAAATTAGGATCAAATTTCTCACCAACACTATTGATCTCAGTTACCCCATTATCATTGATAGCTGTGACCATATGTTGTTGAACCATCTCAACACCTTTTTTCAATTGTTTGCCAGTGTCATCACTGACTTCGACTGTCAGGGCCCTTTCCAGATTGTCTAACACTGGAAGGATCTCTTTAGCTAATTTTTGGCCGTCATACTTAAGTAATCCAGCAACTTCTTTTTTCTGACGAGTAGCCATATTTTGAATCTCGGCTTCACTGCGAATGTACTTATCTTCGAGTTCGTCATTTTTTTTCTGCAAATCAGTTAATTGCTTTTGCAATTCAACTGGATCTGGTTGATTTTTATCAGCCTTAGTAGCAGATTTGTGAGAAGTTTTTTCCTTCGAAGTTTCATCTGCTGTTTTACTCTTTGTTTTAACATCTTCAGTTGAAGACGTAGCTTCTGCAGAAGTCTTGCTTTGCTTTGCTTTTTCTTTATCTGCCATTACAGCCTCCTATATCATGAATCATCATACCGTGAGTAATAGTCGATCAAACGCTTAGCAAGCTCGGTCCTGAACTCTCCTAGCAATCCTATCAACTGTGAGTAATGCATCGTTGTAGGACCTAACAGTGCGATAATACCTTTGCCGTGATGTCCTACATCATAATTTGCCGTAATGATACTATAATTCTTCAAAGCATCTGAGCCTAATTCGCTACCAAGCCGGACTCTGATGCCATCATCTGAAGAATGTGGATCAAGTAGTTTTTCAAGGTCATTACTCTGATTAATAATCGAGAACAATGACTGTACTTCACCAATATCATTACCATCAGCATAATTTAATAGATTCAATTGACCATCGACGAAATATTTATCCGAATCGGCTTTTCTAAATAATTCATCGACCATGTCAACCAGGCCTTCAGCTGAATGCATATAATGCGAAAGCATCATTGGCATTTCATTGTGAAGCATTTCGATCACTTTCGGTAATGGTTGACCAACTAATTTATCATTAACGATATTTACAAATTTTTCAATCAACGAGCTGTCGATCTCATCATCCACCGTATAAATATTATTCTCAACATTGTTATCACTAGTAACAATAATCGCCATGATTTGATGAGAATTAAGTGGAACGATCCGAAATCCCGTTAGCAACGTACGATTACTTTCAGGACCTAAGGTGATAGCTGTATAACTCGTTAAATGAGAAAGAATCTTGGCCGAGCGTTCAATAATATCATCCAGCTGATGATAAGTCTGACCAAAATCTTCATCAATCTTTTTGGCAATATCTTGTGGCACGATACTAGGTTGGACTAAATAATCTAAGTAATACCGATATCCATTGATAGAAGGAACACGTCCAGAGGATAGATGAGTCTTCTCGAGATAGCCTATCTCCTCTAACGTGGCCATTTCATTTCGAATAGTTGCAGAACTAACATGAAATGGCAAAGCATTCATCAATGTTTTTGATCCAACCGGCTGGCCGGTATCTGTAAAAATGCGCACGACTTCTCTCAAGATTGCATCTTGACGTTCCGATAACATTATACCGTCCTCCTTTTAGCACTATTCATATTGGAGTGCTAACAATGTAAAATATAACAATCTGAGCCATATGTGTCAAGTAATGCCACCTAAAAATATCCTTTTTCCAGAAAAAATAATAAATATGAATATATTTACTTTTTTATGATTGAAAATGATTCTCAGAAATAAAAAAAATCCAGTCTCCTGAATTTTTATCTAGTTTTTAACTTTAAATATTGACGCGAGTTTTGGCGATCTTTTTCTAGCTGATCAACTAATCCCTCTGGACCATCAAATTTAACCTCTCCGCGCAAATAATGAAGCCATTGGATCTCGACCTCTTTGCCGTAGATATCAGCATCAAAATCGAAAATATTTGTTTCCACGGTAATGCCAGTGTTTTCCTGAAAGGTCACATTGTACCCAACGGAAGTCATGGAATCATACCAATTTCCGTCAACTTGTAGTCTAGTTGCATAGACACCAATTGAAGGGATCAATTCCCCTTTCCCAACGGCTAAATTAGCAGTTGGAAAACCCAACTTTCTCCCTCGTTGCAATCCATGAACTACGGTGCCAGAATTTTGATAATTATATCCGAGCAATTCATTAGCCTCATCGATCTGATTGGTCTCGATCATTTTCTTGATGGAACTAGATCCAATCTTTTCAGTTTCAAAGGTTTGTTCGGGTACAGTGATGATCTTAAACTCATCGCGAGAATAGTTAGGCAAAGTCTGCATATTAGCAATATCTCGTTTGCCATAGGTGTAATCAAAGCCAGCTACAACATACTTGGCATGCATCCCAATCATATATTCATCAACAAATTCCTGCGGTTTCAACTGTGAAAAGTCAGAAGTGAATTTAACAAAATATAAATAATCGACACCCAATTTTTCAACTAATTGCTGCTTACGTTGCTCCGTCGATAAATATTTAAAGTTTTTTTCATGTTGATAGACCACTCTTGGTGAACGGTCGAAAGTTATCAAAACTGATTTCAAGCCCTGCTCATGAGCGAGTTTTACTCCAGTATTAATAACCTTTTGATGCCCCAAATGAACACCATCGAAAAATCCCATGATCAGGACAGTATCGTCAGACGGAATTTCTTCAGATTTTAATGGGTGCGTAACGTGTAGTGTCTTCATAGCCATCTTCTTTTACTCATTTTTTAATAACATCATATCAGGTATCCACGTATTACGATTTTTATCAAACTTATAAATCGCTTTAGTGATGCCTTCACGAGTGACGCGTAAATTTTGACTAGTATCAGCTTGTGGTAAATCTAAAAATCCACCATGTAATACGCCAATCGTCCATTCCTCGTCTGTTAATTCATGACGAGGGACATCAGATAAGACATCGTCGATACTTTGTAAAAAGTCAGTCCTATTTGATTTTACCATTGATTCGATTTCAGACAATTTGAAAGTTTGCGATAATTCGTAACCGGCGCTCTTGGTTCTTGTCAATTGTGACATATATGCTGGTAAACCTAATTCAGCTCCAAATTGAACAGCTAAAGTCCGCACATAAGTCCCCTTTGAACAACGAACATGGAATTTGATTTTTTGTTCACCAGTTTCAAGATCAAAACTCGGCTCACCCAGTAAACTAAAACTGTAAATCGTAATATCGCGTTCAGGACGTTCCACCGTTTGACCAATTCGAGCATACTCATAAAGCTTGCGACCATTGACTTTTACAGCCGAAAACATTGGAGGTATCTGCTTCAATGGACCTGTCATTTTTACGAAAACACGATTTATGTCATCTAAAGCAATCGGTTCTGACAGTTTGACTTCTTTAACGACGTCACCTTCACGGTCTTCAGTAGTGGTCATTTTACCTAACGTGATTTCCCCCTCATATTCCTTAGGAGAATTGGTTAGCGTATTGACTAACTTAGTAGCTTGGCCAACACAAATTGGCAATACACCATCGACTAAAGGATCAAGTGTACCTGTATGACCAATTTTTTTGGTTTTCAATACTTTTCTTAATAAATATACATAATCTGAACTAGTTTTACCTATTTCTTTTTGTAAAGGAATTACACCATTCATAATTTTCTCCAGATACAAAAATTACACCTAATCGTCTAGGCAATTAGATGTAATTTAGTAATTTCTATTAACGATTTTGTTCGTCTTGATGCAATCTAGCAATCAATTGATCAATTTTTTCACCATAACGAATGGATTGATCTTGTTTAAAAATCAATTCTGGAACTTTATATAAAGTTAAACGAGAACCTAACTCTCCTCGAATCAATCCTTTAGCTTTATCGAGTCCTTGTTGAGTTTTTTCAACATCACTAGCTTTTTCTGACAAAATGCTGTAATAAATGGTTGCCTGTTGGAGGTCACCAGTCATTTCAACACCTGTAACAGTTACGCCTTGAACTCGTGGATCACGAACACGTTTGAGCAAGATATCATTGACTTCTTTTTGAATCTCTTGTTCAACCCTACCAATACGGTGTTTCATAGTTTCATCTCCTATTTGACAGGAACTTGTTCCATCACATAGGCTTCGATTTCGTCGCCGATCTTGATGTCATTGTAGTTTTCGATAGTAACACCACATTCAAATCCAGCCTTAACTTCCTTAACGTCATCTTTATAACGTTTAAGAGAACCTAATTTGCTTTCATTGATAACAATACCGTCACGAATCAATCTAACGCCACTATCACGTGTGATATTTCCACTATTAACGATACATCCAGCAATTGTACCGATCTTAGAAACGTTGTAAGTTTCACGAACAGTTAAGTTACCTGTAACTTTTTCTTCATAAACTGGTTCGAGCATACCCTTCATAGCAGATTCAATCTCATCAATTGCTTGGTAGATAACTCTGTGAAGACGAATGTCGACATTTTCTTCCTTAGCTTGTGTACGAGCTTGAGCTGTAGGACGAACGTTGAACCCGATAATAATTGCGTTTGAAGCAGAAGCTAAGTTGACATCACTTTCAGTGATTGCACCAACGGCTTGATGAATAATGTTCACTCGAACACCCTTACCTTCAATCTTCTTCAAACTTCCAGCAATAGCTTCGGCAGAACCTTGAACATCGGCTTTAATGATAACGTCGACAGTCTTGAGTTCTCCTTCTTTCATTGTTTCAAACAAGTTGTCCAATGTCACTGGATTGGTGTTTTGACGTTCTTTTTCAAGAGCTTGGCTAGCACGTTTTTCACCAGCAGCACGAGCTGTTTTTTCATCATCAAAGACAACGAATTTATCAGCAGATTCGGGAACATCATTCAAACCAGTAATTTCAATTGGTTGTGATGGTGTAGCTTTTTTAACTTCTTTACCATGATCATTAGTCATTGTTCTGACACGACCATAAGTATTACCAACAACAACTGGATCTCCAACATGAAGCGTACCTTGTTGAACAAGTAATGAAGCAACTGGTCCACGGCCTTTATCAAGCTTAGCTTCGATGACTGTACCGACAGCTTTTTGATCTTGGTTGGCCTTAAGTTCCAAGACATCAGCTTCCAAATTAATCATTTCCAATAATTGATCGATGTTTGTACCCATCTTAGCTGAAATATCAACAAAGATAGTATTTCCACCATAATCTTCTGGAATCAAGTCGTATTCCATCAATTGTTCAGTAACATGTTGTGGATTTGCGCCTGGTTTATCAATCTTATTAACTGCAACGATAATTGGATCATTGGCAGCTTTAGCATGGTTGATAGCTTCGATTGTCTGTGGCATAACACCATCATCAGCAGCTACAACAAGCACGACGATATCAGTAATATCAGCACCACGTGCACGCATATTAGTAAAGGCGGCATGTCCAGGAGTATCCAAGAAAGTAATCAAACGATCTTGAAGACGTACTTGATAAGCACCAATATGTTGAGTAATACCGCCAGCTTCACCAGCAGTGACATGAGTATGTCTTAGGTGATCTAGCAAGGTTGTTTTACCATGGTCAACGTGTCCCATGATAGTAACAACTGGAGGTCTTGGAGTTTGATTTTCCGTACTCTTACTTTCAGCTTCAAAGTATTGATCAATATCAGAAATATCTTCTTCAACTTTTTCTTCAGCATTAATGCCATAATCAGTGGCTAACAATTCAATTGTATCTTTGTCCAATGATTGGTTTTGGTTGATCATGATACCGAGCATAAATAACTTTTTAACAATTTCTGCTGGTTCACGATGCAATGTCTTTCCAAGGTCTTGAGCGTTCATACCAACTGTATAAACCAATGTTTCTGGTAATGGACGTTCCTTTCTCTTTGGCATAACCTTCTTTGGTTCATTATTACGTTGACGTTGTTGTCTCTTTCTTTCCTTCTTCTTCTTACGAGTACCGAATGGATTGGCGAGATTAGTCTTGTGACCAAAGTTACGATTATTGTTATTGTTACTTGGCTTTTTGTATTCAGCCTTTGGAGCTTCAACCTTACGATTTTGATTATTATTCGTATTATTGTTATTTGTCTTAGCAGCCGTATTGTTATTGTTTGCAGGACGTGCGTTATTTGGACGTCTTGTCTCATTTGAACGGTTGTTATTATTATTTGTGTGATTGTTGTTTGGACGACCAGAATTGTTATTAGGACGGCCATGATTGTTACTATTGTTACTGTGACGGTGATTATTATTAGGACGGTTAGTTACACGACTAGCATCCTGAATATTTGTCTTGTATTTCTCAAGATATTTATTACCGGCACTTTGTCTTGGTCTTGGTGCTTGTGAAGTAGTCTGTTCACGCCGAACATTGTTATTACGACGATCACGAGATTGGAAGTTGCGATTGTTGTTTGGACGACTACCACTGTTATTGTTGTTACGGTTGTTGTTATTATTGCTGTTGTTATTTGGACGTGCATTATTACTTGTTGGTCGACTATTGTTGTGGTTATTTGGTCGAGCAGCATTATTGCCATGTTGATTGTTGTTGCGAGCATGGTTGTTATTATGATTATTGTTATGATCAAAATGTCCGTGATTTGCCTTGTTAGGGTCACGTCTTACAGCAGTTATTTTGATCTTAGTTTTATGATCACCAGAATTTGAATTAGATTTTGGTGTAGCATTTTCTGTTGATTCTGCTTTAGCAGGTTTCTTAGCTGGGGCGTTTTTAGCGCTAGACTTTGAACTCTTCAATGCAGAAACGATTTTCTTTTCAGTTGTTTCATCAACAGATGCCATATGATTCTTTACGTCTAAGCCTAATTTTGCAGCAACATCCAATACAGCTTGATTCTCGACACTATTTTCTTTTGCAATAGTATAGATTCTTTTTTTGGCCATCCTATCACACTCCTTATTTTTGCATAATTTCTTTTAACCTTTTAGCAATTCCTAGATCAGTTATACCCATAACTTTCCTATCCTTACCGATTGATTTTTTTAATTCTTCACTATTAAAGTTATCAATTATATCTGTTTGATAGTAATTTGCTTTGTCATGCATTGTTTTATTTGTTCGCTCACTACAGTCACTAGCCATTATAACTAATTTTACCGTATTGTCACGAATTCCTTGTAAAGTCATGTCCGTTCCAGTGATTATTTTACCAGCTCGAACAGCTATTCCGAGGAAATTTAAAAATTCATTGTTCAATGTTTCTTACCTAAATCGCCAAATAAGTCCATTCTGGCTTTTTGATGGTCGACAAAATCAAATAATTCATCATAAAAATCCGGTGAAACTTTCTTAGAAAATACTTTTTCTAAAACTTTTTTTGACTTGGCTTCCTTGATTGCATCGGGATCTAGGCCCACATATGCACCACGACCAGATTTTTTTCCAGTAGGGTCAATGGAAATGTTACCTTCTTTATCTCTGACGATTCTGACCATTTCACGTTTTGGAAACATTTTTTCAGTCAGAATATCTTTACGCATTGGAATCTTGCGAGTTCCCATTGTTATCTCCCCCTTTTATTGGTCTGATTTTGATTCGTCTGAATCATCAGCTGTTTGATTTTCACTGGCTTCATCATCATTTGATTCATCAGTCTCAGATGTGTTAGTGGTATCAGCTGCTTGTTCTGCTGCTTCTGCAGCTTCATCAATGTCGTCAATATCTACATCTTGGTCATTGGCATCAACGAATTCAACTTGAGATTCAGGCTTGATATCGATCTTGTAACCAGTCAACTTAGCAGCCAAACGGGCATTTTGACCCTTTTTACCAATTGCTAATGATAAATGATAATCAGGTACGATCACGATACATTGTTGTTTATCGCTATCGTCAAATTGAACAGCAATTACTTCCGCAGGGTTCAAAGCATTTGCAATGTAATCAACTGGATCATCGACAAATGGAACGACATCAATGTTTTCGCCATTCAATTCATCAACAACGGCTTGAACTCTAGAACCCTTAGGACCAACACAAGTACCAACTGGATCAACGTCAGGATTGTCAGATTTAACAGCAATTTTAGTTCTGTCACCTGCTTCACGAGCGATTGAAACAATCTCAACTGTTCCATCATATATTTCTGGAACTTCTTGTTCAAATAAACGCTTAACTAAATTTGGATCTGTTCTTGAAACGAACACTTGTGGACCCTTAGTAGCATTTTCAACTTTTGTTACGTAAACACGGACACGGTCACGTGGGTTATAAGTTTCATTTGGCATTTGATCTGAACGAGGCATTACTGCTTCTATTTTACCAAATATAATGTAGACAAAACGATTATCGGCACGCTCAACGATACCTTGAATGATCTCATGTTCATACTGACTATATTCATTATAAATGATATCACGTTCAGCTTCACGAACACGTTGCATGATAACTTGTTTAGCGGTCTGAGCAGCGATACGGCCGAAATCTTTTGGAGTGACTTCATCTTTGATATGATCGCCGATCTCATAACCTTTGCTTTTCTCTTGTGCGTCAGCTAAAGAAATCTCTAAACGATCATCAGCCACTTCATCGACAACCTCTTTGACAGAGTAAATGTGAATATTACCCTTTTTTTCATCAAAGTCAACTTCAACATTTTGAGCTTGATTATAGTTACGCTTGTAAGCAGCAACTAAAGCTGCTTCTAAAGATTCAATCACATACTCTTTTTTAATACCCTTTTCAGTTTCTAATGCATCAAGTGCATCAACCATTTCTTTTGTCATGCTATTCTCCTTAGAATTCTATTGCAAGTCGAATCTTGGCAATTTTATCCCGTTCAATAACTACTTGCTTTTTAATATTCTTAACTTTGTAAGTCATCGTTATTTGCTCATCAGTAATTGTGTCAAGGTGACCTTCGTATGTCTTTTCCCCATCGATTTTTTGATAGAGAGAAACGTTAACATATGCACCTTCGTAGTTACTTAAATCAGCATCATTTTTTAAGGGGCGTTCAGCTCCTGGTGATGAGACTTCTAAGTAATAGGCTGGATCAATAGGATCCAACTCATCAAGTTTTTCGCCATATTCTTCACTGATCACAGCACAATCGTCGATTGTGATGCCACCCTTTTTGTCAGCATAAACACGTAAATACCAATCCCCATGTTCATGAACCAACTCTAAATCGACCAGAAAGAAATCATGTTTTTCTAAAATAGGCTGTAATATAGCTTTAAGTTCATCAGTTTGTGTGTTCAAATCAACCCTCCATACTAATTCGGCAATAAAAAGAGTGAGCATTTCTGCTCACTCGTTCACGGTAATTAACTAATAATTAATTTACCATATATTTGCGATTAAATCAACTAAAACAACGATAATTGGTTCTCATCAGGCATACCATCCAAAACATGGTTTTCAGTCATGTACTCAATAATAGTTTTGGAGACTTTCCCTCTGGTAGAGAGATCTTCTTTTGACAAGAATGGCTGTTCTTCACGAGCAGCAACGATTTGCTTAGCAACGTTGTCACCTAGGCCTGGAATAGCATTGAAAGGAGCTAATAATGTATGATCATCAATGATCTTAAATTCGAAAGCATCGGATTCTTTCAAATCGACCATGTTTATCTTGAAGCCCCGTTCCAAACATTCGTTAGCGAGCTCCAAGACAGTCAGTAGGTTTTTCTCCTTAGTTGAAGCATCCATTCCCTTATTGTTGATCTCTTGCATAGCGTTTTTAACAGCTTGTTTACCGGATGTCATGGCTACCAAGTCATAATCATCAGCACGAACAGACATGTAGGCACTGTAATAATACAGTGGATAATGGACCTTGAAATAAGCAATCCGCAAAGCCATCAAGATATAGGCCGTCGCATGGGCCTTAGGGAACATATACTTGATCTTCAAGCAAGACTCAATATACCAATCAGGAACGTCAGCATCCTTCATAGCTTGTTTCCACTCATCAGGAATACCACGTCCCTTACGAACGTGCTCCATGATTTGGAAAGAAGTTTGTGAATCCATACCATAATGGATCAAATCCATCATGATATTATCACGACAACCAATAACCTCTTTCAAAGTTACCACACCCTGGTCGATCAATTCTTCAGCATTACCCAACCAAACATCAGTACCATGAGAAAGGCCTGAAATTTGGAGCAATTCCGCAAATGTCGTTGGATGAGTTTTTTCTAACATCCCTCGAACAAACCGTGTACCAAACTCTGGCACACCTAAAGTCCCAGTCTTAGAAAAAATCTGTTCTGGAGTAACACCCAATGATTCCGTCCCAGAAAATAGCGACATAACTTCCGGATCATCAACAGGGATAGTCAATGGATCGATACCAGAAAGATCTTGTAAAGTACGGATCATCGTCGGATCATCATGACCCAAAATATCAAGTTTCAAAATATTATCATGGATCGAATGGAAATCAAAGTGGGTCGTCTTCCAAGCAGCATTTTGGTCATCAGCTGGATATTGGATCGGTGTAAAATCAAAAATATCCATGTCATCCGGAACAACGATGATACCGGCTGGATGTTGACCAGTCGTTCTCTTGACACCTGTCGATCCCATGGCTAAACGCTCTTCCTCGGCATTTCTAAATTGCTGTCCAGTCAGCTCTTCATAATTCTTAACATAACCAAAGGCTGTTCGATCAGCAATGGTACCAATTGTACCAGCACGGAACACGTGGTCCTCACCAAACAATACCTTAGTGTAGTTATGAGCGACTGGCTGATAATCACCAGAGAAATTCAAATCAATATCAGGAACTTTATCACCTTTGAAACCTAAGAAAGTTTCGAAAGGAATATCCTGTCCATCTTTAAGCAATTCAGTCCCACATTTAGGACATTTTTTATCCGGCAAATCAAAACCAGAACCAACTTCACCTTTAGTGAAAAATTCTGAATACTTACATTTAGGACAACGATAGTGCGGAGCAAGTGGATTAACTTCAGTGATACCTGTCATTGTTGCAACGAAACTGGATCCAACTGAACCACGGGAACCAACCAAGTATCCATCTTTATTAGATTTATAAACTAGACGTTGGGCAATCAAGTAAATAACTGAGAACCCATTACCGATGATACTTTTAAGCTCACGATCCATTCGTTTTTGGACGATTTCTGGTAATGGATCGCCATATAATTCATGAGCCTTATTCATCGTTAAACTTCGGATCTCATCTTCAGCTCCATCCATTTTTGGAGTATAGAGTTTGTCTTTGACTGGAGAGATATCATCAATCGAATCCATGATTTTCTTAGGATTATCGACAATGATCTCTTGCTCAGTTGTCTGATCCATAAATGAGAATTCATCAAACATTTCATTAGTTGTCCTAAACTGAACGTCCGGCAATTCTTGACGTGCTAAAGGATTACTTTTGACCGCTTTAATAACGATATCTCGATAAACTTTATCAGTGGGATCTAAATAATGTACATCACCAGTTGCCACGACAGGTTTATTGAGTTCATGTCCCAATTTAACAATATTACTCAAAATCTCTTCCAGTTTATTCTCATCCTGAATGATTTTAATATCTAATAAATGTTGATAAACCGGTTTAGGCATGACTTCAAGATAGTCATAATATTGAGCGATCTCACGAGTTTCGTCATAACCCTTTTGCATCATGGTCGTAAAAACTTCACCATTTTGACAGGCTGAGCCGACGATTATGCCCTCTCGATATTTATTCAATAGTCTTCTGGGAACTCGAGCTGTTCGATAAAAGTATTGCGTCATAGAATAAGAAACGATTTTGAACATGTTCTTTAGACCAGCCTGAGTCTTTGCTAACAAAATAGCATGACTTGGACGAGCTTGCTTATACGCTTCTTCTCCACCGATATTATCATTCAACTGTGAAACATTATTAGTATTATATTTTTCTTCTAATTCATCAAACAATTTATACATTAAATAGCCAGTTGTCTCGGCATCGGAATCTGCTCGGTGATGGTGCTCTAAAACAATATTATATCGTTTAGCTAACGAATCTAACTTATGATTACGATATTCAGAATGAAGTGTTCTTGACATTTCCAAAGTATCGATCACCGGCATCTGCAAACGTGAACGTTTCATTCGTGTTAAGGCAGCATTCATGAAACCCATATCGAAAGTAACATTGTGACCAACCAAAATATCATCACCAATAAAATCCATAAATTTAGATATGATGACTGTCTCGTCCGGAGCATCTTTGACCATATCGTCGGTGATGCTAGTTAAATTAGTCGTCACTTCAGATAATGGATGTCCCGGATTAATAAATTCGTCAAAACGGTCGACCACTTCGCCGTCTTTCATTTTGGTAGCACCAATTTCAATAATTGAATCATAAACAGCTGAGAGTCCAGTTGTTTCTGTATCGAAAATCACATATTCAGCGCCAGCCAAAGGTTGATCGCGCAAATTAAAGGCAATCGGATTACCCTCATCTACTAAATCAACCTCGACTCCATAAGCAATTTTGACACCATATTTCTGACCAGCTGCATAGGCATCAGGAAAGGCTTGTAAGGCCCGATGGTCAGTGATAGCCATTGCTGGCTGTCCCAATTCACTAGCACGTTTGATTAGTGCTGTAGCGCTTGGTATAGCGTCCATTTGGCTCATGTTCGTATGTGCATGAAGTTCGATCCGCTTATTATCACCTTCAGCAGTATCTTTTCGGTACTCATGTTTGATGACATTGATATCACGAGCCATTACGACCAGTTCACGGGAAAAATTATCTTCCCGAACGTCGCCACGTACTCTGATCCAAGCACCTTGATCCAAGCTGTCAAAAAAGGCCTCGTCATCTTCACCATTCGAGAATTTTTTGATACTAAATGAAGATGTGTAGTCAGTAACTTTTAGCAGCAATAATTGACGTCCAGATTTTAATTTACGAACATCTTTGTTGAAAATATAACCCTCAACGACTTTATTACGATCTTCTTCAGTGATTTCTTCCATTGAGGTGATCGGTACATCATCAGGAATCTTCTTACCAACCTTTTTAATGTTAGTTTTAGTTCCTTTTTTGGCTTGCTGTTCACTGGCCGCCTTAGCTTTCGTCTGAAACACTTTTTCCTTTTCAGCATTAGAAGCCTTCAGCTGATCAAGCTTAGCCTGTGACTTTTCTTCGTCAACATTGCAGCGAATCGTGAAGTTAGGAAAGCCCAGATTGCTATATTCAGACTGGATTCCATTGATGATCTCGCCATTCATAAAATCAGCCATGAAACCATTTGAAACGGTGAGAAAAATTTGTCCATTTTCTAGATGTGGTGGGTTTTGTGACATCATTTGTGAGACGACTGGTGAATTTAGCTGTGCATGGCTTAACACATATTCCCAATAATCACGGATCAACTTCTCATCTAGTGGCGCATTGGGGACAGTTATTTCAAAGTCCACTTTAGCAATGTCTTTAAAACCATTGTTGAGCGCCTCATTAAAAATCTGAAAATTATTAAATGGCAAAATATTATTGAACTCAAAAAAGAAAGTCCATCGACGTGATTTCTTATGGACTTCCACTTTGTTCAATTTTGCATTATCAAATAGGCTATTATCTGGTAAAACATTTTCTAATTTAATTTGTTTAATCAGAATTTTAAATAGATCTTTATTATCTGACATAATTTAACCTTTCATAAATAAAAAAAGGCCTAAGCCTCATTACTGATTCTTAAGCAATATTTTTACTGAATTAACTAATTCATCTTTATTGACTTCGATCGTCTCACCAGTTTTTCTCAACTTCAATTCAACGATTGAATCGGCAGCCTTTTTCCCAACTGTGATCCGAATTGGAATACCAATCAAATCTGAGTCGGCAAACTTAACGCCGGGACGTTCATTACGATCGTCTAACAAGACATCATAGCCTTGATCTTTGAGTAATTGAACGACTTCGTCACTAAGCTTCTTTTGAGTATCATCTTTATACTTGATAGGAACAACATGAATTTGGAATGGTGCCAAATTAGCTGGCCAAACAATACCATTTTCATCATTGTGTTGTTCAATAATTGCGGAAAGCAATCTTGAAATACCAATACCATAACTACCCATGATAATAGGTTGTGATTTACCATTTTCATCAAGGAAGTTAGCACCAAGATCTTTAGAGAATTTTGTACCTAGCTTGAAAATGTGACCAATTTCGATCCCACGTGTAAAGTTGATCGTTCCTTTTCCATCAGGTGATTGTTCTCCTTCTTTAACGACACGAACATCATTGAATTTAACGGGGTCTTTTTGAAGGTCTTCAAAATTAGCATTGACGTAATGCTTATCAGCTTGGTTTGTTCCAAGGACAAAATTATCCAATCCTTCTAGTGAGCTATCATAAACAACTTTGATCTTGTCACTCATGTTCATTGGACTGATGAATCCAGGCACACTCTTAAAGACATCAGCTACTTCTTCTGGAGTTGCTTCAACAAGGAAATCAGCCTTCAAAAGATTTTTCAATTTAACATCGTTAACTTGATAGTCGCCACGAATCATAACCAAAACTGGTTGATCATCAGCCATGACAGCAACGGCCTTCATGATCTTGGCAGGATCAACGTCAAGAAATTGAGATAACGCTTCGATGGTATGAACATCAGGAGTATCGACAATTTTCATTGGTTGATGTTCTTCAGCTGGAAGTTGCTTGATCTTACTTGCAGCCATCTCTAAGTTGGCCGAGTATTCACTTTCATCAGAATAAGCAATGGTATCTTCACCAATATCAGCAATAGCTGAAAATTCTTTTGAGTCAGTACCACCCATTGGACCAGCGTCACCGATAATGATCCGATAATTTAAGTCAAAGGCATCAAAAATATTCCGATAAGCACTTTCCATTTGATTGAAGACGACATCCAATTGTTCTTTATTAGCAGTAAATGAATAAGCATCTTTCATATAGAATTCACGACCACGAAGTAGACCATAGCGAGGACGATCTTCATCACGATACTTAGCTTGCATTTGATATAAAACAATTGGCAATTTCTTATAACTATTTAAATCTTCTTTAACAATACTTGTAAAAGTTTCTTCATGGGTAGGACCTAAAACGAATTCACGGTCATGACGATCCTTAAGTTTAAAAAGATTATCACCGTATGTTTCGTAACGGCCACTTTCCTTCCACAAATCAGCTGGCAAAATAGATGGCATTCTCATCTCGACAGCGTCAATATTTTCCATCTCAGTCCGCATAGTATCCTCAATTTTTCTAACCACGTTCCAGGCTAGAGGCAGAAAGGCATATGCTCCGGCTGAAACTTGTCTGATATAGCCAGCACGTAGCATTAACTGATGACTAACTGCTTCAGCATCTGAAGGTGTCTGTTTCAAAGTTGGAATATACATTTGAGATTGTTTCATTGTGGTTCCCCCTATTTAATAAAGAATCTTTGAATATCGTTCCAAGTAACTGCGACCATTAAGACGACTAAAATACCTACACCAATCAATGAGACTACTGTTTCGTACTCTTCTGGTATTGGTTTTCGTCTAATTGCTTCAATAATGTTCATCACGATTTTTCCACCATCTAAAGCAGGTATTGGGATCAAGTTAACTATCCCTAGGTTAAGCGATAACATAGCGGTAAATTGGATGACATAAATGATCCCCAACGAAGATGCTTTAGAAGTCATAGAATAAATACCAACTGGCCCAGCCAACTGATTAATGTTGAATCCGCCGGTAACCATTTTGCCTAAAGCAGCAAATATTTGTTTAGTGACTTGGAAACTATAAGTAAATCCATATTTTAATTTTGCAGAAACACTTGAATCAACTTGAGCCATAATACCCAATTGTCCATACTTCTGACCACTACTTTTCACGGTCTTTGGAACAACGGTTATGTGCTTAGTTGTTTGACCTGATTTAACGGCTAAATCGGTCTTTTTACCGGGACGATTTTGAATTGCTGTGGTAAGATCGACCCAATCACTAACTTTCTTTCCTTGAACCGATGTGATCGTATCATTTTGCTTTAGTCCAGCTTTTTGAGCCACACTACCATATTGAATCTGGCCCAGTTGATTTGAATTGGTTGAAACTCCACCCATCATGAAAGCTGCAATGATCGAAGCAACGATTGCTAACAAAAAGTTATTGAATGGTCCGGCAAAATTGGTGATCATTCGTTTCCATACAGAAACTGACTGCAACTGAACATCACGAGGAGCGATTTGAACTTCAGTCCCATCTTCTTCAACTATAGTTGCATCATGATCGACATCAAAATGTTTAGTAACTGATTCGTCACCATTTTCGTAGCCTTCAATTGCTAAATCATCCACTAGATCGGCTTTTGAAATCTGAACCGGCACACCGTTTGGATCATAAACTTTACTAGAAGTGATGATTTTAGTTACTTTTCGTTCGTCATTCAACACTAAAGAAGACATCGTCCCTGGCTTGATCTCAGAATCATCTTCTTGAGAACCAGCCATCCGGACGTATCCGCCTAGTGGTAAAAGCCTTAATGTATAAGTTGTACTGTTTTTGCGGTAGGCAACAATTTTAGGTCCCATACCGACTGAAAACTCACGTACTAAAATTCCTGATTTTTTAGCAGCATAGTAATGTCCAAATTCATGAACGATCACTAAGATACCAAAAACTATTATAAATGTTATTATCGCGGTCATTTTAACCTCCACGAAGCGATTAGACTAGTCCGAATATGTGTAACATGGGTAATACTATAAGCATACTATCAAATCTATCCAAAATACCACCGTGGCCTGGTAAAATGTTTCCTGAATCTTTAACTTTATAGAATCTCTTATAAGCTGATTCAATTAAGTCGCCAATTTGTCCAAAAATCGAAAGCACAAAAGCAATCATCAACATATTGATCATTGGGTACTTTTGTGGGACAAAAATCATATAGATCCCTGAAAAAATCAAGACACAGATGATACCAGCAATGGTTCCTTCCCATGTCTTGTTGGGACTAATAGCTGGCCACAATTTATGTTTACCGATTTTTCTTCCGAAAGTATAGGCAAAGATATCAGTAGACCAGACAACGATCAAGGCAAAAATCAATAAGCCTAATCCAGCTTTGGAATTTCTGACGGATGCCAAATAATGGAAACCAATTCCGACGTAAACCATAGTTATCGCCGAAATCGAAGCATCTTCAAAGTTAAATTTGTTCTTTGTAAATACCGTCACCATCAATAATAAAACGACGAAGATATATAAAATATCTAGTCTGTTAAAACCATTCGGCAACCAGCCTCGATAAAAATTAACCGGAACGGCCAGTGCCAAAGTTCCTAAAATCGTTAGCAAGAAGTCGATTGATACTATTATACGCTTTCGCATAATATAAATCTCAAAAACACCAACCATTGCTAACGCAGCAGCAGCAATTTCAAGCCAGACTCCACCCGCAAGCAGAATCGGGATAAATATTGCCAACGCTATAACTGCAGTTATAACACGTTGTTTCATAATTTTCCCCCAAATTGTTAAACAGTACCAAACCTTCGGTCTCTGTCATTGAAGATCTTAATGTCATTTACTAAATTGTCAGATGTGAAATCTGGCCAATAAGCGCTGTCAAAGACCATTTCCGTATAGGCCATCTGCCATAATAGGAAATTTGAGATCCGTTCTTCACCGCTAGTCCTGATCAAGAGATCTGGATCTGAATATTCACCCAAAACATGGGTAAACAAAGCGTCAGAAAATACCTTCTCATCAATATCTTCTGGGTCTAATTCTTTTGCAATCGCTTTTCGAGCTATTATTTTTGTTGCGTTGACGATTTCAGCTCGACCACCATAATTAAAGGCAAAGTTTAATACCATACCTGTATTATCTTTGGTATCAGCAATAGCCTTATCGACGACTTTTCTAGTTTTGTCAGGTAGATTATCTTTGAATCCTGTAATGACAACACGAATATTTTCTTTGATCAAGTCGGGCATAAAGACACCGAAAAAATCAACCGGAAGTTTCATCAAAAAACTAACTTCCGCACTTGGGCGCTTCCAATTTTCAGTTGAAAAAGCATACAAGCTCAATACTTTAACACCTAAATCACTGGCAGCAATCGCAATGCGTTTAACATTGTTCATTCCCTCTTTATGACCGGCAATCCTTGGTTGACCACTTCTTTTTGCCCAGCGGCCGTTACCATCCATGATTATTGCAATATGATTTGGCACCCTAAGGTTGTTATTCTGCCCATCAATATTATTTTCTGTCATAATTCGATTGTTTGAAGGAATTATCCTTCAGTAATTTCCTTTTCTTTTGCTTCTGCTAATTCGTTCACTTTAGCAATAGCCTCGTCAGTAACCTTTTGAATTTGGTCTTCGATGTCATGGAATCCATCTTCTGTGATATCACTATTCTTAAGTTGCTTTTTGATTGAGTCCATTCCCTCACGACGAACGTTTCTCACTGCTACACGAGCATCCTCAGCTTCTTTACCAACTTTTTTGGCGATTTCTTGACGACGCTCACCAGTTAGTTGTGGAATGACCAAGCGAATAACGTCACCATCATTTGCTGGATTCAAACCTAGATCGGCTGAATTGATTGCATGTTCAATATTATCCAAAGCTGATTTGTCATATGGAGTAACTAATAGAACTCTGGCTTCAGGAATATTGATTGAGGCTACTTGGTTCAAGGGAGCCATTGTCCCATAATACTCAACTTGGACATTACTCAAGATCGAAGCGTTAGCCTTACCAGCACGAATGTTAGCTAGTTCACGGTTCAAAACTTCGATAGTTTTTTTCATATTTTCTTTTGATTTAGAAACTGCAATATTCTCACTCATTTATTTTGTACCACCTTTAATAATTGTTCCAATATTTTCACCTTGAACAACTTTTCTGATGTTCTCGGCTTTGTTCAAATTGAAGACAATCAATGGAATATTATTATCCATTGACAAGGATGAAGCTGTGGAGTCCATTACACCTAAGTTCTTGTTAATAATATCAAGTTGTGATAGTTCATCATACTTCTTAGCATCTGGGTTTTTCTTTGGATCAGCTGAATAAACACCGTCAACATTATTTTTAGCCATCAAGATAACATCAGCTTCAATTTCTGCAGCACGTAATACAGCGGTAGTGTCTGTAGAGAAGTATGGATTACCAGTACCACCAGCAAAAATCACTACTCGACCCTTTTCAAGATGACGAACGGCCTTACGACGAATATATGGTTCAGCCACTTGACGCATTTCAATTGATGTTTGAACGCGTGTTGGAACATCTAATTGTTCCAAACCATCTTGTAAAGCCAATCCGTTCATAACGGTAGCCATCATTCCCATATAGTCAGCTTGAGCACGGTCCATACCCATTTCAGCGCCTGTTTCACCGCGCCATATATTACCGCCACCACAAACAATAGCAACTTGAACGCCTAATTCATGAATGCTTTTGATCTGTTCAGCAACTTGTTTGATTACTGGCGGATTAATACCAAATCCTTTGTCTCCTGCTAAAGCCTCACCAGAAACTTTTAGGATAACTCGATTATATTTAATGTCAGGCATAAGTGCACTCCTTTAATTTTGCTATTTAACATTTTAACATAAAAACAATTTATGTTTACCAAACTTTAATTTTACACGAAAATAGCCTTATGTAAAAGCTTGTTGCGTGAAAAAAGGTAAAAGAAAAGACCGCCTAATTCATAAGAATTAAGCGATCCCCCAAATAGATGACTATTTCATCTGATTTTTAACTTCTTGAGCGAAGTCTTCTTTTGGTTTTTCAATACCTTCGCCAACTTCAAAGCGAACGTAATCAACCAATTTACTCTTCTTAGATTCAACATATTGTTGAACAGTCAAGTCTGAATCCTTAACGAATTCTTGATCAGCTAAACTAATTTCTGAAAGGAACTTGTTAACTCTTCCTTCAACGATATGAGGAATGATCTTTTCAGGCTTACCTTCAGCTTTTGTTTCTTCAGTAAAGACTTCTTTTTCATGATCAAGCACGTCACTAGGAACGTGATCACGATCAATGTAACGAGGATTAATAGCAGCTACGTGCATTGCAACATCTTTAGCAGCTTCCTCATCTGAACCTTCAAGAATAGTAACAGCAGCAATTAAACCACCATTGTGTAGGTATGAACCGAATACTTGTGAGTCAGTCTTATCAAGTACCTTGAAGCGTCTCAAAGTGATTTTTTCACCGATAACGGCAGTCAAACCAGTGATTGCTTCTTGGATAGTACCTTCAGAAACCTTCAATGCAAGTGCAGCATCCATATCTTTTGGTTCATTTTCAACGATAGCTTTACCAATTTCGTTTACGAGATTGATGAATTTGTCGTTAGATGAAACAAAATCTGTTTCTGAGTTAACTTCGATGATAGCAGCTTTGTTGCCTGAGATCTCGATATGTGCCAATCCTTCAGCAGCAATACGATCACTCTTTTTAGCAGCTTTAGCGATACCCTTCTCACGAAGTTCATCGATAGCCTTTTGCATATCTCCGTCAGCAGAAACCAATGCCTTTTTAGCATCCATCATACCAACACTTGTTTTATCACGTAATTCTTTAACTTGAGCAGCAGTAATTTTAGCAGCCATTAATTATCCTCCAGTCATAAAGAAAGCCATCTTTACAGATGACTCTCAAAATCTAATTATTTGTTATCGTTAGCACTCTTATTATCTTCGTTTTCGGCAACATTTTCAATGGATTTGTCTCCATCTTTTGCGTCATCTTTAGCGAAATCATCAGCTGATACTGATTCTTCACCTTGTTTGCCTTCGACAATAGCATCAGCCATTGTTGAAACAATCAAACGTACGGCACGGATAGCATCATCGTTTGATGGGATAATAACATCAATATCGTCAGGGTCTGTATTTGTATCAACCATAGCAACGATAGGAATATTTAATTTTTTAGCTTCGTTAACAGCAATGTTTTCTTTATGTGGATCAACAATGAACATAACATCAGGAATTCTTGGCATATCTTCGATACCGCCAAGGAACTTCTCAAGTTTAGCTTCTTGTTTTTCAAGCAATGAAACTTCTTTCTTAGGAAGACGTTCGAAAGTTCCGTCTTCTGACATTGCTTTGATTTCCTTTAATCTCTTAATACGTTTTTGGATTGTGTTCCAGTTTGTCAAAGTACCACCTAACCAACGATGGTTAACATAGTATTGACCGGCACGTTTTGCTTCTTCTTCGATAGAATCTTGTGCTTGTTTCTTTGTACCAACAAACAAGAAGATACCATCATCACCAGCAACGGCCTTCATATAGTTGTATGCATCATCAATCATACGAACTGTCTTTTGAAGATCGATGATATAGATACCGTTTCTTTGTGTAAAGATGAATGGTTTCATCTTAGGGTTCCAACGTCTTGTTTGGTGACCGAAATGTACACCAGCTTCAAGAAGTTGTTTCATAGAAATAACTGACATAAAAATTTCCTCCTGGTTTTTACCTCCACTTAAATCTCATTCGACTAAAACGCTCTTGCGCACCGTCAATCGAATCATTAAGTGTGTGTATTTTTAATACAGCTAAGTATTATAGTGGATAATAGCTCTTAAAGCAATAGCTATTTCCAACTAATTCCATTAGCCGTCAATAATCCTTCCTTTTGCTGACGGGATAATTTTTTGATGGCAATTTCTCGTTTTAAAGCAGCCGATTTGTCGATCAATTTTTCCGAATAAAGTAATTTGACCGGTCGCCTAGTTTTAGTGTATTTAGCACCTTGACCACGATTATGAGTAGCCACCCGTTTTTTAACATCATTGGACGTTCCTGTGTAGAAAGTCCCGTCTGCACACAGTAAAATATAAACAAAATATCCCGTATTACTCATGTAGTATTTCTTTAGCCTCCCCAGTCAACGAATCACCATCATACATTACCAAATCTGGTAAAATTTTTAATGATGCTGAATGATTAGTCTTAATGGCATCAACTAATAACAGATTAGCTTCTGAATTAGCATGAGTTCTTACAAACCGAATTTGTTTAGGTTGCAATTTGTTCTCGACCATTTTTTTTAATAGCTCAGCTAACCGATCTGGTCGATAAACTAAAAATAAATGACTATTTTCTTTTAATAAAATCATCGACATGTGTAGAATTTGATTGAGATCAGTCTTTAATTCGTGTCGAGCAATTGCTAACACTGGGTTATCTTTGATCTTTGTAGTCTCATTTTTAGCGAAATATGGTGGGTTACAAACAATCGTATCCACCGTATCGTGGGCAATATATTTTTGCACATTCTTTAAATCATCATTGATAGACTCGACTTGTTGCTGTAAATTATTCTCATTGATGCTCTGTTCAGCCAATTTTGACAGTTGTGTCTGTAGTTCAACTAGATAGATTTTCGCTTTCGTCTTAGCAGCCAGGCTTAAACCTATCGCACCATTACCTGAACAGAGGTCGACAATCTTGCCTCTTTTGGCTGGGATTGAAAAATCATAAAGTAGCACCGTATCCAAATTGAATGAGTACAAACTTTTATCTTGATTTATTACGATACCGCTATTTGCTATAATATCCTTTGTTATTTTTTTCATCTTTCACCTATACATATTTCAAAACTTACTGGGGGAAAATAATCCATGTTTTATAAATTTATTCGCCAAGTTGCTCGTTTTGTTCTTTGGGTAGCCAATGGTCGATACAAGGTCGTTGGGAAAGAAAGTTTACCTGACAAACCGTACATTATTGTTGCACCGCATCGTACCTGGTGGGAGCCTTTATATTTTGCACTGGCTATCTCGCCTCGTGAAGCAACTTTTATGGCTAAGATCGAACTCTTCAAAAATCCAATTTTGCGTTATATTTTAAATCATGCTCACGCTTTTCCAGTTGACCGAAAACATCCTGGACCTTCCGTGATCAAAAGACCGGTCAAGGCTCTAAAAAATAAAGGGCAAATTTTGATTATGTTCCCTTCCGGAACTAGATATTCGAAAAAATTACGTGGCGGTGCCTCATTGATCGCCAAAATGTCAAAAGCACCATTGGTTCCCTTCGTTTATCAAGGACCAACAACTTTTTCTGACTTTTTGAAACATAAAAAAATCACGATTGGGATTGGCCCGGAAATCGACTTTAATTTTAAAGCAAAATTAGACGATGAACAAACCAATAAAGTCAACCAAGATATGGAAACAGCTTGGAAAGAAATCGATAATAAAATCGACCCAGATTTCAAGTATATCCCAGATCCAAATAAAAAAGAATTTGAAGATTAATAAAAAGCGTACTTTCATTAACTAGTTAAATTGGTCTAGTTAAGAAAGTACGCTTTTTTATTTAGCATTGTTACCGATATCTTGACGGTAAAACACATTCTCATTTTTGACAGTTTCTAAAAAGGAATAAATCTTATCTTGTGCATTTTGAAGATTTCTAGCATGTGAGGTAACTAGATACAATCGACCACCATTACTGAATAATTGATCTCCATTTTCAGATACACTTGCAAAATCAATTTTCAAATGAGTGTCCTGAAAGGCGATTTTTTGACCAATTGGTAAACCAATCTCTGGTTCGATTGGATACCCTTTGCTAGCAACAAAAACACCTAAATCGATCCCTTCGTCACGCCATTTGATATCATCGATATCTACATTATCTAGTAAGTTAGCAATGACTTTTGAGAAGTCTGACTCCAGCCTTGGTAGGACAACCTCAGTTTCTGGATCACCAAAACGGACGTTGAATTCAATCACGCGGATACCATTAGTGGTCAAAATCAAACCAGCATAAAGGATTCCTGTATAACTAACTCCATCAGTATCCATTTGCTTAATGAAAGGTTTTAATACATCCTTGTATGCTTGGTAGACAACATCACTGTCTATATTATCCACTGGACAAACTGCTCCCATACCACCAGTGTTCATCCCTCTGTCATTGTCCAGAGCACGCTTGTAATCTTGGGCAATCGGCATTGGATAAAAATTGGTCCCATTGACGAAAGCCATCAGAGAAAATTCTTCACCAACTAAATATTCTTCAATAATGACTTTCTTGGTACCAAATTGATGGTCTTCCAACAATTTATGCAAAATATTGATCGACTCATCTAAACCATTAACAATGAAGACACCTTTCCCACTGGCTAAACCATTAGCCTTAATAACGATTGGAAACTGATTTTTCTTTTCAATGTATTCGATTGCTAAGCCAAAATCAGTGAATTCTTGAAAAAAAGCTGTCGGAACGTTGGCTTTAGCCATCAAATCTTTGGCAAATGTTTTGGATCCTTCGATTTGAGCAGCGGCCTTGTTAGGACCAAATATTTTCAAACCTCGCGATTGGAAATAATCTACGATTCCCTCGACCAATGGCTTTTCTGGACCAACGATGGTGTAATCAATATCATTATCCAAGGCAAAATCGGCCAATTTTTCAAATTCTGATTCATTGATCCCAATAGTTTGAATATCGAATAACTTCATTCCTGGGTTGCCCGGAGCACAAAAGATATCATTGAAACGATCAGCTCTTTGCAAAGCTTGGCAAATCGCATCTTCTCGGGCACCAGATCCTACGACTAATATTTTCATTATCTTCTCCTCGGATTAATGCTTGAAATGTCTACGACCTGTGCAGACCATAGCAATTCCATATTTGTCAGCCATATCAATTGAATCTTGATCATGAATGGAGCCACCTGGTTGAATAATAGCGGTAATGCCATGTTCAGCAGCAAATTTCACACAATCATCCATTGGGAAGAAGGCGTCAGATCCCATTACGAATGGAACCTTGATATTGCCATTTTCTTCAGCTTGTTCGATAGCAATTTTAGCAGAACCGATCCGATTCATTTGACCAGCACCAACTCCAAGGGTCATATCAGTCGTTGTTACAGTGATGGCATTACTCTTGACGTGTTTTACAACCTTTTGAGCAAACAGCAAGGCTTTCTTTTCTTCAGCAGTTGGTTGCTTCTTTGTAACTACTTTAAAGTCATCATAACTATCAATCACTGTATCGCGTTCTTGAACTAACATCCCACCAAGAACTGAAGTGAATTCAAACTTATCAGCATCCTTAGATTGACTGAAATCAAGCGTCAACAAACGAATGTTTTTCTTACTTTCCAAAATCTCCAAAGCTTTATCAGTGAAACTAGGTGCAATAACGATTTCAAGGAAAATCTTGTGCATCTCATTGGCGATCCTTTCGTCAACTTCACGATTTACTACAACGATGCCGCCGAAGATGGAGATTTTATCTGCAGAATAAGCTTTTTGCCAAGCTTGGTAAATATCTTCATCATCCACACCGAGACCACAAGGATTCATATGTTTCAATGCCACTACACAGGGTTGATCGAAGTCTGAGGCCATCTTGATAGCTGCATCAGCATCACGGATATTGTTATAAGATAATTCCTTACCGTGTAACTGTTTAGCTGAAGCAATCGAGTAATTTGTAGGCAGTGAATTTTGATAAAAGGCAGCTTTTTGATGAGAATTTTCACCATAACGAAGCGATTGCTTAAATTCTAATGGAATTGTCTTAGTTTCTGGGAATTCAATCTCAGCAATGTCAGTTAAATAACTTGAAATAATGGCATCATATTCGGCTGTGTGGCGGAAAGCCTTGGCAGCTAATTTTTGACGGAAAGCTAATTGATCTGTTCCCTCACTACTGATTTGTTCCAAAACGTCAGCATAATCATGTTGATCAGTTACTACATATACACTTTCAAAATTCTTTGAAGCTGAACGTAGCATTGAAGGACCACCGATATCGATTTGTTCGATAGCATCTGGTAAAGCTACATCACCTTTAGAAATTGTTTCTTTGAATGGGTAAAGATTGACACATACTAAATCGATCGTGTTGATATTTAGTTTTTCCAAAGTCGCCATATGTTCCTTGTTAGAACGTTTTGCCAATAAGCCAGCGTGGACTTTTGGATGAAGAGTCTTGACGCGACCATCTAAAATTTCAGGGAATCCAGTAACTTCATCGATCTCGGTAACTGAAATACCATTCTCTTGCAGTTTCTTATATGTTCCACCAGTTGAGATGATTGAATAACCGGTTTTGATCAAACCTTGTGCAAATTCAACGATTCCAGTTTTATCTGAGACACTAATCAACGCATTCTTCATTTTCTTCACCTATTTTATTTTTTTTAGTAATTCTAAAACGACTTGCGGATATAATTCATGTTCCTTTGCGTGGACCCGTTCTTCAAGAGTTGCCAAACTATCACCAGCGTAAATTGGTACATTTCCTTGAACGATGATCGGGCCAGTATCGACTCCAGAGTCAATATAATGAATCGTGACTCCAGTTTCTTTCTCGTGTGCTTCAAAAGCACGCTCAATAGAATCTAAACCTGGATATTTGGGCAATTTTGATGGATGGATATTGATGATCTTTTCTGGATAGGCCGACAACAAGGTTTCGGTGATAACTTTCATATACCCTGCCAACAATAAATAATCGATATTTTCGTCAGCCAATCGATCAACGATTGCCTGTTCATATGCATTACGATCATGATAATCTTTCAGTTGATTGATAAAGACAGGAATATTTTTTTCACGAGCACGTTCGATCACCTTGGCCTTGGGTTGGTCACAAATAAGCAGTGCAATCTCTAACCCAGCTGAATAGAGTTCACGGTCACCAGCTAAAGCTTCAAAATTGGTCCCATTGCCTGAGGCAAAAATTGCGACTCTCATAAATTTCCTCCTTCAAGCATCAGTGGTTGGTCTTGACGTTTAACTACTTCACCAATCTCAAAAGCTTGACGCTCATGAGTATTTAACTTTTTCAGAACGTTTGAAACGTTTTTCGGATCGACTGCCAAGATCATCCCGACACCCATATTGAAAATGTGATACCTATCAGCTAATTCAAGTTGGCCATATTTTTGAACTAATTTGAATATTTCCGGCAATTCCCAAGTATCAAGATCGATACTGGCTGCCAAATCATCTGGCAACATCCGAGGGATGTTCTCATAAAATCCACCACCAGTGATGTGAGATATACCGTTGACCAATTTATCGTCCAACAAAGGTACAATTTCCTGAGTGTAAATACGCGTAGGCTCTAACAACAAATCTCCTAAACGCTCATCAGGATATTCCTCTAAATGAGTCTCATAATTGAAATGATTATCTTTAAAAAATATCTTGCGAATCAGTGAAAAGCCATTCGAATGGAGTCCACTAGAACGGATACCGATTAAAGTATCGCCTGAGTTGACCTGCTCTTTAACTAGCAAATCATCTTTTTCAGCAATACCAACAGCAAAGCCCGCTAAATCATAATCAGCTTCACTATACATATCAGGCATTTCAGCAGTTTCACCACCGACTAGATCAACTTGTCCTAATTCACAACCAAATAAAATACCTTTTAAGACTTTCTTGATCTTGCTATCAATTTTTCCAGTTGCAATGTAATCAAGAAAATATTGTGGCTTAGCACCTTGAGCCAACAAATCATTAACACACATTGCGACGCAGTCGATCCCGACTGTGTCGTATTTTTTTCCTTCGATCGAGAGCAACAATTTTGTTCCAACACCATCATTACCAGAAACGAGGACAGGGTGTCGATATCCTTCAGGTATCTCATAGACCCCACCAAAATTACCAATATTACTGGATTTAGCTTTATCCTTAGCTAAGTTACTTTTAACAAAATTGGATACTTCATATCCAGAATTGACGTTGACGCCCGCTGCTTCATATGGATTGACCATTGATTTCTCCTTTAAAAATTCAATTAGAAGTCTTGAGAAAGATTCTTTTCATAATCATATAGCGGTGTTGGATAGTCACCATTGAAATATGAAAGGTCCAATCCGTTATATGGAAAGTCATATTTCAATCCAATGGCATCGATCAGTCCGGTCTCACTTAGAAATTCAAGTGAATCAGCTCCAAATTGTTGACGCATTTCTTCTTTACTTTTATGTGCCGCAATCAATTCTTTGCGGTCCTGTATATCGATCCCGTAAAAACTAGGATATTTGAATGGTGGCGAAGCGATTCGTAAGTGGACTTCTATGGCTCCAGCATCTTTTAATAATTTGACGATAAATGCACAAGTAGTCCCACGAACGATCGAGTCATCAACTAAGACAACTTTTTTACCGTCAACGACACCTTTGACAGCAGCTAATTTTTGACGAACTGCCTTTTCACGTAATTCCTGGCTAGGTTGAATGAACTCCCGACCCATATATTGGTTTTTGATCAATCCCATCTCATATGGAAGTCCACTGCCTTCAGCGTAACCACTGGCAGCTGACAAGGAAGAATTTGGAACACCAACGACAATATCTGCATCAGTTGGTTGTTCCCGAGCTAAGATCTTACCCATCTGCTTGCGGGCAGTATGAACATTGACCCCTAAGATATTTGAATCAGGTCTAGCAAAATAAATGTATTCCATCGAACAAATTGCCATCGTCGTGTCATCCGTCCAAGTATCAACGTGGATACCTTGATCGTTGATGATCGTCAATTCTCCAGGGTTGACGTCACGAATGAATTTCGCTTCGACTGCATCGAGTGCACAAGTCTCACTAGCAACGACATACCCGCCATTAGGCAATTGACCAATTGATAATGGTCGAAATCCATGTGAATCTAAGGCCAAGATCAATGAATCTTTGGTCAGCATCAAGTAAGCAAAACCACCTTTGATCTGTTGAAGCGATTCTTTGATCTTATCGATCTGTATAGCTTGTTTCGAGTGTCTGATCAAGTGAAGTAATACTTCTGAATCTGAGCTAGATTTAAAAATATCGCCTTTTTGTTCTAAATCCTTTTTCAAGGTATCAGCATTAGTTAAATTACCGTTGTGTGCCAAGGCAAACTGGTCATCGGTGAAATCAAACAAGGGTGGTTGAACATTCTCGATCCTGTTTCCGCCGGCCGTTGAATAACGGACATGACCGACACCAGCATTACCAGTTAATGAATTCAATAATGATGGCTTATAAAAGACCTGTGTCAACAAACCCAGATTACGGTAAGAATTCAATTTACCATGGTCGTTAGTGACGATACCTGCCCCTTCTTGACCACGATGTTGCAAACTATGCAAGCCAAGATAAGTTAGGTAATTTGCGTTTTCTGCACCCCAAACTCCAAAAACTCCACATTCTTCATTCAAACTCTTTACTTCATTAAACAAGGGATCGCCTCTTTCCAAGTATTAAGTGCTTCAGACATTGTTAATTCAGCTGTGAAATCATTGGTAGTTAATTTTAAAGTTGCTCTCTGAGTAACGTTTCCTAAATATTGCAAATTATTTTCAAAGTATTCTTCAAATGCGTGACGGTCTTGTTCCGAAACTGAAACTAAAAATCTACCTGGAGTTTCAGAAAATGTTGCTACTGCTGATAATTCGGTTGTTACATCGAATCCTAACTCATTTTCAAATGCTGCTTCTGCAAGGGCAACTGCCAGACCACCTTCTGACAAATCATGACAACTATTGACAACTCCCGCACGGATAGCTTTTAAAATATTTGCTTGCGTGTGCTTGATATCTTCAAGATCGATGGGATTCAATTCACCTTTGA
Organism: Companilactobacillus versmoldensis DSM 14857 = KCTC 3814; assembly: GCF_001434295.1. GTDB lineage: Bacteria > Bacillota > Bacilli > Lactobacillales > Lactobacillaceae > Companilactobacillus > Companilactobacillus versmoldensis. The sequence continues at coordinate 105,619 of NZ_AZFA01000001.1, read as the reverse complement.
CATCCCCTGCTTGCATAGCTTGGATCTCTGAACCGTTGAAATCATCATTGGTTTGCCCAACTAGATAAATTGCATCGCCGACTCGTTTGAATCCTTGAGTGATCACGTCTTTAAGATCTTTGACCAAACCGACCATACCGATCATTGGACTTGGGTAAATCGCTTCTTCGTTAAATTCGTTATAAAGCGAGACATTTCCTGAAATGACTGGTAATTCAAGCTTTTCGCAGACAGAAGCCATTCCTTCGACTGACTTATTGAACTCCCAGAAAATCTCAGCTTTTTCAGGATTACCATAATTCAAACAATCAGTGATACCGAGTGGTTCAGCACCTGAGGCAATCAAATTTGCAGAGCCTTCGATGACGGCATTTTGCCCACCGATATAAGGATCGACATAAACTAGTTTTGAATTACCATCATTGGTCATCGAAAGTGCCTTATTAGTCCCACGAACACGAATAGTCGCTGCATCACTTCCGGGTTTAACAACAGTGTTAGCTTTGATCTGTGAATCATAAGTCCGGTAGAAATATTCTTTAGAAGCAATATTTGGCTGTTTTAATAGTTGTAGCCAAGTTTCGGTCAATGAATTGATCTGCGGTTCAAATTGATGTTTGTAATCATCCTTTGTCAATCGTTCTGGCATCGTACCTTCATGAACGTATTCTGGGGCGTCGTCTACTAAACCTGCAACTGGAATGTCAGTTACTAACTCACCATGTTGATAGATCTTATATTGTTTATCGGTAGTTACTCGACCGATCACGACTGCATCAAGTCCAGCATTTTCGAAAAATTCGATGATTTTTTCTTTGTACTCTGGTTTGACACATAAAACCATCCGTTCTTGAGATTCTGACAACATGATCTCGTAGGCTGACATCTCTGTCTCTCTTTGTGGTACTTGATCTAATTCCAAGACCAATCCAGATTCTGCTTTTGATGCCATTTCAGCGGTTGATGAAACCAGTCCAGCGGCTCCCATATCTTGAATTCCCATGATCCATTCAGAATGTTTTTGAACTAATTCGATACAAGCATCCATCAATAATTTTTCCATGAAAGGATCACCAACTTGAACTGCGGAACGTTGGGTCTTATTCTCGTCAGTGAACTCGTCTGAAGCAAACGTTGCTCCATGAATGCCGTCACGACCGGTTTTTGCACCAACATAGATGATCAAATTATCTTCTCCTGATGCCTGACCATATTTGATATCGGAATTATTGATCAATCCGACACACATAGCGTTAACGACTGGGTTATTTTCATAACGTTTTTGGAAAGAGATCTCCCCACCAACAGTTGGAATACCGATACAGTTACCATAACCACCGATACCAGCAACGATTTCGTTAGCAAGGTATTTTGTATGATGATTGTCTAAATTGCCAAACTTCAAACTATTCAACATTGCTACTGGCGTAGCTCCCATTGAGAAAATGTCACGGATGATCCCACCAACTCCGGTTGCTGGGCCCTGATATGGTTCAACAGCTGAAGGATGGTTATGACTTTCGGCTTTAAAAACGACTGCCTGGTTGTCATCAATATCGATGATCCCGGCATCTTCACCAGGACCAGCTAGAACTCGCTTACCTTTATTTGGGAATTTGCGTAAAACGTTCTTAGAATTCTTATATGAACAGTGTTCGCTCCACATAACGGAGAACAAACCAGCTTCAGTGTAATTGGGTAAACGGTGCAGAATATCTTCACTGATGATTTTGAATTCTGCTTCACTCAATCCCCAAGACTTGTAAAGCTTTTCTTGATCTATCATTGTGGCTGTTGGTTCTGTCATTTATTGATTCACCCTATCCATATGATTTTTTAAAACTGATTGAAACATTCTTAAACCGTCAGCTGAACCGACTAATTCTTCCAAGGCACGTTCAGGATGCGGCATCATGCCTAAAACATTCTTTTTTTCGTTAGTGATCCCGGCAATGTTATCAACGCTCCCGTTGATGTCATCTTCGTAAGTAAAAACAATTTGGTGATTAGCTTTCAATCTAGCTAAAGTCTTGTCATCACAGTAATAATTACCCTCACCATGGGCAACTGGGATCATGATTGTTTCACCTTGTTGATATTCCGATGTGAAAATCGTTTGATCATTTTCAACTTTCAATGGGACGGTTTCACAAATGAAACGATTGTTCTTATTGCGGATCAGTGCGCCATCTAACAGACCAATCTCCGTTAATATTTGAAATCCGTTACAGATCCCCAAAACTGGTTTACCAGCATTAGCCATTTCTTTAATAGCAGGAATGATTGGTGCGTGACCAGCAATAGCACCACTACGAAGATAATCTCCGTATGAGAATCCACCTGGGATCAATACAGCATCGAAACCAGCTAAGGAATCATTTCGGAAATCAACCATCTCGACATCAGCTTTGACGCCATCTTTAATGGCGTAATACAAAACTTTATCACAATTCGATCCAGGAAAGACGATCACAGCAAATTTCATTGGACAGCCTCCGAATCAACAAACTCGTATCGGTAAGTTTCCATATTAGGATTAGCCAATAAGTTATCGCAGATTTTTTCAATATCTTCTTTTAACGTGTTCGATGACTCGTCAACGGAGATTTCAAAATACTTGCCCATTCTTACTTCATTGACATCTTGAAAACCCATGCCATGAATTGCATTGGTGATAGCCTCACCTTGAGGGTCTAAAATTGATTTTTTGTAAGTCACATATACCTTTACTAAAGTCATTATTTTTGGGCTCCTTTTAAACGGTTAAGTACTTTTTGATAGGTAACGACTAAATCAGCTTCTTTTTTTCTAAAAACATCTTTATCCAGTGATTGGTGACTAGTTTGATCCCATAAACGACAATTGTCAGGAGAAAATTCATCGATCAAAATAATTTCATTGTCCACGCGACCAAACTCCAGCTTGAAATCAACTAAATCAAGTTGATCCTGATTGAATAATGCCAATAACAGTTGATTGATCTGACGAGTTTGCTCTCTGATAAATGTCAATTCTGCTTCAGTAGCAATATCGAGTGAGACGATTTGATCATCATTGATGAACGGATCACCCAACTCATCGCTCTTGTAGTAAAACTCGATCAACGGCTGTGTTAATTCTTGGCCGAGTTTCAATCCAAATTTCTTAGCAAAACTTCCAGCAATCTTATTTCTTAACACTACTTCGATCGGGATCAATTGTGTTTTTCTCACCAATTGCTCGTGATCAGAAACATTTTTTAATAAGTGGGTCTTGATCCCATTTTCAATTAAATAATCAAAGATATAGGAAGAGATTTGGCAATTAAGTTTCCCTTTACCAGGTATTTCTTCTTTAACTTTGCCGTTGAACGCAGTCGCTTGATCCTTGTAGTCGATCAATAATTCTGAATCATTAGTTGTAGCAAATACATCTTTCGCTTTTCCTGAATAAAGTAGTTGTTTTTCCATGCTTCCTCCTAAGATTTCCAAATTGGATCGTGATTGATTTGTTGCTTAACTGTCTCAATATCGTCAGTCAAAATGGTGATATGACCCATTTTTCGATTATTCTTGGCAGTTTCTTTACCATAGTCATGGAAATACCATTCAACATGTTGTTTGATAGCTTCCTTAGCTGGCCCTAAGTGTTGGCCTAATAAATTCACCATCACGGCAGACTGGAATAGAGTTACTTTTGGCATTGGCCAATTACAAACTCCCAAAATATGTGTATCAAATTGCGAAACATTACATGATTCAATCGTCAAATGGCCTGAATTATGAGGACGAGGTGCAATCTCATTAACAAAAACCTGATGATCTGTTGAAATAAAGTACTCAACACAGAGCGTACCGACTAATTCAAGTTCTCGAGCAATCTTTTCAGCAACGTCGAAACATTCTTCTTCCGTTGTCTGCTTGATCCGAGCCGGGCAATTGCTTAAATGAAGGATATTGTGGCGATGCTCGTTCTCAATTACGGGAAAAATTGAATGTTGTTGTTGCGAATTAGCGGAAATAACGACTGATACTTCTTTTAGCAAGTTGATTTTCCTTTCTAAAATACAAGTACCTTGTGAAATCAATTCAGCAACTTCATTTTCAGAAAAATCATTGTTTTCCAGCAGTAATTGACCCTTACCGTCATATCCACCTTCGACTGTTTTCAAGATAGCTGGTAACTGGATCGAATCAATCGCAGCCGTAAAATCAGCCATTGATTCGATTTTTTCATGTGGGACGACTGGCAAATGATGATCGACCAAGAATTGCTTCTCACGCAAACGGTTTTGCGTGACGATCAAGGCCTTAGTCCCTTGTGGAACATCAGTATATTTCTTGACCTCATCGATCGTCTTGGCATCAACGTTTTCAAACTCATAGGTCAAAACGTCGACCTGCTTAGCTAGTTCAATCAAAGCATTTAGATCATCGTATTCAGCTACGACCTGACCTTCAGAAACTTGCGCAGCGGGACAATTCGGAGTCGGATCCAAAATAACAACTTTGAAACCTTTTTCTTTAGCTGATTGAGCCATCATTTGTCCCAATTGACCACCGCCGATTATTCCAATTGTTTCGCCGGGTAAATGAATTTTATTCAAATTGCTTCCCGCTTTCTATTGATTTCTTTTTCATCGCTTGCTTATAATCTGTCAAAGTTTCGAGATACTTTGAATTGCTCAATGCACAGATCCGAGTAGCCATCAGAGCTGCATTGGCTGCTCCTGCTTTGCCGATTGCCATGGTGGCAACTGGAACACCTGCTGGCATTTGCACGATAGATAACAATGAATCCATGCCTTTTAAAGCTTTTGATTCAACTGGAACGCCAATAACTGGCAATGTTGTTGTTGCAGCTACCATTCCTGGTAAATGTGCAGCTCCACCTGCTCCAGCGATTATTACTTTATATCCGCTATAGGCGGCAGTTTTACCGAAATTGATCATTTCTTGCGGCATTCTATGTGCCGAAATAACGTGTACCGAATAGGTAACTTTCAATTCTTTCAAAGTGTCGATGGTCGACTGCATCGTTGAAAGGTCTGAAATGGAACCCATAATAATTGCAACATCTTTCATAAGTCATCCTCTTCCTTTAGAGCATGTTTAAAGTTTACCAAGATTGATTTTCATTTTCAAGGAATTAACGTATAATATCGTTATTTAAAACAATATAGTTCGTTTATTATTGTTTATAATTAGATATTAACATAATAATATATTTTTAGTTCGTGATTTATAAAGGATTATTATTAAGGCATAAAAAAAATCCCAATACGAATTGATCGTATTGAGATTCAAAATAATTATTTATTTTTCTTTTGAGCTGCTTTCATTGATGCCATAACTTGATTAAGCTTCTTTTGGGAAGGCTTTTGACCCATTTGTGACATCATTTGTTTAACCATATCGGAACTAATTGGTGGATTATCTTGGAAATACTTCTTCATATACCATCTAGCAACGAAGAAACCTATAACAACCCCAACTAGTATACCAATAATAGCAGCTATGATTATTGACCACATATGCTATTCTCCTTTTCCATACCTATCTAATATTACACAACTTATTAAATAAATTAAAGGTTAATCGTCACGCAATCCTTTTTCACGTTGAATTTTACGGACTTTGTCAGGAGTTACTTCTTTTCCTTCTTTATCAAAGACGCGCATCATCTCTATTTGTGATTTGAAGCCTTCACGAAAATTTTGTAAATACTCTTTTCGTAAAGCTTGTTGTTCCTTTTCTTCTTCTTTAGTTATTGTGCCTGCTTTTGCTTTATGAGCCAGGTCGTTTAACTTTTTGACCAATTTTTTATTATCCGTCATATTTACCTCCTCATTAACCGAACACTTGTTTGAATTATGATATAGATTTTGATACAATCTATTTAAGATATTAACAATGAGGTGTTCTAATGTCAAAAAACGAAGGATCAAAACAAACTCAAATACTTGAGTGCATCCATGACTACCTAGATGAACATGGGTACCCACCAACTGTTCGTGAGATCTGTGAAGCTGTTGATCTTTCATCAACATCAACTGTCCACGGTCATTTATCAAGATTAGAGAAAAAAGGTTATATTTCACGTGACCCTACTAAACCAAGAGCCTTGGAACTAACGATTGCTGGTTTAAACGTAATTGGTATCAAATCAAAAGAAATTCCTATCATTGGTACTGTTGCTGCTGGTCAACCAATTTCCGCAGAACAAGACTTTGAAGGAACTTTCCCACTACCTCCTGATTTAGTTCGTGACTCTGGTGAATTATTCATGCTTAAGATTCATGGTGAAAGTATGATCAACGTCGGTATCCTTGACGGCGATCAAGTCATTGTTCATGAACAAAATAACGCTAATAACGGCGAAATCGTTATTGCTATGACTGAAGACATTGAAGCCACTTGCAAACGTTTCTACGCTGAGGCTGGGCACTTTAGACTTCAACCAGAAAATGACACGATGGACCCCATCATTTTAAATAACGTTGAAATCGTTGGTAAAGTCGTTGGACTCTATCGACCACAAATTTTTTAACATTTCTGATCAAACATATCTTCTTGGGGAGATATGTTTTTTATTTGCAGTATTATACTAAATTCTTGATTTAAGGGTATAAAAAAAGACTTGCTGTTAAGCGAGTCTTTTTTAGTAAAATTAGATATCACGACGACGTTCTTTAATACGAGCAGCCTTACCAGTACGGTTACGTAGATAGTAAAGTTTAGCACGACGAACTTGACCATATCTAACAACTTCAATTTTATCAACACGTGGTGTGTTAAGTGGGAATGTTCTTTCAACACCAACACCACTTGACATCTTACGTACAGTATATGTAGCACTGATACCAGCACCATGTCTCTTGATTACAACACCTTCGAACAACTGAATACGTTCACGAGTTCCTTCAACAACTTTGGCATGGACACGAATTGTGTCTCCAGCGCGGAATTCTGGAATGTCAGAACGAAGTTGTTCTTTAGTAATTTCTTGAATTAATGGTTTCATTAATCTTTTCTCCCTTACCGACACTCATGCATATCTTTAATAATACACAGCGGAACATCGTTGATTGTGTTTAAACACTTATAATATACTACATTATTTATAGTTACTTGTAAACTACATATCTGAATGAATTTCATTCAGGAGCCTTTGCTCTTCCTCGGTCAATTCTATTGTTTCCAACAAATCGGGACGTAAGCGCAAGGTCTTTTTGATTGCCTCTTTCAAACGCCAAATACGGATTTTTTCGTGATCCCCACTGATCAAAACGTCAGGGACCTTTTTACCTCTGAAATCAGCCGGCCGAGTATATTGTGGATACTCGAGCAAACCATGTGAAAACGATTCTTCCTCAGCTGAAAAATTATTTCCTAAAACACCTGGAACAAATCGCATCGTAGCATCGATCATACTCATAGTTGGTAACTCACCACCGGTCAAAATATAATCACCGATAGAAACTGAATCGGTCACCAAATCTTTGATACGTTCATCAAAGCCTTCATAATGACCACAAATAAAGACTAAATGATCCTCTTGGGCAAAGGAACGGGCCATTTGGGTGTTGAAAGTTTTCCCAGCGGGATCTAATAAAACGACCCGCTTTTTCCCAGGTTTTTGTTCATCTAAATAACTCATAGCATCATAAATCGGCTGAGCCTGTAAAAGCATCCCTGCTCCACCACCATATGGAGAATCATCCACGTGATGTTGTTTATTAGTTGTAAAGTCACGGAAATCTAACACATCTAAATTAAGTAGACCTTTTTCCTGTGCTTTACCGATCAATGACTCATTTAGAGCATCGAACATTTTAGGAAATATACTTAAAATCGAAATATCCATTAATCTATCAATCCATCCGGAAGGTCGACCTGAATAGTTTTCTTATCTAAGTCAACTTTTTTCACTACATCTTTAATATAAGGAACTAACACTTCATCGTATTTGGGACTCTTGACGACCCAAACGTCATTAGCTCCTAGTTCCATTATTTCTGTCACTGTTCCAATTTCACCTAATTGTTGATCGACTACTTTTAGACCAATGATTTGATTATACATAAATTCACCATCAGCAAGCTCAGGCTTTACCTCATCAGTCGTAAATAACTCAGCATTTTTATACTGCTCTACATCGTTGATATTGTCGTAACCCTTAAACTTCAATAAGGTAAATGATTTATGTTTACGTGACGACTCGATCGTAAACTCTTTGGTACCATTGTTGGTCTTCAAGAACAACTTACTACCCGCCGAAAATCTTTCTTGGGGAAAGTCAGTGATCGCGATCACTCGAACTTCACCTTTGATCCCATGAGTATTGACTATTTTACCAACACGGAAAAGTTTGTCTGTCATTTAGTTCTCCAATTATAAAGAAATAGGACCAAGACAAAACGAATTTTATCTGATCCCAATAACTTAATTATTTTGAAAATTTGTTTTCATGATACTTTTGCATCAAACCATCTTTTTTAAGCAAGTTGCGAACTGTATCTGAAGGTTGTGCCCCTTTTTGTAACCAGTCCATGATCTTGTCATCTTCAAGCTTAAGTTCTTCTGGTTGTGAGATTGGGTTGTAGTAACCAACTTGTTCGATGAAGCGGCCATCACGTGGTGAACGTGAATCAGCAACAACGATTCTATAGAAAGGTCTTAATTTACTACCCATGCGTTTCATTCTAATTTTAACTGACATTGTGTTTCCTCCTAAAATTCTTAACTTTGTTAGTATACACAAAAAGAAACACTCTGTAAAGTTTTTTTCTTTACACTTTATTTACTCTTGTATCGCTTGACCTTCTTCAAGCGTTTCTTCTTATTCTTTTTCTGCTTTCTAATCATCGAATGCATCGCCATTTTTCCTAAACGACCTTGAGCTCCGTTACCAAGCATTTGGTCCATGCCCTTCATATTACCCTTGCTCATCTGTTTCATCATATCTTGTGATTGCTTGAATTGCTTGATCATTCGATTGACCTCTTGAACTGAGCGTCCAGAACCTGAAGCGATCCGGCGTCTTCTTGATGGGTTCAATAATTTAGGATCTTCTCTTTCTTGTGGTGTCATCGAATAAACGATGGCCTTCAAATGAGAGATATCTTTTTCATCAATATTGACGTTTGCTAAAGCAGGATTATTAGCCATACCAGGGATCATTTTCATGATTTCATCTAGTGGTCCCATTTTTTGGATTTGGTCCATTTGATCAATAAAATCATTGAAGTCAAAACTATTTTCTTTGATCTTCTGAGCCATATCTTGAGCTTGTTTTTGATCGTAATCTTGCTGAGCTTTTTCGATCAACGTCAGCATATCACCCATACCAAGAATACGGTTAGCCATTCTATCTGGATGGAAGACATCTAATTGATCGAGTTTTTCACCTTGACCAATAAATTTGATTGGTTTACCAGTGACAGATCTGATTGAAAGTGCGGCACCACCACGAGTATCACCATCTAACTTAGTTAAAACGACACCAGTGATATCCAGTTGTTCATCAAAACCGGCAGCAACCTTAGCAGCTACTTGACCAGTCATTGAATCAGCAACAAACAAAATTTCATTTGGTTGTGCTAATTCTTTGATACGTTTCAATTCGTCCATCAGCTTCTCGTCAATTTCCAAACGTCCAGCCGTATCAATGATCACATAATCATTTTTCTTTTCATGTGCCTGAGCCAAACCACTCTTGACGATCTCGACAGGATCCTGATCGGTCCCTTCATCGTAAACAGGTACATCAAGTTGTTCACCAATCGTCTTCAACTGCTCAATAGCAGCAGGACGATAAACGTCTCCAGCAATGAATAATGGACGAGCTTTATCATTTTCCATCAAATGCTTAGCTAACTTACCAGCTGTCGTTGTTTTACCAGCACCTTGAAGTCCAACCATCATGATGATAGTTGGAATATGTGGGGCCTTATTCAATGGAACAGCTTCAGTACCCATCAATTTAGTTAATTCGTCATCAACGATTTTGACCACTTGTTGAGAAGGAGTCAAGCTCTCCATTACTTCTGCACCTAAAGCACGTTCACGAACTTGTTTAATAAAGCTTTTGACAACATCAAAGTTGACATCGGCTTCTAACAAGGCCATTCTAACTTCACGCATGACCGTTCGAATATCGTCTTCAGATAACTTACCTTTACCTCTTAGTGATGAAAAGACTTTATTTAGCCTTTCACTTAATCCTTCAAAAGCCATATTTAACTCCTATTACATCTCATTTATTTTCGAGATCCGTTGGACCAGCCGTAACAATTCCTTGTCATTAGAATAATGCTTCAAAACTATTTGACTGAGCTCACTGGCCACATTATCGATCTCTTGAGTTTTCTTTACTAAACTTAGCTCATTTTCAAACCGCTTCAACGACGCTACAGTCCGATGGATATTATCCAACACAGCTTGGCGAGAAACCTGCAATTGTTCAGCAATTTCTGCTAATGAGAAATCTTCAACATAGTAAAGATTCATATACTGATCTTGTTTTTTCGTTAGTAAAGAATGATAAAAATTATATAACAAAACTATTTCATTAGTACGTTTAATATCCATAATTACTCTCCGGAATTAATGATCAAATCCTTGAATAATCCGTAGATGAATTTCTCAGCGTCAAAATCACGCAAGTCATCCATTTGTTCACCTAAGCCAACCAGTTTAACTGGTAAATGAAGCTCATTACGAATCGCTAGGACGATACCACCTTGTGAACTACCGTCAATTTTAGTCAACACGATCCCTGATACATTAGTTGTTTCATTAAATTGTTTAGCTTGGCTAAGCGCATTTTGTCCAGTCGATCCATCAAGAACTAATAAAACTTCTTGAGGAGCGTCTGGCAATTCACGAGTGATCACACGTTTGATCTTCTCTAATTCACGCATTAAATTTTGTTTATTCTGTAAACGACCAGCAGTGTCGACTAACAGTATATCAAAGTCTTCATTAATTGCACGTTGGACTGCGTCATAAACAACTGAGGCAGGATCAGTTTGAGCAGCCTTAGCTTCAACTGGGACATTAACACGTTTACCCCACTCTTGCAGTTGTTCGATTGCACCAGCTCTAAAAGTATCACCCGCAGCCAGCAAAACTTTTTTACCTTGAGCTTGGAAACGATGAGCTAATTTACCAATTGTCGTAGTCTTACCAGCTCCATTGACACCAACGAATAAGAAGACCGTCGGAGTTTTATCAGTACTAAAGTGTAATGAGTTATCCTCTTCCTTACCTTCTTCATCGTACATGTCGACTAATTTCTCAACGATCACATCGGACACATCGGAACGTTTTTTAACGTTCTTTAATTTGACCTCTTCACGCAATTCATCAGAGATCCTCATGGCTGTTTCATAACCAACATCAGACTCGATCAGCAATTCTTCCAAATCATCGAAGAACTCCTCATCAACGCTTCGGAAATTAGCTAAGAAATGATTGAAACGTTCACTGAATGACTTCCGACTCTTTTTCAAGCCCTGATCGTATTCCTCGACCTCATCATCAGCAGTCTTTTCTTCAGCCGGAGCCTCAGAAGTAGCATTGTCTGAATCGATACTATTCTCAGATTCAGCTTGTTGAACTTGTGCTTCAGCGTCAGTTGATTCAGTAACAGACTCTTCAGATTTTGACTCAGATTCTTCTGCCTTAGCTTCTGGCGTCTCAATCTTGCTCTTGGTAACTTCAGATTCAGTCTCAGAACCTTCAGTTTTGATTTCGTCATCTGGAACAACTTGTTCAGTCGAATTATTCTCAGCAGGCACTTGCTGTGATTCTTCTTTAGTGACCGGTTCAGTTGGTTCAGGTGTCTTCACATCATCTATCGTATCTTGGTTTTCTTTCGGTGATGGCGTAGCTTTTTCTTCAGTTTGAGTTGACTGCTCCTCAGTCGGAGTTTCAGTCGTTTTTTTAGTTTCAACTGGTTTCTGCTCTTCTTGATCAGGATTTTTTTCTTTACCAGTGAAAGCTTTTTTTATTCTACTAAAAAGTCCCATATTTACTCCTATTCTTTTACCTGAACGGACAGGATCCGGGAAACACCAGATTCTTCCATGGTAACTCCGTATAGTCGATTAACATTCATCATTGTACCTTTACGGTGCGTGATGACGATAAATTCAGTATTATCATCGTAACGATTTAAATAATTAGCAAAACGATAAACATTCGCATCATCTAATGAGGCTTCGACCTCATCTAAGATACAAAATGGTACTGGATTGACCTTGATGATAGCAAACAATAAAGTAATTGCAGTTAACGCCTTTTCCCCACCAGAAAGCAAACTTAACCGTTGAAATTTTTTCCCAGGTGGTTGGGCAACGATCTCGATCCCTGTTTCTAATAAATTATCAGGTTCGGTCAAGACCAGTTTAGCACGTCCACCAGCGAACATTTCTGGGAAAATATTTTCAAAGGCCGCTGCAACTTGGTCGAAGGTTTTCTTAAATCTAGTTACAACTTCATTATCCATCTCAGTCATAGTATCAAGCAACTGCTTCCGCGCGATGACAAGATCGTTTTGTTGAGTAGTCAAAAATTCATAACGGTCCTTCACGCTGTCATAATCTTCAATAGCGGAAAGATTGACCGTGCCCAGCTCCTTGATTCCCATCTTGAGAAGATGTGCATCATGCTTGAGTTTTTCAGTATCGACTTCATCAGCCTTGATTTCAGCGATAGCAGCTTCATAAGTAATTTGATATTGTTCCGACAAGATATCCAATCGACTATTGATCTCATTAGACAACTTAGTCGATTTAATGGCTAAATTTTCTTGCTCATCAGAAGCAGATTTTTGGAGATAAAAATTTCTTTGAGCAGTTTGATTTAATTGCTCAGACTCCTCATCCTTCTGATTTCGAGATTTTTGCAGTTTTTGTAAGTCTTCCTTTGACTGTTTGATCTCCTTTTCCAATTGAGCGACTCGTTGCTTGATCTCGGTACTGTTCAGATCGATCTGACTTTTTTCTGAGTCTAATTGGTTCAGGCGATTCTTCAATCCCGTCGACTGTTGTGATAAGTTCTTGATCTCTTGACTAAGTCGTTTATGTTGTTCTGATTCATTTTCAAAATTGCTCTTAACAACGACCAATTTTGTTTGAATATCATGGACCTTTTGGTTAGTCTTTTCCAGCTCTGAGTCATAATCGTTTAAAACTTTTTGTTTTTCATCGATCTCAGCTTGAAGATCAACGATTGTTTGCTTCAATGTGTCGGAAGTTTTGACTTGAGACTTAAGGTCTTCTTCTAAAGCCGATTTCTCCTCTTGCGTTCTTTTTTGATTGAATTGGAGAGTTTGTTGCTGTTCTTGAAAATGTTTTTGTTCATTTTCTTGTGATGTCAGTTGATTTTCTAATTGATTACGTGAGGCAGTATAAGTCTTCAATTCTTCATTGATTGACGCACTGTCCTTTCTTAGATCAACTAAACGATCACGTAAAGCTTGAACGTGCTTTTGCTTGTCATCAAGGGTTTGATCTTGCTGTTGTAGTTTTTGTTTCAACTGCACTAATTCATCTTTTCGAGTCAAAATACTAGTATTGAAACGTCTTTGCTGTCCACCAGTCAATGAACCACCAGCGTTGACTAAGTTTCCATCGACTGTGACAACTCGATACTTTCGTCCCACTGCAGATGAAACTTTCGTGGCCGCATCAATATTTTGAGCAACTAAAACTGTTCCTAAAATATTTTTAGCAATGTTTTCAATTTGTGCTTGGTACTTGATCAAGTCACTAGCAACACCAATGAATCCATCAACTTGGCTAGCACGATTCAAATCATTGGCATAGATTTGACGTGCCTTAATAATATCAACAGGTAAAAATGTTGCCCGTCCTCCACGACTATTACGTAAAAAGACGATACCTTTTTTGGCAGAGGCTTGATCTTTTGTAACAACGGATTGTAATTGATTAGAGGCAACTGTCTCAATAGCGACTTGATATTGTTGAGGTACTTCAATCAATTCAGCGACTGCACCAACAATGCCGGCAATTTTATTACTATTGTTCAGAACATTCTTCGCCCCATCGAAAAAACCAGCATGTTCATTTTCCATATTCTCTAACACGTTTGCTCGGGCTTTAGTTTCTTGCATTTTTTCTAATAACTTCAGATAGGCTGAATTCTCTGACTGGCCTTGTTCAGTTACTTGATTAATGTCTTTTTCAATTTGTTGGCTACGTTTAACTAAATCACGATTATCGTCATCCAAAGTTGACAATTTATTCTTGGAAATAGCAATTTTTTCATTCACCTGGTTCAAATTAGCGATAATTTTATCTAAACGCTGATTTTGATCATCTTCCGAGGCGGCTAAACGAGTTAATTGCTTCTTAGAAAATTTCTGATCATTGCTATTGGAAACCTGTTGCTGTAAAGCATTAACGTAATTATCACGAGCATCATTAATGTTTTGATTTAGGTCTTCTGGTGACTTACTTTGTAAACGTTGTAATTTTTTTAACTGTTTAGAATAATCATCAATTGAACTTTGATAATCATCCAACTGTGCTTGACTCTTAGCTAAAACCTGTTGCTTTTCTAATTTATCTTTTGATAACTCATCAATACGACTGCTGATTGAATTTTTATTAGAGGTATTGAACCCATTTCTTTCAGCAGAAACAGCTATTTCGCCGTTCAACTTTTCTAGTTCTCTTGATTTAACAACTAAATCATTTTGCTGAGCATCAATCTTTTTGACTAACTCAGCCGTCGCCGTCCGATTTTGATTGACCTGTAAATTCGATTTTTTAACTTGATTATCAATATTTTTCAAGCTTTGTTTAACTTCATTGATATTTGATTGAATATGATCACGTTGTCCCGCCAAATCTTTGATTTCAAGGGCTAGAATCTGCTGATATAAAGCATCATATTTGCCCTTCTGCTCTTGATAATCACGGGCAATACTAGCTTGCCTTTTCAATGGTTCGACACGTTGGGATAATTCAGAGACAATATCAGAGACACGGTGTAGGTTGTCAGTCGTCTCTGACAATTTATTCTCTGCTTGCTGTTTCTTTTGTTTGAACAAAGCTACACCAGCAGATTCTTCAATGATCGATCGTCTCTCAACTGGTTTACTGTTGAATATCTCTTCGACTCGTCCTTGCGAAATAATCGAGAATGATTGCTTACCCATCCCCAAATCAAGGAAAATCGCATTGATGTCTTTCAGACGACAAGCTTTATTATTAATCGAAAATTCAGTATCGCCATTGCGAAAAAGTTTTCGACGAATCGTAACATTTTCCTGTGGTGATTTAAGTTCATGGTTAGAGTTATCGAACTCAAGCGTAACCTCAGCTCGATTCATAGGTGATCTAGTATCACTACCAGCAAAGATAACATCTACCATTTTGTCTCCACGTAAACTACGTGCAGATTGTTCTCCCATGACCCAACGGATTGCTTCAGTGATATTTGATTTACCACTACCATTTGGACCGACAATACCCGTGATACCAGTTGTGAAATCTATTTTAGTTTTATCAGCAAATGATTTGAATCCATTGATTGTCAATGATTTTAATGGCATAAACTAAACTCCTATAATTCTTCTAATGCACGCTTGGCAGCCATCTGTTCAGCATGTTTTTTACTGTATCCATAGCCCTTTGATAAAATTTTGTTGTCAACGATCAATTCGATCTCAAATTTTTTATCATGGTCTGGTCCTTCTTCATCGACCACGTGATAGTCAATGTCGACTTCGCCAGATTTTTGTAACTTTTCTTGTAAGTGTGTTTTAAAATCAGTATCTTCAGAAAACTCACCTGAAGCAATATGTGGATAAACAACTTGAGTCAAGAATTGCTCAACAACGTCGTTACCCTGATCAAGGTACAATGCACCGTTGAAGGCTTCAAATATGTCCTCTAACAAAGTGTGGCGTGAACGCGCCCCTTGTTTTTCTTCTCCACGACCGATTTGTAAATATTTATCAATGTGGATTTGTTTTGCAAACTTAGCAAAACTATCTGTTCTAACAATGTCTGACCGCAAACGTGTCAATTTTCCTTCTGGTAATTCAGGAAAGTGGGTAAATAAATATTCGGAAATATTAATTTCTAGTACAGCATCCCCTAAGAATTCCAAACGTTCGTAGTCTCCAATGTTAAGTTCTTTGTGTTCATTATCGTATGAAGAGTGTGTCATCGCTCTTTCAACCATCTTTTTGTCATTGAAAGTAATTCCGTAATCTTCTTTTAATAATTCAAAAAATTTAGGATCTAACATTTTTCGACTCCCTTCAAATACTTACTATTATACTAAATTTTAAAGTTAAATAATTGATTACACAAAAAAATAAGACCAAATGGTCTTATTTTTTGTTATTTGCAATATATGTAACGGCTTCCCCGACTGTGGTGATCTTTTCAGCATCATCATCTGGGATCTCATTACCAAATTCTTCTTCTAGTTCCAAAACGAATTCAACTAAATCAATTGAATCGGCATCTAAATCCTTGGTAAAAGAAGTCTCTTTAGTAATCGTACTCTTATCCACTTCAAACTTATCAGCTAAAAGACTAGCGATTTTATCAAAAACTTCTTGTTCAGACATATTTTTCTCCTTCAATAGCAACTATTGCTCTTTTTGCATTTTTTCAAAATAAGTATTTGCTTTATTGATTGTATCATTAAGCAACATATCATAAATCTGTTTTACAGTATAGAAAATAGTTTCGACATTAGCGGCACCATGCGCCTTAACAACTGGAGATTTGAGACCTAATAAAACAGCTCCACCAGCTCGAGAAGTGTCGAACATTGCTTTGATACCCTTTAGAGATGGAGCAATGATAGCTGCACCCATTTTAGTAAAGAAACCATTGTCCATCAAAGCTTTTTTCAATTCTTTTAATAAAATCGTTGCAGTTCCTTCAGTGGCCTTCAAAGCTGCATTTCCTGTAAATCCATCCGTCACGATAACATCTGCAACACCAGCTAAAATATCGTTCGATTCAACATTACCGATAAAATTGATCTCTTCAGTATTTGAAAGTAATTCATAGGCTTCTTTGTGAAGAGTATCGCCCTTATCTTCTTCAGAACCATTATTCAAAAGACCAATTCTTGGTTCCTTGATTGATTTAACATCTTGAGCATAAATAGATCCCATGACAGCCCATTGTTGTAAGTAACTAGCCTTTGCTTCTGCATTGGCACCTACATCGAGCATATTTACACCTAATGGTGAATTTGTAACTGGTAAAGTAGGCATCAAAGCTGGCCGATCGACTTGTTTGATCCGACCGATGATGAAAATACCAGCAGCTAACAAAGCACCGGTATTCCCTAATGAAAACATTGCATCATTTTCACCATCTTTGACAGATTTCGCAGCTCTGACCATCGATGAATTTTTCTTAGTCCTGATAGCCTTAACAGGTTCATCAGTTCCTAAAACTTCTTCATCAGTGTGGACGATAGTAATATTCTTATCATCTTTAAGATATTTCTTGATCTTTGTTTCATCACCATAAAGGACAAACTCTATATCTGACCATTCATTACGGGCTTTTTCAATACCTTCAACTACAACTTGCGGGGCATTATCGCCACCCATTGCGTCTACAGCTATTTTCATTTTTATTCCTCGCTAATCGAAATTATTTAATTGTTCAAACTCAACACTTAAAAACAATTTTAACACTTTGTTTTCAGGTTTTTCTATCGTATCTGCATCCTTAAACATTTGTTCAGCTTCTTGCTGAGCGGTTTCTAAGATGTTGAAATCAACGATTGGATTACCAACTTTAAAGTCAGGCAATCCTGACTGCTTACTTCCGAGCAGATCTCCAGAACCACGCATTTTTAAATCTTCTTCAGCTAAAACGAACCCATCATTAGTTGAAGTTAAGATTTTCATTCTTTCTAAAGCAATATCATTTTTAGGATCGGCAATCAAAATACAATATGATTGTTTCTGCCCTCGGCCAACACGTCCTCTGAGCTGATGTAACTGCGATAGGCCGAAACGATTGGCATCATAGATCACCATTAAAGTGGCATTAGGCACATCAACCCCGACTTCAATAACAGTCGTTGAGACAAGAACGTCTAATTTGTGAGAGCTAAACTCACTCATAACTTGTTCTTTTTCATCATTTGGCATTTGTCCGTGCAGTAAACCAATTTTATATTTAGGAGCAAACAATTCATTGAATTTATCAAAAATTACTTCAGCATTTTTCAAATCGATTTTTTCTGATTCAGAAATCAGCGGTGTGACCACATATGCTTGGGCACCAGTCTTCAACTCTTTTTCAACAAAACGATACATTTGCTCGATTTTTTGACTTCTGATCCAATAAGTATCAATTGGCTTTCTTCCTGCTGGTAACTCATCGATTCTCGAGACATCCATGTCCCCATAGGTCGTGATTGCCAAAGTCCGAGGAATCGGCGTCGCTGTCATAGCTAAAACATCAGGATTATTGCCTTTCAATCTCAGAGCTTTTCTTTGGTTAACACCAAATCGATGTTGCTCATCAATTACGATTAAGCCTAGATCTTTGAAACTGACACTTTCCTGGATCAAAGCATGTGTACCTACAACAACATTGATCCGACCCTGAGCAACATTTTCGGCAATCGTATCATGTTCTTTTTTAGTCTGTGAACCAGTTAAGATACCGACTTTCAGTTTTAAGGGTGTTAACAGCGAACTAATTTTATCAAAATGCTGTTGGGCTAAGATCTCGGTCGGCGCCATAATAGCTGCTTGAAATCCGGCCGTGACTGACGCAAGCATTGCAGTTACCGCCACGATTGTTTTTCCCGAACCAACATCACCTTGCAGCAAACGATTCATATGATGTTTAGATTGCATGTCATCAAGAATCTCTTTGATGACCCTTGATTGAGCATTAGTTGGCTTAAAGGGCAATTTATCAATGAATTGGTCGATGAATTCCTGATTATAGCTTTCAACTAGGCCATCATTTTCTTGATTGTCACGCGCCTTAACGCTTTGAATGCCACATTCGAACAAGAAGAATTCTCGAAATTTAGCGCTTCTTCTTGCCGCTTCGTTTTCATTCTCATCTTGTGGGAAATGCATCCCTTTGACCATTTGTTCATCATGCATCAATTGATACTTTTGAATGATACTCTCAGGAATAACTGAAATGATATCTTGATGATACTTATCAAAAGCCTCTTTGATCATATTCACTAAAGTTTTCTGACGAATATTTTTATTTACTGAATATACTGAATCGATTGAACCTTCTGAATGACTATCACCAATGACTTTAATACCAGTTAGAGCACGATGATTTTCATTCCATTTACCATAAACGGCTACTTCGTTGCCCGTCTCAAACTTATCTTTTAACCAAGGCTGGTTAAAAAAGGTCACCATGATTGATTCATTTTCGACTAAGATTCGGACATTTAGCCGATTCTTGCGATAACCAAAGTGAGCCACGACCGGATCACTGGCTACAACGCCTTTTAAAAGGATCTTTTCTTGATCAACAGCGTCGTTCAAACTCTTTACTTCCATATCTTCGTATCGAAAGGGAAAGTAAAACAGTAGATCATAAATTGATTTGATACCGAGTGATTCTAATGCGCTGATCCGTTTAGGACCAACTCCAGATAAAGTGGATACTGAAATCTCCTGTAAATTCATACTGCCTCCCTCTCAATGAATATTTCAGAAGTAGATTGAAAAAAGAAGCCGTGACAAAGTCTTAGCTTCTTTCATAATGGAAAACTATTCAACTGCAACTAAATATGGATATACTGGTTGATCTCCTTGATGGATCTCGGTCTCTAAGTCTTCATACTTTTCATCGAGATAATCAGAAACTGCTTGAGCATCTTTTTGATTACCATCTTGACCAATAATGATTGTGATAACTTCACTATCTTCATCGATCATTTTATCAAGCATTTGTTCAGTTGCTACAACGATATCGGCATTATCAACTTGAATCTTACCGTCGACGATACCCATATAATGACCTTTAGTTATTTCTAGACCATCGATCGAAGTATCTCTGATTGCTTGAGTAATTTGACCACTCTTGACGGTATCGAGTGAGTCTTCCATGTTAGCTTCGTTTTCATCGAGATCTGCATCGGGATTAAATGACAACATTGCTGTCATTCCTTGAAAAATCGTCTTTGAAGGTACGATTGCAACGGGAATATCAACTAATCCAGCAGCTTGTTTAGCTGCCATAATGATATTTCCGTTATTTGGTAATATTAAAGCACGTTTAGCATTAGCAGCATTGATAGCATCAACAATATCGTTAGTTGATGGGTTCATTGTTTGACCACCACTAATAATATTAGTGACACCTAAACTTTCATAAAGTTTTGCTAGACCATCACCAGTTGAAACTGCGATCACAGCATAATCGATTGGACCGGCTGGTTTCTTTTCAGCTGGAGCAGGAACGACTTCGTCTTTATCGACGATAGTTTCGTGTTGGATACGCATATTATCGATCTTAACTTTGGAAAGTGACCCAAATTTGCGTCCTTCTTCCCAAACTTTACGTGGGTAGTTGGTGTGAACGTGAACTTTGACAACTTCATCGTCAGAGACAACGATCAGTGAATCACCGATTGTACTTAGGTAATCTCTCATTTTGTCGTTGTCAAAAGTTTCATCAGACGTAGGGTCTTGACCTAATTCGACCATCATTTCAGTACAGTAACCATTCTTGATGTCCTCATTAGTGAATTGGCCCTGAACAGATTGGTGATGCGTCGCATTGACCATTTCATCCATTTCACCTTCATTAGGTGTATATTCATCACTTTCAGCTGTAGTTTCCCCTGTTAAAGCTTCTAGGAAACCTTCGTAAATGAATACTAATCCCTGACCACCAGAATCGACAACGTTAACTTCTTTCAAAACTGGCAATAGCGATGGTGTCTTAGCCAATCCTTCTTTAGCACCATCTAAAGCGGCTTTCATAATAACCGCAATATCGTCAGAAGTCTTGGTAGCTTCTACAGCAGCGTTTGCTCCGTATTTAGCGACTGTCAAAATTGTTCCCTCAACTGGCTTCATGACAGCCTTGTAGGCGGTCTTTACACCATCATCAAAAGCTTTAGCTAGATCATCAGCAGTAAGATCATCTTTACTTTCGATGCTTTTTGAAAATCCACGGAAAATTTGTGACGTAATAACACCAGAGTTACCACGAGCACCCATTAACAATCCCTTAGCCAAGGCTTTTCCTAAGCCACCAACTGTGGCAGCCTCTGATTCGTTGACCGATTTGAAACCACTTTGAATAGTCAAGCTCATGTTAGTTCCGGTATCTCCATCGGGAACCGGGAACACATTTAGAGAATTAACAAACTTCGCGTTTTTCTCAAGTCGATGGGCCGCTACACGGACCATATCAGAAAATTCTTTCTTAGTAATACGTTCTATACTCAAAATTTCTCCTCCAACCAGCAAATCCTATTTAATATCATCTAAAACTTTAATTCCTTGTACGTAAACATTCACAGTGCCAGCTGGCGTTCCAAGCATTGTTTCTAAATTATATTTTACTTTTTCTTTTAAATTTTTTGCCACTTCAGATATCTTAATACCGTATCCCACAATGATATAGACATCAACGGCAAGTTTATCATTTTCTTGATGAATGACAACTCCACGTGAGAAATCCTCACGTTTCAAGATGGTGTTCATACCGTCTTTTAGTTGATTCTTACTGGCCATTCCTACGATACCATAAATGTCTGAAGCTGCCCCACCAACGATTGATGCGACTGTGCTATTCGAGATATCGATTTGACCGTGTTTTGTATTGATTGTTATTGCCATTGTTAGATTCTCCTATCTGGATCAATGTACTATAAACATTAAAATTTTATCATAGCCAGATTTTTAATTAAAGATTTAAGCTGATATTAATTATCCTATTGATTTGATTTGGTTGGTATGGTAAATTAGTCAGGTGATATTTTAAAAGAAAACATGTAGCCAAAGGAGGTCGGTCCCATGGCAAAAGATATTATTACAGGCCGTAAGACAGTGTTCGGTAACAAGCGTTCACATGCTTTTAATCAATCAAAACGTTCTTGGAAGCCAAACTTGCAAAAAGTTCGTATTATGGTTGACGGTAAACCTAAACGCGTTTGGGTTTCAGCAAGAGCTTTGAAATCAGGAAAAGTTACTCGCGTATAATTTATTTATTACTTAAAAAAAGATCATCTTAGATGGTCTTTTTTTAGTGACCAAATCTATATAAAAAGGAGTCCCAAATTAACTTTGGGGCTCCTTTTTTAAATATCTAGATCAAAAGATAAAAATCAGTTTAACTAATTTTTACTCTTATCACGACTTTGAATAACGGCAACTACTCCACTCTCAAAGCTGAAATCGATCGTGTCTTTTACAAATTCGTTACTTGCCCAACTAATCGGATGATCAGAATCAAAGTCCTTTAACTTATACTTAGCATCTTTTAAAGTAAGCTTAGTCACCGGGCCAAGATTAACAAAAGCAACGTACTTCATACCATTCTCATGATAAATTGTGTAAGTCCCTGGTTTGAAAAATTTGATAGTATTGTTAGCCGATTTAAAATACATTCGATCATAAAAGTCAGCAAATCTTTTGTCAAATGGCAGATATAAATTTACTAAAAAATGATCAATTCTTCCACCGGTCGCACCATAGATATAATAGTGTTCAGCATGAAATCTTTCATGCGCTGCCAAAATCGTCAACTGTGAATCAGTATCATCTTTTTCCGGAGGAAATTTTTCAAAGTCAGGAATATTTTCTTTGATCAATTTTTGTTCTTTCTTGTTGATTGAATCAAAATCACCGATAGCCATCTCCGGCATTACCCCATGTGAAATTAAATATAAATTGCCTCTATCAGCCCCGACCCACTTGCCAGGTATGATTGATGCATTATTCAATAAATCGCTTGGATAATCGCTCTTAGGGCCTCCTAATAGGATATTTATTCTTTTCATTTTAGTCTTCCGCTAATTTTCTTAAATTTGCGATTTTCTTTGAAAATTCTTCTTCTCCTTCGCCAGCAAACAAATATGAACCAGCTACAAAAATATCAGCTCCGGCTTCGGAACATTGTTTGATAGTTTGTTCGTTAACGCCACCATCAACCTCGATTTCGAAATTGTCATCATCAGTAGTCTGACGCAATTGGTCTAAACGTTGAATTTTTTTCAACATTCCTGGGATAAATTTTTGTCCACCAAAACCTGGATTAACTGTCATCACCAAGATTTGGTCAATAATTGGGAATAAGTATTTAACGTTCTCCAATGGAGTTCCCGGATTAATAACGACACCTGCTTTGGCTCCCAAACTTTTGACCAATTCAATGGAACGATAAATATGATTAGTACTTTCAGCATGAATCAAGACCGTGTCAGCTCCAGCATCAACAACGGGTTTAATGAAATCATCAGGATTGTCGACCATCATGTGAACATCCAATGGCTTGTCTGTGACACGTTTCATTCCTGCTACGACACTGGGACTAAAGGACATATTTGGTACAAAATGTCCGTCCATGATGTCAACGTGGAATAAATCTGCTCCGGCTCTTTCAGCCATTTTTACATCCTTTTCCAAGTTCATAATATCCGCTGATAATATTGATGGTGCAATCTTATTTGTCATAACTTCTACCCCTCAGTATCGTTTTTTGTATGAATTTATTTCATTCAAGAAATACAAGTAATTGTCGTATCTACTTTGCATTATCACTCCAGAATTTACCTTTTCTTTGACCATACAGCCTGGTTCATTGACGTGTTTGCAACCACGAAACTGACATTCCGGACTATATTTCAAAAATTCTGGGAAAAGCGTTGGTAATTCATCTTTATCGATATCGATCAATTCTAAGGATGAAAAACCAGGTGTATCAGCAACTAGACCGCCTGACAATTCAAATAATGAAACTTGTCTAGTCGTATGTTTACCACGATTCAAAGTTTGCGAAATTTCTGCCGTCGCAATATTTAAATCGGGATTGATATGGTTCAACAATGTGGATTTTCCAGCTCCAGATTGACCGGTAAAAACAGTTACTTTGTCAGTAAATTCATTTTCCAAGTGTTGCAACTGCTTATGATTATAACTATCTTGATCGTCGAAAATTTGATAATCGGCAATTTGATAACCTCGCAAGGTATCCTTTAAAGATTGATAATCTGTCAAACTGATCAAATCAGTCTTAGTTAAAAAAATCAGTGGTTTTATCCCATTGTGTTCGATATTAACTAAGATCTTATCAAGTAAGTTACTAGAAAACTTAGGCTCAATAGCTGAAGTAACAACAATTGCTTGGTCAATATTAGCTATTGGTGGTCTCACTAAACTATTTCGTCTTGGTAATAATTCCAAAATGTATCCTAAGTCTCCACTATTCTCGTAATTGACCAGATCACCAACGACCGGTTTGATACCACGTTTACGAAAATTCCCGCGAGCTCTGGTCCTAACTAACTCGTCTGTTTGTTGGTCGATCACATCATAGAAGCCACTGATTGATTTAATGATCCTACCTTGTCTTTCCATTGGCAATTACCCACTTACTGAACCACTCAAAACGGTCGAGTTATTATTTTCAACCGTGTAGTTCCCTGTCTGTCCATCTTTTAAACTAAAACTCAAAGTTAACGGCGTATCTTGAGAAATATTCATGGTCCGATAAACATTCGAAACATTATGGTTGTTATCTCCGAGATAGATAGTAACTTTGTTTGGTGAATTCGTACCATCATTCGTATAAGGAATGTTGATACTTCTAGTTACAGTCTTAGTGCTGTTACTTGAATTATTACTGTTGTTGTTATTATTACTGCTACTATTGTTACTATCATTATTTGAATCACTATCGCTAGTGGAGTTGTTTTTAGAATCTTCAGGTCCCTTCGACATTGTAACTGATAGTGTATCTCCTGGATTGATAACGCTATTGGCACTTGGTGTCTGACTGATCAAAAGCCCATCAGAAATCGAATCTGAAAAATCATATGAAACATCTAGAGTAACATTAATTTCTTTAGCATAATCTTGAATACTCTTGAGATTGTAGCCTGTTAAATCTCTAACGTGTGTAACTTTCTTACGAGCTGGTTGAGCTTTTGCTAACGTTAACGTCAAAGTTTGTTTCTTAGCAATAACCTTCTTACCTGGAGAAACACTTTGCTGCAAAATCGTTCCTGCGGTGTAATTATTATTAGCCATATATTTCAATTTAACTTTGAACCCACGCTTCGATAAATTGTCTGAGATATCGTCGTATTCCTTACCAACTAAATTGGGCATCTTATAATAAGTTGCCCCTAAACTCACGACCAAATTAACATCAGCATTATTTTTCATCTTTAATCCTTTATTAGGTACCGACCGAATCACATGACCCGCATCAACATTGTCATCATTTTCTTTGGTGATGTTTCCGACTTGTAAATCGGCTCCTCGAAGCATGACCCTAGCCTGCTTGAGAGTCAAATTACCGAGATCTGGGACCGTTGTTTCTTGATTCCCTTTGAAGACCATGAAAAGCAAGATAATAACGGCTAAAACAGCAATTATCGAAGCGACAATAATATTTCGCTTTTTCTTGCTCTTCTTTTTCGGGGGTTCCAAACGTCTCTGACCCGTTTCATGAAGTGGTGGCATCACACGAGTTTCATCCAAGTTGTTATTTGCCATCGGATTAGTTGGAATCGGAACAAATTTCTTTTCTCCAGCTCTCTCTGGTAACAAGCAAGTACTTAAATCATCGTGCATTTGAGTAACTGCTTGATAACGTTGATTCGGATCTTTGGCAGTTGCCCGTAAAACGACATTTTCCAATGCTTGAGGAATATTGGGATCGATTTTTTGTAAATCCGGAATATCCTCTTTTGAATGTTTTAATGCCACTGCCACAGCGGTATCACCTTGGAATGGGACTGTTTTAGCTAACAGCTCATATAAAATGATCCCTAATGCATAAATATCTGACAATGCAGTTGCCGAACCACCACGTATCTGTTCAGGTGACATATAGTGGACCGAACCTAATAATGAATTTGTTCTCGTGATCGACCGATCACTTAAAGCCAAAGCAATTCCGAAATCAGAAACCTTGACTTGTATCGGATCTTTAGAATCATCGACTAAAATGTTTTCTGGTTTCAAATCACGATGAATTATTCCGTGAGCATGTGCTTCAGCGACAGCTGAGCAAATTTGTTCCATGATATCGACTACTTCATGATAAGGAATCGGAAAATGCTCGCGAATATATTTTTTTAAATTTGGTCCATGAACGTATTCAATAATAATGTACTGATTACCATTATCATTACAAACATCCAAAATGTTAACAATATGGGGGTGTGACAAAGTACCTGTAGCCTTAGCCTCACGCTCAAATCTTCTCTTAACGGATTCATCATCTTGTAAGTCATAACGTAAAGCTTTAACGGCTACCTTTTGATTCGTTCTAATATCGTTAGCTAAATACACATTGGCCATTCCACCCTCACCAAGGGTACGAATTATTTCATAACGATTGCCAACTAGGTAACCTTTATCCATTTACTTTTTACCTCGACTTTCCGAAGCAAAAAGTAGAGTGGTGATATTATCACGACCTCCACCTTCATTAGCTTTGTCGATCAAGATATGACATTTTTCATCCAAACTGATATCACGAGATAAAACATCAATGATCTCCGCTTGCGAGACCATATTCGTCAATCCGTCTGAACACAACAAGATGATCGCATCATCCATCAGATCAAAATTTTTGATTCGAGGTTGAACTGTTTGCGATACACCTAATGTTTGGGTAATTATATTTTTCTGTGGATGATTTTCAGCTTCTTCAGGACTAATTTGACCTGTTTCAACTAATTCATGAACTAGTGAATGATCAACACTAAGTTGTTCTAATTTTCCTTGACGATAAACATAGCAACGTGAATCACCAACGTTGACAACGACCATCTTATCTTTTGTAAAGAAGACGCCGACCATAGTCGTTCCCATTCCATTCAAATCATCAAATTGATTGGAAACTGAAATAATTCGATCGTTTTCTTTACTGATTTCTTTAAGAATCCATTCACGAAGATCATCAACATCTGAAATCTTAGTTTCTTCAAACGTATGGCCTAGGTGTGAAACAGCCATATCTGAGGCTACGTCACCACCACGGTGACCACCCATTCCATC
Source organism: Companilactobacillus versmoldensis DSM 14857 = KCTC 3814 (assembly GCF_001434295.1). Taxonomy (GTDB): domain Bacteria; phylum Bacillota; class Bacilli; order Lactobacillales; family Lactobacillaceae; genus Companilactobacillus; species Companilactobacillus versmoldensis. The sequence continues at coordinate 78,385 of NZ_AZFA01000001.1, read as the reverse complement.
GGCAACGATACCAAAAATAATACCTTTTTGGTTTTTAAAGACATTCACGTAATCTTGATTATTTTCCCTGAGTCTACCGACATCAGTCAGCAATGCATAATCCATAAAATTGACCTTGCCTCATTATTGTTTTTTTCTGAAAGCGGCAATGAAAAATCCGTCTGTAAAATAGTCATCTGGTAATAATTTTAAGACACCATCATGAACGTTCTTATCTAGCTCTTGTTCATGTTTGACTGGGATAACCTCAAAATCATTATTTGATTGCAAGAATTTCATAACTACATCTTCATTTTCTTCAGCATCAAAAGTACAAGTACTGAAGACCATGATCCCGTTTGGTTTCAACAACGTTGTTAAGCTATTAAGGATCTGAAGTTGTATTTTTTGAAGATCTAAAAGATCTTCTGGTTTTCTAAAATATCTTAGTTCAGGCTTCCGTCTGATCAAACCAAGTCCAGAACAAGGAGCATCAACTAAAATCTTGTCAAAACTATTTGGTTCAAAAGCATCTTTAGCCTTGCGAGCGTCTAATGCCTTAGTTTTAATTATATCCTCATAACCTAGTCGTTGGCTATTTTCTTGTATTAATTTAGTTTTAGGCTTATGAATATCCAAGCCCATAACCGAACCATTAGTTAAATAACTAGCGATATGAGTTGTTTTGCCACCAGGAGCAGCACAACTATCTAGAACCAGTTCGTCATCTTTCAAATTCAACGCAGGTGCTACTGTCATTGAACTTTCATCTTGGATGGTAAACAGCCCCTGACGGAATTCTTCAGTGTCCACTAGATTACCATGCGGACAAGTTAGACCAACTGCTGATATTTGACTGGGTTTCATATCAAATCCCTGTGAGGACAACTTTTCACTAAGATCTGAAACGGAGATCTTATTAGTATTTACCCGGATAGAAATATCTGAGGCTTGATTGATCGATTCCAGGACACTTTTGGCTTTGTTCATCCCTTGTTGTTGGATCAACAAATCAACCAACCAGATTGGTGTACTGTAACGCAAACTCAAAGCATGACTCGAGTTGCCTTTTGGTAACTCTTGAAACCCGTGACGTTGATAATTCCGTAAAACAGCCGTCACAAAATTGCCCACGCCTTTGTTCCCATTTGCCTTAGCGATTTCGACAGATTCATTGAAAATCGCATGTTCAGGAACTTTATCAAGATATTGCATTTGATAAACGGCCGTCATCAAAAGAATCATGACCCATTGTTCAACTTTCTTATCTTGGATATAAGGCTTAATTTGATATTCCAAAACATACCTATGTTGCAAAACTCCGTAGACGATGTTGGTCATCAATCTTGAATCGGCATTGGAAAGGTCGCTCTTTTTCAAAACATTATTTATCTCGATATTCGAGTATGCTTTGTTTCGCAAAACCTTTAATAGTACCTCAACTGCTAACGCACGAGAATTATTCATTTATATTAACCACTTGTTGCCCTTCTGTTAAATTCTTGCCAACACCATTCAAATAGTTGTTGACTTCCATTATTTTCTTGCCAGCTGGTTGGATCTTTTCAATTGAGATCCCATTACCATCACCGGCAACTAATACTAATTTCTTATGTGTAACTTCAGCGACAGTGCCCGGTTTTTGATTACTGTTTAGTAACTCGACTGAAGTTTGGTAGATCTTAGTTCTTTTACCATCAAGATCGACCCAAGCACCGGGATTTGGGCTTAAACCTCTGATTTGATTGAACAATTGATCAGCAGATCGTGAAAAGTCCAAATGTTCTTGTTCCTTGGAAATGTTAGGAGAAAAGACAACTTTTGATTCATCTTGTTTAACTGGTTTGATATCTTTGGAAATGATGTTGGGGATCGTCTCCAATAACAGATCACGACCAACAATAGCTAATTTGTCAAAGAGACTACCGTTATCATCACTTTTTTCAATTGGGATCTTAGCTGTACTAATGACATCCCCTGCATCCATTGCTTTGACCATATACATAATGGAAATACCAGTTTCTTTATCACCATTCATCAATGCCCACTGAATCGGTGCTCCACCACGATACTTCGGTAACAGTGATCCGTGAACGTTGATGGCCGCAATTTTAGCTGATTGCAAAAATGAATCAGGTAAAAATTGTCCATAAGCTGCAGTAATGATGAAATCTGGTTTGATCTTCTTTAAAATTTCGATCTCTTCACTACCTGGTAATTTAGCTGGTTGATAAACTTCAATATTCTCATCTCTAGCTAAGGCCTTAGTAGGACTTTCCTGTAATCTTTGCTTTCTACCAACTGGTTTATCTGGTTGTGTCACCACAGCAGAAACATCATAATCCGCTGCAATCAACCCCTTCAAAACTGTTGCTGAAAATTCGGGTGTTCCAAGAAAAATCACACTTGTCATATAACTACCTCCGTTAATCAATATGTTGTGGCTCATTATCGATGGCTATTGTAAATCCTCTCTTAGTTTCCGATTGCGTTTCAGAAAGTATTTCCAATAGTCGTTGATGTAATTCGGGCCCCCGCTTATATTTTACAATAATTTGATAAAAATATTTGTTCTGTTTTCGAGAAATCATTGTCGGACTTGGTCCGAGTAAGACAGCCTGGTCCGATAAGACGGCCTGCAATTGCTTTTTTAGCCAAAAACTTTGTTTCAAAGCTTGGCCCTCATCTTGATGGGAAACACTAACTAAAGTCGTGAAATAATAAGGCGTATAACCTGATTGGTGTCTTAAATACATTTCCTGCTTGAAAAAGGTCTCATAATCCTGCTTAGCTGCGTCCTTGATCGCATAATGATCAGGATTATACGTCTGGATAATGACATGGCCTTCTTTGTCAGCCCGGCCAGCCCGGCCACTAACCTGTGTCAATAGTTGAAATGTCCGCTCGCTGGCCCGATAATCGGAAATACTCAGTGTCGTATCAGCATTGATGACCCCAACTAGCGTCACATCAGGAAAATCCAAGCCCTTGGCAATCATCTGAGTACCCAATAAGATATCAGCCTGATGCTCACCAAATTGTTTGATGATGGCTGCATGTGAACCTTTGCGACGTGTTGTATCAACATCCATCCGTAAAACACGGGCTTCAGGAAACATTTCATTTAATTGATTTTCAATATTTTCGGTACCTGTACCATAAAAACCGATTTTTTTGCTCTTACAATTAGGGCAAATATGAGGGACAGGTTCCTCATGTCCACAGTAATGGCACTTCATTTTACCAAGATTCTTGTGGTATGTCAGTGAAACATCACAGTTAGGACACTTCAAAACAAAACCACATTCCCGGCACATCAAAAATGATGAATAACCACGACGGTTAAGTAAAACGATAGCCTGTTCGTTACGTTTCATTGCTCGCCAGATATTATCTTTCAATAGCGGTGAAAAATCACCTTTAACAGCTGAATTTTCAGCATCCCGCATATCGACGATCTGAACGTGTGGCAGTGGATGATCATTGATTCGCTTCTTCATCGAGATCATTTGATAAACGCCCTTCTCAGCCCTAGCCCGGGATTCCAGACTAGGTGTTGCGCTTCCTAATACCAATGGTTCTTTATGAAATTTCGAGCGCCATGAAGCCACATCACGTGCATGATAACGAGGATTATCATCTTGTTTGTAACTTGCTTCGTGTTCCTCATCAATAATGATGATACCAATGTTTTTCAAAGGGGCGAAGACTGCACTACGAGCACCAACGACCACTTTGACCGAACCATCTTCGATCCGTGACCACTCATCATATCTTTCACCACTGGACAGGCCACTGTGCAAGACAGCCACCTGATCACCGAAACGGCCGACTACTCGATTGACCATTTGAGGCGTCAAAGAAATCTCCGGGACGAGCATCAGGGCAGTCTTCCCCTGATTCAAAGCTTGTTGCATCGTTTGCAAATAAACTTCCGTTTTCCCACTACCAGTAACACCCTCAATCAAGAAAGTTTTGGGATCATTACTATCGATAGCAGAATTTATCTTCGAAACAGCTTCTGACTGTTCATCGGTCAACGTTGGTGCCTTTTGTTGTTCCGGAATTATCCCAACCGGTTTCCGACGTTTGGTGATCTCGACAAATTTTACAGCACCATTTTTTTCGGCGGTCTTCAAAGTGGAACGGGCAATATCATTTTGTTTTTCGATCACACTCGATTCGACCGGAAGATTGTCATATTCCTTGATCAAATAATCATAGAGCTTTTGTTGAGCCAAAGCGTTTTTCCTTAATCCTTCACGACTTTTGAGCAAAGCATCTTTTGATAACTCGGTCGTTACCGCTTGTCTGGTCAGGGAATTAGCTTGATTCTCAACTACATATTCAATATTGATTTTTTCAGATCTCTTTAAATGAGCTATTTCTTTGATTTTCTCATCAGTCGTATCATTAGTCAGCTCTACTAACAGATGTCCATTTAAGAGTTGTTGGACTTCTGGATCTTGCTCAAATCCTGGTGCTGCTTGAATAAATTGTTTATATTTAGCTCGCATCACATTTGGTAGCATCGTCTGTAAACATGATATTTGAAAAGAATACGTCCGATCTGCTAACCAATAAGATAATTTGATCATTTCTGATGAAAGAACTGGCTTAACATCGATCACACGAATGATCGGTTTGAGTTTTCCTGTAAAATCACTAGTTTTCTTTACTTCCATGACAAATCCTTGAATCTTACGTTTTCCACGACCAAATCCAACTTCGACACGGACGCCAGGAATAACGACATCAGTTAAAGCGGATGGTATTTCATATTCAAATGGTCGGTTAGTTTGCATGGTTGGAACGTCAACTATTACTGAAGCTACTGCCAATTTATTCACCACCTAATAAAACTTTACCAATAAAATAAAAAAACCTCCACAATCATCTATCCGACAATCCGTGAAGGAATGAACTGCCCCGATAAAAATATCGAGTTTTGAAATTGATTTTTAAAAATCACAAGATCATGGCACGCTCAAAGCCAATTCTTAATGTAACGAGAATATTTAGTTATTTTCGTCTCTTTTTTCTTCTTCGATCTTTTCAGCATCTTTTTCAAGGAGAATTGAGTCTGGATCGATTTCGATCTTTCCATCAGCAATTTCTTCGAAAGCTTTACCAATAGTTCTTGGTGATTCATAGTGATTCAATAATTCAATATCACCGGCTTCAAGTTCATGGGCTCTTTTAGCTGCTAAAACGGCCAATGAATAACGAGAATCAACTCGATCTAAAAGTTTATCAATTGATGGATAATTAATCATATTAATCTTCTCCTATTATTTTTTTATATTTGTCAATTACTCGAGGCACACTTAGATGTTCACTTCTAATTATACCTTCGATATTTTTCACTGCGTTAGGTATTTTATCATTTACTACCGCATAATCATAGTTTGACATCATAGCAATTTCTTTTTTGGCTTGTTCCATCCGTTTGTCGATGGTCTTTTGATCGTCTGTGCCACGATGTGTGATCCGACTACGTAGACTTGGCAAATCAGGTGGTGTTAAGAAAATGAAGACGCCATTTGGCATTTTTTCGCGCACTTGCATAGCACCATTAACTTCAATCTCTAACAAAACATCGATTCCAGCATCGAGCTTTTGTTGAACGTATTTTAATGGCGTTCCGTAATAATGATCAACATATTTAGCATATTCGAGCATTCCACCATTTTTGATTTCGTTCTCGAATTGTTCGTTGGTCCTAAAATAATAATCGACTCCGTCTTGTTCGCCTGGACGCATATTACGAGTCGTCATCGAAACAGAATAATCAAATTTGACCGTAGATGTTTCTAACATTGCTTTTCTAACAGTTCCCTTACCGACACCGGAAGGACCAGATAAAACTATTAACATACCCTTTGATGACATTAACTTATCCCTACTATCTAATTATATATATTGTTTCTATTTTGCAATATAATTGCTCTTACTTCAAGCCTTTCACAGCATTACAAAACAAAATAGTTAAGAAAAGTTAAAATTAGCTTGTTTATGCGAACCCCTGTTCGTATAATGTAGATGCAAACAAACGTTCGGGGGTATATAAATGCAACTTCAATCGCGCTTAACAAATAACCATTTTGCTCAAAATTTGATCCAAACAACCAGTGACTTGATCGATCGTACTTTTGATTTCAATTTCGGTGAAAATATTCCACTCGACTTAATTCAAATGCCAACAGATCAACTCAACCTATTTGCTAAACAAAGTCTTGAACAACATTACACAATTATTTTAACGACGACGCTCAATCAACAGTACCAAGGCACTCTGGTCAAAGCTATCGGTCAAAAGAAATATATTATGAAGGTATCTTCAAGTTTCTATAAAATTTTTGAATTATCTGAAGTAAAATCTATCAACTTAGCAGGATCAATCTAATTTTTCTTGCTCTCCTTGGGCAAGTTCCAAAAGCTCTTTAGCATGTTCACGAGTCAAATCAGTGATTTTTGTTCCCGCTAACATCAGGGAGATTGCTTCGATCCGAGCTTGACTGTTCAATAATGAGACCTCAGTTTCGGTCTTATTATGAGCAGTCTTTTTTTGTATCTGATACTGTTGGTCACTCATGGCAGCAACCTGTGGTAAATGGGTGATACACAAAACCTGTAATGCCGAAGCGACTCGATAGATCTTATCACCGATTGATTGGGCAACCCGACCACTTACACCAGTATCTATTTCATCAAAGACAATCGTCTCGACATTCATTTTTTCAGCAATGATAGATTCGAACGCCAAAATCACACGTGACAGTTCACCACCAGATGCTACTTTGACCAATGGCTTATAATCTTCACCCAAATTAGTTTTTAAAGTGAATCGAATTTGGTCGATGCCTTTTTCAGTCATATTATCAGAATTTAAAATTTTGAAATCAACGTCGAAGCGGGCATTTTTCATATAAAGATCTTTTAGTTCATGATTGATTGATTTGATCAAAGTTTTGGCAGTTTCATGACGTTGCTGTGAGATTTTTTCTGCGATCTTCATTAATTTAGCCTGTTGCTGATCAATCTGTTTTTCTAGTTTGTCCTGTGAGTTATCGTCCATATCGATCTTTGATAACTCATCATGAGCATCCTTACCAAACTGGATAACTTCATCTAAAGTTGGTCCATATTTCTTTTTGAGATTGTCTAAAACAATCAGACGTTTTTGAATCTCATCAAGACGATTTTCATCAAAATCTAGTCCATCGATCTGATCTGAAATAGTGGCCATGTCATCTTGGACTTGGTAATAAGCTCCGTCGATCGATTCATATAATTCTTGATAAGCAGAATCGTATTCTTTGATATCTTCTAATTCCTGTCTGACTTTTCCCAGAGAATCTACTGCACCAGTACTATTAGTTGACAATATTTCATAACTATTTTGCAAAGCGGTACTGATTTTTTCAAAATTAGCGAGATGATTTTTTTCTTCATCCAATTGATCATCCTCGCCGGATTTTACTTGGGCACTATCGATCTCTTCAATTTGAAACTTCAACATATCAATTCTTTGGGCGATATTCTGAGAATCCTTTTGAATTGCTCTTAAACGGCTTTTTTTAGCTTGTAAGTCACTGAATTGAGTTTGATAGTCAGTTAGTAGTGAAACAAAAGAATCGTCAGCATAGCGGTCTAGGATATCAATATGATTGTCTTCATCTAATAGTTCCTGAGATTGGTTTTGACCATGTATTTCTACTAAGTAACGACCAATCTCTTTTAAAACAGTCGTTTTGATTAATTCATTATTGACTCGGCAGACATTGCGCCCCTTCCGATTGATCTCACGTTTGATGATCAATAGATTATCTTCATGCTTGATTCCGTACTTATCTAAAACAGCAAAAACAGGGCTATCTTTGGAAACCTCAAATAGACCCTGAACTGTCAAACTATTTTGGCCTGTTCGTACAAAATCAACTGACGAACGACTACCGACCAATAAACCGAGAGCATCAATAATGATTGATTTACCAGCACCAGTTTCCCCAGTCAAAGCGGTCATGCCATTTTTAAAATCAAGTTGCAATTGACTAATGATAGCAAAATTATTAATAATTAATTTCTTTAACATTGAATCACCAGCTATTTATTCAGATTTGCATATGCTGCATCCATTGTCTTTTCAATCGATACGTTGTCTTCTATCTTGCCATCTTCATTCGTGTCTAATGGCTTTTGGATATGCATCAAGAATTCAATATTACCTTCGCCACCCTTGATTGGTGAAAAATCTAATCCAGTAACATTGAATCCTGTCTCAGCAGCAAAATTCAAAATCTTTTCGAGGACCATTTGATGTACCTTGTGATCACGGACAATACCATGTTTACCAACATTTTCTGGACCAGCTTCAAATTGTGGCTTAATTAAGCAAACCGCATCAGCACCAGGAATTATAATATTGAACATTGTTGGCATGATCAGCTCAAGGGAAATAAATGATACGTCAGTCATTGCAAACTGAGGTAAGCCATCATGAAAATCTTCAGGTTTACTGTAACGAAAGTTTACCCGTTCCATAACAACAACACGATCATCACTACGTAATTTCCAAGCCAATTGATTATAGCCAACATCCAAGGCATAGACTAATTTGGCGCCATTTTGCAACGCAACATCTGTAAAACCACCAGTTGAAGAACCAATGTCTAAACAAGTTCGATCTTTCAAGTCAATCCCAAAAGATTCAACGGCCTTCTCTAATTTATAACCACCGCGGCTAACATACTTACTATGAGCACCTTCAACTACGTGAAAAATTGTTTCAGGATCAACTTTTTCTCCTGGCTTGTCGAAGCGTAAATTGTCTTGATTATAAACTTCGCCTGCCATAACAGAACGTTTTGCCTGTTCCCGTGAGTCAAAAAGATTTTGTTCTACTAATAGAACATCAACACGTTTTTTCGCCATTTTTTCACCTATTTCTTGAAATACTCTAAGAAGCTAACTAAGAGATTTTTGTCAAATTTTTCTTCCTTTAATACTGCATTTAAGGCTTCATTAACTAAATTACGTAATTTTTCTTGAGTCGCCTGTTTGCCGATCAAATTAGGGAAGGTGTTCTTGTCGGCATCCTCTCCATCATCAGCATCATCGAGATCATCTTTTAATTGAAAAGCTAAGCCGACATCTTCAGCATAAGCGACAAGTTCCTTAGATAATTGATGATTAGCACATGAAGCTCCAATCGTAATTGCAGCTGAGATCAGATCAGCTGTCTTTTGTTTATGCAATGCGGTCAATTCATCGATATTCAATTTTTTATCTTCTTTGGTGATGTCGGTCATCTGACCTGCAACCATCCCCATCGGGCCAGCATTATGACTTAATATCCGAACAGCTGCCATTCTTTTACTTGTATCCAAATCAGATTTAGCAATCCAATAAAAAGCTTGAGTCAATAAACCGTCTCCAGCTAAAACAGCTGGACCAGTCCCAAATTCTTTATGAGACGTTAACTTACCACGACGATAATCATCATTATCCATCTCCGGTAAATCATCATGAATCAAAGAATAGGTATGGATCAATTCAACTGCACCAGCAATATCAAAATATTTCGGTAGATCTTCATATTTAACGCCAGCAGAATAGACCGTTGCTAACATCAGCATCGGCCGAACTCTTTTTCCACCAGAATTCAATGAATAAAGCATTGAATCTCTCATCATTGGTTGTTTTATTTCAGCAGTTAATTTGTCAGTTAAAAACTTATCAAATTCAGGCAATATTTTTTTATGAAATTCTTGAAAACTTTTGATTTCCACTATTGATCATTATCCTTACTATCATTATCTTCTAGATTTGACTCATTTCCATCCTTTGACATGATCTTAGTAACAGTCGTTTCGGCATCGGTCAAAGTTTTTTGGAGTTTTTTACTCAAAGTAACCCCAGTCTTGAATTTTTCCATAGCTTCCTCTAAAGGAACGTTGCCAGCTTCAAGATCTGTAACGATTTTTTCTAAATCTGCCATATTATCTTCAAAAGTTTTTTTCTTCTCAGCCATTATTATCCTCACTAATGTTTTTCGTAATTACTCTAACCTGTCCATGGGCAACACGCAAATTGATCTGTTGATCAACTTGGTAATCACTTGCCTGTTTCAAGACGTTACCACTGTCATCAGTAGCAATAGCGTAGCCACGACCCAAAGTCTTCAAAGGACTCAAAGAATCTAAAGCTGCCACTTGCTTACTAAAGTTATTCTTTTTCGAATTGATTGATCGATTCATCGACAGTGCTATCCGTTGTAAATCAGTGTTCAAACGATTTTGTGATCGATTGATCTGATCCCGGGGTGATACATTGACCAATTGAGTCTCAATATTCCAAAGACGTTGCTTTTCTTTTCCAGTGCGATCTGTAATAGTCTGTCTTAAACGTGACCGCAAATTATCGACCTTTTGCGCATAGACCTCGTAGATACGTTCCGGATGCTGTAAAAAGACATTTTCAGAATACTTGGCAACTTCTTGTCGATAATCATTCAATATTTTATTTTGAGCGTTAAAGATACGGGTATTCAAATCTTGAATTTGAACCAAGACATCCCTTAAGACTGGTGTCGCCTGTTCGGCGGCAGCAGTTGGTGTGGCTACTCGTAAATCAGCCACTAAATCAGCAATCGTTGTATCTGTTTCATGGCCCACAGAAGAAATGACCGGGATCTTGCTAGCAACAATGGCTTCGGCAACAATTTCTTCGTTGAATGGCCAAAGGTCTTCAATCGAACCTCCACCACGACCAACAATAATGGTATCAAAATTACCCATCTCATTGATCTGTTTCAAGCGTTCAACAATGGTCTGAGCAGCAGCATCTCCTTGAACTTGAGCCGGAAACAAGACCAATTGAACGATTGGATAACGTCTTTGGACAGTCGTCATGATATCATGAATGACTGCGCCAGATTGACTAGTGACCACGGCAATCCTTTTAGGAAAAGCTGGGATCGTCTTTTTTGGCAGATCCAAAACACCCATCTGCTTCAATTTTTTCTTCAATTGTTCGTAGGCCAAGTATAAGGCACCTAAACCATCAGGTTCCATTGAGTCAATATAAAGTTGATAAGCACCATTGGCTGCAAAAACAGAAACATGCCCTTTGACACGGACTTTCATACCCTCTTCAGGACGAAACTTCACCTGACTGAAGGCACTTTTGAACATCATACAAGAAATTTTTGCTTTATCGTCTTTCAATGAAAAATATTGATGTCCATTGGGACGGAAACGAAAGTTTGAAATCTCACCCGTCAAATAAACGTGGCCCAAATATGGGTCCACGTCAAATTTTCTTTTAATGTATTGCGTTAGTGCGGTAACCGTTAAATATTCGGAATTATCCATTTGCTCGATCCTCTGCAAGTTCAATGACTTGCTCCATTAATGCTGTAATCGTCATTGGCCCAACCCCACCAGGAACTGGTGTGATCATTGAAGCCGTATCTTTAACATCATCAAAATCTACATCACCACAGAGCTTGCCATTTTCGTCACGATCCATACCGACGTCAATGACTACAGCGCCATCTTTAATATAATCTTTGGTAACAAACTTAGCTTTTCCAATCGCAACTACTAAAACGTCAGCAGTTTTAGTCAATTCTTTCAAATTCTTAGTATGCGAATGAGCAATTGTCACAGTTGCATTTTTTGCTAGCATCATGGCTGCGACTGGTTTACCAACGATGTTGCTCCGACCAATAATAACCACATTTTTACCATCAAGATCAACATCGTAATAATCTAGCATCGTTAAAATTCCAGCTGCTGTTGCTGGTTTAGTATGAGGTTCGCCGATCCACAAATGACCCACATTGTCAGGTGCAAATCCATCAACATCTTTTGAAGAATCAATCGCATTGATAACACGATCCTCATCAATAGTATCTGGTAATGGTAATTGAACTAAAAATCCGTCCACTTGCGGATCATTATTCAATTCAGCAATTTTATCTAGTAATTCTTTTTCTGTAACTCCAGCTTCAAAATGGATCAATTGAGAATTCATCCCTAATTTTTCAGCTCTACGTTGTTTATTACGCACATAGACAGCACTGGCACTGTTATCACCTACCAAAATAACAGCAATGCCAGGGGTTACTCCCTTTTCCTTAACGGCAGCAACTCTTTGTGCCATTTTTTCATCTTGTGCACTTGCTACCTTTTTTCCATCTAATAAAATCATGTTAATTTACCCAAAAAGGCTGGTACATTGTACCAGCCTACCCTTCAACAAAGTTAGATAAGATACCATTAACAAAAGCTTTAGAATCATCATCGCCAAAGTTTCCGGCGAGTTCGATTGCTTCGTTGATGGCAACTTTTTTTGGAACTTCCAAACTATTTTGCATTTCAAATAGTCCCATGCGTAAAATGGCACGGTCAATTCGTGACAAACGTCCGATCGTCCACTTGTCTTTTAGTTGTTTTGAAATTTGTGAGTCCAATTCAGATTCTTTATCTAAAGTACCAGAAACAAGGAAAGTTAAATAATCGGGAACTTCCTCTTGTTCAAGATCAGTTAAAGACATAGTTGATTGAATAGCTCTTTCAACGTCATCTTTGGTCGAATCAATAGAAAAAAGTGTCTGCACTGCGAGTTCTCTAATTTCGTGTCTATTTATATTCACTGATATTATTCCTTTTTGTCTGTTGTTACTCGTTCAACGTCACCGTTGGACTTTTTGGCGATCAAGCCAACAACATGTACATTAATTTGTGATATGTCAATATCGGTCATGAATTTAAGCTGTTCAATAGCTGATCTCTGTATTTCAAAAGAAACTTTAGGTATCGAAACACCATATTCTAAATAAACAAAAACATCAGCAGTCACGTTGCCGTCTTGAAAAACGACATCGACACCTTTTCCATGGTTCATTCTACCAAATAGTGAATTGATACGGTTAGATATTGTACCACGCATTTCATAGACACCTTCAACTTGGTTTGTTGCAATACCAAGTAAGATCTCAATGACTTGATGAGAAATCTCAACGTTACCGTTGACCTTCCCATCATCTTGTAATGTTACGTATTTTTGATCAGCCATAAACTTTATCTCCAATAACTATGAATTAATTTGCACGTGAGATGTATGTTCCATCTTGTGTATTGATTGATAACATGTCGCCTTCATTAACGAAAAATGGTACTTGAACAACCAGGCCAGTTTCCATTGTAGCTGGTTTTGATCCACCAGATTGTGTATCACCTTTGATACCAGCTTCTGTTTCAACAACTTTTAAGTTAACCGTATTTGGAATATCTACTCCGATAGTTTCACCGTTGTACATCATTACAGTTACTTCAGTATTTTCTTTCAAATACTTCAATTGTTCTTGAATTTGTTCAGCTGGAATCGTCAATTGTTCGTAAGTTGTCATATCCATGAAGACGTGATTGTCACCATCGGCATATAGATATTGCATCTTCTTGTTATCAATCGTAGCTTTTTCAACTTTAGCAGTTGATCTGAAAGTCATTTCTTGAACAGCACCAGTTCTTAAGTTCTTTAACTTTGAACGAACGAAAGCACTCCCCTTACCAGGCTTAACATGTTGAAATTCAATGACACGCCAAATGCCATCTTTGACTTCAATTGTCAGACCGTTTTTAAACTCGTTTACTGAAATAGACATATTTATCTCCTCAATCCTTAATGTGTAATTAGCAACGTTCTCTTCATTTTACCAATACTAGTAGCTTAATGGCAATATTATCGAGTTGTTTATATAAAAAAAAGAGGACCATGTCCTCTTTACGGTTTATCTTAGTATACTGAAACTTTTTTCTTGTCTTTGCCAAGTCTTTCAAACTTAACAACACCGTCTTTAAGAGCGAATAATGTGTCGTCGCCACCACGGCCAACGTTTGATCCAGGATGAACCTTTGTTCCACGTTGTCTGTAAATGATTGCACCGGCAGTGATTTCTTGACCATCAGCACGCTTTGCGCCTAATCTACGTCCAGCAGAGTTACGACCGTTGGCAGTTGAACCTCCACCTTTATGGTGAGAGAAAAATTGTAAATTCATTTTAAGCATGAAGTTTACCTCCTAATTAAATTCAATTGTATTTTTTTGTAGCATAACTTTTATATTGTCAGGATAACTATCTGCGATATCTAACAATGTCTCATATAGGTTTTCTAGCAATAAAGCTGAATCATGTGAAACAGCATCTGTTATACGGCAGCCAAGGTGACCACCGTTGACCTCATCTAATACAATTTGAGGTTGGATCTTGGTAAGTTTCTCGAGATTATTGATTGTTCCAATCGTCACAGCTGAGACCGCGGCACAAACGATATCTTGTCCATAAGGACCAGAATCGGCATGGCCTAAAATCATCAGTGAATCGATCTTTTTATCATCATTTCGATGAAAACTTGCTTTAATCATAATTATTAACCTTTGATTGCGTCAATAGTTACTTTTGTATATGGTTGGCGGTGACCAGTTTTTGTATGTGAATGCTTCTTAGGTTTGTACTTGTAAGTAACAACCTTCTTGTTCTTGCCTTGTTTTTCAACTTTGGCTGTGACAGAAGCTCCCTTTACGACTGGATCTCCAACTTTAACACTGCTACCGTCAGATACTAAAATAACATCATCAAATGTCACTGTATCTCCTGCTTGTGCGTCAAGTTTTTCAACAAAGATTGAATCTTTTTCCTCAACCTTATATTGCTTACCACCTGTTTTAATTATTGCGTACATATGTGTGTACACTCCCTTCTAAGACTCGCCAATTAGGTGCCGAAGCTTAAACCTAATTTTGAGCGGTTGTAGATGCAATAGTGATTGCAACTAATAAAATATATCAAAGTTCAATATAATTTTCAACTTTTTTCAGCATTTTTAGCCACTTTATTAATATCTTTTTTCTGATAAAGAAATTTGCCGTTATTAATGCATAGCCAAACTAATACTAATAGAGCCACAGCGTTCAAGCTCAATGCTGCTTTTGCGACCGTTGAGTAATGATACCGCAATTGGACCTTATTTTGCCCAGGTTTAGTCTTCAACAAGGCGGTTCCACGTTTAGAAATATCGTAATGCGCTGGCTCATTATTGATTGTGACACTTAATCCTTTATAGACTAAAACTGGAATATCGATTTTCGCCGGCTCTTGACTATAGTAGCTAAATGAATATACGTTGCTAGAAGAATGTTCCCTAATATGGACTTTCTTGCCATTGACCAAGAATTGATGAGCACGAATTTGAGCATGATACTCAATACTGCGTTGCGGGTAATAATCTGTTTGAGTATATTTTTGGACAAATTTATTTTTCGGATGGTAAACCAACTTATTTGGGTCAACTGCAGTGGTGATCTGTTTACTTAATTGCATCCCACTGACATAAACCTGGCTACCACAACCTACTAAAACTACGACCATCATTAATAATTTCAACAGTGATGAGCGCTTATTGACTAGTCTCGCTAGTCCGTAGCTTAAATAAATGGCTGCGAAGAAGGTGAACAGATTTAAAAAGCGCCATGGGAATTGCAGATAATTGAAGAATGTATCTTGGAGTTTGGCCCAAGGAATGATATTGGTTGATAACAACAGTGCCAACAACATTTCTATTCCTACCATTTTATAAACCAACTTATCTTTCCAAATGAAAATGACTAGGAAAATCAAGGCTAGGATCATGATTATCCCAAAGGAGTAATTTCTCAGATCTGTACTCAAAGCATCTTGGAACAACTTGATTGGATCTTTAGCTGTCTGCGCTAAGTTCACAACGGCTGGACGATTAACAGGAATATACTTTTGCTGCTGATACATTGGCAAGGTAAAGCCAATCGTTGTTAATAATACCATTGCAATTGCTTCTACCCCGCTCAGACTTAAGTGTAGCCAATATTTAATACTATGAGCCCGTTTGGAAAATAACACTAGTAACAAAATTGGCACCATAATAATAACAGTCGTAAAAGCCGTCAGTGGATGGGTCAAAGTGATCAAGGTAAAGGCTAAAGCAAACAGTGGCCATTTGGAAAACTTACCGACCAACAATTGATAAAATTCATAAAACAACATTGGTATGAAGATATAGCAGATAAATTCTGCAACTCCAGCACGATAAAAGACACTGGCCATTCGGAAGAATGCTAACGTGTAAATAATTGAAAACAAAAATGATTGAAGCGTATTTTCAGAAAACTTTTTCATGAAGAAGTAAGAACTTACAAAAGTACAGAACGTCACGACCCCAATCAAGATCAGATAGTCTAACATCGGATCATTGGCAAAATGAAAAATCAAAAACCCCGGCAATACTGTCAACCAAGGATAAAAAAGACTGGTCATATTGCCAACCCCACCCCAGTAATCAAAGTTGACTGGCGAGGTTAAGATGTTCCCCAAGCTTCCAATCCGATTCATGTGGAAAAGAATATCGTAACTATCCATGAATCTTAAATAACCTTGTGGGACTAATAATAACGTATATAAAACACTTAATATTAAAAATATAGTTCCTAAAATAACAGTTCGAGATGTGCGCCTTTTCACGAAGAGTTCCTCCTAAAAAAACCTAATGTAAATAGTATACAGGTATTGATATCAATAAAAAAAGGACTAAAGCAAATTTGATTGCCTCAATCCTAAATTTATCATATTAAGCAACGACAGACGTTGCCGCCAATGGCACTACTGTTAAAAAGATAAAAACAGCACTCAGGAGAGATAAAGTAAACCGCCCCTTCGGTGTATTTATTCGTGCAAATAATCTCGTAATAATGTAGAGAGCAATGACTAAAATCATGCCCGCTATAATTCCAACGACATTATCGATCCGACCAATCTTTGCTAAAATAGCAAAAACTAAGTCAACAATAATGAACGCAATCGTAAATACAAACGAATACTTTCCTTCCAAGTATCACACCTCGAAAATTCCCTAGAATATACTGCAATATTTTTATTATACACATTTCACATTCATATTAAAATTAATTTTTGGGGTTTGCAATATATTTTTATTAAATTAATAGTAATTATATAAAATGATTCTATTAATTAACACAATCCTAATTGTTTATTCAAAATCTGGTTTTTAAAATACGATAAAATTACAATTCTATTGTATTTTACATAATTATTTTTATATTGACTTGCTTTCATATACGATTACTGTTTATAATCTTTTCATTAGTAAGTTTAGGGGAGTAATTATAGTACTAACAGAGGCACAAAAAAGAGCCAACAAAAAATGGCATCGTAAAAACCGGAAGCGAGCTAACTATATCGCCATGCGATCATCAGCGCGGAGCTTCATTCGAAAGAAATCGACCATTATCGATCTTGATGAATTGGAAAAGATCATTAAGGCACGACGAAAAGAATTATCTGAACTTGAAAGTATCGGCAATATTGAATAATACACCAAAATTTAAGTTAAATTTTAAATCTTAAACGATAGCAAATCTACTTTAGTAGGTTTGCTTTTTTATTTTGTAATATAAATCTTATCATGTTGTAAAATAATAGTGAATGAACTTTTAGCGAGGTGATTTTATGCAAATTATTCAAGCAATATTATTGGGAATACTTACTATAGCTGTAATTTGTGGTGTCGTTTTGATCCCTATCCCCTTTTATCGATTGATTCGACATCAAAAAAGGATCCATCGACCCTACTTCACCATCGAAGAACTCAACGATTGCCATTATATCCTTAAAAACACTGGAAATTCTGAAGCAATCATCGAAGATTTATTCTTAACACCAGAAACTAAATATTTCGAGGGCGTAAACGGAATCTCTTTTGCGCCACAACAAACGATTACGATTGAGCTACCAGAAAAAGAAGCTGATCCAAAATTAATTGAGCTCCACTACCGAGATACTAATTCGAAAAAACTTTTTCGGCAAAAACTTCCTCTGATGAAACTTACTCAAAGTAAAGAAATGTCATACGATGAACAATAAACCTTCAAACAAGTTGCCAAAATGGGATAAAACTCAGATCGATGAGCAGAAGAAAATCAATAAACGACTGACGATTCGGACTATCATTACCCTGATTGCCGTTTTTATCGTTATCATCGTCGCCATCGTGGTCAGTTTTGCTTCCTGCAATAAAGACGGTACGCCAAAGGGACCTGGTCCGGATGCTAGTGCGGAGCAAATAGAGGCCTATCTGCAAAATAAATTTGCTGACAACAATGCCGCTTCGATCGACCAAGTGCAAGTTGCTGATAAGACGAAAATTTTAATGGTGAAACTTAATAATGTCGATGTTTCTTCAGGTAACAGCTCAGCTAATTCATTTAGTCAATTAGCCGACGAATTGCAAGCTGTCTGTTCCTATGATCTCGCCAAGAAAGGTGTCATCTTTTATGGTGTCGATAATTATCAAACTGCGACAACTGAAAAAAATAAGTTATCTTTCGCTGTCTACTTCAATCAAAGTAATATTAATTCACTAAACAGTGATTACTCAGATTATATTCAATCAGGAAACTACCCAGAACTCTTCGAGAATGCAAATGGGTATTACTTGTATGAACTCTTTAGAAGACCAAATAAAAAGCTCATGAAGCTTCCTGCCACCAAATCTGAACGAATTATCAGCGAATCAGTTGATGGACTAGTCAAATGAATAAAATAAAAAGGTTATCAATAGTTTAATAACTATCGATAACCTTTTTTAATGGATATTTATCTAAAATATCTAATTATGTCACAGGCGAGATTCGAACTCGCGACCTACGGTTTAGAAGACCGTTGCTCTATCCAACTGAGCCACTGTGACATCACTTGTACTATTATAGAGAAACGGGTGGTTGTCTGTCAACGACGAATTTAAAAAATACAAACTTTTTATGGTCGACCCTATTAAATCCCTTTATTTTTGGCTATTTGGCTAAGAATTTGCTTACTTCTGTGCGAATATTTTCCAAGTAATCAGGTTCTTCACTGATATTATGCCAGTTGACTTGCATTTGATTGCGAAAATAAGTCAGTTGTCGTTTGGCAAAATGACGTGAATTCTTTTTTATCTCAATCACACATTCATCTAAACTAGCATCACCAGCAAAATATGGGAACAATTCCTTATACCCAATACCATTTTTAGCTTGGGGAATATCTTTTTGACGTTGATATACTGGACGAGCTTCATTGATTAAGCCCAAGTCAATCATTTTATCGACTCGAGAATTGATCCGTTGGTAAAGCTTTTGTCTGTCATCAGTCAGCCCAATCAAATAAAATTCAGCGAAACTTTGGCCGTTCTCTTGTTCAGTTATTGAATGTCCACTAGTTTCAAACACTTCGATTGCACGAATCACACGTCTGGGATTATCAATATCAATTTTTTGATAAGCTTTCGGATCGAGTTGTTGCAAATAATCTTGCAAACCATCGATACCTTGTTCTTGTTCAATTTTAGAAATCCTTGAACGTAAACTATCATCAGCGTCTTGTTGACCACCAAGGTCTAGATTTTGGATCAAAGAATTTAAATAGAAACCGGTTCCTCCAACGATGAAGGGTATTATATTCTCCTTTGTCAATTGTTGGATGATTTTGCGGGCGTTACTTTGAAAATCTTTTACAGTGTATCGTTGATCAACATCACAAATATCAACTAAATGATGCGGTACCATCTTTAATTCGTCAGGTGAATCTTTGGCCGTCCCGATATTTAAATGTCGATAAATCTGCATAGAATCACCAGAGATGATCTCCCCAGGGAATTCCTTGGCTAATTGTAAACCAAGAGCACTTTTCCCTACGGCAGTTGGACCAACTATTGCGATAACTTTTGTCAAAATAACACTCCTTAAGTCAATAATCTTGGTAATTTATAGAATTTTTTAACAAAATAAGTCATAATGGTAGTGAAGATTGGAGGAATCAATATGGCTAAAAAAGAAAAACGTTTTCGTTTTGTTAAAGGCTTCCTTTTTGGTTCACTAACTACAGCTACAGCTGTATACGGTGCTCTTCATGCTTTCAAGAAATCAGTGATCGAACCTGAAGATGCTGAAAACGAAAGAATCGAAGCAAACCGTCGTCGTGCAAACAGAAAGAGCCTACAAGCTCATCAAGGTTAACGAAGATTTTCACTCAATCATTCATATATGATTGAAAAATTGAATAAAAATTAAAGATCAAATTCCACCGTGGATTTGATCTTTTTTTATATTTTGATCCACTCATCTTGATTGAATTTTGCCTTCGCAACGGGATTTAAAGTCACACCTAAACCTACTTTTTCAGGTACGTTCAATTTCCCATCTTCTAATTGAAAATCCTCTCGGATAACATCGTTTTTATAATAGCGATTAGAAGCAGAAATATCACCAGGAAAACTGTAAAATGGCATACTTGCTAAGGCTAAATTATACGCGCGTCCGATGCCAGTCTCTAACATTCCCCCACACCAAACTTTTAAACCCTGATTTTCGGCTAAAACAGTCAGGGCTAATGCATTGGCAATCCCGCCTACTCTAGCAAGTTTCATATTAATAACTTTGGCTGCGCCAAGATTGACGACTTTCCAAATATCTTCACTATTACGAATATTTTCATCTAAGCACAGTGGTGTCATCAAATGTGACTGGAGCTTAGCATGATTGCGAAAATCTTTTTGAGAAAAAGGCTGCTCGATCATGGAAAAGTTTAGTCCGTCGATGTTTTGGAAAAAGTTTTTGTCACGCAATGAAAATTGAGAGTTACAGTCGATCATTATCTCTTCTTTAGGAAATACCTGACGGACTTGTTTGAGCATTCCTACTGTATATGTATGATTGACCTTTAATTTGATACGTGTGTAGCCAAGATCCAATTGATGTTCGATCTCCTGAATGATTTGTTCAGCATTGGTCTTGATTCCAATGGCAACTCCAACTGAGACTTGCTTTTTTAAAGGCTGATTTGTGCTGACAGCCAGAGAAATCAGCTTTTGGACCGAGATATTGTTCCGCTTCGAAAACAAGTCCCAAATGGCCATTTCTACCGCTGCGCGAGCCATATATGGTGCATTGGTTGAATTTATGAAACGACTGAACTCAAATGGTGTGTCAAATTCTTTGGAACCCAGCAGTGGCAACACCCGTGTTTTCAGGATCCTGACACAATCTGCCTGTATCTCTTCGATATAGGTTGGAAATTCAAAAGCTTCAACCTCTCCTAAACCTACATTACCTAATTCATCTTTAATCGCAACAATATTGATTGGTCGATAACGAAAAGTTGATTCAGCAAATCGATAAGGCTGAACTAATTCTAATCTAAATTGATGCATTTTATATTCAATAATTTTCAATTTTCTCACCATACAAATAAAGAAGCCTTGACCAATGTCTTAGCTTCTTAATATTGTTTATAATTTTGTAGTTTTCTTAGTTTTTCCAGTCCAATCGGAAAATCTATCGTCCAACCATTTAACATCTGTGAAGCCCCATTTTTTTAACTTGAGTGCTGCACGGACACAGATATTTTTACGTTCATCATATAAGTAGACCGGCAAATCTGGACGCAACTCACCTTCAACGTATTTCAATTGAGAATATGGTAAATTTCGTGCACCCAAAATGTGCTTAGAATCAAAATTATTTTTCTCTCTTAAGTCCACAATTTGAGCTTTTCTCATTGTTTCTTCAAACTCTGTTTGAGGAATCGATCCGTTCAACTTTTTACCTTGATAACGGTAATAAAGCCAAGAGCCTCCCCAATATAAGAAAATTGCAATAATGATTATGTACAATATGATATTTACAACCTGCATCTAATACATCCCTCTAATCAACTTTAATCAATGAAGCAGCTCCAATAACACCAGCCTCGTTACCCAAGGTAGCTAATTTTAACTGTGTTGAAGCTTTAATTGTCGAAAATTCATTCTTTTGCATAGCAGCATCCACTTTATCAGTCAAGAACTTACCGGCAGCGGAAACTCCACCACCAATAATGACATATTTAGGATTCAATGAATTAGCGATATTGGCTAAGGCAAAGCCTAATGATTCACATACATAGTTAACAACGATAACTGCCAAGTCATCATCTTCTTTAGCTAAATCAAAAACGTCTTTAGCAGATATATCTTGACCATCATCTAACATAGCCTTTAATTGTGAACTTCCAGCGTATTCAGAAGCACGATCACGGGCAACGTGCACGATACCAGTGGCAGACGCAATTGTTTCTAAACAGCCTCTCTTACCACAAGTACACATGAAACCATTAGGATCAACAGTGACATGACCAATTTCACCGGCGGCACCACCAGCACCATGAAGGATATTACCATTGGCAATGATACCACCACCAACTCCGGTACCAAGTGTAACAAAGACAACATCATCAGCGTTATCACCAGCGCCCATCCATCTTTCTCCAAGTGCAGCTACGTTAGCATCGTTTTCGATTGTTACAGGAATACCTGTACCCTTTTCGATATCACGAACAGGGAACACTTCTTTTTGCCAATTTAAATTAAAGGCATTTTTGATAGTTCCTTCAGCAAAATGGATACTACCTGGTGAGCCCAAACCAATCCCAACAAATTGATCCTTATTCATTTCATACATATCGATATGATGATTGATCGAATCAATAATATCAGGAATGATCAATTGACCATCAGAAAGAATATTAGTTTCGATACTCCATTTTTGTTGGATCTCACCCTTAGTTGTGAGAATAGCAAATTTAATTGTTGTACCACCAAGGTCAACACCGATTAACTTTTTATCTGTCACTTTGATCGTTCCTCTTCTTTTTTTTCTTCTTTTCTGTGCTCAGATTTTAGAACCATTTGAGCATTGATAAATGTTTGTTTGTCTATCATTTGATTATGATAGATATTTTTTAACTCAATTGACATGAGTTCAATGTCCCAGAGCCTTTTTCCTAAATGAACATAAGTACCGAACCGTTTCAGTAATTGTTGAACATCGTAAAGAGTTCTGAAACTTTTTTTGTTATCCATAGACAGCCATACCTTTTGAATACATAAAATACGATATCACTAAACAAAAAGCTAAGGAAATCAATCGTATGATCATATTAGGACGTCTTATTCCTGGTAAGCCAAGTGCGATCCCGAGGAGAAAACCACCAACAGCGCCACCTAAATGGCCCCAAATATCAACACCGGTCATTGCAAAATCTAGAAGTAGATTAATAATGATCAAAGCTAAAAAGGTTTTACCCATTTGGCCGAGAAAGTTATTTTCCCGATATATTAAAGCTAGTGCCAAAAAGGCTGCAAATAAGCCAAACAAAGAAGTACTAGCTCCAGCGGAAATGCTATTGGCACTACCAAAGGCAAAGCTCGCTAGGTTCCCTGTGATCCCACTAAGTAGAAAGATCACTAAAAATCTGACATGTCCAATCAACGGTTCTAAGATTGTACCTACAAAATACAATGTTACACCATTTGTTAAAATATGGAGCACACCAATATGTAAAAATATTGGTGTGAACAGGCGCCACCAGTCACCATCCTGAACTAAGTAATTGATCTTAGCACCAAAATTGACTAGTGTTTGGAGATTGGTCGAGCCACCGGCAAGTGACTCTAGTAAAAATACAACTGCGATCAACACCAATAATGCCCATGTTACAAAAGGATCTCGACGTCGAAATGACATTTAATTCTCCTCTGCTACTGAAATTATTTGGTCAACTGGCCGATCTAAGGTATAAACAGGCCATGGTGTTTTAACAAAATATTGTCTAGACACAGCTAAGGCAATTGTTTTTGTTGGGTGTTGAGCTAAGTAACGATCATAATAACCTGAACCAAATCCTAAGCGATGATTCCCTTCCTCGGAAAATGCAATTCCAGGAACGATAATCAACTCTGGTGGATCTAAAGTATCAGCTTGGTAATCCTTAGGTTCCTTCACCCCTAAAGTACTAGCGACTAATTCCGTATTAGCATCATAACGTGCAAAAGTCATTGAATAATCGGAAAAAGTTTTTGGTACATAAACTTTTTTACCAGATTCCCAACATCTGTTAATGATAGGAAAAGTTGGGATCTCATTATCAACACTCAAAGTGATCCCAACTGATTGAGCAACTTGAAAGCTAGGATCATCGAAAAGTTGCAAATAAATCTGATTGATCTCTTTTTGAGCTTGTTCAGTTTTCATAAATTTGCTAACTGTTTCAATTTGTTCCTTCCTAAAACTTACTTTATCCAAGACGCCACCTCCAGTAAAAAAAAACAACAGGAATTATACCTGTTGTTTATTTTGTTTCACGATGCAACGTAACTGTACGTTCGCGTGGGCAATACTTCTTTAATTCCAAGCGGTCAGGACTGTTACGTTTGCTTTTGCTTGTTAGATATGTACGTTCATGGCATGAAGTACATTCCATAGTTATATTTACTCTCATTACTGGAACATCCTTTCATTTAACTAAATTCAACTTATTAAATATAGCATTTTTTCGGCTATATTAAAAGAGTCAATTTACTATTTACTTTGACCCGTCATCTTATAATAGTCTTCATACATCTGATGTGCAACTAATTGAGGATAACTACCGTTTTCTGAAGTTAGGTTAGGGAAAACGATGGCCATCGCTATATTAGGATCCTTTGAAGGACCATATGAAACTAAACTAGTTGTAATAGTTGATGGTGGATCACTATTATTTGGATCATCCGGATTGTAATAGAATGATTGAGCTGTACCAGTTTTAGCCGATACTGATGGAGTCAGATCTTTTAGTCTGGTACCTGTCGTCCAACCATCTGAACCATGAGTAACATTATACATACCAGTTTTAACAACTTTTAATTCATCATTAGTAAAACCGACACGATTCAAGACTTTCGGTTGTGTAACGGATTCAATAGCACCCTTTTTACCATTGTTCTTCGTCTTTTGAATCGATTGGACAATGTAAGGTTCCATCCGATAACCACCATTAGCGATAGTTGAAATATATTGTGCCATTTCAATCAACGTATAAGCATCATAGTTACCATAGGATAAATCAAGTGCAGAACCAGTTTTCAATGAACCACCAGAATTATGAGTGGCACCTTCGATACCAGTGGTTTCACCGGAAATATCGATCCCGGTTTTAACACCTAAACCAAATTGGTTGAAATAACCACGCATCTTTTGGAAGATATCCGAATCCATATGAATGTATGAATGCGGCGTATATTTAGCGTTAGCTTCCTTCATTGCTAAAGCCATCATATATTCGTTGGAAGAAACTTCTAGAGCCTTCTGGGCAGTCAAGGAACTGTATGTACCAATTGGATAAACAGACTTCTTAACTGGTGTACCAGGTAAATAAATTGGCTGATCAGGCAAGGTATTATTTTCTGGGGTGATGACCCCATCCATCAATGCACCTAAAACAGTTGCACCCTTAACAGCAGAACCCATTACGAAGGTACGATTAATAACGCCTAAAGAATCTTCAGTGGTCTTACCGGTCTTGGTATTATTTTTAACACCAGCCATAGCTAAAATTGCACCTGTCTTAGGATTCATTGCCACAGCATAAGCACCATCTGAATACTGAGTGATACCAGCCGATTTAGCAGCAGCAAACTGAGTATTCAAAGTCTTTTGAACTTTCTTTTGGAATTTCGAATCAATCGTTAGGTTCAAATTGCCACCCTTTTGGCCGGCATAAATTTCTTTACTATTTTTGATCTGGTTATTAGAACCGATCTCAACCTGCTTTTGGCTCTTGGTACCAGCCAAAATCGATTCATAACTCTTTTCAAGATAACTAGTACCAACACGGTCATTCCGTGAATATCCGGCTGCCAACATGGTATTTAATTCATCATCAGGAATACCTTGTTGCTCAGTAGAAACACCACCAATGATACTTGCGATGGATCTACCTTGAGGGTAAGCACGATTCCAGTTAGTACCAACGTTTACACCAGGTAATTCGGTTAAATGTTCACTGACTTGCGCAATTTCTTTTGATGTCAGTCCTTTATCTTTCACGAAAACAGTTGCCAAAGAATAAGCTGAACTCATTTTCTTATAAGCAGTTGCCTTAGCTTTATCAGATTTGCTTAAATGAATCCCTTGTTCTTCAATGTATTTAACTTCATTAGCGTATGTCTTATTAGATGACAGTTGATTCCCATTAGAATCTTGACGATATGACTTTGGCATTTGTTTAGCAACTTTGGCAGACTTACCAGGTGCAGCTAAAATATAATCTGCCTTATCACGGTCACTTAAATTACCTGCTTTGATATTTACATATTTCGTCAAACGATTAACGATTTGGTAAATATCACTCGACTTAACGCCAGAGCTCTTAGTGTAGGTAATGGCACTTTCAGTCGAATTACCGACTAGGAGCCTTCCTTTAGAATCATAGATCATCCCTCGCGGAACGCTTCCCTGCATAACAGTTTTATCTGTTCTATCAACCTCTGCTGTAAACTTACCACCATAGACGATTTGCAAATATGCTAATTGTCCAACTAATAAGGCAAACAATGCAAAGACAATAAAAAAAAGCAGGTTTAAACGAAAGGGAATAGTAGACTTCGCTTGACTACCTGTTCTTTTTCTTATTATTTCGAGTATTCTCTTCATAGGTTTCCCTTCAAAATATTAAATCTTTATTCATTTGATTTAAAAATATATTCAGGACTATCTGTTTTTGAGTCGTATTCCACATCTAGATCATAACGAGCAAAGAACCAAGTATCATTGTCAGTTATAAAATAAGTAATTCCATTAACTTCAGTGCTTGATACTGGTTTTGTTGGCTCTTCTTTTCTAAATGCGATTGAAAAACCCTCGTGAACCATAGTTTTCCCGTAAACTTTGCCATAAAATCTAATACCATCACCTGGTTTTAGATCGACATTGTCTTGATACCATTTTGCAGCATCATCACTAATAATTATTTTCATCAAGCTCACCCCGTTGATAATTTTTAAAATTTACACAGACTAAGCTTAACAGAAAACGTTTTCTTTAGGCAACATCTACGGTTTTTATCTTCAAAACATAGCTTCCAGCTGGTGTTTGGACAGTCACAGCATCACCGACATGTTTACCAATCAAAGCTTGAGCAATTGGTGAATTATTGGAGATCATCCCATTATCTGGATCGGATTCAGCTGAACCGACGATTGTGTAAAATTCTGGGTCATCATCATCTTCTTGAACTGTTACCTTCTTACCAACCGAAACTTCATCGTTAGCAACTTCATCAGTGTCAACAACGTTAGCATATTGGATCATCTCTGTAACTTGAGAGATACGTGATTCTACAACACTTTGTTCATCTTTTGCAGATGTATACTCAGAGTTTTCTGACAAGTCACCGAAGCCACGAGCAATTTTGATTCGATTAATTACTTCCGGACGTTTAACTTTTTTAAGATCTTCTAATTCTTCTTCCAGCTTTTTCTTTCCTTCAGCTGTCATTGGATAATTTTTTTCTGCCATTGTTCGTTCCTCCATAAATCATTAATTCTTTATCGTGGAGATAAAAGGTCTCCTGGCCTATCATAAATTTCAAAAGTCATCTAACCGGATTGGTTAGATGACGATTTTGAATTATTTTATATTTTACACTATTGACTGATTGAATTATACCCACTTTGATGTTGTGAGAAGTTAGTACTGTATGTAACTTTCCCAGTCTTCAGATTAGCATAGAAGTATAGATAACCTTTACTTCTATCAGAAGGATTCAAGGTTGCTTGGATCGATTGCAGACTAGGTGAATTGAATGGCCCTGGTCCATAACCTTTATTTTTATAGAGGTTATATGGCGATTTGACCTTAACATCTTTTCTCGATAATTCTTTCTTATGTGTGTTCAAGGCATACATTACAGAGATATCAGATTGAATTGGCATATCCGCATCAAATCGATTATAGAACACTCCGACGATCTTTTTACGATCTTTTTGAGTAACACCTTCACGTTCAGCTAATGAAGCAATGGTCAATACTTGCTGGACCGTCATATCCTTAGCCTTGATCTGTGAATAATAAGGCTGTAAGACTGAATCTTCCTTTTCGACCATTTGCGTAACTAATTGTTTCAATGTCATTCCTTTGAAGACTCCATATGTTGCTGGATAGAGATAACCTTCAAGATGATATCTGACATTATTTTTCTTCATCGAAGAGGACAACAATTGTGGATACTTCTTAGCTAACGAATTTAAGAAACTTTTATCTTTCATTAACTTCAAAAAGTTAGACTTTTTAAATTTAGTCGTTTTTTGAATTTGATCACCAATTTGATCAATCGTTACACCTTCACGAACTAGGACCCTATTGTGAGCATCCCCAGTTGGTTCAGCGGTACCACCTTTTTGCAATTGATTGACGATATCACTCATCGACATCGATTGTTTGAAAGTATAGTAACCGGCTTGAAAATCGGTATAATTATGTGCCTTGATGTAATAGTTGAAGACAGTTGCACTCTTGATAACTTTGTCTGATTCTAGTGACTTAGCAATTTCCTTACTGGATGATCCGACAGGAATCTTGACGACAATATCTTCTTTACTATTTGAATTATAAGGTTGAAGTGAACTATTAACGTAATTAAAGCCAATAATTGCAACAATCACTGCTAATACAGCAATTACACCAAAGATCCAATAAGCAATGTGGTTCGCAACAGATCGTTCACGTGCACGAGTCGAAATCTTTTCTTTAGATTCACGTTTTAGTGCATCTTTTTTTTCATCTTTTTGGCTCAAGATGCAGCCTCCCGGTTAGATTTATTAAAATTATACCATTTCTTCAAACTCATCATCTGACTTCGACGTTAAATTTATTAATTAAACCAGTCTTAATTTGAGTAAATGCTTTTTCAACAGTATCGTATGTCAATGTATCATTAGAATTCTGGAAAATCAAATGGTATCCGAGTGACTTATGGCCATTTTCGATGTTGCTGCCTTGATAAACATCAAAGATATTCACGTCTTTCAAGTATTGGCCACCATCATTAAAGATTTGTTTAACAATTTCACCGCTAGTAATATTTTTGGCAACTAAAATAGCTAAATCACGAGTTACGCTTGGATATTTAGGTGCACTCATTGCTTTAACGTTTTTCTTTGGTTGAGCCAATAATTTATCAACATTCAATTCAAAGACGAACGCATCATCGATACTGTGAGCTGATTGATATTCAGGATGAATCTTACCAACATACCCCATAACTTGGTCATCAAATAAAATTGCCGCTGTTTGACCAGGGTGAAGATTGCCGATTTCTTTAGAAGCCCTGTATTCAACTTCAGAATCTAATTCAACGAAACTTAACAATTCTTCAACGATACCTTTAACATCATAGAAATCAATTTCTTTAGCAGAGGTATTCCAGGAATCAGTTCCAACTTTACCAGTGATGATACCACCGATATATTCAACTTCCTTAGGACGATCATGACCAGATTCACGATCAAAGATCCGACCTTCCTCGAACAAACTCAGATCACTATTCTTACGAGCCTTATTATAGGCGACGTTTTTGATCAATCCTGGGATCAAACTAGTTCTCAGAAATTCATGATCTTCAGTCATCGGATGAAGAACACGGGTGTATTCAGAATCAATATAATTAAAATCACGAGCTTCTTGCTTGCTGACAAGGCCAAAGTTAATTGTCTCATCCATACCTTCACTCAACAAAATATTCTTCAATTTGTTGATGAACTCACGTTGTGGCGTATAACCACCGAGAGTCTCATTTCCAGAAGGCAAAGTACCTTGCAAGTTCTCATATCCGTAAATCCGCATGATCTCTTCAATCAAATCCGCTTCAATACTCATGTCCCAACGTCGAGTAGGAATAGTAACGGTCAGTTCATCACCATTTTGTTCCGTCGAGAAACCAAGACGGTCTAAAATACCAATCATTTCATCAGCTGACAAAGTGATGCCCATCAACCGATTAACATGATCGATCGAAGCCTTGATAACAGTCGGTTCTGCCGGTGTCTGTTTTCCAACTATCACTTGAGAAATACTTTGAATCTTAGTGATTGAAGCAATCAATTCTACAGTACGATTCAAAGAGATTTCAACAGCTCCAGTATCTACGCCCTTCTCAAAACGGTTTGAAGCGTCTCCACGTAAATCATGTCTCTGGGCAGCTTTTCTGACTGAAGTACCATCAAAAACAGCACTCTCAATCAAAATATTTCTCGTATCATCATCTACTTGTGCAGAAGTACCGTTTACAACCCCAGCCAATCCAAGTGTTTGATCACCAGAATTGATAACAAGATCATCATGGTTGAGATCTTTAGTATCATCTTTGCCCAAATTAAGTTTGTGACCGTCAGTTGCCATTTCTACTGAGATGGTTTCATCAGTCAAATTGTCCAAATCATAAACTTGGATCGGTTCACCATATTCGATCATGACATAATTTGCTGCATCGATAATATTATTAACAGGTTGGATTCCTTGATTCCAAAGACGTCTTTGAATCCAAAGTGGACTCTCAGCAACTTGAACGTTTTTGATGGTTCTTACCAGATAGTCTTGGACTAAATCGTCAGCTTCAATGTTGATCTTTAAGTTATCATCATCTTCAACTTTACTATCATCGATCACTGGATCTTTGAAGACTGGTTTTTCATCATAAGTAGCACCGATTTCCCAAGCAGCTCCACGCATACCTAAAGTATCGGCACGATTTGGTGTGATATCTAAATCGACCATTTGATCATTTAAGCCCAATAATTCTTTAGCATCAGCACCTGGCTCTTCAACACTTGGAAAGACATAAATTCCCTTCTGGAAGGCTTTTGGCACTAAACTTTCTTCGACACCGAGTTCATCTAATCCGCAAATCATTCCGTTAGATTCTTGTCCTCTGATGGCACCCTTTTTGATTTCTTTACCAGCAGGTAAGTTTGCTCCATCAAGTGCGACGATAACATATTGACCTTCAGCTACATTTGGTGCGCCACAAACGATTTGAATATATTCTGCTTGACCCACATCGACTTGACACAAATTCAAATGATCTGAATCTGGATGTGGCTTGAGTGATGTAATATGTCCAACGACCAAATTTGAAAGATCTGTTCCCAATTCAACTGGGGCGGATTCGATACCTGTTAATGAGACTTTATTGGCAATCTCTTCAACTGTATGGGTGACTGGAATATATTCCTTTAACCAATCAATAGAAATTTTCATACTAATTTACTCCTTTGAATTGTTCTAAGAATCTGACATCATTGGTGTAAAAATCACGGATATCATCGATACCGTATTTCAACATGGCAAATCTCTCAGGTCCTAATCCGAAAGCAAATGCACTATAGACATTCGAATCAATACCAGACATTTCCAAAACATTTGGATGTGTCAAGCCGGCACCTAAAACTTCGATCCAACCAGTATATTTACAAATACGGCAACCTTCACCGCCACAATTGAAGCAAGAAACATCAACTTCAACTGACGGTTCAGTGAATGGGAAGAAACTTGGACGGAAACGAATCTCACGATCAGGTCCGAAGACGTGACGGCAAAGAGCTTCTAAAGTTCCCTTCAAGTCAGCCATACTGATATTCTTATCAACAACCAATCCTTCAAGTTGATGGAATTGGTGTGAATGTGTGGCATCATCATCATCGCGACGGTAAACGATACCGGGTGAGATCATTTTTAAAGGGCCCTTAGAGAAGTCATGAGCATCCATATCTCGTCCCTCTTGAGCAGAAGTCTGAGTTCTCATCAATAATTCATTAGTGATGTAGAACGTATCCTGCATATCACGAGCAGGATGATCCTTAGGAATATTTAGACGTTCAAAATTATAATGATCTTCTTCGACTTCATATCCTGGTGCTACTTCGTAACCCAATCCGATGAAGAATTGTTCGATATCTTCAATTGTTTGGT
This sequence comes from Companilactobacillus versmoldensis DSM 14857 = KCTC 3814, assembly GCF_001434295.1. Classification (GTDB taxonomy): domain Bacteria; phylum Bacillota; class Bacilli; order Lactobacillales; family Lactobacillaceae; genus Companilactobacillus; species Companilactobacillus versmoldensis. Next base: position 46,486 of record NZ_AZFA01000001.1, on the reverse strand, counting down.
TCAAAATATGCTTGGTACCAACCTCATGCGATTGAGCAGGCAAAGTCACATCAAGCGTTTCTTCTTGCAACTTCTGAGCAATGATCCGTTTGTTGACTTCTTCGATCCTGCTTTCGATTGCTGTTTGAATATCCTTTTTAACATTGTTAGCTAAAGTACCAATTTCAGGGCGTTGTTCCTTAGGAACATCCTTCATCCCCCGTAATGCTTGAGTGATTGGTCCCTTTTTACCTAACAATTGAACTCTTAAATCATTTAAATCCTGTAAATGCTGTGCACGTTTTGCATCATTAATTCCGTTTTCACGAAGTTCTTTTAATCTATCATTTAATGACATCTTCGACCTCCTAAAATAAAAAAAATCCTCTCCCAAAAAAGGGACGAGGACTCGCGGTACCACCCTAGTTCACACAAAAAGTGTGCACTCAAGAAGTTATAAAGTAACTTAGCTTAGCAACTCAGAAAGTGAATTCATCAAATTATCTATTAGGCCTTTCTCAGTCAGTGGCCCTTCCTGTCATAAATAATCCTGATTACTATTTTTCATCAATGTTGACTTACTTATTCATATGACACATATTATACAAAAGCAGAAAAGTTTTGCAAGCCTAAAACGATTGTAAACCGTACATTAAGACACCCGCTGCAACAGCGACATTCAATGATTCAGCTTTACCTTTGATCGGAATGTAAATATTTTTGTCGGTCGCACTCAAAGTGGCCTGATTTAATCCATGAGCTTCATTACCCATGATCAAGGCAAAGTTTTCTACTTTTTCCAAAGTATTATAGGGAACAGCTTCAGCATTCACCTCTGAACCATAAACAGTCAATTGAGATTTTTTCGCCAATTCGAGTGCCTTAGTGAGATCCATGCGATAGATCGGTAAGTGGAACTGACTGCCCTGCATTGATCTTTGAACTTTTGGTTGATAGATATCAGCTGTATCTAGACTCGTGATGACACCATCGTAGCCAGCTGCGTCAGCGGTTCGAATAATCGTCCCGACATTTCCGGGATCTTGAACGTTGGCTAAGAAGACCCACTGACCAGTCAATTGTGTGACTTCTGTTCGTTCAGGAACCTCTATGACTGCAAAAATTCCTTGAGGAGTCTTAGTTTCTGACAACTGCTCAGCAATATCATCAGAAATAATAATTGCTTGATCATAATACTTTTTGATCAGTTGATCGTCTTGATGATTTTCGGTGGCTAAGATCGTAACAATTTTTTGATCATTTTGGTCAGCTTCACGAACTAAATGAAATCCTTCAATCAGATAAGTTCCAGTTTTTTTGATTTCTTTGGTCTTGTTTAATTTATTGAATTGCTTTATTTCTTCGTTCTTCTTGGATTCAATATATTTCATGCTTTTCTTCCTTCTTGTTTTATACTATTAGAGTAACATATTATAATCGGAGTGATTTTTATGAAACATCTATCAATACATGTTTATGGTCTGGTTCAAGGCGTTGGTTTTCGTTATTCAGTTGTTCAAGTAGCAGCAGATTCTGAGGTGACTGGAACTGTGGAAAATGAAATGGATGGCTCGGTCAAGATTGAGGCGGAAGGCGATGAAATGAAATTGTATTCATTTCTGCAAAAGATCCGTCAATCACCTTCCCCTTTTGCTAAGGTAAAAACGGTTGATTATGATTTCTCAGATAACTTAAAGAATTACCAAAAGTTTACGGTCATTGGTTGAAACGCCCTATAACTTAACGTATATTGTTTATATGATTTTTAAAAGGTGGTTTACAATTGAATAAGAAAATTTTGAAATACGCCTCCGTTTTATCACTGATCGTGATATTTGCGGTCGTCCTTTCAGGTTGTGCCCAGAGTGGTGTCCAACATGCTCCTACTGGCGGCCCCTATGGATTCATTTACAAGTGGTTAGGAACACCATTCCAAAACTTGATCCTATCGACTGCTGAATTCGTTGGTGGTCGTGATGCGTATGCCTGGGGTATTGTGATTATTTCCTTTGTCGTAAGATTGTTGCTTTTACCGTTGTCACTGAATCAACAGTACAAATCAACTGCTCAACAGGAAAAGATGCGTGCTGTTCAACCGCAATTAAAGCTGATCCAAGCTAAGCAAAAGGAAGCTAAAGATCCTGAAACACAGCAAAAAATCAGTCAACTAATGATGGAAGTATACAAACAAAACAATATCAGTTTAACTGGTGGTATTGGCTGTTTGCCTCTATTACTCCAAATGCCAATCTTGATTGCCATTTACCAAGCCGTGCAATATTCCAAAGAAATTGGTGTCGCAACATTCATGACGATCCCTCTTGGAAAACCTAGTTTGATCATTGCTCTTGTAGCGACAGTCTTCTACATCATTCAATCATGGCTTTCACTACAGATTGTTCCACAAGAACAAAGAAAGCAAATGCAAACAATGCTTCTGATGAACCCCTTGATCACTTTCTTCATTTCAATGGTCTCATCAGCTGCCCTAGCACTTTACTTCCTAGTCGGTGGTGTAGTTATTTTGATTCAACAATTGATCACTAACTACGTGATCATGCCACGGATCAAGAAACAAGCTGACGCTAATTTAGCTGAGCATCCAGTTAAGGTGGTTGTAACCGAAAAGTCAATTGCAAAATTGATGGCTAATTCAGGCAGCTCTAATAATAATTCATCATCAGATGACAATTCTGATAACGAATCTCGCAGTGATTTACACAAGAGCATTCGTGAGATGAATCAAGGTCGTCAACAACATCAACATACAGATGACGATAAATAATTTAATTGATTCAAATAAAAAAGGACACTGATAAAATATTTTATCAGTGTCCTTTTCGTTTTTGTTATATCACTTTAGAATTAAATTTTATTTTTTGTCAGTTTCAGTTTCAGATTCTGGCTCCACATAAATTGGCAGTTCTATCCGGAAGACAGTCCCTGAACCAAGCACGCTTTCTACAGTAATGGTCCCTTTGTAGATCTCAATCAGACGTTTAGCGATAGCAAGGCCTAAGCCGTTACCTCCACGTTTTCTTGAACGAGCTTTGTCAACTCTGTAGAAACGATTGAAAACACGCTGGACGTCCTTTTTGGCGATTCCTACACCATAATCCTGTACAACCACTTCCAATAAAGCAGAGTTAGTTGAAGCAGAAAGATTAATTTCTTTACGATCACCAGAATACTTAAAAGCATTGTCGAGCAAGATTATCAAAACCTGCTCGAGATGATCACGGTAAATCTTAACTTTGCTACCAGTTTGAATATCATCATCAAAATTTACTACGAAATCAGGATGCAACATTTTAAAGTCATTATAAACTTGAGTAAACAATGGCTTGACCTCGGTCGTTTGATCCAAATATTCACTGTCAATCTGTTCTACCCGTGTCAAAGCAAGCATTTCTTGGATCAACGATTGCATACGTTTTAATTCCTGAAGTGATGAATTGATTGAATCATTCAAAACTTCAGGATCATCTTTACCCCAACGTTGCAACATACTCAAGTGACCTTCTAAAACTGCCACTGGCGTACGTAATTCATGGGAAACATCTTCAACAAATTCTTTTTGTTGATTTGTATAGGCTTGCATGCGATCAAGCATTTTATTGATGTTGATCGTCAAATCGTAAATCTCATCATTACGTTTTCTAATCTTGATTCTTGAATCAGAATCAGGTTTCTTATTCAAATCATCAATCGTTGTATTAACAGTTTTGATGTTTTTCGAAAACAATGACACGGCAAAGAAACTGATCAAGATACCGAAAAATAGGACAAAGATACCAACCCAAATCAATTTTAAGACAAAATCATGAACTACTTCAGCACTAGCAACACTGTCAACTGTATTAAAAGCGATAAAAGCAACTATCAAATATGCTGCTAGTATTACTAATGAGATCAAAAAAGTCCATTTAAATCTGATTGAGATTCTCATCGTCTCATCACATAACCCTTACCACGAACAGTTGAAATATAACTTGGTGCACCACCGCGGTCAATTTTGTTACGAAGATATTTAATGTAAACATCAACAACATTAGTTTCAGTACTAGAACCAGTTCCCCAAACACGTTCGAGTAATTCATCACGACCTAAAACAGTGCCAACGTTTTCCATGAGGGCACTCAATAAATCATATTCTCTTCTAGTCAAGTCGATAACTTCACCATTTCGTTTTAAAGTTTGAGTTGTCTTATCGATCACTAAGTTTTTGTACTTCAAAACTTGATCATTGTTACGAGTAACGTCAATGTCCAAATCGATTCTTCTTAATAATGCCCGAATACGTGCCAATAATTCTTCGATTGCGAAAGGCTTAACGATGTAATCGTCGGCTCCGTGATCTAAGCCTGAAACTCGATCAATGATCGAATCACGTGCTGTCATCATAATGATTGGCGTATTCTTTTCTTGTCTAACTCGACGGCAAACTTCAATACCATTCAACTCTGGCAACATCAAATCTAGTAAGATCAAATCCCAGTCTTCATTAAGGGCAGTATCAAGGCCAGTACGACCATCTGTTGCAACTTTAACTTCATAATTCTCATGTTGAAGTTCAAGTTGAACAAATTTAGCCATGTTCTCTTCATCTTCAATAACTAGTATCTTAGCCATGCTTTATCTCCCGTATATTAAATAAAATTTAATTATTATTAATTATTAATCGTTTTCTCACCTTTTGCAAGGCAATGCAATAAAGATTTTAACATATTCGATTTATTAAAAATAGCCAAAGTGAGTTTTTTTTAATATTCAATCCGAATTTTATTCAAAATATTAAAAATTATTCTTTTTTTATAGCAAAAACATTAAACCACATAAAAAAGGACAAATTTTCCAAAAGAAAGTTTGTCCTTTTACGTTAAACTTTATTGATCAAAATTCTAAATTATTGTTCTTCATACCAAGTATAATGGAAAATACCAGGTTTATCATTTCTTTCGTATGTATGAGCACCAAAGTAATCTCTTTGAGCTTGAATCAAGTTAGCTGGTAATACTTCTGAACGATATTGATCATAGTATGAAACAGCTGACATGAATCCTGAAACAGGGATTCCAACTTTAACAGCATAACTAACAACGTCACGAACAGCTTCTTGGTATTCTTCAACGATATTTTCGAAGTAATCATCGAGTAATAAGTTGTCTAACTTAGGATCTTTATCATAAGCGTCAGTGATCTTTTGTAAGAATTGAGCACGGATGATACAACCGGCACGCCAGATTTGAGCAATCTTACCAAAATCGAGCTTCCAATCGTAATGTTCTCCAGCAGCTTTCATTTGAGCAAAGCCTTGAGCGTAACTCATGATTTTACTAAAGTAGAGTGCCTTACGGATCTTTTCAACAAATTCATCGAGATTTACATCAGGAACATTCTTAGGACCAACTAAGGACTTACTTGCTTTAACACGTTCATCTTTATAAGCAGAAATATAACGTGAATAGACAGCAGATGTAATCAATGATTGAGGAACACCTAATTCAAGAGCACTTTGTGAGCTCCACTTACCTGTTCCTTTATTACCAGCCTTATCCAAGATCTTATTAACGATATAATCGTCACTGCCTTGGTCATCTTTTCTTGTTAAGATGCTTGCTGTAATGTCGATCAAGTAACTTGATAATTCACCCTTGTTCCAATCCTTAAAAGTCTCAGCAACCTTGTTTAAATCATTATTATACAAGTGTGAAAGTAAATTAAAACTTTCTGAAATTAATTCCATGTCACCATATTCGATACCGTTGTGAACCATCTTGACATAATGACCAGCACCGTTTGGTCCAATATAAGTAACACATGGTTTGCCATCTTCGTCAGCTTTAGCTGAAATTTGTTCTAAGATAGGAGCTACTAAATCATAAGCTTCCTTTTGTCCACCTGGCATTAATGATGGACCTTGTAAAGCACCTAGTTCACCACCAGATACACCCATTCCAATAAAGTTGATACCTGATTTATCCAAACGTCTATTTCTTTCAATCGTGTCCTCAAAGAAAGTATTTCCACCGTCAATCAAAACATCGCCTTTGTCCAACAAAGGTAATAATTGATCAATAACAGCATCTGTACCAGCACCAGCTTTAACCATCATCATGATACGACGTGGTTTTTCTAGTGAATCAACGAAATCCTCGATTGTGTAACTTGGAACCAATTTTTTATCGGCGTGTTCTTTAACAACATTTTCTGTCTTAGAACCAGTTCTATTATAAATAGCAACTTCATAACCGCGGCTTTCAATATTTAAAGCCAAATTCTTTCCCATTACGGCCATTCCAATGACACCGATTTGTGGTTTGCTCATACAAATACCTCCAATTAATAAGTTATTTCATATCTATATTAACAAAAAATAATAAAAGAGGCGCATTATTGACCCTATTCTTTGAATAAATTCTTCAATTTAGCGAATTCGGGGTTAACATGCTCCTCTTCTTTTTGTCTCTTAAACTCATCTTCGGAGATAACTGTCCAATCTTTACCAGATGGCATGATATCTTCATTTTGTTCTTTAGTTGTTAAGACTTGCGTAGGAATATTTAACAAAATATTGTCCACGATCGACTCATAAATATTGATTGTTGGATTATCATCATTAATTGGAATAATGATTGAATAATCGTCAATATCTTCAGTATCAATAGCATCGATATTGTATGCTTCATTGATCCGGAATTTTAAGGCAAGTTCAACTGGTTCCAAACTACGTGTAGAAGGAACAGTGATCCGTGTCTTGATCTTAACATCAGAAATAACTAGACCACGGTCGTTAAACAAACTACCGGAAACCTCCACAGGTTCAATGTCGAGTACTTCTGAATCACGATCTTGTAAATCGTCTTTCAAATTCAATTTTTCTTCAAAATCAAAGGGTTTGTCTTTGTACTTGCGTACTTCTTGAACATCCCAGTTTAGCATTAGTTTTCCCCCTTAATGTAAGGAATGACTCCAAAATTTTGTTCTTCATGATTGACTAATTGATAGACACTGTCGGCTCTTAATTCTAAGTTCATCAAATTATGCTCAGATTGTCCGACCTTAGTGATCAAAGGTATATTAAAATTTTTCTTTTGTTGATGCAAATACTGCTGACCAGTATCGCTAAATCCTAAGATACGCAAATAAGTTTGAGTGAGCGCCGATATCATCTCCTTATTGTCAACATTGATCAAAACATACATCAGCAAGCGACGGATCCGCGCCAAAGTATATCTCTTCGATTTGACAGAAAACAATAGTTTTTCAAAATCATCGGTTCGACTAATCTCTTTTTTTAGTTTGAAATTCAACCCCTCCACCATTTGATACATTAATTGTAATTCATTAGTAGTGTTCGTCAAAATTTTATACCTTAAAAATGGATAAAAATCGTTCCAAGTAATAATTTTTTGAGACCGCAATAAATCATAGGTCCCTTGAGGCACCATATCAACTATATTTGACCAATCTTGAGAACCAAGCGACTGACGAATCTTGGTTGCACTAAAGCCATCTTGTGTGCGCAACAGTGAATGAACTTTAATCGGATAACCTTTTTTCTCAATCGCCGTCGTGTAATTCAGCCCCAGCAATTGATTCGGCTTATTAGCCGTATCAACGCCAATTTGTAGCAATTGTTGGTGCAGGTTTTCGGCATAACTATGCGTGAAGTCCTGTTTAAATTCCATCTGTTCAATGATGACCCGTCGAGCCAATTGGGGAAAATCCATTTCCGCCTCAGTTCCAAATACCAGGTCAGTTATGCCGATTTGTCGTAGTATTTGAATAGCACTCTCGGCAAATATATTAGCTGGTTGTACCGTCTGCACAAATGGTAATTCGACCACGAGGTCGACGCCATTCTCCACAGCAGTCTGTGCCCGCAAATGCTTGTTTAAAACAGCAAAATCACCCCGCTGTACAAAATTGCCTGACATGACTGCAATCAGTACATCTGGATGATATTTTTTTCTTATTTGGTCAATAAATTGCTTATGGCCATTATGAAATGGGTTAAACTCGGCCACAAAGCCGTAAATTTTTGCCATACTATCTCCTACTTTTCTGAATCAAAAAACCATCTAGTAACCTTATCAGATACTGGCTTTTCACCAAAATCAGCAGAAACTTGAGTATTCTTAAAACCAACATCTTTCAAGATCTGCTTGAAAGTCTCGATTGGATAAGTCCGCTCGTGATGAATCTCAGTATTGACCAGATAGCCATCGATGACATCGTCATAATTAAAAAATGTCAGCTCATGTTCAATACTATGTTCGTATTCTCCTGGATAACTACTCCACATAAAGGCAGAATCTTCAGCCTTATGATTGAACATATATCCTGGGAAAACGTGATCCATCTGGAATAATGAATGGGCGTCAAAGAGATATTTTCCACCTGGATTTAAGTGATCATATGCCTGTTTAGCTGCAATATATAATTCATCCTCGTCGCCTAAATAACAAATCGAATCATCGAAACAAGTGATAACGTCAAAGTTATCAAAGGTATATAGATCCATCATATTTGCTTGTTCAAAAGGGATTTTCACCTTGGCGTCAGCAGCTTTTTCAGTGGCAATATTTAACATCTCTTCAGAAAGATCTGTTCCAGTGACATCAAAATCATCAGCTAACAAAATGGTCAGATCACCTGTCCCACATGCTACATCCAACAATGATTTTGCCGAGTATGGTGTGTGATTTTTTACGTAATCTGCCCATCTTTGATAGAGACTGTCATCCATCAACTCGCTGTATACTCGAGCAAACGAATTATAGATCATTGACTGTTACCAAATCTGAAATATCTACTTGTGGTGCATCAGCCCACAATTTTTCTAAATTATAAAAACTACGTTTTTCACTAGTAAATACATGAACAACGATGTCGTGCATATCGATCAAGATCCATTCAGAATCTCTTTTTCCTTCGACATGTCCAACATCAATGTCGTTTTCGCCAGCCTTGTCTAAAACTGCTTGAACAATAGCATCGACTTGACGTTGTGAACTAGCATCCATAATGACAAAGTAATCAGTCATGATGCTTACTTTACTAATATCTAAGACTTCAATATCATTTGCATGTTTACTATCTGCTGCTTTAACAGCAATTTCCATCATTTCTTTTGAATTCAAATTATAATTCTCCCTTATTGATCCAATAATTGTAACTTATAAATGTGTCTGGGTAGATTGGCCGATTCTTGTCGATCAAGTGAGCAATCGAATGTTTTAATTCGAAAGCCACTCCAGCATCAAGTGATTTTTCAGCATAGGTTCTTGCTTCGTCAATACCTGGAAAATCACGGGCGGGTTCAATAAAATCAGCAATAAAAGTACATTTATCTACACCAGTCATCGTCGTTGCACCAACAGTGTGACGACGTACGGCATTGAGAACATCTTCATCATAAACATTTAGTTCATCTTTAATAATTTCAGCACCCACGATACCATGCCAAATAGCATTACCATAATTCAATAACTCAGGATCAAGATTTTTGGCTTTGATGATCTCAGTGAATTCTGAATCTGGTCTTTCTTTAGCATAATCGTGTAATAGACCTGCTAAACCTGCTTTGTCAACATTGATCCCATTTTCTGCAGCGAGACCACGGGCCTCTTTTTCCACCCGAACGCAATGAGAGAAGCGAAAATCGCTCATTTGACTTTTCATGCGATTCAAAACTGCATCACGGTCAAATCCGGGTGCTATCTTGTCATAATTAAAATCTGTCATTGGTAAAGCCCCTTATCTTCGATATAGCTTTCGACACTCTTAGGCACCAAATATTTAATGGATTTACCCGTTCTGATCGACTTTCTGATCATACTAGAACTAATTTCTAGTTCAGGAGTGTTCACCCAAATTATAGGATACTGAGAGCTTTTTTCAAAACCCTTTCGACAAACTCCTACAAAATGAACCATCTGCATTAAATCATCAATGTGAGCCCATTCGGGCAAATTTCTTACCATATCTCCACCGATAATGAAATAGTATTCAGTATCAGGATTACATTCTTTGAGAATTTTAACGGTCTCGTAGGTATAGCTGACTCCACCGCGATTGACGTCGGTCAAGTCTAAATCAAAATGCATATTATCCTCAATTGCTAATTTTACCATTTCAATTCGGTCATTACTGTCAATCGGTTTGTGCTTAGAAACGCCATGATGAGGTGGTATCTTATCAGGCAGAAAAAGAATTTTACTTAAGTGTAACTGTTGAAAAACTTGTTCAGCAATCACTAAATGTCCTGTATGAATCGGATTAAAAGTGCCACCTAAAATTCCAACATGGCGTTTAGGCTGATTCGATTTGATCTCAGTCTGTACCTTAGTTAAAATTTGTTTTTTTGTTCTCATTTTTCATCTTCACTTAATACTAAATTTTGTCTAGCTCCAAAGAGTACTTACGATTTTTTACCTTAGGTGATTTCTTGTAGAAGATTGCCTTTGAGCCGATAGTCTGAATCAAGGCAATGCCTCCGTCTAGTTCTGTCAGCGCATCTGCCAATTGTTGTGGTTCAGCCATGGTATTTTGTAAAAATGAAACTTTGATCAGTTCATTTTTATACAATAATTGCTGGATCTGTGTTAATAAGTTGTCACTGATCCCTTCACGCCCTACTCGAACAACTGGTTTCATAGTTTGAGCTTGGCTACGTAAATAGCGATTTTTCTTTCCTTTAATTATCATATGTTCTCCTTAAATAATGGCATCTCGCATGGCGACCCGAACTCCTTCAGGTACATGCACTAAAACCTTGCAATTGGCCGGGATCGTGACCCAACCTAATCCGTAAATAACAATATCCGATTTGCGGTGGGAAGTAAATTCCTCTTGGTGTAATTTCGGAAATTCGGTCACATCATACGGAGGATTCAAAATCTCGCCTAAATGTTTTTGGTAAAATTCGTCCGCATTGACCGTTTTGGTCCGATGTAACACTAGGCCTTGGTTGAAATAAAAAACCACATTGGTTTTTTCATCTAAAAAGTCAAATCTTGCCAATCCAGCCACAAAGATCGTTTGTCCATCTCGTAATTGGAAAGTTGACGGGCGCAATTGTTTTTTCGGTGTGATAGCCTTGAGTTCTTTTTCATCTAAATAATGAGCTAATTGATACTTGTGAATGATACCTGGCGTATCGATCAAGAAATGGCCATCATCGAGTGGGATATCGATTTGATCAAGTGTAGTGCCTGGGAATCTGGAAGTAGTGATCAAATCTTTGACATCAGAATTAGCACTGATGATCCGATTGATCAAAGTCGATTTCCCTGTGTTAGTAGTTCCCACAACGTAAACGTCTTGGCCTTGACGATACTTTTCGATCATTGTCATCAACTTATCAATATTAGTTCCGGTCTGAGCAGAGACCATGATTTGATCAACCGATTTGATCCCATTTTCCTTGCTCTTTTGTTGGATCCAGTTCAGAAGCTTATTTTGGTTGACTGAGTGCGGCAAGAGATCGACTTTATTACCGACGATCAAAATATTCTTGTCACCGACAAACCGTTGTAGTCCAGGAATGACACTACCTTCATAGTCAAAAATATCAACCACATTAACGATCAGACCTTTTTGAGAAGAAATCGAATCCAATAACTTCAAAAAGTCATCATCATCGATATCAACGTCAGTGATCTCATTGTAGTTTCGTAATCTAAAGCAACGTTTACACAATAATTCCTTAGAATCATCAGCCAAATATTTCTTCAAAGTTGATGGTTGAACATAACCAGGTCCATCAGGATTGTTCGTTTGGATCTTTGCACCGCAACCAATACAGTATAAAGCTTCATTATTTTCTGTCATGTAATGAATCCTTCCAATATAGATTTTTATCTTTCAATTGTAAATATTTTAATATAGGTCTTTCGAAAAATCGATTTACCCGTGTCTTTTTTTCATCAGTTTCAACAATTGGTTTCACTAAAACTGTTTTAACGCCTGACAGCGATCCTGCCAATACATCGGTCAATACTTGGTCCCCGACAAATAAGATTTCATCTTTGACCATCTTATTTTCACGAATATATTTGACTATCTCGAATGGCAAAGGTTTCTTAGCCCGTGCAACAATCCCGATATCGAGATCATGGACAGCTTTTTCGATTCGTTTATAACTATTATTCGAAACGACTAACACTTCAATATTCGCCATTTTCATGATGTTGAGCCACTTTCTAAGCGATAAACTATATTCACTACTATTCCAAGGCAGGATAGTATTATCCAAATCAGTCATAATAGTGGTAATACGCTCTCTCTTTAAGTCATCAGCATCTATATCAGTAATTCGATTTAACATAACATCAGGTTTAAACATAATATTTCCCCATTTATCATACTTAGTAAAAAAACGTAATTTGGAATGTCCCAAATTACGTTTTGATAATTAAGCTAAAGCTTTTTTAGCTCTATCTGCTAAACTTGTGAATGCCTTTGGATCTTCGATAGCAATTTGGGCTAACATTTTACGGTTCATATCAACATTTGCTAATTTCAAACCATGCATCAACTTGCTGTAACTGATTTCGTTCATTCTGGCAGCAGCATTGATTCTTGCAATCCATAACTTACGAAAATCACGTTTCTTTTGACGACGATCACGGAATGCATAACGGTATGAAACCATGATTTGTGTATGTGCAGCTTTAAAAGTGATATGTTTTGAACCACGATATCCCTTAGCTAATTTTAAAATCTTTTTACGACGTTTGCGAGTTACTGTTCCACCTTTTACACGTGGCATAATGACTCCTCCTTTAAATTACCTGTGAATGAATTAGTATGTTGCTAACATTTGTTTGATTCGTTTCATATCACTTGATGAAACTAAACCAGATTTTGCCAATTGACGACGTTGCTTCTTAGTCTTTCCGTGGAAACGGTGACTTGTATAAGCATGACTTCTCTTCCATTCACCAGTAGCTGTCTTCTTGAATCTCTTAGCTGAGGCGCGGTGTGTTTTTTGTTTAGGCATTTGAAATCCCTCCACTATTTTTTCTTATTGTCTTTGGAACTAATTGGATCAAGCATCAAGAACATGCTCCGGCCATCCATTTTTGGTCTTGTAGTAACGTGAGCAATGTCTTTTGTCTTGTCAGCTACTCGATCTAGGACTTCTTTCCCAATCTCTTTATGAGTAATAGCTCTACCCTTAAAGCGAAGAGAAACTTTGACCTTATCGCCCTTACTCAGGAACTTACGGGCATTGTTAAGCTTAGTATTAAAGTCGTTTTCTTCAATTGTTGGACTAAGTCTAACTTCCTTGACGCTGACGACCTTTTGCTTTTTACGAGCTTCACGATTTTTCTTCTGAAGTTCAAACTTGTACTTACCATAGTCCATGATTCTTGCAACTGGTGGTTTTGCACCTGGCGACATTAGAACTAGGTCCATATTTGCTGCATCAGCTAAACGTTGTGCTTCTGCTTTTGGTTTAACACCAACTTGATCTCCATTTTGAGAAATCAACCGAACTTCTTTTGAACGAATTTGATCGTTTACTAATAAATCTCTTGCTATGAGTAGTCACCTCCGAAAAATGTTCCCACTAAAAAAGTGGGGTGCATACGCACGCCCACTAATATAATTGTATATACAGTATATTTACCTAGAGGCAAAAAGCATAGGTGAGAAGCGGGCGCTTCTGCTTAATCTCAACAGGTATAAATATTACCAGTATCTAGAAAATCTGTCAATAAGATTTTTGATACTTTTCTGATGTATCCCAATCGAACAAACTATCGATGGTATTCAAGACTCCTTCATGGTTATTATCAAGCTTTGTGATTTTGTCTGCAGCGTCTTTAGTAGACTGCTTAGCATTCTTCATTGCATAGCTTAATCCGGACTCTTGAAGCATTTCATCATCATTACTGTTGTCACCAAATGATACCACATCCTGAAGTGAAATACCGTAATGATCAGCTAATTTTTGCAGTCCAAAACTTTTATTGACCTCTTTAGCAATGATGTCAATACTTCCGAATCCACTAGCTGTAGCATGGACCTTACCACCAAATTGATCATTTAACCGCTGTTCAACTTCATCTAGTTTGTCATTATTCAAGCTGACATTCACTTTGAAGATGCCATCGTTAACTTTTTTCACATCATCGACCAATTTGTAATTGTGAATATAGTATTTGTCCAAAGCTGATTCATATTTTGCTTCAGTGTAAGTAGCTTTTTCACCTGAAAGAATAAAGGCTTTTAAATTATCGCCTAATTTTTGTAGGTCTTCAATAATCAAATTGACGGTATCTTTACTTAAATAAGAAGCATAGGCTTCTTCTCCATCGACCACGATATGAGCACCATTTTCGGAAACAAAGGCGTCAACTGGAGAATATTGAACGACTCGTTGTAAATGTCCTAGGTAATTGCCACTAGCAATGGCAAATTTAACACCTTGTTGATGTAACAATTTTAATTGTTGATTGAATCTTTCATGATTGTATTCATGTTGATCATCAAAAAACGTACCATCTATATCACTAGCAATTAATTTGATCATAGTTGCAAAACCTCACTTTTCGTAAATAATAAATTCAGTTTGTGAACGATATCTAACACAACTAATCAATATAATTTTTATTGACCAATCATTAATACTTAATAAATAGGAGCAAACTTATGGTACAAATCGACAATATGAAAAACCTTTATTCTGCAATAAAAGATCATGAAAAAGAAATCATCATCTCTAGTAACCTGACCTTAGATAGCAGTCTCATCTTACCCAAGGACACTTCATTATCTGGAGCAGCCAGAAAAGATGGCTCTTACCCAGCACTCTTATTCCCAGAAAATGACGGAATTGGATTAACTAAGAACAACACGATCAAGAATTTAGCAATCGTCACAGACCCAAAGCACAAAGCAATTTTCAATGCTGGTATTAAATCAGACTTAGGAAGCTTTATCCTTGATCATCTAGAATTAGTTGGACAATTATCTTTTATCACCCGTGGTAGTACCAAAAATTCCAAAATTGAGATCAATGATTTAACCATTCACAGCGCCGACAGTCGACACTATCCAGAGCAACCACAAAAATATGGCGTCAATGTCTACCAAGGCGCACTAACTATCTATAATTTTAATCCAGATCCAGCCAGTTTGATACACGTAAAAGCCACAAATGTCTCAATTGGTCAAAAAAATGCTCCTGTTATCGGTTCGGGTATCTTCATCGGAGGATTCGGTGATCTCGGCGGCAAAGTCGAAATTTCTAAATTGACCACTGAAGACGTCTATTCGACTGGTAAACTCCCCTTTGGAGTCGCTGATATCATCACTGGAGCAATTTTCATTGTTAATGGTGCCCATGCTAAAAACATTATCCAAAATGGTGAATCGGCTACTTATGGAGTCAACGACATGGTCCTAGATAACTGGGGAACAGTCGACGACTGGCTCGTCAAGAAAGCAGTAACTTCTTATGGTCCCTCCGGAATTGGTTTTGTCAATTTTGGTACAGTTAAAAACTTTAAGATCACCGCACCAATCGAAACCTATGGTCTAGGTGCTAGAGGTTACAATCAATATGATGGAACGCTGGTCGATGGAGCATTTGATTCGATCTCTACATATGCCAATGGAGCTATCGCCGTTCAAATATCCAAAAAAGTTGGTAGTCTGACTTTCAACGGAGATTTAAAGACCTTTGGTGCAGTAGGAAATCCACTTCTAAAAGGCGTAAATGTTACCCTACCCGCTTATGGATTGAGCGTTAAAACTGGTGGATCAATCGAGAAACTTGTCGTTAAAGGAAATATCGTGACATCCGGTAAGAAAGTAACCTCCTTAATAGTAGAAAAAGATGGCATGATCAAAGATTTTGACATCCAAGGAAAAATCATCGCTAACGGTAATAAATCCGAAAAAATTGAGGATGTTTCAGGTTCCGGCATCTCCTATCATCAAGCAAAATAATCATTACCTGCAACTTCTTTCGCATAACTCAAAAAAACCGGCTTCTCACTTCGTGAGGAACCGGTTTTCTGTGTTATTACTCGGAAGCTGAACGCATTTTTTGTGCTCTACTTACCTTCTGCTTTGCGACTGTAATTATTAACATCAGCTTTAACTGAATCTACGAACATTCCAACATATTCTGTTTCGGAATTTTCTTCTCCGTATTTTCTTACTGATACTGTGGCATCAGCCATTTCATCATCACCTACAACAGCTGTGTAAGGAATCTTCATTGTTTGAGCGTCACGGATCTTGTAACCCATCTTCTCATCACGATCATCAATCGTAGCACGAATATTCTTCTTACGTAGCTCTGCTAATAAGTTTTCAGCATAGTTTTGGTGGAATTTCTTGTTAACAGGAATAATTCTTACTTGTGTTGGTGCTAACCATGTTGGGAATGCTCCCTTATAGATTTCAATCAAGTAAGCGATAAATCTTTCCATTGTTGAAACAATACCACGGTGAATCATAACAGGTCTGTGTTCTTCACCATCTGAACCAACGTATGTCAACTTGAACTTCTCTGGTTGCATGAAGTCTAATTGAATTGTTGATAATGTTTCATCATTACCAAGAGCTGTCTTTGTTTGAACATCAAGTTTTGGACCGTAGAAAGCAGCTTCACCTTCTGCTTCATAATAATCCAAGCCAAGATCATCCATAGCAGCTTTAAGCATTGATTGTGATCTGTTCCACATTTCATCATCATCAAAGTACTTTTCAGTATTAGCAGGATCACGATAACTCAATCTGAATGAGTAGTCTGTGATATCGAAGTCTTTGTAAACTTCAACCATCAATTGTAAAGTACGTTTGAATTCTTCTTGGATTTGGTCAAGAGCAACGAATGTGTGACCATCGTTAAGAGTCATTTCACGAACACGTTGCAAACCACTCAAAGCACCTGATTTTTCATATCTGTGCATCATACCTAATTCTGCGATTCTAACAGGCAATTCACGATATGAACGTGTGTGATGTTTGTAAATTTGAATATGTGAAGGACAATTCATTGGACGTAATTCAAGCATCTCGCCATCACCCATATCCATAGGTGGGAACATATCTTCACGATAGTGGTCCCAGTGACCAGAAGTCTTATAAGTATTCAAGTTCATCAAAATTGGTGTATATACGTGTTGGTAGCCCCAAGCAACTTCTTTGTCGATAATATATCTTTCAATCACACGACGGATAGTTGCACCGTTTGGCATCCAGTATGGAAGACCAGCACCGACTTCTGGATCAACGAAGAACAAGTCAAGTTCACGTCCAATTGTTCTGTGGTCACGTTCTTTGATTTCTGCACGGCGTTTCATATCAGCATCTAAGTCCTCTTGTTTAAAGAAGGCTGTACCGTAAATTCTTTGTAACATTGGATTACTTGATTTACCTTGCCAATATGCACCAGCAACAGAAAGTAACTTGAAGTGTTTCAAGTTTTTAATGTTTGGAAGGACGGCATCATATCCGAAATCAATAAAATCATCAAGCTTGT
This sequence comes from Companilactobacillus versmoldensis DSM 14857 = KCTC 3814, assembly GCF_001434295.1. Classification (GTDB taxonomy): domain Bacteria; phylum Bacillota; class Bacilli; order Lactobacillales; family Lactobacillaceae; genus Companilactobacillus; species Companilactobacillus versmoldensis. Next base: position 28,995 of record NZ_AZFA01000001.1, on the reverse strand, counting down.
ATACTGGCACTTGAACAGAATCAATTGCACCAAGCAATGAAGATTTATATGGATCATCTTTGAACATCTTAACTAGTTCATCTTTATCCATCAAAGTTCTTTCAACTTTATCGTTCTTTTTGATGACCTTGTTCATGCTTTCAGCAATTGAATCCAATTCATCAACTGTGATTTGTTCCTTGTCATCAGTATCAACATAGAAACCATCATCATTAGCTTGTTTTTCACCGAAGTGTAAGTCTGTCTTGAAATTCTTAGCAGCAGCACTGAATACTAAACTAGCAGTGTTTCTTAAAACCTTTAATGAATCCTCATCATCTTTACCAGTGATGATCTCAATCTTACCATCTTGTTTAATAGGTCTTTCTACATCGATCAATGTATCGTTGAGTTTTCCTGCAATAGCATTTTTTCCCAATGAAGTACTGATTGATTTAGCAACATCTAATGTTGTTGTGCCTTGATCAAACTCCTTAACTGTTCCGTCTGGGAATGTTAATTTGATTTCTGACATAATCCACGTAACCTCCTAAAATTTAGACAACAAAAAAATGCGTCCCTGAAGTATGAATACATTAATTGCATTCATACTTCAGGGACGCATTCTGCGCGGTTCCACCCAAATTAAAACTGTATATGACAGTTTTCACTCTATGGTTATAAAGTAACCAACTAGCTATAAAGTTTTAAATGGAAGTGGTAACTCCAGTAATGGGTAAGCTTTCAGTAAATGTACCCTCCCTGAATAGAACCGAAGTGTTGTCTTTCATGTGTTTATTGAAACATTTATTATTCATATTTGCAAGAGACTAACCCTTATTTCTTCGATTGGGACCGCTAACAATTACTTCTCTTGATAAAAATTTAATTCTTTCCATAATTCTGGCTGCCTTCACTGGCTCAGTGACATTCTTATTATCAGCTAAGTGCTTTTCCAATTCATTCATCGAAAAATTTGAAGAAAAGAATGTTGGCAAGCTCTCCTGCATCCGATATTGCAAAATAACTCCTAAGACTTCATCCCTGATCCAACCAGAAATTGAATCAGCTCCGATATCATCGATCATTAAAATCTGGGCGTCTTTGATTGCATTAACTTGATCCATTACCTTATTGTCTTGAATCGAATTTTTAATATCAACTTGAAAACTTGGAAAATGTACTAAGGTACTTTTGATATTTTGACGGTAAAGTTCATTAGCTATGGCACCTAATAAATAAGTTTTTCCGACACCAAAATCTCCAGCTAAATATAGTCCTGGAACAAATTTGCCACCCGGTTGATAATTTTGAATAAAATTGACAGCTGCCATGAAAGCTTCTTGTCGACCCGTACCATCATAATCATTCAAACTTGCCTTACGAATATCACTAGGCATATTCAATAATGCAAAACCTGACTCATAAGCCTTTTTCTTATCAGCATTGACCTTACGTTGATTAGGTATATACGCGACTTCGATTCTTTGATTATTAACGATCAATTGGGGTGTATAATTTTTTGAAAATTCACTGCTATTCTTTTTATGATTATAAAATTCATAAATAGCAGCAGCACTGACATCAACAGCTTCCTTGCTGATTTTATCTTGGTTTTTATTTAAAAAATCTTTTACATCACTGTCGTTTAATGCTTCGGAAAGCAACTTGTTATAATCAGAATTTTTAAAGTGAAAATTTTTCAAGCCTTCAGCTAAAGCATCACTAAATTTTTCCATAGTTATTTACCCTTATTTCTTAAATTACGAAGCATTTCTTGGCGTTTCTTTTCTGCTTCAGCTTCATTGCCATTATCGACCTGTTGACTCTTGACCTTGCTCCAATCAGTCGATTGCTCGACCTTCTTAGGACCGTTGAAATTACGAGAATTACCACGGGGACGATTTTGATGTTCCTCGATTCGTTTCAAAGCATCTTCAGGTGTTTTGACATCATGACGTCGCCAATCATTAGCCATCGTCTCCATCAGTGGCAAAGTCAAAGTCGGCGATGACTGTAAAACATAATGAATCAAAATATTCAGTACTGGCGCAGATAAGACTGAACGACTGTTCATTGTCCGTAATGCCCTTGACTCAACTAGTCCTGGTGCATTGTTGTTTTGATGCTGCTCCTCAGCTAAAAAGTCCGCTGGACTAGTGGTTTTAGCTCGATAAAGCAACACGGATTGGGGATCATTTTTGTCAAAGTTGCCATCTGCTTTTTGTAGAGGCTCACTAGCAACTCGGGTGCCAATATTAACTTTTCTTTCGTAATGTTGCTCAACAAGATTCTGCAAAGCCACTGGATCAATTTGATTGGTGATCAAACTAGTTGATTTTGCAATCGCATTTCCTAAATTAACTTCGTTCAAACCATAAAGAGTATGTAAATCATTGATCAATTTTTGATTTTTAGTTAAATCTTCCCGTGTAACTTTGGCAGACCGAGCAACTATATTCCCGATCAATTCATAATCCAAATCATTATTAACTACTGACTCAGTTTTAGGACCAGTGGCCCTTTTATTCTGAGGAAAACCTTCTTGTGACTCAGTGATAGTTGCTGGAGGCGCGTTTACTTTACTTGAAATATGATATATATCTGAGAAAACCTTGGAAATCTCATGTGAATTTTCTAAAACTGTCAGCTTTTGTGAATACTTAGCAACTATTTTATTATATTGAGTTTCACCAATATTTTCTAATAAGAAAATACTCAAAATATTATCATTGATAAATTGACTTGGACTTTGCGGTTCGATCAACTGATAAATTAAATAATCACCAAGCTCATCGTGTTTCTCATAAGTCCTTATCAGACTCATGGCTTCAAGTTTGATCCGTGCCTCATAAAACTCCCGAGTATCAATACCAAGCTCTGATAATAGAACAGTATGGCTTTCTCGATCGGTCACGATCTCTTTATTAGGCACCTTTTGCCATAACAACTGATAAAGTGCAAATGCTGAAGGCCCAATCAACGGCAAATAAATATCCGTCAAAACCTCCCGATCATAGTCAGTAAAACGTCCCATTGGCAGGCACCAAAATCCAGTTAATGGTGTTAAGTTATTATCGTTGAAATTTGGCACACTGCTCCTCCTTATTTATCGTTTTTCTTATCTTTTTTGTCGTTTGCCATCATTTCCTGGACTTCGTTCATAAATCCACTCATATCCTTGAATTCACGGTAAACACTAGCAAATCTAATATAGGTAACATCGTCGACATCAGCCAATTCCTTCATCACATGCTCACCAATATCTTGCGATTTGACTTCATTTTCTCCAGTTGCCCGGATCTCATTTTCTACCTTATCAACAATGGCATTCATCTGATCCATCGTAACTGGACGTTTTTCAGCTGCTCGAACAAGTCCGCGCAGCAATTTTTCACGGCGGAACTCCTCACGATTGCCATTTTTCTTAATAACTAGCAGTGGCGATTTCTCGATCCTTTCAAAGGTGGTAAAACGCGTACCGCAGTATTCACATTCTCTTCTTCTTCTAATAGCACGCCCCTCATCACTGGGACGGCTATCAACAACTTTTGATGAATCATGGTGACAATGTGGACAGATCATAAGCGTTCCTCTTTTCTACACTAAAGTTTCTTTAATAATTGTAATATTTCAGTTTCCAAATGTGTTAAATCTTGTGAATTATCGATGGAAAAATCAGCCAGCAACCTTTTTTGATCCATCGACATTTGACTCTCGATTTTCTTTTTAGCGGCCACTTCATCTAAATTATTCCGTTTCATCAAACGTTTTAGCTGAATCTGTGGATCTAAATAAATCGATATCGTTGCATCAAAATATGATTGATACTTACCTTCAAATAATAACGGTATTTCAAAAATATTGATCACAGGATCGGGGTCTTTTTTCATGTCACTAATCATTTTGAGGATCTGCTTGCGGATCAGTAGTCCCGTTATCCCTGTAAGTTTCCGCAATTGGCGACGATCAGAAAAAACTATCCGACCAAGTTTTTTACGATCTAATGAACCATCTGTCGACAAAATATGCTTACTGAATTGTTTAGTGATCTCCCTGAGACCAACTGAACCAGGAACTACCACTTGTCGAGCAACTTGATCAGCGTCATATGTTTTACAACCATTTTTTTTAAAAATATCTAAAACGGTTGTTTTACCACTCGCAATTCCCCCGGTCAAGCCATAGACCCGACTCATTTGACCACTTGGCAATGAGGGCAAAAGTGAGTCCCACGACCACCAACCTTGATTTTTTCAATTGTTGTCTGGCACCTTGGACAAGGCAATCCCTCTTTGCCATAAACTTGCAGACGATCTTGCATATTTCCTTTATGACCATTGGCATCCAAATACGACCTAACTGTTGAACCTCCGGATTGAATAGCCAGACGAATCTCGTCATTAGCATGCTTGATAATAATTTTTATATCTTCATCTGTCAAATGGTTAGCAGGAGTTTCCGGATGGATCTTTGCTTGCCAGAGGACTTCGTCAACATAAATATTGCCCAAACCGCTCATGACTGATTGATCCAACAAAACAGTCTTAATATCTTTTCGGTGCTTGATGACCCGAGGTTTGATATTTTCAAAAGTGAATTCATCAGATAAAGGCTCGGGTCCTAATTTTTTCAATGATTTATTCTCAAACAAACGATCTGTAGGCCACAACTGCATCCGTCCAAATTTACGGACATCATTGTAAATCAACATTTGACCATCATCTAAACTGAAAATCGCATGCGAATGCTTGTCAATTGCATTCACATCACTAGAAACCTTGTACTTACCTTCCATTCGCAAATGACTGATGATAGTGTATCCATTATCTAAATGGATCAATAAAAATTTAGCTCGACGACCAATGTCTTCGATCACTGAGTTTTTAACAGTCTCAACGAATTCATTAACATCCCCAGTGATCAAATTTTGATAACGGATCTCAATATCAGTGATCCTTTTACCCTTTACTTGGTCGATCAAACCACGACGAACAGTTTCAACTTCTGGCATTTCTGGCATTTATTTCACCTACAATTATTTAGCTTCATACCATGTCTTACCGTGTGCTGACTCAACTTTCAGTGGAACATCTAGTTTAACAGCGGAATCCATGACACTTGGAACTATTTTTTCTAGAGTTTCGATTTCTGACTTAGGTGCTTCAAAAATCATTTCATCATGTACTTGTAATAATAAATTAGCTTGAAGATTTTCTTGCTTGAGTTTCTTTTGCATATTGATCATCGCAACTTTAATGATATCAGCAGCACTACCCTGGATTGGTGTATTCATGGCTGTTCTTTGGGCAAAGTTTCTTTGGGCAAAATTCTTGGCATGAATATCAGGTAAGTAACGACGGCGATGCATGATCGTTTCAACATAACCATTCTCACGAGCAAATTTAACAATGTCATCCATATATTTTTTTACACCGGGATATTGTTCAAAGTAACTCTCAATAAACTTAGCTGCTTCTTTACGTGTGATACCAATATTTTGAGACAAACCATAATCACTGATACCATAAACGATCCCAAAATTAGTAGCCTTAGCTTGGCGACGCATATTTGGTGTCACGTCATCAGTGCTATTTAATCCAAAGATCCGCATGGCAGTGTGAGCATGAATATCATAATCTTCTTTAAAGGCTTCTTGCATGTGCTCATCGCCAGAAATGTGAGCTAAGACCCGCAATTCAACTTGTGAGTAATCGGCTGAGAACATTTCCCAATTCTCATGTTGAGGAACAAAGGCCTTTCTGATCTGACGACCTTCATCGATTCTGATTGGGATATTTTGCAAATTAGGTTCAATTGAAGACAAACGACCAGTTTGCGTCAAAGTTTGTTGATAGATCGTATGGATCTTATTATCCGGTTGAATGAATTTCTGCAAACCAACCGCATAAGTTGAATTGATCTTTGAAATTTGACGATAATCCAAAATTTGTTGAACCACCGGCGATTTATCCTTTAATTTTTCAAGGACATCGACCGCTGTAGAATAGCCAGTCTTGGTCTTTTTGATAACTGGTAATTTTAATTTTTCGAATAAAATGACACCCAATTGTTTTGGCGAATTGATATTGAACTCTTCGCCTGCAGCTGCATAGATACTCTTTTCAATGTCAGATAATCTTTGGGCAAAAGAATTTTCCATTTCCTTTAACTTAGATGCTTGAACAGTCACACCTTGAAGTTCCATATCTGACAAAACGATTGTCAATGGTAACTCAATCTCGTCATACAAGCTATCTTGATCATTATCTTTCAATTCAGCCATCATCTTGTCATGTAAACTGACGATAACTTGTGCTTGTTGAGCTAAGTAATTCAACAATTTGTCAGTATCAGTTGGAATTGCCTTTTTGGCACCTTTTCCGTAGAACTCGTCTTCTGTAGGCAAATTATGACCGTAATTTTGAGCAACCAGGCCAATATCTTGCTTACTATCATTTGTATCTAGTAAGTAGGCTACCAGCAACATGTCAAAGGTTACACCATCAATCTTGCAGCCATAGCGGTCTAATAGGGCAATCGTCTTCTTATAGTCGAAAACGTATTTTTCTTTGGACTTGTCAGCTAGCCAATCCTTGAAATCTTGGTTCTCTAAAATTCCAACATCATCAGTTGCGTAATACTTATCGCCACTTTCAACAGCTAGACCGATAATTGGTGTCGTATGATAATTCTCACCCAGACTTTCAACGATTACAGTCTGAACACCTGTGTCAGAAACGATTTGTTTAAGGGCTTTTTCATCTAACAGCGAATATTCAATCTCAGCTAAGTCAGAAACATTCGTATCGGTGTCAACGTCCATTCTTTCGAGAAACGAATTGAAACTCATCTTTTGATAAAATCTGATCAATTGCTCTTGATTGTCACCTTGATATTCAAGGTCGCCCATTTTAACCTCGATCGGTGCATCAGTATCGATCGTAGCTAATTTACGACTCAAGAAGGCTTGATCCTTATCATTGATCAAATGTTCCTTTAATTTACTCTTTTTCATGTCATCAATATTGTCATAAATACCGTCCATACTGTCATATTGATTGAGCAATTTAACAGCGGTCTTTTCTCCGACCTTTTCAACACCTGGGTAATGGTCAGAGTTATCACCCATCAAGCCCTTCATATCAATGATTTGGTTAGGATCAATACCTAGTTTTTCTTTGACATGTTCGGGAGTATAGGATTCTGTTTCAGTGACACCTTTGACATTGACTCGAACAGTGACTTTTTTCGTTGTCAATTGGGTAAGATCCCGGTCACCAGTAATGACAGTGACATCCATATCATCTTTTTCGCCTTCTTTTGAAAGTGTTCCAATGATATCGTCAGCTTCAAAATCCTTTAATTCATAGGTCTTGATTCCACGAAGGTTCAATAACTCTTTGATCAAAGGTAATTGTTCTAATAATTCTGGTGGAGTTTTGGCACGTCCACCTTTATATTCTGAATACATCTTGGTTCTAAAAGTTGTCTTACCAGCATCAAACGCAACTAAGGCATGAGTTGGTTTTTCTTCTTTAAGGATGATTTCGAGCATATTATTAAAGGCATATAAGGCGTTAGTGTGAACACCGTCACCAGAAATAAATTTATCTAAAACATTATGCATCGCAAAAAATGCTCTAAATGACACACTGTTACCATCAATTAATAGTAATTTTTTATTTTCAGTCATATTTTCTCCCATTAAACCGCAGTTAATCATTATCTATTTTACCAAAAACGAGCCTTTGTTAACAGTTATCGAAAATTTCAAAGCAAAAAAGCTGAAAAGTTTTTATGACTTTTCGGCTTCATTATTTTTACTATATTTGAAATACACATAAATTATCGAGCATAATACTAAAGCAGATAAGATCGTCAAAATCACAAAGTCAATTTTGGCACCCAGCAAAGTATTGATAACACTATTATTAGTTCCTGTGGTAATTGCTGCAGCAGAAATTACTACTGACAAAACATTGGTACCGAGAGAACCAGCATATTGTTGCATCATGCTGAATAAAGAATTCTGATCAGATTTCTTAGAACCAGTGACTTGGACGCTCCCATCAGAAAGTGAAGTACTGAAACCAAAGTTAAAGCCCATTCTGACGATTGTATAAATAATACCAATTGTAATAACTGTCAAATTTGCTCCAACTAGAACAAATGATAATGATCCCAGCGTGATCAAGATACCACTGATAAGTAATGTTACGGTTGGACCCTTTTTATCATACAAATATCCAGCATATGGTCCCACCATGGCCCCAATCAGAGAGCCCGGCAGGAGCATAAGACCTGCCTGAGAGGAGTTAGCACTCAAAACAGTTTGAGCAAAGATCGGTAAAACAAAAGATAATCCGATATTAATAAATTGCAGTGAAAAATAGCCAAATAAACGTAACCTTAAAATGGGTAATTCCAAAATAGAAAAATCGATCATCTGTCGTTTTGAACGACGATTATAGTATCTAAATATCAGAATAATGATAATGGAGGCAATGATCCAAAGACCAAATTGTGGTGATAACCAACCATTAGTTCCAGCTTGATCAAAAGTAAATAAAATCATGAAGAAAATAATTGCCAAACCAATGACACTCCAATAATCAAATTTAATTCCGTCGGTACCGATAGCTTTACCCCTAACGGTGAACCAGCCTAAAATACCCAAGAATAAGATAATTGGAATAACGCCAACGAAAATTGCCCTCCAAGACCAAATATCATTAACTAATCCACCATAGGTCGGTCCTAAAGCAGGTGCTAGAGAGATGATCACACTAGCTAGTCCAGTGTAGACACCAAGCCTTGATGACGGGATCTCAGTAAAAATCAAATTGAACATCAAGGGTGTAGCTAAACCAGTTGATATGGCTTGAATCAGTCGCCCAATCAACAAAATTGGAAAAGAAACGGCTGACAAACAAACCAGTGTGCCGATAAAACATAAAGTTGCTGCAAACATAAAAACTTTTTTGGAGTCAAATTTTTTCAAAATATAAGCTGTGGTACTCATGACAATGGTCGTCAATAATAAATATCCAGTTGTTAACCATTGGATCGTACCCAGACTGACATGCAATTCCTGTTTTAATTCTGGAAAAGTTACGTTCATTGATGTTTCGACTAAGACGCCGACGAAGGTCAACAATCCGACTGCCAGAATAGATAATTTCACTCGTGTTGAAATTTTTGTATTCATATACTTCCCTCTTTTAAAACGAAAAAGCTATGACAATATGCTCTGTCATAGCTTTCGTTTTCAGACTAATGTAATTATAAGATTATTTTCAGAACTTATCTATAATTATTTAATCTTCCATTTTAAAAATTATTGTTGATTAGGATTCAAAGTACTGAGAATCCGTTCATATGCAGTTTCATATTTTTGGACATCTCCTGCCCCCATGAAAATCATGACAGCATTGTGGTAATCCAATAATGGTGACATGTCTTCAAGTGTCAAGACCTCTCCACCTTTGTGGATCTTGTTACCTAAGTCTTTACTTGTGATATCGCCATGCTTTTCTCTAATTGAACCAAAGATATTAGTCAAATAAACTTTGTCGGCTAAATCAAGTGACTTAGCAAAATCGTCCATTAAAGCCAATGTTCTTGTATAAGTATGTGGTTGGAAAACAGCAATCACTTCTTTGTCAGGGTACTTTTGACGTGCAGCATCAATTGTAGCTTTGATTTCTTGTGGGTGATGAGCATAGTCATCGATGATAGTCATATCAGCAACTTGTTTTTCACTGAAACGACGTTTAACACCACTGAATGTTTGTAACTCACGATTGATCAGAGCGTGATCAAGATGTTCCATATGACCAACACCGATGACAGCCAATGAATTCATAACATTGTGTTCACCAAAGAGTGGCACTTGGAAATTACCAATATTTTCACCCTTGATTGACACATCAAATGACGAGCCCTTAACTGTACGTTGAATATTAGTAGCTCGGATATCATCTGATTCTTCTAGACCATAGTAATAAATCGGTGCATCTGCTTTGATACTGCGAGCATGTTTGTCCTCGCCCCAAATGAAGATGCCCTTTTTAGTCTTACGTGCTTCAGATTCAAAAGCATCAACGACATCATTGATCCCACCAAAGAAATAGTCTGGATGATCAAAATCAATGTTAGTGATAACTAAGTAATCTGGTGAATAATCTAAGAAGTGACGACGATATTCGTCAGCTTCGAAGACAAAGAATTTAGCATCCTTTTCACCTTTACCAGTACCATCACCAATCAAATAAGAAGTTTTAGCAATACCACTTAAGGTATGTGCTAAAAGTCCAGTCGTACTAGTCTTACCATGTGAACCAGCGATACCGATCGAAGTATATTCTGAAACTAACTTACCGACCATTTGTGGATAAGTCACTACTGGTAAATGTAAATCTTTAGCTTTTCTAATTTCAACTTGATCATCGTCAAATGCATTTCCCTTGATGACAGTCAAACCTTCATGAATATTTTCTTCATTAAAAGGCAAAATCTTGATACCTGCTTGTTCAAGTCCACGTTGAGTGAATGTATATTTATCTATATCTGAACCTTGAACTTCATAGCCAAGATCTTTTAAGATCAGTGCCAAAGCACTCATCCCTGTACCTTTGATACCAACGAAATGATAAACTGTATTTTCCATAATTACTCCTAATTGAACATTTTCTCTGCTGCTACAAAATCAAAAGCATTGCCAGGTTTTCCGTCATTTAAAACTAAGATCCCTCGTGCCTTCGGCGCGTTCGGGATTCCCAATTCCTTAGCAGAACAGATCATCCCATAACTATCTACACCTCGTAATTCACCAGGCCAGATCTCCATACCAGTAGGCATCACAGCACCAGGCAAAGCAACAACAACTAATTGTCCTTGATCGATATTAGGTGCACCACAGACGATTTGAACAGGTTTATCTAAACCAACATCTGTTTGAGTAATGTGAAGATGGTCAGAATCTGGATGTTCTTTCATCTCATCGACATGACCAATGACGAACTTAGGTGTTTCATCAGCTGCAAGTGTGTCGTCGAATCCAACTTCTTTAATGTGAGAATTCAAAATATCAACTTGGGCTGCGTCTAAGATCATTTGACCTTTTTCAGTTAAGTCAAGTTCTTGCGCTAGACCAAAAAAATTGAAACCAATGGCTTCATTAGTTTCATTATTAAAAATTCTGACAACATTACCCTTTTTTTCAGAGGATTGTTTTACGTTGGCATCATTGGCCAACTCAACTATTAAGACGTCTCCTAGGACGTCAGGATTATAAAAGCTTAGTAACAAGTTAGTGCCCTCACTCAAATTTATTTATTAATTACCGAGTTAACAAACGTCTCAACTTCTTCTTTTGTCTTACGGTCTTTATTTACTAGTCTACCAATTTCTTGACCATTTTCAATAATAACAAAGCTAGGAATTCCCATAATACCTAATTCACGAGCAGTATCCATATTATTATCACGATTGAAACTGATCCATTCAAAATCAGAGTACTCTTGCTCTAATTCGGGTAATTTAGGTTCGATAAATTTGCAATCTGGGCACCAGTCAGCATAGAAAAATAGAATGTATTTCCCTTCCTTAGTTACTTCTTTGTAATCACTTTGACCAAAATCTTCAAATTTTTTCATATTATTCTTCACCTCTTATTTTGAATATACGTTTTCCAACGAAAACGGTCAATTAAACTGCTCTAACAGCCTGATAAATCAAAATATTCGATTTCTTATTTACATTTTTATATTTTAACGCAAAAAGATTCAAGATTATATGCATTTAATACTCAAAATAAATAAAAAAATATCAACCAATGATATCGTTTTATTGGTTGATATTTATACTTTTTTACCATCTTGGGCAAGGACCTAACAATCACCCTCCGGAAAGTGTTAATATAAAGTTATAAAACATCAAGGAGTGATTAAGATATGAGTAAAAAAGGTATTGGTTCAGTTATTTTTGCTGGTACTGCCCTAGTTGCAGGTGCTGCTGCTACAGTTTTAGTAAAGCATCACTTAGACAGTGAAAAAATCATTAACAAGGTAAAATCAGTTCTCGGAGAAGATAGTAAGTTCATCGGTTCATGGGTTGAACCATTCTATCAACGCGTTGATGTCAATGGTCAATCATCATGGGGCATCGTAGGTGGTGTCACAACAATGGACGACTTTGATGTATCTCAATATCACTTCATTGCTGATGCAATTTCAGGCGAACTACTAAATATCAAAAAAGTTCAATAATTAAAAACTAACTTTCAAAATGGGCTTTCAGGTAATTTATCCTGAAGCCTTTTTTTGAGAACTTTTCTTCATATTCAGTTTGAATATTCTCTTGATTCAAGTCTTCATCATTATGGAGATCAAGTGAAAGTTCATCAAACTTCATACCATAATTATTAAGACTCATTAATGAATATTCGAATAAACCTTGATTGTCGGTTTTGAAACGGATATATCCATCGTCAGTTAAAATAGTTTGATATTGTTTTAAGAAGGCTTTGTATGTAAGCCTTCTTTTTTCGTGTCGATGTTTTGGCCATGGATAAGAAAAATTCAAATAAAGTCCATCGACTTCACTCTCACCAAATAACTCCGTCAATTTCGAACCATTATCTAAAAGTAAATGTAAGTTCGGTAGACGCAAGTTAACTTGTTTCTTGAGGAGTAAGGCAATTGCCCCTTCTTGGACTTCCATACCAATATAATTGTTCTCTGGATGCTGTTGGGCAAGTTCTGTAATGAATCTACCCTTACCTGAACCTACTTCCAAAAATAAAGGTTGTTTTTTGGCAAATTTTTCTTGCCATTTACCGGCCATACCTTCGGGTTGGATCGAGATCAAATCAAGATTTTCATTGATCATATCTTTAGCCCAAGGTTTATTTCTTAATCGCATTAAATATTCTCTCCATTAACTAGGTATTTTTTCAATTGATGTGGTAAATAAAGATAATTTAAGAACACAATCACTAATAATCCACCAAGATTGATCAGCAAGCTGTTGCTACTCAAGCCAAATTTATAAACAACCGCGAAGATGTTGACAAACCATTGAACTAGTAGCATTACATTACTGATTTTTGTGAAATCAGCGATTTTACTCTTATCACTCACTGGGTAAAGTCTTTGCATTAAGTTTTGCATAACTTCTTTAAAATAAGGTTTTAATTGGAAACCAACTAAATAAATAAATAGCATTTCAACGATCAAAGCAACATAAAAGTTATCAATCAAACATAATAAAATAATTTGGACGATCGTCAATCTGAGAAATAGCCCCATATATTCATTATTACGAACTACTCCACGAGCAAACATGAACAAATAAGTATTTTTATGATTCAATTTGATGCTATTAAATAGAAAGTCTAACCATTTACGACGTTTGATCTTACTTGTTACACCGGGTACGTCAGTAAAGAGATTATAAAACCTTTTAACTCGGAACATCCGTTGATTTTCATCACTGATTGCCTTTTGCCATTGCAATTGACCTTCACTGGCCCATTTTTGACCACGGTTCATCAAGACGATCCAGCAAATCAGAACAACAACTGGTGCAATATATGCTGAAATATAAGCTGATAGCAATAGAACAACTAAATAAATTAATTCAGAGGCAAATTTTATGTTGATATTGGCAATGCTGTGTTGACCATATAAGCCCAACAATTCAATATCTAAAAGAACCATCTTGAAGATGACAGCGGATAGGCCCAATAAAACGATGCTCAAGGCAGAAATATGAGCTCCTTGAAAGGCGAATGGTGACAGCAAGAAAGTCACAACAGCAATCAATAAAATCGGCAAGATTCGACTGTAATTTTCTGCCGATTGGAAATACTTATAAAATTGTTTCTCCCTCACGAGTAAGAAGGTGCTATCAGGTGATTCCATTAATGTCGCCAAATGACCGGCTTGAACTGTGATAAACAGGATTGCAACGACAACGATTTTGCCAAACCATAGCTCTGAATTAATAGTATCAAGCAGATTTGAATACCAAAATCCTAAAGCTCCCAGCAAGACGATAAAAGCTAGGACGAAGGTATCATTAAAAATCAAACGTAAATATTTAAACTGATCAAGTTGATGTCTTCTTAATCGGTCTCTCCATAAATTATTCATTAGTTATCCTCATTAGACATCTTGATATAAATGTCGTCTAAGTTAGCGTCTTGCATATTGAATTTGGCTTTCAATTCATCCAATGTTCCGTCAGCACGGACTTGCCCATTGTTTAAGAGAATGAATTTATCAGCATGATCTTGAACGGTTGCTAAAATATGAGTTGACATCAAAACTGAGCAACCGGCCTGTTTCTTTTCTTCGACGATATCTAGTAAATCTTTAACAGCCAAAGGATCAAGGCCCGTGAATGGTTCGTCGATGATGAATAGACGTGCTTCGGTCATAAACGCACAGACGATCATAACTTTTTGTTTCATACCTTTAGAGAAGTTTTGTGGGAACCACTCGAGTTTGTTATCTAAGCGGAAAGTTTTCAAAAGTCGATTGGCGTTTTCCCAAGTTTTATCGTGATCTAAATCATAAGCCATAATTGTTAAATCGATATGTTCTTTTAAAGTTAATTCTGGATAAAGGATGGGCATTTCAGGAACATAAGCAATTTTTTTGCGGTAATTTTCGACGTCTTGTTTCAAACTCATGCCATCGATCAAAATTTGACCACCACGTGGTGTCAATAAACCGATGATATGTTTGATAGTGGTCGACTTACCAGCACCGTTAAGTCCAATCAAGCCAACGACTTGACCATCTTTAACAGTAAATGATTCTTTTTTCAAAACCGCTACTTGTCCGTAGCCCCCTGTTAAATCTTTAATTTCTAAAGTCATGGATAAACCACCTATTTGTCTTCGTTTTTATTAATACTCTTTTTATGATAGCATTAGGTTAATTTTAATGCTGTTTTTGAAAGGGGTATTTTTTATGGACGATTGTATTTTTTGTAAAATTATTAGAAATGAGATACCAAATATCACTATCTATGAAGATGATGATATCAAGGCTTTCTTCGATATCTCGCAAGTTACACCTGGTCATACATTGGTAGTTCCCAAAAAACATGTGGAAAATATTTTTGAATATGACGAAGATCTCGCTCAAAAAGTATTCAAAAAAATTCCTATGTTGGCTCGGGCTATCAAAGCATCCAATAAGGATATCATTGGAATGAACATTTGCCAAAACAATGGTGAGATTGCTTATCAAAGTGTCATGCATTCTCATGTTCACTTAGTTCCTCGTTACTCTTCTGATGACGATTTCTCAATGACTTGGGGCGACAACACTGGTAAAGCTAGTGATGAACAACTTCAAGCACGTGCAGATAACATCAAGAAAAATTTGGAGGCATAAAATGAATTTCATCGTAGGGTTTGTCCTAGGCTCAATGTCAGGTGTGGCAGCAGAATACTATCAATCCACCTATGCAATGCCTAAACATTATCATAACAACATCGGCAAAAATATAAAAGATTTAAAGAGTGATTTTGTCGACTTGAAGAACCAATCAAAAGATGCCACAAAGGTAGTTTCTGGCATCAAAGATGATGTGGTTAGCTATACTAAAGATATTCAACCAGATATTAAAGACTTAAAATCGTCTGTAGCTGAATTGAAGGATAACTTGGAAAAACTGCAAAATATAAATAAGTAAATTATGAATTTTTTGTGTTTTTTGCTTAATAACTTTTCAGTTTTCTTAATTTTATGGTATTCTCTTCAATTATAGACATATTAAATAAGGATGTGTAAAAAGATGAACAAACGATTGACTAAGTGGATCTTAGCACTTGCAGGTCTGCTATTAGTAACAGTTGTTGCTGGTTGTTCCGGTAATAAAACCGTTGCTACATTAAAGGGTGGTAGAATCACTCAAAACGATTACTATAAAGAAATGAAGGATTCTTCTGCTGGTAAGCAACAATTACAAACAATGATCATCTCAAAAGCTCTTGAGAACCAATATGGTAAAGAAGTCTCAAGTAAGCAAGTAGACAAGGAATACAACAAGTACAAGAGTCAATATGGTTCTTCATTCAGTTCTATTCTTCAACAAAATGGTATGACAACAGCTCAATTCAAGAAAAACATTCGGACTAACCTTCTAACAAAGGTTGCGCTTGAAAAGAACAAGAAAGTTACTAACAAGCAACTTAAGAAAGAATGGAAGTCATATACACCTAAGATCACTGTTTCTCAAATCTTAGTTGCTAAGAAGTCAAAGGCTACTGACATTATCAACCAATTGAACAACGGTGGCGACTTTACTAAATTAGCTAAGAAATATTCTACTGATTCCGCTACTAAGAACAAGGGTGGAAAGATGTCACCATTTGATAGCGACAGTACTAGTGTTGATACATCATTGAAATCAGCCGCATTCAAACTTGATAAAGTTGGCGACATTTCATCAGAACCAGTTAAAAAACAATATGGTTACAGCATTCTTAAGCTAGACAAGAAACCTACTAAGGGTAAGATGTCTGATCATACTAAGGAACTTAAGAGCAAACTCTATGCTGGTTGGATGCAAGATTCAACTGTAATGCAATCAGTTATTTCTAAGGTCTTGAAGAAAGCTAACGTTTCAATCAAGGATAACGATCTTAAAGATGTCCTTGCTGGATACGGTACAAATTCTTCTAGCTCAAGTAGCTCAGCAAAATCATCTAAATAATTAGATTTTAAATAACCCTTCGGGGTTATTTTTTTTGCTATCAAAAACTTTGTAACTAAAACTATAGATTCAAGAGAAAATAAAATATGGACGAAGACCTCAAACGAGGTTTTCGTCCATATTTTTATATCATAATTCTATTCATTTTTTACGTTATACTCTCGACCCGATTAAGAATGTTTGTAGAAAGACCGATTGTCCATTCCAAAAATCCTTTCAGAAAAGTTCCCTGGATCAGTTTTGTCCAATGCCTTTGAAATCATATTGATCGAGGCATCTAATACATCGATGTCGTGTAAAATCTCAGCCTCTAGTAATTTAGGACGCTCAGGCGATCCATATTCAAGGAGTCCATGATGCGACAAGACCATATGACGCAAAAGAATCATATCTTCTGAATCAAGTTTGATATCCAGTTCTTTAGCAGCTAAGGTGATCTCTTCATCAACAATAGTAATATGACCTATCATATTACCCTCAAACGTGTACTCTATTCCAAGGTTGCCAAGGAGCTCGATAACTTTACCTAAATCGTGTAAACAAGCACCTGCAATCAATAAGGCACGATTTACTTGGGCATATTGATCAGAAATTTTTTCAGCTAAGCGGACCATGCTTAACGTATGAAAAGCTAGACCACCCTGGAAATCATGATGATTTGATTTAGCAGCTGGACTAGTGAAAAATTGTTCGTGGAATTTTTTGAATAAATAGCGGACGATCCGATTCCAAGCCCCATTAGTTATTTGTAAAAAGACATCTTCAAATTCGTTTTCCATATCGCTTCTTTTTTCAGGAGCAGTCTGAACAAAGCGTGACATATCGACCGTATTTGGATCGATCACGCCCAAACGTGCAATAGTCACTTGAGGTTTGCCCTGATATAAATCTCGTTTGCCGTCTAATTGAACGATTGCGCCAACCTTAAAATCATTAGCATCCTGTTCGCTAGCATCCCAATATTTACCAGGAATCTGCCCTGATTTATCTTCAAAAACTAATGACAAGAAATGCTTCCCATTTTTTGCCAAGCGATAGTCCGAGAGTTTTATTACTGCTTCTAAACTCATTTGTTCGCCATTCTTATAATCCGTGATGCGTTTACTCATCTTTTTCCCCCTCCAATTTCAAAACGTGGTCATTTGGAATATTCTTATTTAAATTTGCCGTCACAAAAATAATTTGATGTTCAGCCGCAACCTGCTCGATCATCGAAAAGACCTTTTGCAGACGATCCTGGTCAAAATCGACAAAAGCATCATCTATCAAAATTGGTAAGTCAACTATATCAGATATCTCGATCACAAATGCCATCCGTAAAGAGATATACAACTGAACTGTGGTAGCTTTCGAAAGTTCGTGCACGTCATAAGTCATTTTATCTGCACTTACTAAGCATAAATTATGCTCAGAAGTCATTTCGATCCCCGAATAATTTCCGTCAGTTAAAGTTTCGAAGTATTTTTTAGCCCGCTCGATCATCTTCGGGAACCGACGTTCACTGGCTGACATCAACATCTGATGGATCCAGTCGCTAGCTAATTTGTTAGTTAACCACTCATCATATTGTTCGACCATCGTTTCCTTAGTGTCAGTCAGATCATCGACCACCTGTTGATAAGCCCGGTCGTCGAAAACTTGTTTCAAAGAACTTTCTAAATAGCCCTTCTCAGTGAGCAAATCATTGTATTGTGAATCCAGTTGTGAGGCCTTTTGTTGGGCATTTTTAAAATTAGTTTCAAAACTAGTCAAATCGTCAACTTGAGTAAAGACATCCCAGTCAGCACCCAAATATTTTTTATCAGCAGCCACCTTATCAAGACGTTCTTGATTAGCTTTTTGTTTACGATAGGCCGTCTCAAATGATTCAGAATCCATTTGATATTTCGCAAGGATTTCCTTTTGAGTTTTTTGCAGTTTTGCTAAATCACCTTTACCAGATTGACTATCAGCTTGAGACTTATGTTGGTCCAAAGCCTTTAACTTACCTTTGATCTGGTTCAACTTATTAAAATATTCATCAACCTTAGCAACAAAATCGTCAGGTTGATCATAATTAGAAATGATGCCAACCTTCTGATAAAGATTGCGCCACTTCTGCAACTCACCTTCAGATTGATCAAGCTTAGCCTGCAAATCATTTTGTTGAGAGCGTTTCTCAGCCAGTTGATCAATTGCCGTCTGCAATGACAAGGCTTCTTCGACCGTTACATTGCTAAAATGATGTTGGGATGAAATTGTTTTATCAGTGTCAACTTCAGAAGCTTGACGTGTTCGATATTGCTGGTATTGGTAGCCTCCATATAATGCTCCTAAAATTGCCATTGCAATCAGTACCCATCTAATAGGACCAGATAAAACCAAGGCGATGATCAAACTGACTAAGACAACTGCCACTGGCATGTTCAAATTTAGTTTTGCTTTCGGCGCCTGCAATCGATCTATTTCATCTACAGAAAGCTTGGTCATCTCTTCAGTCAAATTGGAATTATTTTGCTGCAATTGATCGGTTTCAAAATCTGACTTTCGTAACTGTTCTTGTAGCTGTTCAATCTGAAAAATTGTATTTTGAACAAAGTTACGTCGACTATAAATATAATCAATATCAGCTTGATTGGCGCGGTAATTTTTCATAAAGGCGTCTTCTTCGACCGAAATGGAATTCTCTTCTTGCTGAGCATTGACTTGCTTAATAAATTCAATCTGTTGTTCATGATTGACGAAGTCATTGTATTCAGTCTCAGAAATTTTAGTGGCAGACTGGTCAATATCCCTGAGTGTTGCTTGATAGTTTTGATAAGTAGCAACCTTCTCAGCCAATATTTTTGTTCTATTTAAACTTACTTGATTTTGTGTCCGATCGTTCTCAAGTTGGTTGATTTTTTGACGATTTTGAATTATTTTATCTTGAAATTTTCGATATTTAGCTTGTTGATTTTCAAACGAAGCTCGTTCTTGTAGCAATTTCTGATATTTTTTAATCGACAGGATCAGCGGCTGTTTCATCCCTCGAGACTTATAAACATCCCCACTGGCCTTTTCAAGGTCATCAGCCACCGATAACCATTGTTTGCTACCAAGTGCACCTAAACTTAAAATTTCGGTCTCTAAGGACTGCTCATCCATCTGATAAACTGATCGCATCGTTTCATCATTAAAAACATGTGTTGATTCAAAATCAGCTTTGGAAAATCCCTTAGTTATCTGGGTCAGCAATTTATTTGGCACTTGTTGTCCATCTCGAAAAAGTGATAAATCACCATCACCCTTACCGTCGACTCGACGAACTAACCACTTAGTTTGTCCATCAATAAATTCCAGTTCACCACCGTAACTAGTCCCCTTCTTAGGTCGATACTGAGCAAATTTATTATTGCCCCGACCGGAAGCAAATCCAAATAGGATACTTTTAATAAAATTCAAAAATGTCGTCTTACCAGCTTCATTGTTACCAAAGATGACTTGATAATCAGTAGCAATATCGAATTGCTGGTCGATCCATTTACCAAAACCGTAAATATTAACTTTAATTAATTTCACTGTTTATCTCCAATAAATTGTTGATTAATCAAATTAATCGTCTGATCCTTGATCTCATCCAAAAAATCAGGATCATTCAAATGTTCTCTGATCACATCAATACTGTATAGTTTTGCATCCAAATCTTTGATGTCATCTAGGTCAAAAACTTGTTTGGCAGAATCTTGCCAATACTTGGCGTCAATTTCTTGCAATTGCTTAGTCTGGCTAAATTTCAATTTGAGCTGATACAAATATCCATTTGACTGCTGACGCTCGAAATGTTGAATCAGATCACCACGCTGAATAGCAGCAACTACTTCCTGATCCAAGACTTGAGCTGACTCCACTTGGTACGTGAAGAGAGTTGGAACATCGACTTCCAACTGACGACCAATTTCAGTAGTCAAACTAGCTAAATTATCACTGCTTTGAGCGACTATTCTTTTTTGCTCAAAGAGATAACTGGAACTTGGTATAAAGTCCAAAGTTGTCTGCTGATTCAAAACGGTCACTAAATAAAAGCCTTTTTGACCAGTCTCGTTGGGATTACGCCCTTGTGTATCTCCTGGATAAATTACGTAGGGATTTTGATTTAATATCTGACGTTTGTGAATATGTCCTAATGCCCAATAATCGTAACCTTTGGCGATTAGTTCTGGCACAGTGAACGGTGCATAATTGTTGTCGCCAATCCCTCCGTGGAGGATTCCGATCTGATAATCAAAATTTCCACGTATAGGATAATCGTTAATCACCTGTTGATCAATATGTCGTTGATAATAACTGAAACCAGTCAAGCCTACTTTTTTACCATCATGAGTGGTCAATTCAAACGTTTCAGGCTGATCATGAAAGATAAAGACGTTTTCTGGAAAATCGATCGTTGAAAAATCGTTGCGATAATAGTCATGATTCCCATAGATCAAATAGACTTTGATGTCATTTTCTTTGAGGTGCAGGAATTGATTTTTGAGGAAATCCTGGGCATTCAAAGAACGATCAGTATTGTCATAAGTATCACCAGCCAAAATAACAAAATCAACTTTTTCTTTGATAGCTGTATCAAAAACTTTGGTTGCCGCAGTATACGTTGAACGTCTAAGATCATTTTGCAGCTGCTTAGAAAAATTTTTGATATTGGCAAAAGGAGTATCTAAATGTAAATCTGCTGCATGAATAAATTTCATTGTTCCTCCTATAAAAAAAGACCGGGCTAATTGTTAGCCCAGTCCAAAATGGATTAAATTAGCATTGATAAATTTCTGCGATAGGCTTTGAGATGATTTTGTTCAATTCTTGCATCATTGAATCAACTTTCTTTTCTTTTTCCATCAAGTTAGTGATTTCTTGGAAGTTTTGTAATTGGTCAGTCAATTTGTGCATTTGTTCAACATCATCATCAGTGATCTCTTGACCCTGCATTTGTTTTTGTTGAAGGGCAAATTGTTCATTTTGAACCTTGTCAAAAAGTTTGTATGCTAAGTCATTAGCCTTAACAGCCTCAAAAGCCAACTTCAAATCTGATACCTCAGTTGAAGCTCTTAGATCTTGTTCCAATTTGTTGGCACTGTCATAAATGTTCATATAGTCCTCCTAATTAATTAAAGAAATTCTTGATTTCATTATACCATTCACTGGCTTTATCTTTTACACCGTTTACGCCATCTTCGAATGATTTAAAGAAATCATTGTCGTCACTGCTGTTATCATCGTCATTTTCACTGGCAATTTCAGCAGCGTCCTTCGTATTGAACGATGTTCCATTAGTATACGGCAAAATGTTGGACATTTCATTCTTAAATAATGGTGCAATCGCACTTTCATCAGAACCTTGAATGAAATGGGTCGAATTAGTATCGTCGAAACCTATCCAACTAGCCGTCACAACGTCGGGAGTATAGCCGATCATCCATTGATCCTTAGTACCGTTGGCTCCATAAGAACGTGGAACTTCAGTACTACCAGTCTTACCAGCTATCTTATAACCGGAAGGTTTCCCATTCTTACCGGTACCTTCGTTATAAACTCCTAACATCATACTAGTCATTTCTTTAGCAGTATCTTTGTTAATGATCTGTTTAGTAGAATTGTTAGAATTATCAACGATGACCGTTCCGTTTGCATCGACGATCTTAGTAATAAAGTGAGTATCGGCCAATTTACCATCGTTAGCAAAAGCCGTATATGCTTTAGCCATTTGTAAAGGTGATACACCTGTTGAAAGACCACCTAAGGCCAAAGCTAAGTTTTGATCTTTCTTATTGACCTTGATCCCAAAGTTTTCAACTGAAGAGACACCCTTTTTAACGCCAATTTTGTCAAGTAAGGCAACCGCTGGAACGTTCTCACTTTGAGCCAAGGCCTTATACATTGGTAATTTATCCTGATAAAGGCCATCAGCATTAGTTGGAGTGTACTTATTCTTACCAAAGCTTGTGACTTGGTCTGGTAATTCTGAATCATAACTGTAGCCATTTTGAATTGCTGGTGTATAAACAGCCAGTGGTTTGATGGTCGAGCCTGGTTGACGTTTCATTTGTGTAGCCCGATTGAAACCTCTAAAGGTATGTTCACCACGTCCACCAACTACTGCTAGGACACCACCATTATTAGGGTCAACAGAAATCGAAGCTCCTTGAACTTCTTTGCCGTCACTTGAATTACTTGGGAACAAGTAATTGTTATCAAACGATTTTTCCATTGAACTTTGCATATTTTGATCCAACGTTGTGTAGATTTTATAACCGTCATTCAAAATATCGTCTTCCTTCAAACCATATTTGTTGACTGCTTCATCAATAACAGCATCAAAGAAGTACGGATATTTGTAAGAACTAGACTCCGAATAGCCATCACTCAGATCAATATTACTCGATTCATAGTATTTAGCCTTTTGCTCGCTTAAGTTGTTATTATCGACCATCAATCCAAGAACAACATTTCGCCGTGCCTTGGCATTATCCATATTATCGATTGGATTATAGCCATTTGGGTTTTTCAGGATCCCAGCAATCACCGCAGCCTCGCCGGGATCTAATTTGCTAGCATCCTTATCAAAGTATTTTTTAGAAGCATCTTGAACGCCCCAAACACCGTTGCCAAAATAAGCATTATTAAGATACATCGTCAAAATCGATTTTTTCGAATATACTTTATTTATCTCGATCGACAGAAATAGCTCTTCACCTTTTCTGGATAAGGTCTGTTTCTGAGTCAGTAAAGCATTTTTGGCCAACTGTTGCGTCAAGGTACTACCACCACTGATGCCACGATGGAGCAAATATCCTAATGCAGCTCTCGCGTATCCTTTGATACTAAATCCGGGATTAGTCCAAAAAGTTCGGTCTTCAGTAGAAATAACTGCATTTTGGATATTTGGAGATATCTTATCCAGCTTGACATAAGTTCCCTTGCGAGAATACAGTGCTCCGGCATTGTTACCATCTTTATCCATTACAACTGTTTTTGTTTGTAATGATGCTTGTAAATTCTCAATATTTGAGGTTTTAGCTTTATAAGTCCAAAATCCACTTAGTACTAAAACAAATGTCAGAATCAGTAAAATCAACCAACGGGTAATTTGAAACCTTTTCCAATACCTTTTAATGTATGACCAAGCAACTTTTAGTTTTGGCTTCAGCCAATCCCAAAATCCTCGATTATTATTCATAATACGTTTACCTCTGTAAGAACAAATTTTACCATAATCTCTGACTATTTCCCTATTTCCAAAGAATCTTTAAGGAGTGAAATTATTATTTATCAACGAAAAATCATTTACCATCCTACCGATACAGCTGATTTAACAGTCCGGCAATTATTGCAAAAGTGGCTAATACCCAAAAAATGGCAGCACTATTTACGCATTAAACAAGATGTTTTGATCAATGGGACTTATCACTCTTTTAATGAGACCGTCCATGACAACGATGAGATTACCTTGATTTTTGATTTTCCCCCACGTTCGGCAGACCAAATCTATCTACCTGGCCATCGCAAAATCGATATCGCCTATGAAGATAATGACATCCTTGTCGTTAACAAAGCTGCCAATATCAAGACGCATCCTAATCTAGCAACTGAAAATGATTCATTATTCAATGACGTTCAAGCTTATTTATCACCCAATAAACCATACATGGTCCATCGAATCGATATGTTGACCACTGGACTAGTTTTAATAGCTAAAACTCCTTACCTAGTTCCTATCTTGAATCGGCAATTAACTAAAAAAATCCTACAGCGTCAATACTTGGCCATTGTTGACTTAAACAAACCAATCGGTGATCAGGGAACAATCGATTTACCAATTGGTCGAGATCAGACTGACAAGCGCAAACGGGAGGTCATCGCTACTGGTGATCCAGCTCAAACCGATTATAAAGTATTAAAAAAAAGTAATCGATTTGCACTCTTAAAATTAAATCTTCACACTGGTAGGACGCACCAGATCCGGGTCCACTTAGCTGCCAGTAACTGGCCCATCGTCAACGATGAGTTATACAATTCAGCAATTCCATCAGGAAATATGATGTTGACAGCTTATAAACTACAATATCAAATCCCATTTAGTAATAAAACTAAAATTGTCGAAATTTCTCCGACTGCAGAAATGAGACAGTTCATTCAAGATCACAACTTGACATAATAATAGGCAAATCCAACGTGGGCTGGATTTGCCTATTTTTGATAATTTATTTGATTAGACTGATTATTACTGTGATTATTGCTCCCAGTGCTAATAGTCCAACGTAGGTAACTGACAGTCTATTAGTTGCTTGCAAGACTGATTGAAGATTATTGACTGTCGGCTTTTTAAGAAATGGTCGGAAGTTGTCCCAAAGGCTCGGATAAAACAAAATCAAGATATCAACGACATACGGGATAACCTGCATGATCGTTAAGATCGGGACTAATAGGAATGCTAAGGCCCAACTGGCACGGAATAAATTTAGCGTATTATGTTGGCCGATTCTTTCAACCAGTGTATCGGCCTCGGGATCTCTTTCCTCTAACTCAGTCAAATTTGCAGCTAAGATACTAGAGAAAATGGCAAATGTATTTGGTAGACAGATCACGATGACATCGATGATCGTACTTGAATCCAATTTCCCGGAATTTTCAATTCCTAAGTAAATAAAAGCTACTGGAATCACGACTGTAGTTATCACAGCCATGATTCCTTCACCAATAACTGTTTTATAAAATGGTTTCGGCCCAGAGGTGTACAAGAACCCTAAAAGTAGCCCTAAAATAGCTACCACTAAGACGAACCAACCGGTACTGTAAACCAAATAAGCTGTGATTGCTAAAGGAATAATGATCAGTATATAGACCATTCTCTTGGTATAGGAGAGATTCTCCCGATTAATATTCAGCTGGTTGATTTTTTTCCGAAAATTTTTCGAACTTCCTGTCCGATAAATGTTGGAATTGTTGTGAAAATTGATGATGATATGAAAAATCACCACGGCTAACAATCCTAATAAACCACTGACAAAATCAAATGTCATAAATTTTGTAAAAGAATAGCTTACGACCAATATGAATAGACATAAGTCTAACAAAGTTGATTTTACATCAGAAAGTTCCCTAAAAAGTTTCCAATCCAAATTTTTCCACCTACTACATTTCCTCTGGTGCTCTAACACCTAATAGACCAAGTGACATTTGCAAGATGATCGATACTGATTTTACTAATCCTAATCGTGCATTCAAGCCATCATCCTCAGTCAAAATCTTACTATGAGCATAATATTGGTTGAAACTCTTTGCAAGTTTCAATGCATACTTAGCAACTACGGATGGTTCATACTTTTGACCAGCACGATCAACGATTTCTGGGAATTGTTGCAATAATTTGATCGTATCCCAGGCTTCGCTGTCATCAAGTGAAAGGTCATCAGCATTTTGATAATCATCTGTCTTAGCTTTTCTCAAAATACTTAAAGCTCTAGCATTAGTGTATTGAACGTAAGGTCCTGTTTCCCCTTCGAAACGAACAACTTCTTCCAAGTTAAAGTCGAAATTGTCACGTCTTTCATTTTTCAAATCATGGAAGACAACAGCGCCAACACCAACTGCTTCGGCAACTTCGTCTTTGTTCTTTAAATCGGGGTTCTTCTCTTCGATTTGTTTCTTAGCTAAATCGACGGCGTCGTTGAGGACGTTCTCTAATAAAATAACTCGACCCTTACGAGTAGATAATTTCTTACCACCGTTAGTGATCAAACCGAAGTCGATATGATGGATATCATCGGACCAATCGTAGCCCATTTTCTTTAAAACTGCTTTTAATTTCTTAAAGTGTTCACTTTGTTCACTACCAACAACGTATAGTGATTTAACAAAGTGATAGGTATTTTTACGATAAATAGCTGCGGCTAAATCACGAGTGATATAAAGTGTAGCACCATCAGTCTTTCTGATCAGAGCTGGTGATAAATCAAGTTCAGACAAGTCAACGATTTCAGCGCCACGACTTTCTTCTAGCAAGCCTTTATCTTGAATGGTTTTGATAACATCATCCATTTTATCGTTATAGAATGCTTCACCATTGTATGAGTCAAAAGTTACATCCAAACGATCATAAACTTTTTGGAATTCAGCTAGTGAAAGTTTTCGGAACCATGTCCAAAGATTGAGGGCTTCTTGGTCACCATCCTCCATCTTCTTGAACCATGCACGAGCTTCGTCATCAAGTTCTGGTTGTGTTTCGGCTTCCTTGTGGAAACGAACATAGTACTTCAATAAATTATTGATAGGGTCAGCTTCAACTTCAGCTTGTGAACCCCATTTCTTGTACCCGACGATCAACTTACCAAATTGTGTTCCCCAGTCACCCAAGTGATTGATCTTGATTGGCTTGTAACCTAATTTAGTAATGATCTTAGCAATCGAATTACCAATCACAGTTGAACGTAGGTGGCCCATCGACATTGGTTTAGCAATGTTAGGTGATGACATATCGATTGGTACATTGCCGCCCTTGCCTTCATCGGCATTACCATAGTTTTCTTTTTCAGATAATACAGTGTGCAAAATATTATTTGAAAAGTTTCCTTTATCGAGGAAGAAGTTTACATAAGCACCAGTATTAACGACTTTTTCGAAACCATCTTGATCGATTTGGCCAACTAGATCTTCAGCAATCATGTTAGGTGCTTTGTGCAATGACTTAGCCAAGATAAAGGTTGGAAAAGCATAATCACCTAAGTCTGAAGATTTTGGCTTTTCAATCAAATTAGTAATTTGTTCTTCACTAATATCATCAGGCAAAACTTTTTGTAATGCCTGAACTGTTAACTGTTTTGAATCCATATTTTTCCTCCTAATAAAAAAAGCTCTTCCAATACATATAAAAATACATATCGAAAGAGACGAGATTTTCCCGCGGTACCACTCTAGTTGATTAAGATCCACTCATTAATAAATATTTAATTGTCGAGAAGGTGCGACTTAGACATTAATTTGACCAGCTCTCACCAAATCTGATCTCGCTTGAAAATAACCGACTAATTAATCCTTCTTTTCTGCATTAAAATATTAGCACATCAACGACCGCGACTCAACCTTTTTAATAGTTAGACTTTAGGGATAAACAAATGTCCCAAAGTTGCTGCCATAATTGCTTTGATAGAATGTTGCCTATTTTCGGCTTCTTCGAACTGGCGAGCGTATTTACTTCTAAACACTTCATCGGTAACTTCCATTTCGGTCAACCCATATTTAGCTTTAATGTTTTTGGCATAATCAGTAGTTACGTCATGGAATGCTGGTAAACAGTGCATAAATATCAATTGCTCATCAGGTGTTTTGGTCTTTTTCAAGAGATCCATATTGACTTGATATGGTTTTAAGAGCTTGATTCTTTCATCCCATTGGTCCTCTTCACCCATTGAGACCCAAACATCGGTGTAAATCACGTTTGACCCCTTAACTCCTTCATCAATATCATCAGTGATGACAATCTGGCTGCCAGAATCCTGGGCATAATTTTTGGCTAAATCAACGATATCTTGACTTGGATGCAATTCTTTTGGAGCGACAATATGGATATTAACGCCAAGCATGGCGCCTGAAACAAGAAAGCTATTGGCCATATTATTTCGACCATCACCGACGAAAGTCAGGGTGATCCCCTTTAACTTTCCAAAGGTCTCTTTGACTGTCATAAAATCGGCGACCATTTGTGTTGGATGCCATTCATCTGTCAGTCCATTCCAAACTGGTACTCCGGAATACTTTGCTAAATCTTCAACAGTTTGTTGTTTAAAACCACGGAATTCGATACCGTCAAACATGCTACCTAAAACTTTTGCAGTATCCTCAACACTTT
Source organism: Companilactobacillus versmoldensis DSM 14857 = KCTC 3814 (assembly GCF_001434295.1). Taxonomy (GTDB): domain Bacteria; phylum Bacillota; class Bacilli; order Lactobacillales; family Lactobacillaceae; genus Companilactobacillus; species Companilactobacillus versmoldensis. The sequence goes on along the minus strand of NZ_AZFA01000001.1, from coordinate 419 downwards.
CTTTCTTGTTGAGCTGAATGTCATCTTTTCCCAGAAATTCTGGATGAGCGCCGAGATCGATGGCAGCTGTGGTAAATGCGGATCGAGTTCTGGTTGAAGTCTTTTCAAATAATAAAGCAATATTTTTCCCTTCTAGATAATGATGTGGAATATTTTGCTTCTTGAGTGCCTTCAAATGCAATCCGAGATCAATAAAATATTGGAATTCTGCGGGTGTGAAGTCCTTTTCTTTTAAGAAACTGCGTCCTTGTAGTACCGAGCTTTCTTGTCCTTGATAATCCAAATTAGTACCTCCTCTGAGAGAATCTTTTAATAATAATCTAATTATAGTTTAATATTAAAACATAAACACTCCATTTTTAAAATATTAATCATTTATATACAAAAATCGCAAACTCACGGGTCTAAACTTTCTGGTA